>CAYSQW010000018.1:40125-54490 GCA_964433135.1 uncultured Eubacteriales bacterium
ATGCCAGCATTCAGAAGGCCGTTGATTCCATCAAGTTGGGAGCCTTCGATTTTCTGGAGAAGCCGGTGGAATCCAATAAAATATTGATCACCATCGAAAACGCCTTGGAAAAAACGCGGCTTGTCCGGGAACGGTCCAATTTGCTTCAGGATGCCTTGAAACGGTACAGAATGGTGGGTGTTTCCACCGCGCTTAAAGAGATCTTTCGGCTGATTGAAAGGATTGCCGAATCCGACTCCCGTATCCTTATCACGGGGGAAAGCGGTGTGGGGAAGGAATTGATCGCTCGTGCCATTCATTTGCGAAGCCTTCGAGGGGGAGGACCTTTTCTGGCCGTCAACTGTGCCGCCATTCCTGAAACGCTGATCGAATCGGAATTGTTCGGATACGAGAAAGGAGCGTTCACAGGGGCGGACCGGAAGAAAAAAGGGAAATTCGAACAAGCCTCCGGAGGGACGATATTCCTGGATGAAATCGGGGATATGAGCTTGAACGTTCAGGCAAAAGTCCTTCGAGCCATAGAGGAAGGAGAGATCCAGCGCGTGGGGGGGAAGGAGGCGGTTTCCATTGATGCCCGGATATTGGCCGCTTCCAACAAAGATTTGAAACAACTCGTGAGGGACAAACAGTTCCGGGATGATCTCTTTTTTCGTCTGAGTGTAATCGATATTTTTGTTCCATCCCTCCATGAGCGGAAGGAAGACATTCCGATTCTTATCGAGTATTTCATGCAGGGATTGAGCGATGAAAAAAAATGTTCCCCTCCTCATCTGACTTCCGCGGCGCGGGCTGCGTTGATCGATTATTCCTGGCCTGGAAATGTGCGGGAGCTGAGGAATTTCATTGAAAAGATCATTGTCCTTTTTCCGGATGAAACCGTTTCCGCTGAAAAAATGATCCGTCTGCTTAAGCTTTCTTCCTTGGATGATACCGAGGTCGGTAAACCGTTGACTTTGGCTGAAGCCCGGAAAAAAGCGGAGAAACAGCTGCTGAAGGCACGGTTGATTGCCAATGAATGGAAATATGACGCCACCGCCCAGGACCTGGGAATATCCCGAGCCACCCTTTTCAATAAGTTGAAGGAATTCGGAATAAAGTCTAAATATTTAGATTATCCCCATAAAACCGTCTAATTTATTAGACGGTTTTATGGGGGCGATACCCCTTTTCCGTCTTGTGCATTGAAAATATCTCTTGAAAACCCATAAAAAGAGCCTGGAAATATGATTTCTGAAGGATATTCAAGATTTGGCATATTTATTGCTAGTTTAATCGAATTGGTGATACGTGGTGACACTTGTCACACCTCAAATGGCTTGAACCATTCAGGCTGATTCATTTTGAGGCCTCCAGAATGGGGAGATTGGCGAAAAGGGGGATGAAGGGGGGCTGGCTTGGCTCTTAAGTGCTTGGCTGTGGGAGCCGGGCGGTTCCTTCTTCTCCCCGGGGTATCAAATGATAGTCATGTTTGTTCCGCGTGATGGGACGCTCCCCGTCCACAAAATCACGAAATGGAATTACGGCATTTTTCTCCCTAAAAGAAATTAATCAGATGATTGTAAAAAAAGTTTTTTTTTAGTATGGTATTATTGAATGAAGTATGTTCCTATGAAATGGCCCGGCTTAACTTGCGGGTTTCTCTTAGAAGGCTGTTCCCTTTTTCAGAGTCATACCCCCATAGCTAGGGACCAGAAAAGCTTTTAAGGAGGTCAGCGCTTTGGCAAAAGGAACGGTAAAATGGTTTAGTGATGAAAAGGGGTACGGTTTTATTGAGCAGGAAAATGGACAGGATATCTTTGTTCATTTTTCCTCCATTGGCATGCCCGGGTTTAAAACTCTTGCTGAAGGTGACGAAGTTACCTTTGACATCGAAGAAGGAGAACGAGGCCCGGTAGCTAAAAACGTCGTAAAGATATAGCACATAGCATCGGTTTTTCTTACCACCGGTCAAATTTTATCCGGGGAGGAGTATGCTCTCAGCCCGAAAGGGATGTTTCCGGCTGCTTCCCGGTCCTAAGCTCAGTGGATTCCTGAGCCTATTTCAATATATCCGGAATTCAACGATCCTGTCTGTTTCGAGGATGGGGAGGGCACCTCTCTGTTTTTCTTGACGCCCTACCTCATTCTGCGATAATTTGAAAGAAATCCCAGCAAAGGAGAGATCCATGAAAATCAGCCGGGTTGAAGAAATGCGGGATATGGATCGAAGGGCGATCGAAGAATATGGGATCCCCGATGAAATATTGATGGAAAATGCCGGACAGGCCGCATATTTTGTGTTGTTGAAGGAATTCGGCATCCGTGACAAGGAATTCGCCGTCGTATGCGGCGTGGGGAACAACGGGGGCGACGGATTGGTGGTGGCCAGAAAGGTGCATTCCCAAGGGGGGAAAGCGCGGATTTTCATTCTGGGGGATCCTTCAAAATACCGTGGTGCCGCCCGCCGCAATTTCGATATGATCTCTCGTCTCCCGATCGATGTGAATCGGGTTATATCCGCCGAAAACCTGCGACAACCGCTGAGTGAATGCGATGCCGTTGTGGATGCCGTGTTCGGTACGGGCCTTGTACGTGAAGTGAAAGGTTTATATCGTGATGCCATACGGCTTGTCAACGAATGCGGCCGCCCGGTTCTCAGCATCGACATCCCTTCCGGCATCAATGGCGATACCGGTCGAATCATGGGAGAAGCCGTGAGCGCCGAATGGACCGTGACCTTCGGGCTGCCCAAGATCGGGAACTTGCTCTTTCCGGGTTTCCTTCACGGCGGGAAGCTTTATGTCTCCCATATTTCATTCCCTCCGGCACTATATGACCGCTCCGATGTGTTGGTGGAGATCAATCGGCCGGTTACGATCCCCTCGAGAAATCCCAGTGGGCATAAAGGTGATTTCGGCGATGTGCTGTTTATTGCGGGAGCGGCAAGTTATCTCGGCGCACCTTATTTTTCCGCCCTGTCGTTTTTAAAAGCGGGGGGAGGTTATTCCCGCTTGGCCACACCGGCCGGTCTGGCGTCTGTTATCGCCGGCCGCGGGAGTGAAATCGTTTTTGTTCCGCTCACGGAGACGAAGGCGGGCAGTCTCGCCCGATCGAATAAATCCAAGATCCTTGAACTCGCTGCAAAGGTGGATATGGTGGTTTTAGGACCCGGAATATCCCTCGATAAAGAAACCCAGGAGCTGGCTCGAGAGCTGGCGGCCGAACTTCCTCTTCCCCTGCTGCTCGATGGAGATGGGATCTCGGCGGTCGCCCGGGATATGAATATTTTGAAAAATCGGAAGCATCCCACGATCCTCACCCCGCATCCGGGGGAAATGGCGCGTATGATCGACGGCACCGCCGCCGAGATCGATGAGCGCAAAATAGAGGTGCTTCGCGATGCGGCTCGGAACTCCGGGGCCATGATCGTATTAAAGGGTGCGCATTCCCTTATCGGACTTCCCGACGGCCGTATATTTATCAACACCAGTGGAAATTCAGGAATGGCCACGGCCGGTTCCGGAGATGTCCTCACTGGGGCGATAGCGGCGATGTTCGGTCTGGGACTGTCTTTGGAAGACGCCCTTCGAACCGGGGTTTTCCTGCATGGGTTGGCGGGAGATTTAGCCGCGGGAGAGATAGGTGAAGATGGGATGACCGCAAGTGATGTGCTCGAAAACCTCCCGGGAGCGGTGGCTTATTTCCGCGAGCATGAAGAAGACCTGCTGTCGCATTTTAATCACAGTTTATTTTTCGTGTAAACATGAGTTTGCGTCGGTTTAACCGTTTCTAACAAGGAGGAGGGATGAACCATCATCGAACGATCGCTGTTTTTACAGGCATCATCTGTGTCGCCGTAATCGGGTGGGGAGGGAACTTGACGCCCGTGGGACCTCCGAAAGGAAGCTTGGTGATCGTCGGGGGGGCCATGAAAGATCCGGATATAATGAAACATTTTATCCGGTTGGCGGGAGGTCCGGATTCTCCCGTCGTTATCATACCGACCGCGGGTGGAAGCGAGCATTACGATCAGTACTGGTCGGGATTGGAACGTTACCGGGAAGCAGGGCTGACCCGGCTTACGGTCCTCCACACGACGGATCGATCCGTGGCGGATTCCTCGGAATTCGTTCGGCCGATACGGGAAGCCCGCGGGGTTTTTTTTCCGGGAGGACGCCAATGGCGGCTGGCCGATGCTTATCTGAATACACGGACCCATCGGGAATTGGAAGCGTTGCTTGATCGGGGAGGAGTGATCGGTGGATCTTCGGCCGGCGCCACCATTCAGGGGTCTTTCCTTGTCAGAGGAGACACGCGAACCAATACCATCATGATCGGCGATCATGTCGAAGGATTCGGTTTTCTTCGAAATGTCGCTATCGATCAGCATCTGCTGAAACGAAATCGCCACTTTGATCTCCTTGAGGTGGTCGAAGAATTCCCCGAAATTCTGGGGATCGGTCTGGACGAGGATACGGCGATTATCGTGCAGGAAGACCGTTTTGACGTTATCGGACAGGGATATGTGGCGATTTACGATGTCGGGCGCCATATCCCTCCCGGAGGACGGTTTTATTTTCTTGCCCCGGGCGATCGATATGATCTTAAAACCAGGGAACCCTTGAGGCCGGGTCGAGTTCTTCAACCCTTGGACCGAGTGACTGACGTTAAGGCAAGGTGACGTTTTTTTCCGCCGGATGGATATAAGCGCCTTGGAATTTGAACGCACACCCATTGTTTTTTTTGAGCGGTTTTATTACATTAATGTTAAGATAGGATTTAAAAATTTTCGCATAAACGGATCCACAGATGCATGCGGCTTTCCCCTCGCGGATGTGGGGATGGCGGCCGTATGAAAAAAGGCATATCGATATGAAAAAAATCGCGATACTTACTTCGGGTGGCGACTCTCCCGGAATGAACTGCGCCGTCAGGAGCGTTGTGCGCTACGGGATCTATAAAGGATTGGAAGTCGCGGGCATCTCCTACGGATACCGTGGGCTGATCGAAGGTCGTTATCAAACGCTTCAACCCCGGGATGTCAGCAATATCATCGAGCTCGGAGGCACCTTCCTTAAATCGGCGAGATCGAATCGTTTTTTAGAAAAAGAGGGCCGTGAGGCCGCGCTCGCCAATTTATTGGAAAACGGCATCGAGGGCATGGTCGTGATCGGCGGCAATGGTTCTTATAATGGTGCGCTGCTGTTCCACCGGGAATTCGGATTTCCGGTTATCGGGATTCCGGGCACCATAGATAATGATATCAATGGTTCCCAGAAAACATTGGGATTCGATACGGCGTTGAATACGGCCATTGACGCCGTCGATAAGATCAAAGATACATCAGCCAGCATGGATAGGATCTTTCTGGTTGAAGTGATGGGGCGTTTTTCCGGCTCCATCGCCGTTAGTTCGGCTCTGGCGGGAGGAGCGGAGGATGTCCTGCTGCCCGGTGAACCCTGGAGCATTGAAGAGATCCTCAAGAAAATCGACAAAGGCCGACGGCGCGGAAAACACAGCTGGATCATCATTGTCGCGGAAGGCGCCTGCCAGGCACAGGAACTGGCGACAAAGATCAAAGCTCACAATTTCGATGTGAGGGCAACGGTTATCGGGCATATCCAGAGAGGGGGAAGCCCCAGTGCATTCGACCGAATCCTCGGCGCCCTGATGGGAAGAGCGGCGGTGGATGGTTTGCTCGCCGGTAAAAACTGCCATGCGGTCGGGTGGCGGAATGAAAACGCCGTCATATATCCATTGGAGGATGCGGTCCGAGCCAAAGCAGAGAATTATAAAGGGCAATTGAACCTGGTCCATATCCTCACCTGATTGTTGCGTTCGGTTGTGTTCCCTTCATCACCGGGGTACAATGAATATGATATATGGGATGGATCATGCAGATTGAATATATCGATGGAAGTCGACTTTTCAATGCCTTTGTAGCCGGCGGGAATGCCGTTATCGCCGACAAGGATTACCTGAACAAGATCAATGTGTTTCCGGTCCCCGATTCGGATACCGGCACGAACCTGGCTTCGACCATACGTTCGATCGTCGAAGGCGCCTCGTCTCATCGGTCCTTGCACATAACCATGCGCTCCATGGTGGACAGCGCTCTTTCCGGTGCCCGGGGAAATTCGGGTTTGATCTTTGCTCAATTCCTTCAGGGATTCCATCAGGGGGTTTCGAATAGACCCAAGTTGTCAACGCGCGCGTTTTCCGAAGGGGTCAAATCCGCGGTTCGGTATACCTATCAATCCATGTCCTCCCCGGTCGAAGGAACCATGTTGACCGTCATGCATGATTGGGCCGAAGCCGTTCATCGGTATGCGGACAGGACGAGCGATTTTTCGGAGCTTTTCATGCACACACTCAAAGCCGCCCGGCAATCCTTGAAAGATACGCCCAAAAAACTTTCGATACTTGCCAAGGCGGGTGTTGTGGATGCCGGCGCCCGCGGCTTTGTCGATTTTCTTGAAGGCATCACTCATTTCATCAAATCCGGTAGGCTGAGAAACCTGAAGCGTCCCCAGAGTTTCGCCCGGGAATCCGAGATTCATGTGCATTCCAAATGGGATGAGAATGAGTGCCGCTACTGTTCGGAAGCTCTCTTGACCGGAAGCGGCATGCCGCTGGAGCGCATGCGTCGGGAAATCGCTTCAATGGGAGATTCCGCCATCGTTGCGGGATCCGATGAAAAGGCCCGGATCCATATCCATACCGATCGGCCCGCCGCGGTATTCGAGCGGCTGTACGGATTTGGAACCATCGAGCAGATCAAAGTGGATGATATGTTGAAACAGCATGCCGCATCGAGTTGCCGCAAGGCGGATATCGCGCTGGTTACGGATTCCGCTTGTGATTTGCCCATGGAGTATCTGGACAGCGAGCAAATTCACGTCATCCCTTTTCGCATCTCTTTTGGAAACAGCCTTTTCTTGGATAAACTTACCGTAACGGCCCCCCGCTTTTACAGGATGCTGCAGACGAATCCTTTTCACCCTCGCAGCTCTCAGCCCTCCTATGCCGATGTCAGAAATCAGTTATCTTTTCTGGCTAGTCATTACCCATCCGTGATCGTGGTAACAATTTCCAGCCGGCTGACGGGACTCTTCGGAACCGCCATAAAGGTGGCGGAAGAATTTACAGGGAAGTCGATCGGAGTGATCGATTCCAAGCAGCTCACCGGAACCGAGGGTTTGCTGGTCATGCGGATCGCGGAAACCATCCGTGCCGGCGGCTCTCACGAAGAGATCATGGCGAAAGCTCCGGAGTGGATTTCCAAGCTTCGTATCCTTGTCGATGTGAACACACTGGAATACATGGTACGCGGCGGCAGGGTGAGTCCCTTGAAGGGACTGGCGGCAAAAACATTGAACCTCAAACCGATCATTTCCCTGGAAGATGGAGCGGCCGTCGGCTTCGGCAAATCTTTCAACCGCCGCCGCAATATGACTAAGATCATCGAGAGCGTGGGAAGAATGGCTTCCGAGCGGAAAATTTGGAAATATGCCCTGGTTCACGCCCAGAGTCCCGAGCGGGCGACTCTTTATGGACGGCGGCTTGAATCCCTGCTCGGTGTCCCTCCCGCATTCGTGATGGATCTTTCTCCGGTGGTGGGGGTTCACAACGGCATCGGAGCCGTAGGCATTTGCTTGATGTTTTCATGATCTGCACCGCCTGTAAACAAGGAGAAATCGATGCTGACCCTGTTGATTGCCCATGCCCCGATCGTATGGATTTTCATGTCCTTGGTTTTTATCCTGGCCATGGTGCTGAAGGATAATTCGATTGTCGATATTGCGTGGGGATTGGGTTTTGTTCTGCTCGCATTGATAAGCTTTTTCCGGCCGAGCGGTTTTTCCGGCCGCGAAATCCTGGCAACATGTCTGATCCTCGCTTGGGGATTGAGGCTGGCCGGACATGTTTTTCTGCGCAACCGGAACCGCAAAGAGGATTTTCGCTATGCGTCCTGGCGGAAGCAATGGGGGAAATGGTTTTTCATCCGCAGTTATCTGCAGGTTTTTATGCTTCAAGGGTTTTTTATGTTGTGTGTGGCCTACCCGGTGATCCTCATCAATCATTCCCGGAATTCCGGATTGAAGGTTTTAGACGGCCTGGGAATATGCGTCTGGTTGGTTGGATTCTTTTTCGAAGCAGTGGGAGATTATCAATTGGTGATGTTCAAACGCAGGCCGGAGAACCGGGGCCGGATCATGACTTCGGGCTTGTGGTCCCTTACAAGGCACCCCAATTATTTTGGCGAGGTGACGATGTGGTGGGGCGTTTTTTTGCTGGCGCTGTCGGTTCCCCGGGGTTGGACGGCGTTGATAAGTCCGGTCGTCATCACGTTTCTTTTGCTGAAAGTATCCGGGATTCCCATGCTGGAGAAAAAATATGCGGGGAATGCCGATTTCGCCGCCTATGCGGCCAGAACCCGGGCCTTTTTTCCATGGTTTCCGCGCAGGGCGTAGAATTGGAAAATGATGAAATCGATGATAATTCATGGAATTCGGCCTGAATCAGGTCCGATTTTGACATCGAAGAGACCGTGTGCTATATAAAACACCCGGTTTATCGTGGGATATACTCGGCAGCCGGCGATTTTAATTATAAGGGATTTGAATGCGGAAACATATTGATATCCAAATTTATCAAAAGGCCTCCAAAGCTTATGAAAATCTGACGCAGGCAATCGAGATATTGGAAGGTCTGACCGGCCCCGACTCTACGCTCCCACCTCATGATTATTACCGGGCGCGGAATCTGTTGCGCGAAGGAGAAAAATCTTTTAAGGAAGCGCTGGGCAACGCTAAAAAGTTATTGGGGCCCCTTCCGGGCTATGTCGCGGAAGATTATGCGGTTTGGCGAACCCAAAGTCTGAACGAAAGAAACGTCCTGGCGCATGGCCGGGATATCGACGATCTTATTCAGGAACTGAGCTCGGATGATCTGATCGGCCCGTGGATGAGTGAAGATGAGATCAAGGCCTATCTCGAAGAAAACTTCGAAAACCAGCAAAGTGGAAAAAGGAAGTTGGAAAACATCAAAGTGCGCATGATCCTGGATAAATTGGAAACCCTCATCGCCAGGGGCAAAGAACTGAACAAGCTTGCGCTCCAGCAGCGTGCTTGAAATCACCGGGGCAATTGTCCTTAGCCGGAATGAACGACGGCTTCCCTCATAGGACCAAGGTTTTGGGCTTGAATCATTTTTTCGGAAGGATCGTGTTTTCCCCCGCGTGAGTTTCCTCTTCGACGGAAATCCCCAGGAGAGCGGCTGCCGCCGCATAGAACCGGTTGAAGGGGTTTTTTGATTCTTGCAGCTGATCCAGATGTTCTCGGATTTTTCTCAGCTCCCGCTGCAGCTCTCTATCGAAACCTTCCAGCTGTTTTCGGGCTTCCAGCATTGTCTTTCGATAAAGAGCTTCCTGTTCTCTTGTCATGGCCATCTTGATCTCCTCATGGTTATTTCCTTTTGAAAACAATGGAAATAGGCCTCCAGACCTTGACGTTTTTTCCGTTCTTGACCGCCGGTTGGAAGCGCCACTCTCGTACCGCTTTCATGCAGGCTTTTTCGAATCCGAAATCACCTTTGATCGGGCGCAGGATTTTTGTCCGAATGACGTTTCCGGATTCAGAGATGAGGGCGTTGATGATCACGGTGCCTTCGATTCCACGTCGAAATGCTTTGGCGGGATAGACGGGTGGGATGCGCCGCAGCACTTTCGGCGGAGAGTCCAGGGATTCGAGAGCGACCGGGTTACCGGATTGTTCATCGGTGAAGGCCGGGATCGGAGCTTCTTGGGCGTGGGATTCGGGAGACTCCTTATAGCGTTGAGGTGTTTCGGCTCGATCCGCTCCCTTGGTCCCGCCTTCAGGTGATGTGTTCGCGGGATCGGAAAACAGCGGAATTTCCCGCGGGCTTTCCATCAGAGGCGGGATAGGGAACTCGATCTCCAAAAGAAATTCATCCTCCACCGGAGAGGAAGCCGTACCGGGATCGGGGGATTCAACGGAGGATTCATTGGGATTCGAGATGGAAATGTCCGCCGGATTTTCAGGAATCGAATCGGTGTCGGGTCGGGTATTCCCCGATACGGCTTGAGAGCCTGCGGGAGAAAGGCGGGATTCTCGGGAAGGGACGGCAAAGGCCGTGCTTGCGGCTTTTGGGGGCGAAGATGTTTTTGAAGTCCTTGTGAGCATGATCACGATCGAGCCCGCCGCGAAGCAGACAGCCAGTATAGCCGCGATGATGAAAGGGGCTTTCAGGGAGGATCGGGGCCGGGCGGCGTAATCTTTGAAAAGAGGAGGGTCGGGTGATGAAGCGTATTCAGTGGCCGCGGATAATGATGATGTGGAATTCGCGTCCGCATGAGGCGTTCTTTGAGCGCGTGATCCGCCGGGCTTGAATTCGGAAAGGCGTTCTTCAACCAATTTGTCGACTTCGGTTTGGACTTCATGTTTTTGCGGCTTCGTTTGGTGAGGAGGCTCGAGCGTTTCACGAAGCCAATCTTCGATTTCTTTTTCACTTTTCATGTTCGCCGGCCGCATCCGGAATTGATTGATAATGCCATGAAAGCATCCTCCTCTATAAATGAGTCGGGCCAGTCGAGTGATTTTTGTGTAAAAAATATTTTTGAGCTGTTTGATTTCGGTCTTGAAGGGTTCTAGCGGGAAAAATCCAGCACACTTCTGCAGGCGTCTGATTCGATCGGGCCTTCCAGTGCCTTTTCCAGAGATCGAGTGCCGAAGGGAAGGACCTGACTGACGAGATCTCCGGGGCGGATCAATCCTCGGTTGACAAAGGAGGTGGTTTTTTCCCAAGTCCTCCAGTCGAATCCGGATTGAGATATGATAGAGAGGTTTTTATGAAACCAGAGCGATTGATTTACCGTGAAGGGGACATCACTGCAGCCGAACAGGAGAACTTCCCGTGCCGCCAGCTCAAATGCCGTTTGCATTCCGTCATGTGTTCCCGAGCATTCGATCACCGATCCCGGAGAAACGGCGCGAAGGCTCTCCAGATCGGCGCGGGCGCCGGCTTGGATCACAACATCCGCTCCCAAAGATGCCGCCTTCTCCATCCGTGTTTCATCCCGCTCGATCACCGTGATCATGCGGGCGCCGAGAACACGGAGCCACTGTACGGCGGCTCTCCCCGCCGGTCCGAATCCGATCACCACGCAGTGTGCGCGAAAAAGACGATCCCCGCGTTCCAGAAGTGCCAGCATACGGGCGAAAAGAGATGTCGGCGCCAGAGCGGAAGAAGGCGGCGAAGCGGAGACCTTGAGGAGCCATTGAGAGGACGTGAGAATATATTCCTGATAGAGAGGGGCGATGAGTTCACAGAGATATACCCGGTCTCCAGGTGAGAGATCGACGACGTCCGCGGCGACGGCGGCGACTTCTCCGCAGCCTTCCCTTCCCGGATACCCGGGCGGGCAGGGATAGGTTATAGAGGTGCTTTCGGAGAAAAGACCCTTATATACCCGTCGCGTGTGATGACGGCTGATGCCTGCCGCATGCAAACGGACCAGAACCTGGCCTGGAGATGTGATGGCGGGAACGGAGAGTTCCGTCAATTCCATACTGCCGGGACGGATGATTTGAATAGCTTTCATCGTATTTTCGACCATTTTTGCGGGCGGATACTCCACCGGCGGGATTATCATAGGCGAACGACTCTATTTATGCAACCTGTCGGGTCAGGGCTCCGAAGAGAGATGAAACCAGGCCCGGACTGAATTTCGCGGCTTACGGATTCAAATGTTTTTTTCCGGGATTTCGGATCATATTGATCAGTTCAGGCGTCCGTCCTTTTTATTGTCTCCCCAGGTGGGCAGCTTGAATTGTTCGGGCTTGGATTTAAGGACCTCGCGCAGCCAGGCGGAGGGATATCCCTCTCCGCGGGGACGTCCGTTCTCATCTTTTACATAGCCGTCATTGTATTTTGTAAGCAGGAATTCTCCCAACTCGATCCATCTCTTGACGACCATTTCCCCCTGGCCGACCGAATAATTCGTAAGGTATTCGTCCAGGAGATCGGGATTGTTCCGGTAGAGTTCGAGGGCGGTCTTTTCGATCACCGGCTGTAGAGCGATGAACTGATCCTCGAGTCGTTTCTGGACGGCCTGGATGTCCCGGATCATGTAAGCGTATTTCAGGTTGGCGTAATTGGCCGTAAAGTTGAAAACCCACCAAGCTGAATCCCAGGAAAATTTCTGCAGATCGCCAACGGTAAAAGGATGGGGAAGATCCGTGATGCCGCAGTAGAGGGGCATGTAGCAGGTCGTATACGTGTCGTCCACTCCGTACCAGTAGACTCCTCCCACGGGATTGGGAAGCCATCCGCGGGATTGGGAGATGAAAGAGAAGCCCGTCTGCTGAGTGGATATCGGTCTTTCCCAGCTGTATTCGGTGCCGTCCACTTCCCAAGTGAGTCCCCGGCTGCGGACCGGGCAGCCGAAAGGACCGGCATCGATCCCTTTCGTCATGTCGTATTCCGTACCTTCATAATGGTCGCGCATGGTGGAGATGACATCCCGCAGCGAAAGCTTCTTGTCGGGGCTGATCCATAGGGGATAAGGCTTGGCGCCCTCGATGCCGCGTTGAAAATCCGCGGAAAGCTCAAGTGACGGCGCATTGCGTCGGAACATGCTCCATACCCGGGCGGCGCATGTCCTCAGCGATGAAGGTTTGGGAGGATCATACGCATAGCGAAAACTGAACGGTTTCCCCGATTTTTTATCATAAAACCCTTTTTCCTCAGCGAAAGAAATGACATCCGAGGAATAAATGCAATTCTCCGTATCGTCAAGCGGGAATTCTCCGATCCGCGACATGTTGGCATGAGCGCAGATACAGCCGTCAGGTATTCTCAAAGCCACCCAATGAGCTCCGTGACCGCCGGGACCGGGACCGATCATCTCCATGATCCAGGCTTCCTCGGTGTCCGCGATGGAAAAGGATTCACCCGAACTGGCATAGCCGTATTCATCAACCAGCATAGCCATCACGTCGATGGCTTCCCGGGCGTTTTTTGCCCTTTGGAGCGCCAAGTTCATCAAGGTGAAGTAATTGAGCAGTCCCTCGGGATTGACAAGTTCCCTGCGGCCGCCGAAGGTGGTTTCCCCGATGGCCAGCTGATGCTCGTTCATGAGGCCGACGACGGCGTAAGTATGCGCCGCTTGAGCAACTTTCCCTTTCAATTTACCGTCTCGTCCGCGGATGGATATGGATTCGCCGGGTTCATGATCACGGGCGGGGAGATATTCCAGATGCGGGAGGAATTCTCCATCGCAGGTATAGGTGATCATGACGGAACCGTCCTGCGACGCGCCTTTGGTGACCAGAAAACTGGAGCAGTCGTCCTGTGATTTCAGAGGAGCGGCCGCAAGAAAAAGGATGAGACATATCAAAACGAATGTCTTGGATGAGTTCACTGTAAAACCTCCTTCATGGATATGAACGCTTTTTTTTACGCTATAGCAGGAGATACTAAAAATCAAGCCGAAATCACTTCCTGATTCATCCCAAAATGTAATCTGAAATGCTTTATAACATTACTATGCCGAAGAGGCGGAGGCATCTCTTTCAATTTATCCGTCAGGAAAGAAGAGGGCCCTCATCCGAAGGCGTGATTACATGAAGAAAAAGGATGACCATTTCCGTCCAGGGGGTGTTAGGCTGCAGCATGCCGGCATAAGGCGCTTCCGATCCTCCGGCTGAAATTGAATTATTTAATGTAATAAAGCTGAATCAACCCGTTATGAATAATCCCTCGACTCATACGGATAAGGTGTTTCTATTACGGAAAAAATCTGAATATGATGCCGGAGAATAAATAAACAGCCGTGAGTTGTGAAACACACCGTCGGGTATTCGAGCGGGAATCGTATTCATATTCGTTCCAGAAAAAACTTGAGCAGCGGTGAGGAAAAATAGTATAAATCAGTGAAGACCGAGTTTTGCAATGTCGAAAAAAAAGATCGGACTCGCTTTGGGAAGTGGAGCTGTCCGGGGATATGCCATCATTCCCATCATTAAAAAGCTGGAGAAGGAAGGGATCGAGATATCCGCTGTCAGCGGCTCCAGCATCGGTGCATTGATAGGCGCATTTTATTCTATCCATGGGGAAGTCGATTCTCTCATGAGCCTCTCCAAAAATTTATCTCGCAACGATTTTCTCAAATTGGTCGATCTCAACAATCCCAAGGTCTCAATAATTAAAGGAAAGAAAATCAGGGATTTTTTAGCTGAAAACTATCTCGGGAGTAAGTCCTTCAAAGATACAAAAATTCCCCTTTATATCTGCGTTTCCGACTTCGTCCAGAAAAAACCCGTCTATCTCCACCAAGGCAAGCTTCTCAATTCCGTTATGGCTT
>CAYSQW010000019.1:0-51205 GCA_964433135.1 uncultured Eubacteriales bacterium
GATGACGTTTTGACGGGGAGAATATCCGATTCTACGGGGATCCTGAATGATACCGAATTAAACGATATCGTTTTTTCCGGAAATAAGCTGACCTTCAATTTTTTGTTTGATGATGGGTACGGGGTCACTGTGGTTGACATGGTCCTGACCCTGGAGGGAAATAAGCTGACGGGATACTGGGCGGTGGATTCCGACTCGGACTCCGTGGAATTGGCAAGAAAAATCTGACCGAATTCCTTCCGTCTTTTCAATTACGCAGGATTGACAATCCAGCTCCCGCTTCTATATTTAGTAATGAAGGAGGGGAATTGGATACTCAACAAAAGGATAGGTTTTTATCCGAGATTTATGAGTCACAGCGTCTGGTCGAGCTCATCGAAAACAGCGCCGACGAGTTGACCAGGCGCTTCATTCGCGAGATTCGGGCATCCGATGACACGCCCAAGTATCACACCTGGGATGAAGATGAGCTGTACCGCCGGGCCTACAATGTGTACAGTCAGCTGGGGAAATGGATTTCAAGGGAAACCACCAAGGCCGACATCGCCAAACACTATATGGCTCTCGGAGCCCAGCGTCGTGAGGAAGGATTTCTGCTTTCTGAAGTGGTGGAAGCCCTGGCCATGACACGCCGATTCCTGTGGCGGAAGGTGCTGTCGGAAGGTTTGCTGGACACCGTTCTCGATCTGACGCAAGCGCTGAAGCTCAATCACCGGGTCATCCTTTTTTTTGACCGTGCGATCTACTACACGGTTATGGGTTATGAAAAGGGGAAATAGCGGAGATCCGCGGGAAATAAGCCTTCATCCGATCCGGCCGATCATCGGATTGTTTCGATAGCGATTGACGGCCTGCCGGAGCGGGGCCTGGATTCTCGTTGAGAATTTCAGCTTGACGCCGCATTCGAAGCAGGGTATTTTCCTTGTTGATGAGACTATCGGCGTCAAATCCGCCCCGCTGTATTCATCTTCTCTCCATATGGATATTTATCTGCATGTTTCTGCCTTCCGCATGGGGGCAGCGGCTCCCTTTCGCTAAACCTTCGGATGTCGGTATGTCCCAGGAACGACTGGATCGGCTCACCGATCTGGTCCAGACGGCGGTGGATGCCCGGGATTTTCCGGGCGCCGTTCTCCTCGTCGGGCGGCAGGGAAGGATCGTATACCGGAAGGCGTTCGGTCTCAGTCAGCGGCAGCCCGAACCCCGTCCCATGCAGCCGGAGATGATCTTCGATATCGCGTCAATGACGAAACCGGTTGCCACCGCCACCGCCGTTATGCTGTTGGTGGAGCAGGGAAAGCTTCGCCTGGAAGACAAAGTTTCGGATTTCATCCCTGAATTCAAGCCCTACAGGAAACGTGGAGCGAACAGCAATGGGGATATTCGTCTTTGGCACCTGCTGACGCATACTTCAGGACTCCCTCCCTACGTTCCCGCCCCACGGATCGAAGAAAAGCTGGGAAGCCCCTGTTCGCTTGATGCGCTGACCGCCGCCATCGCTGTAATCCCAAGAAACGGACCGCCCGGTGAAGCTTTTGATTACAGTTGTCTCGGCTACATCACGCTGGCGCGGATCGTGCGGGAAGCTTCCGGGAAAGACCTTAACGAGTACTGCCGGGAGCATATCTTCATGCCGCTCCAAATGAACGATACCATGTTCCGGCCGCCTGAGAATCTGCGTTCCCGCTGTGTTCCGACCGCTTTTTATCGGGGCTCTTTGCTTAGAGGTGTCGTCCACGATCCATTGGCATACCTGCTGGGGGGGCTTTCCGGTAACGCCGGTCTGTTTTCCACCGGGGATGATCTGGCGGTGTTTGCGCAGATGCTGTTGAATGAAGGCATTTTTAAAGGAATCAGAATCCTCAGCCCTCTGACCGTGGAACGGATGCGGTCCGTATACCCACGCACCGAATTTTCCGGGCGGGGATTGGGTTGGGACCTCCATTCTCCCTACGCCAGCAGTGGGGGCGATCTTTTCGGCCCTGCGGCTTTCGGCCACACCGGATATACCGGAACGTCGATGTGGCTGGATCCCGACACCGGCACGTTCATCATCTTTCTGACCAATCGGGTTCATCCCGATGACAAGGGGGAGGTCATCTCCTGGAGGAGTAAGGTGGCGAATGTTGTGGCGGCATCCATCATCGACAAATAAATTGTTTATTTATGCCTGAATGAGCCATGAAGAATGTCGATAAGAGTTAATTAAAACCATTTTATTAATAATCGACATTCTTCCCCCTCCGGGCGAAGCAATCTCACGGCATCAACGTCGTTGAGGCCCGATCGGCGTACCTTAGTACGCCTCACGAGCCGCTTCCTTGTCGCTACCATAATCTTGCTCCGTGGCTCATCCAGGCATGTGCTGGGCCCTTGGATATTGCTTTTTCCTTAATATGAGGGTGGGTGGGAGGAACGGCGGTGTGAGATCGTCGTTTAGACGCGATTTTTAACGCCGTGAAAATCACAGCTATCTCAGCGTCTGCGTAACTCGTCCCTACGGGACTCAAACATACTCGACCGCCTCCTTAGGAGGCTTCCTTCGAAAACAGCGATTTTCAGGCTAAATCTCTTATGGCACTCCTCATCTCACACCGCCTAAAAAATATGGAGCCTTGATACGTTTAATGAATGGTATGGCTTCAATACGGGATTTGGCTGAAAATACCTTAATACGAGGGCGGTTCCCTGTGTCATCCATCTCAGCTTACTTGATAAAAACGTCATTGGCTGATCCGGATATACAAAGGATGTTTTTTCCCTGCAGAAAAGATTGGATTATTCACACGTCAAGGTTGCCGTGGCAACAAGGAAGTGGCTCGTGAGGCGTAGTTCTCTACTTCGATCGGGCCACAACGCAGTTGACATGGTGAGATTGGCGTGCCCGGAGGGTGGCCGACCCGCCCCACCCTCGTATTAAGAAAAAAGCAGTATTTTATGGATATATTCTTCATACGTATCGGCATATTTCATGAATAATTCAATCAAGGGTGTTTGGTTTTTTGTTGGAAATAAGTATAATATTCCGTAACAAAGAATCAAAGCATCAATACCGGAAATATCGTGAGGTCGGCATATTCGCGAGCAAACGTCAATTTGAAAGATTTTAAGCGATTATTTCATCTGCTGCTGTTTGTTCTGATGTCCGTCGTGCTGTTGGGGACGGCGCCGTTCGGCATCTCTCAGACGGTTACACTGGTCCATTCCAATGATATGCACGGGATCTATAAGCCCTATAAATGGAACACCAACGGGGATATGAGGTTGGTGGGGGGAATGGAAGCCCTCAGCCATTACGTGAATCATCTGCGCGCCCGGGAAGAACACATGCTTCTGCTCGATTGTGGAGACATCATGACGGGTACCATCGCCGCGCGCATCGATTACCGCGGAGTTGCGGGCGGGATCATGGTGGAATTTCTGAACAGAATCGGATATGACCTGTGGGCTTATGGAAATCATGCTTTTGATCAAGGGACTTCAAATCTGCGCAAGCTTACGGCTTTGGCTGATTTTCCCGTCATTATGGCAAATATCGTGGAAAAGGAGTCAGGCAAACGCTTTGCGGAAAAAGCCTATCATATCTTCGAACGAGGCGGGCTCCGTATCGGCGTTGTCGCCGTTATGGAAGAAAATTTTCTGATCGAAGTTCATACGCCGCGCATTGAGGGTCTTGACGTTGTCCCGATTATCCCCTCCCTGCAGTCGTTGGTTGCGGAAATGGATGACCGAACGGATTTGATCGTGGTCCTGCTGCATTCGAAATTTAATGTGGGTGAAAAGGTGGCTCGGGAGGTTTCGGGTATCGATGTCGTTCTTACGGCGTCCGAGGAAGGACGCTTCAAGAATGTCGGTGGAGTTTTGGTTCAATCCACCTTCGGGCACCAGAAAACATTGGGCTGTCTGCGGGTTGAGGTTAAGGATGATAAAGTCGTCGATTTCGACAGCAACCTGATTTGGCTGTGGGCCGATGAAGAGCTTCAACCTTCCGAATCCGTAAGTGAACTGGTGGAGGAGCTTCAGAAATCCGTCAGCGATGAGTTCAACCGTGTGGTCGGCAAGGCCGAATGGGATCAACATCGAAAAGGCCGCCCGGTGGAATGCCCTCTGGGAAATTGGATCACGGATGCCATGCGCTGGGAAACCGGGGCTAAGATCGCGTTTCAGAATTCAGGCGGTATTCGCTCCGACATCCTGGCCGGACCGATCACGAAAGGAGATGTCTATAAGGTCTCTCCATTCGACAATACACTGATAACGTTTAAAATAAGCGGACAGCAGGTCAAGGATGTTCTGGAACATGATATCGAACGCGGGTGGGATCGGCTGCAGATGTCGGGTATTCATTATGCCTATTATCCGAAATCGGAAAGGCCTCGGGGACAACGGGTTCAAGCCGTGGTCGTCAACGATGAAATTCTGGTCAAGGAAGGCGAAGTGCTTCACCCGGATGCGATTTACACCGCCGTCAGCAACAGCTATGTGACGGGGCATGCGGAAGATAAGTATTTCGGTTTCCCGATATCCGGGACCACGGATACGAATCGTCCTCTCAAACAGGTTCTGCTGGAATGGTTGGATAAATTCGGCCGTCTCGATTATGATGGAGAAAACCGCATCGTCGAGATCCACGCCAGAAATCCCTGACCCCGGGAATGTAATCCGCTCTTCTTTTTCCTTAATGTCGATCTTTTTACGTGGCGGGCTTCAACCGGTTTTCGTGTCTTCAAAGAAACGAAAGGTTCGACTGAAACGGGAGGGGGAATCCGGCCGGCGCGGCTCATTCGCGCCGACCGGATTCCAACGGTCTTCCCTCCGAAGTTCACACTAATGCCCTCCTTTCGATTTGGGAGTGGAAAGGAGTGCGTTCATCGATCATAGGCATTGATGTCCATGAAACCGTGGCCCGATAGATTGAAAAGGATCACGCGCTCGATCCCTTCCCGCTTTGCGGCGAGAGCTTCATCGATGACGGAGGCAATGGCGTGAGATGATTCAGGCGCAGGCAGTATCCCTTCGGCCTTGAGAAAGAGCCGGGCTGCGTCAAAAACTTTTTCCTGGCCGTAGGCGCGTCCTTCGACGATACCGGAGCGAACCAAGTGACTGACGAGCGGCGCCATCCCGTGGTAGCGAAGACCTCCGGCGTGGATGGGAGGGGGAATGAAGTCCATGCCCAGGGTATGCATGTAGAGAAGAGGCGTCAGGCCGACGCTGTCGCCGTGATCATATTTCAAATTGCCGTTCGTCAGGGTCGGGCAGACTTCCGGTTCCACCGCGATGAAGCGGGTGGAGCGTCCCTCGGTGAGATTATCCCGGATAAAGGGAAAGGACAGTCCTGAGAAATTAGATCCGCCGCCCACACAGCCCACCACGACGTCCGGCTCCGCTCCCAGCTCCCGCATTTGAGATCGGGCTTCCTGTCCGATAACGGTTTGATGCAGCATGACGGCGTCTAAAACCGATCCGAGCGAATATTTGACATCGTCGTTTTGAGCCGCCATTTCAACGGCTTCCGAGATGGCGATCCCCAGGCTTCCCGGGTGATCGGGATCTTGCCGAAAGTAACGCCGTCCTGATTCCGTGAGGTCGCTGGGGCTTTCCATGACATTCCCTCCGAACATCTGGATCATGATCCGGCGTCCCGGCTTCTGGCGGTAGCTGATACGGACCATGAAGACTTTGACATCCAAACCGAAAATCGAACCGGCATGGGATAGAGCTGAACCCCATTGGCCGGCCCCGGTTTCAGTCGTGAGTCTTTTTATGCCTTCTTTTGCGGCCAGGTAGGCTTGAACGATGGCGGTGTTGCTTTTATGACTTCCTGTAGGCCCCGCTCCTTCGTATTTATAGAAGATATGAGCCGGGGTATCCAACTGCCGTTTGAGCTCCGAGGCGTAAATCAGCGGAGTGGGGCGGAAGGCGGAAAAGGCTTCCCGGACCTTGTCCGGGATCGGCACGAAGCGTTCCCGGCTGATTTCATGACGGATGAATCCCCGTGGAAACAGCGGAGCCAGATCTTCCGGCTTCAGGGGCTCCCGTGTTGCCGGGTGAAGCGGTGGTTTGGGGAGCTCCGGGAGGTCCGCCTTGATATTGTAAAAATTCTGCGGCAGGTAATCGCTGCTGCGGGTGGCAAATCGTTGCATGAGAAATTCTCCTTGCTGCGTTTCATTTATCTCTAAATGGATTGATATGGGAAAATATTCACATGCCGGAATAGAACACCGGATGTGAATAAGATTCAAAAAACGGCAGGGGAAGACGGATTAAAGGGCGGAAGGACCCGCCCACCACAGAAAAGAGGTGAGGTAAGCGCTGAGGCTTTTGCGGCGTGTTTCCATCTTAGACATCCGGGGCATTATAGCGGAGGGGAATCAGGATTGTCAATGAACATTATGAAATTGTTTACGTCGGCGAATAAAAGCTTTGACAATTCCATTGAACCTTTGCAATATGTCTTGAGGGATTGCGATACAGGATTCAATTTAGACGTTCACTTGAAAAAGCATTTCGTGGTCGGAGTGTTTCCTGATTTCCCGCAGGCCTTAAAAAAGAAATTTATCTGAAGGAGGATTCGTGGTGGAGCATAAAAAGATTCATCGTGCCGGACAGGCCGTTCTCTTTTTCATCCTGGCCATCCTGTCGGCCGGCGTTGGAACCTCGGCTGCAATTCAAGAGCAGCGGGCGGAAATTATGGTTCCCCGGGCGCGGATACGACTGAAACCCGATCTGAACAGCGACATCATACGGGTTCTGGACAAAGGGACCATTCTCACGATCAAAGGGGAATCCGGAGATTGGTACAACGTGACGCTTCCCCGGGATGAGAGCGGTTTTATCATATCCGGGTATATCCATAAACAGTTGGTCAAACTCGTGAGCGGCGCCGCCATGACGCCGGCGGCTCCTGCTCTCCCCGAACGGATTCGGGTGATCAGGGAAAATGCCGTGGTTCGATCGGCACCTGACGGAAATGCGCGGCTTATCCGTGAGCTCCCTTCCGGAATGGTCCTGCGCTGTCAATCCCAATCCGGGGATTGGTACGAGGTCTTGCTGCCGTCAGCGGCGGGCGGCCGAGCTTCCAGCGCCTATATACACCGGGATGCCGTGGAGCCTTTAGGGGCGACCGGAACGGCGCCGGTAACCCCCGCCGTTCAGGATAAGCGGCGTTCTCAGAGAAGAGCCCGGCCTGTCGCCCCCACTCCGAAAGCTCCACACCCGCAGTCCGCTTCCGGGGGGAAGCTTCAGGCGGGGATTCGAGCGGGGTACTCCATGATGACGGATGCCCAGTTCGGGGGAGGGCTTGCATTCGGTGCAGTCCTCGGGTATGCGCTGTCGTCCAAACTCGGCGTCGAGGTCAGCGGCATCCTGTATCAGAGTGAAGTCACGGGAGATCCCGACGGACTCAGTGACGGAAAATTGGGGGTGACAGCGCTTCAGTTGAGCCTTAAGGGAAGCTTCCCCCTAAACGACAAGATGACGCCCTATGCGGTGGGAGGCGTGAATTATCACCTCAATTCGTTTTCTTTGGATGACGGTCCGGCCGCCGAATGGGAAGCCTTGGGCTTTTCAGTTGAAGAGTCGGTGGACAGCGGTATCGGTTTTCATGCCGGGCTCGGATTGGATTACTCTCTCCAGCCCCAACTGATCGTCAATCTGGATGTCCGCTATATTCTGGCGACGGGGACGGGAACATGGAAGCTTACGGAAGCGGTCACGGGAACACAAACCGGAGAAGATCTCGATGATCTCGGTTTAAGCGCCGTGGTGGCTACGGTGGGTTTGAAGTATTGTTTTTAAGGCGTTAGGAGATACCGATGAAAATAAACACAAAGAAAAAAGTGATTCCGGGAACGGCTGTCATTCTCCTGGCTGCTTCCCTGATATTTGTTCCGCGGATGGTTTCTCAACAGAATTCATCGCTGGAAATCACCGACCTTGAGCCTTTGCAGATCGACCAGCGGGAGGGACATCCCAAGATGGAACATCTCCTGTTCAAATTGATGGAAAAAGCCGAGCGGGACGGGATTCCCGCCGCGCGGAATTTTGCGTTTCAGCGGGAAATCGACATGGACGGAGACGATATCCGCGTGGTGCTTGAAGCGGACTATCAGGGTCTCGCCGGTCAGGCGCGTACGGCGGCCGGATTGGTCAAGCGTCAGGTCGAAAGCCTCGGCGGGCGTGTGGAAACATCCCATAACCATAAGGTTCAGAGCATGGTGCCGCTGTCGTCGCTGATGAATTTCGTGCTGCTGCCGACCGTGAAATATGTGCGGCTTCCCATCAAGCCCATGACTTTTGATGTGACCAGCGAAGGCGTCGCCGTGACCGGCGCCGATCAGTGGCATGCGCTGTCCGGCTACCGGTCGCCGAATCCCGCCAAGATCTGCATCCTCGACGCCGGCTTCAAGGACTATGAAGCCCTGCTGGGGACCGACCTGCCGGCTTCGGTCACCGCCCGCTCTTTCCGGGCCGACGGTAATATCTACGCCTCTAAACACGGGACCGCATGCGCCGAGATCGTCCACGACATGGCCCCGGATGCCCAATTGTGGCTGGTCAACTCCGGCACGCTGGTGGAAATGGAAAACGCCATCGACTGGATCATCGACCAGGGTGTTCAGATCATCTCCTATTCCATGGGCTCATACATTGACGGGGCCGGCGACGGGACCGGACCGTTCTGTGAGCTTGTCAAAAAAGCGGCCGATGCCGGATTGACGTACGTGATCTCCGCCGGAAACGGAGCCAGCGACCACTGGCGCGGCACCTTCAACGATCCCGACAACGACGGCTGGCACAATTTTTCCGGGGGCGACGAGATCCTCAATTTCAACGTTTCGGCCTATTACATCGTTTCCGCTCAGATGAAGTGGAACGACTGGGGAACCTGGACCGGAGTGAACTACACCGGCTCCAACCAGGACTTCGATCTTTACCTCTACATAAGAAGCGGTTCCTCGTGGTTGAATGTCGCAAGATCCTCGAACTCCCAGACAGGATCTCAGCGCCCGAATGAATACATCAGCGGCTGGTACAGCAGCGCGACGCGGGATTGGGGAATTGCCATCAAGAAAAAGAAGGCCAATAAAAAAGTGATCTTCGATGTGTGGATCCCCACTCATAATGGAAACCTGCAGTACCGCTCCATGTCCCGGAGTCTGGCGACCCCGGCGGATTCGCCGCGGGGTGTGACGGTGGCGGCGGTTCACTGGCAGAGCGATATCCTCGAATCCTACAGCTCCCAGGGACCGACCGTCGACAACCGGATCAAACCCGACATCGCGGCGCCCTCCGTGGTTTCCTGCAACGCCTACGGAAGCCAGGGCTTCAACGGGACCTCGGCCGCCTGCCCGCATGTGGCCGGAGCCTTCGGACTGTTGATGGGGAAAACGCCCTACACCCTCGATCAGATAAAGACGATCCTCGAAGGCAGGGTGAAAGAATTGGGGCCGTCCGGAAAGGATAATCAGTTCGGAAAGGGGCGTTTGAAACTGACACGGTGATCTCCTTATAACGGATCAGTAGGCGGAATCCCGCAGCACCTCCTCACCCAGACAGCCGGGAACCGGGATCGGTTTGTTGGTGGAGTTGGGGGCCCGCAGGATGCGGATGCCGCGGCAGCCGGCGGCTTGCGCGGCGGCGATATCGGAATCGGCGTCTCCGTAAAAAATATCGATCTTATGCCGGCGGAGCGGCGCGATCTTGAGGTTTTCTCCCGGCCGGAAGCCCGCAAAGATTACGGGATTCGGATCGGTGAGATCGAAAACCCGGGCCAGAAGAGCCGTGACGGTTTCATACTCGCTGGGCATGCGCCCGGTGATGAAATGGATGTCGTCGCCGCGTTCCCGGTGGAATCGAAGAAGCCGAAAGCCGATGTCCTTCGGCAGGCTGAATCGATCCAATCCGTTGTTCATCTCCATCCAGAAAGCGGGATCGTACTGGTAATCGTCGCTGCCGGGAGAATACTTCACGTTCCCGTAATAATACCCCGGACTGGAAAAGAGCAGGGTATCATCTATGTCGAATGCGACGGAAAGTCGGGCCTCGTTTCCCAAACTGTGAGTCAGGTCTTCGAAATCGAGCCAACGGATGTCGTCGCCGGCCGGTCGGCATCCCCATAACATGATGATCAAAAAGAAAACGAACCAGACGGTATGTTTTTTCATGTTGGCCTCCTCAGCGGCTTTCCCGGGATAGATCCTAAGCAGAGTGTATGTTCGAATTCCGACGGGGTCAAGGATTTCATTTTCGTCGATGGAAGAGAAATCATTCGATTGCTTTGACTTGCATTTTTTCGCTATGATGAAAATAAATACCCGTCCAAGAGGTTGGATTACGGATTCAGATCGCGGGGCGGCGGCATGGAAGGAGATTATGAGCAAACCGATATTTTCGATTGTGGATGTTTTTGCGGAGCGGCGTTATGCGGGCAATCAGCTTGCGGTGTTCCGGCATACCGAGGGGTTGTCGGATGAGGAGATGCAGTCCATCGCAAAGGAAACGAACTTTTCCGAGACCACCTTCATCCTTTCCGATAAGCAGCGGAACGGCGGCTATGATGTGCGGATATTCACTCCCGCCCGGGAGGTCCCTTTCGCGGGGCACCCGACGCTGGGAACCGCATTCGTTTTGCAACGGGACGTCGTCGGTCGGTCGGTCGGCGAAATTCGGCTGAATCTTGCGGTGGGGCGGATACCGGTTTCCATTCATTATGTGGAAGGGCGGGTGGATCGGCTGCAGATGAAGCAGAAGGCCCCTGATTTCGGTGAGGTGTTTCCACCGGAGAAGGTGGCGGAATTTTTGAGTCTGGCGCCGGATGAGCTCGATGCGCATTATCCTGTTCAGGATGTTTCCACCGGTCTTCCCTTCATGATCGTTCCCGTACAGAGACTGGCGTCCATGCGAAAAGCGCGGGTGGTACGGGATGCCTTCTTCCGGATGGTGGAAAACAGCCGGGCGAAAGCTCCTCTGCTTTTCTGCCCCGAGACCTATCATGAAGAAAACGATCTCAACGTTCGGGTTTTCGTGGATTACTACGATATTCCCGAAGATCCGGCGACGGGCAGTGGAAACGGATGCCTGGCCGGCTATCTGGTGAAGCACCGCTATTTCGAGGGAGATGAAGTGAAGGTGCGGGTCGAGCAGGGATATGAGATCGGAAGGCCTTCGCTCCTTTTCCTCGATGCATCGGGCAAAGGTGAAAAGATCGAAGTGCGGGTAGGCGGCCGGGTGGTCCCGGTGGCCGAAGGGGAGTGGGGGTGAGATGATGCGCCCGGTTTGCACCATCATTTCGGGTGCGCTGTGATCCCGTATAGATCGGAGGATCTGTAATCGGATGGTCGTCTTCCATTTTCTGGATTGGTTCTGGCTGGTGGTCTTTATCGCCTTCATGGTTGTCTGCGGAGTGCTTTTCTACCGTCTGGGCAAGAGATCCCTGTCGGATTTTTTTCTGGCCGGCCGGGGGCTTCCCTGGTGGCTTCCGGCGGCATCGGTATATGCCACCCATTCGGCCACAGACACTCCGATGTGGATCAGCGGGGTTATTTACAAATACGGGATGCGAGGCATCTGGTACACATTCTTTTCGGCCTGGTGCGCCATCTCGGCCTTCGCCTCGACGCGCATTTTCCGGCGGTCGCTGGCCTATACCCAGGCGGAATGGCAGACACTGCGTTTTTCGGGGTTGGGCGCCGAGCTCCTGCGTGGCTGGATCGCGGGCTGGCAGGTCTTCATGAACATGTTTATCTTGGGATGGGTGGGCATCGCCATGGGGAAGCTGTGCCTGTATCTCTTCGGGTGGCCGGAATGGGTGGGCTTGATCCTGTTTTCCTCGCTGTGCGCGGTCTATGTGCTTGCCGCCGGGTATTGGGGAGTCATCATGGCCGATTTCCAGCAGGGAGTGATCGCGTTCGCGGTGATCGTGCTGGTTTCGGTATGGGGGATTATCGCGGCCGGGGGGCCTCGTGCCATCACGGCGAAACTGGGAGCTCTGGGGGAGAGCTGGCGGCTGAATCCCTTCGCTTTTTCCGGGGTGACGACCGGTGAATTTCCTCTGGTGTGGTTTCTCACCATGCTGGTGATCGCCGTGATCGGCGGGTTCGGCATGGGAACCGCCATCGACTGGTATCCGGAGGCTCAGCGAATCCAGTCCGCGAAAACCGTACGCGACGCCAGCTACGGTATCTGGGCCGGTTCCGCGCTGATCGTGGTCCGCAATTCTTTGTGGGCCGTCGCCATCCTGGCATTCTTCAGCATGTATCCGAAGATACAGGCGACGGCGGAATACGAGATGGCTTGGTACCGCCTCGGTTTCGAATACCTGCCTGTAGGATTGGTCGGATTTTTCTTCGCTGCTATCGTGGCCATCCACCTCTCGACCGTTTCCACTCACCTCAACCTGGGGGCGTCTTACGCCACCCGGGACCTCTACCAGCACTACATCAAACCTAAAGCCGGGGAGAAAGAGTTGATCTGGGTGGGACGGATGTCCACCTTGATCCTGCTTTTAGGATCGTTTGTTTACGGATTGATGATGCAGGAAATCACGCAGTGGCTTATTTTCGCGCTCTGGATCATGGCCGCCGGGATCTGGCTTCCTTCCATCCTGCAGGTGGTGTGGTGGAGGTTCAATGCCTGGGGCTATCTGTCGTCCTGGATCGCGAACCTGGGCTTGAGCTGGCTGGTCGTCTGGGTGATGCCGGAATTTCACCTCATACCCGACCTGCCCGATTACCTTCAATTCTGGATCATGATGGTGCTGGGAGCGGCGATCTACATCCCCATCACTTTTTTAACCAAGCCCGAGGACATGGATCGTCTCGTCCGCTACTACGTTATGTCCCGCCCCTTGGGATGGTGGAAACCGGTCTGGGAGGAAGCCCAGCGCCGGGGATTGATCGCCGGGGAGGAAGCACGATGAAAGGAATCCAAACCAAGTGGACGGCGGCTGAAGCCGAGCAATGGACGAAAGAGGATTATATGACATTCGTGCTGTCGCCGCTGATCTATTTTCTGCTGGCCCTCGGCGTGGCGCTGAGCCTTTTGCTGTTCTGGTATGGATGGGTGATACTGGGAATCAGCCTGCTTCTATTGTGGCTGATGATTCGGATCATCGATCCCAAATTGAAAGCGATCTCCCGGGAATATGAAAAAAAGCAAGCGGTATACCTTGAAGAGATTGAAAAGATCTCGCGTTGGGAGGAGTAAATGAAACAGAGCTTCGCCGTTGTCATCGGAATGACGATCGCTTACCTCTTTTCCTTTCTGGGGCTGCTCCTGGCTTACATCGCGTACCGAAAAAAGCAGAAGCGGGACAGGGGGGAGTCATGATTCTAGGAATCGTTATCCCGGCGGGGATCCTTCTGATCTCATTTATTGCTACCTACTTTCTTTACCGCCATTTCACCAAGGGGCCTGAATGATCCATGAAGTATGTCGAAAAGGGTTTTTCAAAAGATTTTTAATTTAGTTTTCGACATACTTCACCCTTCGGGCGAAGCAATCTCACCACGTTAACTTCGTTACGGCCCGATCGGCGTACCTATAAATTGATTATTCATGAAGTCAGCCGATACAAAATGGAAAAGACACGTTTTGTTAGCATAATGCAAAAGAGCAGATAGAGGTTATGATTCTGCAGTACCCGTAGTTATTTAAGTTAAATTATCGGCAGACTTCACCCTACGGGCGGGCCAATCTCACCATGTCGGCTGTACAAAGGGCGTATCGGCGTACCTTTAAGTACGCCTAACCGTCCTTTGCTTGCCGCCACGGCAATCTTGACCCGTAAATACCTCAATTTATCTTTCTAAGAAGGATGCATCGTGCTGTTTTTCTTGTCGTTATATTTATAAAGCGGCAATCTTGCTCCGTGGCTCATCCAGGCACGTGCTGGGCCCTGAGTATGGTTTTTACCTTAATATGAGGGTGGGGCGGGTCGGAAGGAACGGTGGTGTGAGATCGTCGTTTAGACGCGATTTTTAACGCCGTGAAAATTGGCCTTACCTCGGCGCTTGCGTAACTCGCTCCTTCGGAGCTCAGACATACTCAGCGTCCTCCTTCGTCGGATACCCTCGTCCAGACCGATTTTCAGGCTAAATCACGTATGGCACTCCTCATCTCACACCGCCTTATCCTGGCTTTGGTGCTGAGAGCCGTCATATTGTTGAAGGTGTTTATTTTGAGGGATTTGGCCTGAAAATACCTTAATACGAGGGCGGGCGGGTTGGCCACGTATGGCACTCCTCATCTCACACCGCCTTATCCTGGCTTTGGTGCTTGAAGATGTCCTATTACTGATGGGATTTAGCCCTGAAAATACCTTAATATGAGGGCCGTATGTCTCATCCAGGTTCTGAAGGCGGTGCGTACGGTGTTTTCCATAGTGTCAGGGTGGGCGGGTTGGCTACGGTTCAAGATTGCCGCGGTGGTGAGGAAACGGTTCGTGAGGCGTCGTTTTCTACGTCGATCGGACCGGGACGAAGCCGACATGGTGAGGCCGACCCGCCCCACCCGAATAATAAGGAACATTTTGCCCGGAGGGTGGAAAGGGACGATAATTGGAAATCAAGTTAACGGCATTTGCATTAATTATCTCTTAATCCATGATTAATCGATAATAGGCAGGGCCATGATTTATTGATTCCACTATCGTCCCTTTCCATAAATACATCTATTTCCTATTTTTTGACTTTCTGCATCAGGTTGGGAACCGGCTTCCTCCGCGGCGGCCGTCTCGTGACCTCAAAATAGTCCGGGCCGGCGACGACCGTGCGGACGTTGTTGCGATAATCCACATCCGGAGTTTCGAGATGGGGATCCAGCGTGACCTGCCGAAGTTCCTTCTCGGTGGCGAACACCTTGAAAACCCGGTCGTTGTAACGACGCCAGATATCCGCGGGAATCCGGATTTCTTCCGTGGAACCGTCCGTGTATTCGAATTCCAGGATCAGGGGCATCACCATACCGCCGATATTGGAGAAGCTGAGCTCGTAGTAGTTGACTTCCGTATTGAGCAGAGCCTTTTCTTCCGGTGTCAGCGAGTCGATATATTCGCGGTACTGTTTCTTTTCCAGAGGAGTGACTTCAAACAGGTCGTGTTCGTCATAGAAATCCTCGAGGGCGGGGTTTTTCTCTACCGCGGTCTCGGCGATATCCTTCCGATTGCGGATGTTGCTGATGTACTGCTTCCGTTTTCGGTTGAACCGTTCTTCCAGAACGGATTTATTCAATTCCGGCTCGCGGGTATTGATCTTGTACCACTTGACCTCGTCCAAGGCCAGATCGACGTGGTCGGTTCTGAAAAACCATCCCCGCCAGAACCAATCCAAGTCGATGCCGGAGGCATCTTCCATGGTGCGGAAAAAATCCGCCGGCGTCGGGTGTTTGAACATCCAGCGGCGTGCATATTCCTTGAACGCGTAATCGAACAATTCACGGCCCAAGATGGTTTCACGCAGGATATTCAGACCGGTCGAGGTTTTACCGTAAGCATTGGCGCCCCCGTTGAATACCGAGTCGATATCGGTCATGATAGGCGAGATCCGTTTCTTGTCGCCTTTCATATAGTCGATAACCGAATAGGTGGTGCCGTCCCTTTCGGAGAACGTGCGGTCCCATTCCTGCTCTGAAAGGTATTCCATGAAGGTATTCAGACCTTCGTCCATCCAGCCCCACTGCCGTTCATCGGAATTGACGATCATGGGGAAGAAGTTATGTCCGACCTCGTGGATGATAACGCCGATCATGCTGTATTTCGTGCGCTGGGAATAGGTCCCGTCGGCCTCGGGCTTGCCGCCGTTAAAGGAGATCATGGGGTATTCCATGCCGCCTCCGCGTTCCCAGAAAACGGAAATGGCCGCAGGATAGGGATAATCGAATGTGTGCTTCGAATAAACCCTCAGGGCATGCGCCACGGCCTGGGTCGAATAGCGACTCCAGAGAGAATCGACCTCTTTGGGATAATACGACATGGCCATTACGGTCCGGGAACCGAATTTGACGGCCATAGCGTCCCATATGAACTTGCGGGAGCTGGCGAATCCGAAGTCACGCACGTTATCGGCTTTGAATACCCATGTTTTCGTGGCCGATTCCTTTTTCTTCTCGTTCTTAACGGCTTCATCCTTACTTGCGATGATGACCGGGACATCGACTGAGCTTTTCGCCTTTTCCAAGCGGGAGATCTGATTGGAGGTGAGTACGTCGCGGCTGTTCTGCAGCTCGCCGGTAGCTCCGATGATATGGTCGGCGGGCGCCGTGATGCTGACCTTGAAATTGCCGAAGGGAACCGCGAATTCGCTGCTGCCGAGGAACTGCCGGTTCTGCCAGCCCTCGGTTTCATTGTAAACGGCCATACGGGGATAGAATTGGGCGATGGTATAAACGCAGTTGCCGTCCTTTTCGTACAGGTCATAACTGGATCTGCCGCCGTGCCGCATGCTGTCGTTGATGTTGTAATCCCATTTAAGGCGCAGAGAAACCTGGGCGTTCGGTTTCAAAGCGGTTGGAAGGTCGACTCTCATCATGGTATTGACAATGGTGTATTTGAGATTGCGGCCTTTCGCATCCTTGACGTATTCGATATTGAAACCGCCTTCAAAATCATTGTGAATTCTATCCAGGGAGCTGAAATACATGGGATTGGTTATCCTTCCCATCTGTATCTTCTGAGTCGTGGAATCGAGCGCCCGCATGTTCTGATCCAACTGAATCCAGAGATAGCTGAGCGGATTTGGGGAGTTGTTGTGATATGTGATGGTTTCGGTCCCGGCGATCCGGTGCGTTTCGTCGTCCAGTTCGATGGCGATGTCGTAATCCGCCTGCTGCTGCCAGTACTTGGGGCCGGGAGCCCCGGAAGCGGTCCGGTATTCATTGGGCGTCGGAAGTTCCTGGTAAAGCTGTTGAAATTGATTCGGCCGGGGTTTTGCTTGGGCATGGGCGAACGTGAAGCTTCCCAAACAAAGGACGATGCCCAGCAGGGCGATCAGCGGCCAGCGTTTGTCGTACATATTATGCCTCCATGATGAATTCCTCATCATGGAATGCATGATGAGGTAAAGCAATCAGGGCGGAATCCCGGATCCGGGATTCCGCCCGCGGAAAGACTCCGCTTTCCTTGATATATTACAGACGAATATTATAAGGCGAAAGTTTATGCCGTGCAAATAGCGGATGGTATTTATCCTATGCAATGCGGTTATGGAACCGTGATGATTGGGGAATTGAATTTCTGATGACGATATTAGACAATAACATAACGAGTCGTGTTTTGCGGAAAGCACAATATCCAGGTCGACAAAAGGATTTTGAATCAGCATGACGACAAAGAATATAAGGGGAGCTGAAAGTTTCAGCGGGGCGATCTGGAAAGATGGCGGTTTCGTTGACGGTGAATTTCATGTGCGGGACGGAAGGATCCGGGAGGGGCGAAAAGGACCGGTCACTCCAGCCGCCTATATCACCCCCCCCCTATGCGATCCGCATATCCACGGTGGATGGGGATTGAGTTTTCGTGAGAAGGATTTCCTCCGCATGGAACACAAGCTGCGCTGTTCGGGGGTCGGATGCGCTGTCCCGACGCTGGATAATGATTCTCTTGCGCGATGGGAACGTGTTTCGGATGTATTCCTGGATTATCGTGAGAAGCACCCCGACACTATTTTCCCCTTCCTGCGGGTGGAAGGTCCGTTTATCAGTCCACGTCGCAGAGGTTTTCAGGATGAAAAATATATCTTTGCCGCCGAGGCGGGGCGGATCGAAAGATTCCTATCGATCGAGGCCGTGAAGATGTTCACGTTTGCTCCGGAAGCACCGGGATCGGAACGGCTTGTGCGCGAGGCTATGGAAGGAGGGCGTATCCCGTCTGTGGGGCACAGCGATGCCGGTCATGCGGAATTTCTGCCGTTCCACCGAATGGGTGTGCGCCATATGACCCATTTCCCCAACGCCATGCGGGGACTGCATCATCGTGATGTCGGTTTGTTGGGATCGGGATTATTACTGGAAGACATGCATCTGGAGATCATCGCGGACGGCATCCATAACTGCCGGGAGTTCCTGAGCTTGGTGTTCCGCTGGGCGCATGAAAGAGTGTCTCTGACATCGGATATGATCTCTCCCGCCCATGCTCATGTTACGGAACTTGAGGGGCGGTCCGTCGACCGGCGGGGGCGTTCCATCACCATGCGGGACGGTACGCTGGCGGGAGGTGGCACGGGAGTCGCGGAACAGATGCCGCTCTTGGCTTCTTGGGGGCACTCCCCCAAAAAGATCACAGGCATGGCGGTGGAGAACGCACGACGATTCATCGGGTTCAAACCGCCCGAACTCAAACCCGGAGAGCGAGCCGACTTCCTTCTCTATGATGAGGATTTGAAGGTGCGGGCGGTATATTTCAACGGGGTCCGAATTTCGGAGGGCGTCCGATCTTCAGGGGAATGCGCGGAAAAGGAGGCAAAGTGAAGGAGAAGGTCCGGATATCGGTTTCAGGGATCCGCGGAAGGGTGCCGGATGCTTTCCATGTGGAGTTGGTTTCACAATTCGCTTCCTCGTTCGCCACCTTTCTCGATTCGGGGACGCTTGCCTTGTGCCGCGACGGCCGCCCGTCCGGGCACATGCTGGAAATGGCGGCCGTGGCTTCAGCCGTCGCCGCGGGCTGCGACTGCACCTGCTTCGGTGTCCTCCCGACTCCGCTGCTTCAGTTTCTGATGACCCGAGAGTCTTTCAGCGGCGGCATGGCCGTTTCCGCCGGGCATAACCCGCTTCCCTGGAATGCGGTCATCCTTCTCAATGAGGAGGGACGATACCTGGAAACATCCGAGGGGGCCGAGGTCTTCAACATCCATGAAGCGGGGGATTTCCGGAAGGCCGCCTGGCGGGACCTGGGACACCGGAACCACGGGGCGTTTCCCATGGAAGATTATCTCGAAGCATTGGGTGAGATCGTGGATGTTTCCCGGATCCGCAAAGCCCGTTTCAAGGTCGTGGCGGATCCATGCAACGGCGCCGCCTCTTCCTGCCTCGAGAGATTCGGGGAATATTTCGATCTGGATCTCATTGTGCTCAACGATCACCCCGGTCGTCCGTTTCCCCATCCACCGGAGCCGAATGAGGAGAATGCCACTCAGGTGGAAGCGGTGGTGAAGGCGACGGCGGCGGATCTGGGATTCCTATTGAATTCCGACGCCAGCCGCATTTCTTTCGTGACCGGAGAAGGAAAAGCTTTGAGCGAGGAACTGACCTTCCCCTTGTCGCTGCTGGCGTTGAAGGGACGTCTCCATAAGATCGTGACGACGACGTCCACCTCATATCTGGCCGACTGGGCCTGTCAAAGGATCGGCGCCGAATTGATTCGAAGCAAGGTGGGACAGTCCGGTGTCGTGCATGCGATGGAAGAGGAGGGAGCGGAGGCCGGCGGAGAGGGCAGCGGAAGCTTCGTCCTTTCGTCTTTTTCCCACGGATATGACGCGCTGCTCTCTCTCTCCCTTCTGCTCGATCTCGCCACCCGCAGCGGCGGCTTGAAAGAAATTGTCGCACCTTTCCCAACCTTCTGGAGGAAGAAACTCAAAATCGATGTTCCTCCCTGGGAAACGTATCGCCTTATGGACAGGCTCGAGGAAGCCTATGCAGAAGAGAATCCGGATATTATCGACGGGATCAGGATCGAGCGTGATGACGTTTGGTTCAACATCCGTCCGTCCACAACGGAATTCACCCTGAGGATTATCGTGGAGGGTCGCTCGGAAGCGGCGGTCGAAGCGGCCCAAACCGAAATCAGGGAGCGGGTGCGGATATGAGAACATCCGATCTGAAAATCAGCATTTCCGGAATCCGTGGGATCGTGGGGCAAAGCCTGACTCCCCAACTGATCATCAAATTCGCCGAAGCGTTTTCCACCTACATCGGGGGAGGCGATATCGCCATGGCTACAGACACCCGACCGTCAGGAGAAATGGTGAAAAGCGCGGTGTCGGCCGGGCTGCTGTCCTGCGGAGCGTCTCCTCTCGACCTGGGGATTCTGCCCATTCCGTCCCTGCAGATCTACACCCGGGAGCACAGGCTGGACGGCGCGATTTCCGTCACCGCCTCCCACAATCCGGTGGAATGGAACGCGCTCAAGCTGATCAAACGAGACGGCCGATTTCTATATCCTTATGAAGCCGAGGAACTGCTGGATTTTTATTTTCAAGGAAAATTCAGACGTGTCGAACATCCGCTGACCATCAGAAGCGATGACCGGGGATTTCAGCCTCATCTGAGAAAGATCAAGGAATGCTTCGATCTGTCGGCCATTCGGCGTCGGGGTTTTAAGGCGGTGATCGATCCCTGCGGTGGAGCGGCGGCTCCCTATGTCTCCCGCTTCCTCTCCGAACTGGGAGTGGATGTTGTAGAAGTGAACACGGAGATCACCGGGACTTTTCCGCGCGGCCCGGAACCCCTGCCGGAAAATCTGACCGCGCTCTCGGAAGCTGTAAAGAGAAGCGGAGCCGATATCGGATTGGCGCAGGATGCGGATGCGGACCGTCTGGCGGCCGTAGATGAAAATGGAGATCCGATCGGTGAGGAGTATACTCTGGCCCTGGCCGTGGAAGGCTGGCTGCAGCACCGGCGGCGCGGACCGGTGGTGGTCAATCTTTCCACCTCTCGGATCCTCGATGAGGTGGCCCGGAATTCGGGAGTCGATTTGATCCGGACCAAGGTGGGAGAAATCAATGTAACCCGGATGATGGCGCGGATCGGTGCTCCCGTCGGAGGTGAGGGGAATGGAGGGATCATCATTTCCGACGTGCATCTGTGCCGGGACAGTTTCGGCGGGATGGTCATGCTGTTGGAGCATCTCGCCAAGTCGGGAGCCGGACTCTCCGATCTGAAACGCCGACTTCCGGCGTACAGCATGATTAAGGAAAAGCGAAGCGTTCCGTTCCGTAAACGGAAAGCCATTTTCATTCGGCTTCTGCTCAAATTTCCGAAGGGAAAACGGGAGACATCGGACGGCCTGCGGATCGATTACCCGAAATTCTGGTTTCATGTGCGTCCGTCCAATACGGAGCCTGTTATGCGGATCATCGTTGAGTCCGAGAGCACGGAGACGGCGCGGCGGGTCGCTGAAGAAATCATAGAGGAGATCTGAATGGAAATCATTATTTTCTCAGACCCCGAAGCCGTATTCCGGGAATGCTCCCGAGAGATCGTGAAAAGGATTGCTTCCAAACCTGAAGCGGTTCTCGGCCTGGCAACGGGTCGAACCATGCTGGGGGTGTACGGTGAGTTGGTTCGGGCTTACCGGGAAGGCGAGGTGTGTTTTTCCCGGGTGACCACCTTCAACCTGGATGAATACCTGGGCTTGCCTCCGCATGACCCTCGCACCTTTCGCTCATACATGCGGGAGAAATTTTTCAGCTTGGTTGATATCCCGGAAAAGAACATTCATATCCCGGATTCTCAGCCCGAAGATGTTGAGACGGAGTGCGAGCGTTATGAGAATATGATCCGGGAACGAGGCGGAATCGATGTCCAGCTTTTAGGGCTCGGCAGGGACGGGCATATTGGATTCAATGAACCGTCATCCTCATTACAGGCTCGAACCCGAGTCAAGACGCTGACAGAAGAGACGCTGCGTGACAATTTCGACCGGAAGCCGGGGCCTCGTTTTACCATCACCATGGGGATCGGGACTATCCTTGAAGCGCGCGCGATCATTTTGGCCGCCATCGGGCCGCACAAGGCCGAACCGCTGTCTCTTGCCGTAGAAGGACCGTTGTCCGCGTCCTGTCCGGCTTCCGCGCTTCAGCTGCATCCTTTAGTGAAAATCATTTGCGACAAGGCCGCCGCTGCGCGATTGAAACGAAGGGATTATTACGAATGGGTCTGGCGTCACAAACACGAAGTGGGAGAGCTGACGAAGCACCGTGAAAAGCAAAGAATCGAGCCGTGAATCGTTGATAAAAAGAGCTTGCGTATGCCGGGGTGGCTCAACGGTTTCTCCTGTCGCTGAAATTTTATTCCGGGGCGGGTTTGTATCGGAATAATTCGATTGATTCTGCGGTTTGAAAACGCTATAATTCCGCTTGCCCGGATGGATCAAAGATCCGGGGGATAAAACAGATAATTCGAGGAGGAACAATGAAAAAAACATTGATGATCATATTTGTCGTCTGTTTTCTGATGACGTCCGCGTTTGCCGCCGAGGTTTATATCAAACAGAACATCCATACCGACGCCTTTTCCATGATGGGGCGAAACCAACCGGCAAAGGATCAGGTGAATCATATCTGGCTTGGCGACAACCGCATGGCGATGCACGGCGAAGAACAGTCCATCATTATCGATCTCGATAAGAAGGTGATGGATATGATCCAGCACCAGAACAAGACATATGTAGAAATGACGCTCCCTCTGGATATAGACAAATACTGGCCGGCCCAAATGTCCCAGATGTTCCAAAATATGACGGTTTCGGTTTCTCCCACCGGGGAAACACAGAAGGTGGGCCAATGGAACTGCAAGGGATACGATGTCACCATGAATATGATGATGATGGAAATGAAGCTGAAAGTGTGGGCCAGTACCGATGTTCCCTTTGATTGGAAGAGTTATAACGAAAAGATGATGCCGCAGATGACGCAGGCCATGATGAGACTGGGTGAGGACGCGGTCAAGGAATTTTCCAAGATCGAGGGTTATCAGATCAAAACCGAGATGTCGATGAATATCGGAGGCGCCGCCATGAAAACCACGTCCGAAGTGGTTGAGATCACCAAAAAATCCGCTCCGGCCGGAACCTATTCGGCGCCCGCGGGATATGAGAAAAAGGAGATGTTCAGTATGCAGGATATGCAGCGCTGACGCTGTTCCAAATCGGATCAAAACCTATTGGGCCCGCCTGGAAACCGGACGGGCCTTTTTTTGTTGGGGCCGGAGATATCCGGAGATCGGTTCGTCGGACATGTTCCTTACTGTTTCCGGAACACGCGGAAGTATCTCCGAGAATTTGTTTGATATGAACCCGGAAACGGCCGTCCGGCGGGAATCCGTTCCTGAAAGGCCGGTGATCCCCGATGGTTTGGGACGCGCCATCAAAATCAAATCACCTCGGGTTACGTATTGACTCGGAAAAAATGAGATGATATGAAAAGGTTTCCCGCCGCCTTGGAAAGGAGCTGAAAATCGATCATGTCAAAAGAACTTGAAAGCGGACGCTTGGTGTCTCTGGATATATTTCGCGGTTTGACCATGGCGGCCATGATCCTGGTGAACAATCCCGGAAGTTGGAAGCATGTCTACGCTCCTCTCCGTCATGCGCGCTGGCATGGTTGGACTCCGACGGATCTCATCTTCCCCTTCTTTTTGTTCATCGTCGGCGTCTCTCTCTCGTTTTCCCTGACGCAACGCCGCAAATGGAGGGGCAGCCGGCAGATCCCTTGGGGGAAAATCCTCCGCAGAACCGTGATCCTGTTCGGATTGGGATTACTGCTGGCCTGGATCCCGAAATTCGATCTCAGCGGCTTGAGGATTCCGGGAGTGCTCCAGCGGATAGCGCTGTGCTATTTGATCGCATCCGTCGTCTTTCTTAAAACCGACTGGAAAGGAAGGACCGCCTGGGTGATCGCGTTGGGAGTGGTATATTGGCTTTTGCTCAAACTGGTTCCCGTACCCGGGTACGGCGCGAGCGTTCTCGAGCCCGAGGGCAACCTATGCGGTTACATCGATGTGAAGCTGCTGGGTGGTCATCTATATAAACCCGGCTTCGATCCCGAGGGACTTTTGAGCACCCTGCCCGCGGCAGCGACGACCCTGTTGGGCAGTCTGTCCGGAGACTGGCTGCGGTCGGTCCGGAGAAAAGCGGCGGGTTTTATCGGGCTGGTTCTCGGGGGAGCGGTTTTGACGGCGGGGGGATTGTATCTGCATCCGTATCTCCCCATCAACAAGCAGCTCTGGACCAGCTCTTATGTCCTGTTCAGCGGGGGAGCGGCGATGCTGGCTCTGGGTGTCTGCTATTTCACGGCGGATATTCTGGGTTGGAAAAAATGGTCCTATCCTTTCCGTGTTTTCGGGACGAACGCCATTACGGCTTATGTCGGATCAGGACTTATGGCGCGGCTTTTGTTCAACCTTCAGGTGTCGGGAACGGGGCAGACCTTGAAAGACTATATTACCAGCCGTTGGTTGATCCCTTGGGCCGGGCCTTTGAACGGTTCGCTGCTGTTCGGGCTGATCCTGATCCTGGTTTGGCTTCTGCTGCTGGCGCCTTTATACCATAAACGGATTTTCTTCAAGATCTGAAAGACAGACGGACCTCGTTGTTTTCCGACCAATGATTTGATTTCACTTCCATTGAAAGATGTGTTAGAATCGCCGCCCATCAACGGCGATGGAGTCCGCCGCAAACCGCGTTATCGCTGATGACTCCTACCTGGAAAAATTTAGGAGGAGTCCTGAATGTTTAACGTCTTGGTTATTGGGATCGGCGGATTCCTGGGAGCGATATTTCGATTCCTTGTCAGCGGTTTCATGCAGGGCTTTTCGACCCATCCGTTATTCCCGCTCGGAACATTGTCCGTAAATTTCCTTGGATCTCTGCTGCTTGCAAGTCTTTCAGCCCTTTCCGAGTTGGGAGGCTTGTTTACTCCGGAAACCAGATCTTTCCTTTTCATCGGTCTGTTGGGAGCTTTCACGACGTTTTCGACCTTCACCTTCGAAACTTTCAATCTCCTTCAGAACAGCAAGTATATGTTGGCCGGCCTGAATGCTCTATTGAACATATCGACATGCCTGGCGGCTGTTTTTCTGGGGAGAGCCCTTGTGCTGGCGCTTTGGAGATGACGGTATAAACCGCAGCCGAAAAAAGACGGACTTCTTATTCCTGAGCCGTTTCCGGTTGAAGACAGCGATTGAGATTCACATCGGTGTGTCATACGGTGCGTTTGATTTACATGATATCCAGAGGTCCGCTGTTTGACAACCCGATTCTCCTGTGATAAACACTTGATTTCGAGATCGTCGATCCGCATTCGTGGATGGGAATTGACGATCTCCTTATCCTTCGCCGATGCTTCCAGGCAGCGGCACCACTTGAAAGGAGTCGATATGGTCCATTCTAAATCAGGACGAATTCTGGTCGCTCTGTTCATGCTTTCCTGTTTGCTTTCGGCGCAGCCCTCGGAATCCGGGCTGCAAACCCCCGCGGAACAGACTGCCTATCAGAATGGAGGGACTCTCTATGGCCCGTTGATGGAGTTCATTCATGCCCTGGATAAACAGACGAGTTTGATGAATGTCCAGATATTGACGGAAACGCTGATGGGACGGAAGCTTGTTCTCTGTGTTCTGGCGAATCCGCCGGTATACAGCCCCGCTGATCTTGTCGGCAGTGATAAACCCGTTGTGTTGATCGCCAACAACGTTCACGGCGGGGAAGTGGCTGGAAAGGATGCCAGCCTGGAGATCATGCGCGATCTGGTGACGGGAGATCTGCGTCCCCTGTTGGATGAGGTCGTGGTGCTTAATATCCCCACGTTGAATCCGGACGGCGCCGAAGTCAACCGAAGAACCAATGAACAGCGGTTTGATATGAACCGCGATTACCTCAAACTCGAATCCCAGGAGATTGACGCCCTGGTGCGGAAAGTGATCAATGTGTGGCATCCGGATATTCATGTGGATACCCATCACGGGGGAGCGGCGCCTTATGCATTGGTTTATCAGACCTGCATGAATCCCGCCGGCGATGAAGAATTGATCCGGTTCGGCAACGAAGAGGTCCTGCCCCGCGTCCGTTCGGCTCTGAGAGCGGAAGATTATGACGGATTTTGGTATTCGAGTCCTCGCTGGGTCGACGGGGAGCCGTGCTGGTTTCCGACTTCGGTGGAACCGCGCAAGCAGCATGTGTACTCCGGTTTGGCTAACATGCTTGGTTTTCTGTTCGAAACACCGAGCAACAGCCATCGCGTGATCCATGATGGAACCGAAGTGGTCGAGATCCCCGAGGAAGAGCGCTACCGTCACCAGGTGCGCGGCGAATATATCGGACAGCGGGAAATGATCAGGTTCGCCGCCGAGCGTGGCGAGGATGTCAAACGGATTATCGCCGATGCCCGGCGGCGGGCTGTCGAGCGAGGAAACAACGATGCGGATGAGGATCCGTTTCCGATCCGCTACGAACAGAAAGTCAAGTTTATGGATGATTTCTGGGTCCGAAAAAAAGATGTGGATCCTCCGGAGTTTGAGAAGGTCAGAGGTGGAGTTTATACCCTTTTCTCACCGGTGAAAACAACGGTGCGGCCTTGGGGATATGTGATGCCGCCCGAACTTGCACCGATCATTCCGCTTCTGCTGGATCATGAGATCGCGGTCAAACGGATATCGGAACCGACGGATCTGGAATTAGAGATCTATTACGCCAATAAGCTTGAACACCAGGAATATTTTCAAGGCCATTATCTCAAACGACTCGAAGCGGAGAAGCGTTTGGAGGCCCTCCGGATGCCCGCCGGTTCATTCTTCATCCCGACCGGGCAGTCGAAATCGAACCTGCTCTGCTATCTTCTTGAAGCCGAAACCAATGACAACCTGATAACCTGGGGGTATTTGGATGACTTTCTTCAGGTGACTACCGGATTGGAAGAAAAATGGGCGAAGCGTGAAGCCGAGATGAAAGATTATCTCGACACCATGAATGCCCAGGAACGTGAACGCTGGCAAAAGCGGATGCAGCAGCAGAAGGAGCGTTTAAACCATCAGCGGATCCCCATCTACCGGGTGATGAAGAAGACGATACTCCCGGGCCGGATGCTGGAGCCGTATAACGGCTACGAAAAAAATCGCTATATCCGCTGAACCGGGTGGGTGTGAACAGATATTCGCAGGTCGAGGCGCCCGCTTTTGCGGCCGGGGGCCGATCCGGCGGTCAGGTTGCAGGAGATAGGCGCCTAAAATAAGCCGAAAAGCTTAAGCGCCATGATCGAAATGGCCGCCGCCAGGATCAGGCGGATGATCTTTTCTCCGCCCTTGACGGCGGCATGGGCTCCCCACCATGCTCCTACAGCGTTCCCGGCCGCAAGCATCAAGCCGAATTCCCAATCGACATTCCCGGTCAATATGAACACCAGCAGTGCGGGCACGGTATAGATCAGAACGATGAAAACCTTATGCATGTTGACCAAAACCAGATCCAATCGCAGCAGGTGATAGAGGGCGGCCATAAACAAAAAACCCACTCCTGCCTGAATGAACCCTCCGTAGAAACCGATGGCGACCAGAGCCGGGTAGATCAGCCAGCGTCTTCGATCCGTTCCGGAATCCGGTTGGCTTTGCGGTGAGCGGGATATGAACATGGAGAAAACGACCAGCAGCATCACGAATCCGAGAATCCGCTGAAAGAGAAGGCCGTTTACCCGCGTGGCCATCAACGCGCCTATGACGGCGCCGGGTAAAGTGAAGATCGACAGCTTCAGACTGGTTCTGGGATCGGAAACGCGGTGTTTTTTAAACGAGGAGACGGCCGATATGTTTTGCAAAAGCAAAGCGATACGGTTGGTTCCATTGGCGACGGCGCTGTCCAATCCTAGAAATATCAGTGTCGGCAGGGTCAACGTGGAGCCTCCGCCTGCATTGACATTGATGAAACCGGCGGCTGTACCCACGCCGAAAAGAAGAGCCAAATGTAATATGTCCATTATTTCGCCTGAATGGGAAAAGAATCATACCCTGAGCAGGAGAATAAGTAAACAGGGAGCCGTCGAGCCGTGCTTCATATCGGACCGTTCCGTCCTTGCTTGGGAGGTGTCGGCATGATACGGTTGTGGAGGAGAGCGCGATTTTGATAAACATGCATCCGTTGTTGGATCAGGAAAAACAGAGCCGGGCACGGCGTTATGAAAAAGAGAAGCGTCTTTGGGGACTGGCGGAGATCGCCGCCGGTTTGGTTTTTTTGCTTCTCTTTTATTTCCGCGGCTTGAGTTCTCGATTGGCGGGGCTTGAAGTCGGGAGCCCGGTGCTCCATTTCGCCTTGTATGCGGCGGTATTTTACAGCCTTTTTATGATCTGGAGGCTTCCAATCGGATATTTCCGGGATTACGTACATGAACATCGGTGGGGATTCTCAATTCAGACTTCGGCGGCATGGGCGGGCGATCAGCTCAAGGATTTTTTTCTGGGATTGGGGATCTCCGTAATCGTTCTCGTCATCCTTTTTCTGCTGATGACCTCGAATCCCGGGATGTGGTGGCTGACGGCGGCTCTGATCATGACAGGATTGGGCATAATTTTCACGATGCTGCTGCCGGTTGTGATCATGCCGATATTCAATCGGTACAAGCGGATTGAAAATCCGGAACTGACCGCGGAGCTGGAAAAAATCTTGAGGCGGGAAGGGCTGCGTCCCAGCGGATTTTATGAAGAGGACATGAGCCGCCGGACCAAGAAGGAGAATGCTTTCCTCGCGGGATTGGGAAAGACCCGGCGCGTGGTCCTGGGAGATAATTTGATCCGCAATATGCGGATTCCAGAGATCACGGCGATTATCGCTCACGAAGTGGGTCACTACCGCTTCCGGCACATCTGGAAAGGACTTGCGTGGACCGCTGTCCGGCAGCTTGCGGTTTTTTTCCTTCTGGACCGTTCGCTGCGCATCTTCTTTCCCGGATATTTATTTTCCATCCCGGAAACCCTGAACTTATTCCCCATGATGGCCGTCATTCTGAGTGCGGTATCCGGCTGTATCTTCAGTCCCCTCGGGAATGCGCTTTCACGTTATTTTGAAAGGCAGGCGGATCGATATGCCCTGAATGCAGTGGAGGACAAGCGGGCGTTTATAAAGGCTCTGGCCGGATTGGCCGATCGTAATCTGAGCAATGCTTATCCGGTATGGTGGGTTCGGCTTCTTTATTATTCCCATCCGCCCGTAGGTGAGCGCCTTTCTCTGGCGGAAGAATTGATCTTGCGGTCTCAGAGGTAGTGGCGAGCTTCCTCCTCACCTCGTAAAACCCGCAGAGCGCCCTGTGCCAGGGCCGCCATCTCGTCTTCTCCCGGAATCACGATAACGGGGCCCAAAAAAGCTATATATCGTTTGATTTCGTCGATAAATAAGGGGCTGTATGCCAATCCACCGGTCAGTACGACGGCGTCCACCGAACCCGCGAGCACCGCGGCGCAGGCGCCGATCTGTTTGGCGATCGTGAAGGCCATGGCTTGAAAGACAAGCTTCGCCCGTTCATTTCCGGCATCGATCAAATCGATGACCGCGCGCATATCGTTGACGCCGAGGTGAGCTACCATCCCACCCAGCCCCGAGATCTTCTTTTTCATTTCCCGGCGGGAAAATTTCCCTGACAGCGCCATTTCCACCAGATCCCAGGCAGGCAGGGTTCCAGCACGCTCGGGAGTGATCGGCCCGTCACCGTGGAGAGCGTTGTTGACATCCACCACTCTTCCTTTCCGGTGCGCTCCCACGGATATGCCTCCTCCGAGATGAGCGACGATCAGATTGCTGGTTCGATATTCCCGCTCCAATTGGGCGGCCGCCATGCGAGCGCAAATTTTCTGGTTGAGGGCATGAAAGATGCTGCGCCGGCGGATCTCCGGGAGCCCCGTGATGCGAGCGACCTCGTCCAGTTCATCCACCACGACGGGATCGACGATATAGGCGGGGATCCCCGCGGGCTCGGCGATCCCGGCCGCCAGCAGCCCTCCCAGATTCGAGGCGTGTTCTCCCTGGATACCGGCTTCAAGATCTCTTTTTAAGGCGTCGTCTACGAGGTAGGTGCCTCCCGGGATCGGTTTCAGGAGTCCGCCGCGCCCCACTACGGCATCCAGAAACTCGGGACGAATGGAATTTCTTGCAAGAAAATCGTGGATAAGTTTCCCGCGGAAAGATTTCTGATCGTTGATACGCTGAAAACGTGCTATTTCTTCAGCCGGATGGAAGAGATTCTCGTTTTCGATCTGTTGATCCCCTTTAAAATACCCGAGGCGGGTCGATGTCGATCCGGGATTTATAACCAGGATTTCATAGCTCATGTTCTGCTCCAATTCGTTCTGTGTTTGTTGAAAAGACAATCTATCATAACGCAAAATTCGCTCGGATGAAAACCGCATCCTTACGTGCTTCCGGGATCCAGCCATCAGATATATTTACGGTTGTCGTTGCCATAAAAGCCGGGATCGGTCTCCAAGCCGTCTTACTATCCGTGTGATCCCGACACTTTTGCAATGGCTGAACTTGGGGAAATCTTAGTGATTATGATTTTGATCCAAGTTCCACTATAATAGAACTTCTGATATATCAGGATTCATATTGATTGGAGAATATGAAGATAAAGATATTCCGAGAAAATTGTATTTCTCAATCCCATCTATAACCGAAATAGCGAGGTTTATATGCAAGCCCTAGCAGAATTCCTGGATTCTCATCTTGATTCGGTGCGTAAACTGACCAAGATCTTCATCGTTTCCATCTTCGCCGTGCAGGTGCTGGTCGTTTTCAGCCAAGTTGTCTGGCGATTTATTTTCAATAATCCGTTTTCCTGGTCGGAAGAACTGGCGAGGTATTTGCAAGTGTGGCTCATTTTGTTGACGGCCGCGGTGTGTATCCGAAAGGGAAGACACCTTGCGGTGGATTACATGACGCATGTCCTGCCGTTCAAAATATCCAAAATTCTGATGTTTGTATCATTGGGATTGACCCTGATATTTTCAGGTGTCGTCGTCATTTTCGGGATCCAGCTTATCGCGGTTACGATACATCAGATAACACCGGCGCTGCAGGTCCCGATCGCCGTCGTTTATCTGGCATTTCCCATCTGCGGTGTTTTGATGTTTCTGGAGGGGTTGGTGTTGTTTCTCAAATTGGACGGAGTCAAAGACAAAGCCGGTTTGAAAACGTTCAAGGGCGCACGTCAAAAGAATGAGGAGGCGGCACAATGATGGCCCTCCTGTTCATTTCCATCGTGGTCTTTCTTCTGATCGGCATGCCGATCGTGTTTGCGATCGGATCGGGTTCGATGTTGGCCGTTCTATGGGATGGAGAGCTGCCGCTGGCACTGATTCCCCAGAAGATGTTCGGGGGCATGGATTCCTGGATGCTTATGGCCATTCCCTTGTTTATGCTGGCGGGTCAGTTGATGACCACAGGAGGGATGTCGAAGCGGATTATTGATTTTTCTTCTGAGCTGTTTTGTTTTCTCAGAGGCAGTCTGGGAATGATCTCGGTCGCCGCCTCCATGGTTTTCGCGGGGGTAACCGGCTCTTCGGTAGCCAGTACGGCCGCCATCGGTTCGATTATGCTCCCGGCCATGGAGGAAAAGGGCTATAACATGAAGTTCGCCACCGCGCTGCAGGCCGCCGCCGGAGCCATCGGCCCCGTAATTCCCCCCAGTCTGATGATGATTCTCATTGGGTACCTGACAAACACCTCGGCCGTAAAGCTTTTTCTCGGCGGTGTCCTCCCGGGTGTTCTGATCGGTATCGGTTTGATGACGGTTGTCTATTTCCATGCCGCCAAGGGAGGAGATGCTTATCTTCCCGTCAGCAAACGATTCAACTTCAAACAAGTGCTTAGAAGCGGTGTCGGCTCCCTTCCCGGATTGGGGCTGCCTTTTATTATCATCGTGGGTATCCTGGGGGGGATTTTTACGGTCACCGAGGCGGCGGTGGTCGCGGTCGTGTATGGATTTGTCGTCGGTGTTTTCGTTTACAAGGAAATCAAGCTGAAAGACATTCCGAAGGTTTTGATGGAATCCGCGGAATTAGCGTCGATCATTCTGTTCATTCAGGCTGCAACCTCAATTTTCGGATGGATTCTCACGGTGAAGGAAGTCCCGGAGATGCTGGCCAAGTTCATGCTGTCCAATGTGGCGGGGCAGTTCCAATTCTTTCTGCTTTACATCATTCTCTTGATCGTCATCGGTATGTGCATGGAGAGTTTTTCGGCGTCAATCGTACTGGTTCCCATCATCTTCCCCCTGGCGGTGAGCTTCGGTATTGATCCCGTTCATTTCGGCGTCATCACCACCGTCGGTTGGGCCATCGGCTACATCACTCCGCCCTTCGGCGTGACGCTGTTTGTGGCTTGTGGATTGAGCAACAGAAGCATCCGGGAAGTCACTCCCTATATTCTGCCGATCACGGCTTCGATGCTGATCGTGCTTATCCTCATTACCCTTCTTCCCAAGATCGTTCTCTGGTTTCCCGGATTATTTACATGAGGATCGAAAACATGATGTTTTTTGTTAGGAAAGAATTCATGAATAGAAAACATATTATTGCGGCCTGTTTGGGGATTTTTATAGGAATGCTGCTCGTTTCGAGCTGTATGGAAGAGCATCCGGGAATCGAGATGAAAGTCGCCATCGCGGCTCCGGCCGACGAACCGGGATCCCAAGCGCTTTTGCGGTTTACCGAGCTGGTCAACGAACGATCCAACGGAAGAATTTACGCGAAATTATATGCCGCCAGTTCGATAGGGAACAACCGCGATGTTACGGAAGGTCTTCAGCTCGGTACGGTCGAAGTGCAGATGGTTCCCAATTCACAACTGGCTGCTTTTGTCCCCTCGCTCAATATCTTCGAGCTGCCGTTCCTTTTTAAGAACAACGAGCACATGTACGCTGTTCTGGACTCAGAGATCGGAGAGAGCTATAGATCGGACCTGGAAGCGCGGGGTTTCCATCTGCTGGGCTATTTTACATTTGGAGTGCGTCATATCATGACCAGGGACAAGGCGGTCCACTCCATCGAAGACATTAGGGGGTTGAAGATCAGGACCATGGAATGCCCTCTCCATCTGGATGCTTTCAAGGCTTTCGGCGCCAGCCCGCTGCCGATGGCCTACAGTGAGCTGTTTTTGGCTTTGCAGACGGGAATGATCGATGGCGCGGAAGCGGCGAACTCGAATTTTTATTCCAAGAGGTTTTTTGAAGTGGCCCCGAATTGGGCGCAGGTGGGATGGCTTCATCTGGTCGCTCCGGTCATCATGAGCAAGAAATTCTATGATGAGCTGCCGACAGATTTACAAAAGATTGTGGATGAGACCTTGTTGGAACTTGTGCCGTATGAACGGGATCTCTACACTCGTGTGAGCCGGGAAAAATTGGAACAATTGAAAACCGAGGGAGTTACGATCACCTATCCGGATACCGCTCTTTTCAAAGAGGCTTCTCAGGCGGTGTATAAAAAGTGGGCGGAAAAAGTCGGCGGAGCCGAACGTATTGAAAGCATCCTCAATTTCAAATATTGACCCCCAGCCCTTTCCATACGAGGCCAGGCTCAGGGGGGATCAAGGCTATTTCTTCCCGGATATGAATCATGAATGTATATGGGCATCGCTTTTGTGCTTGGAATGCGGAATCGGTTCGGGCCGACACCTCGGCCGCCATGACGACCGCTGATCAGCGCGTCATATGCCCATAAAGATTCCGAATAGAGTGCCGTCGTTCAATCGTGAAGGATGCCTCCCATGTTTCCTTTTTCAGAGGGTTTGACAAAATCTGTTGATAATGTCTATTTATTGACAATTAATGTCATTCCTTCATCCTTATTTATTAAAAAACTTCATTAACTCTTATTTTTACAACACGTTGAAGATTTATTTTTTGGCATGGAATCTGCAAGAAAATGGGAGGAAAGTGAGGCCGTGTACCGGGAGCCGCTGCCGTCTTCTCTTTTTACCGCGTTATGGGGATAATAAAAAAAAGAAGCGAATCGCCTTCAAATCCGAAAAGTCTCGAAGTGAAAAGGCATAAAGAAGTCAAAGATTCCATTCCGACGGGGAAAGGTGAGAAACCGCTGTTCACAAAGCATGAAAAGGATTTCCTTTCAATCTGGAGGTGTATGGGAGATTTTGCCTTTTATCTTGATGGGGAGGGAATTTTTCGTGATTTGTATCATGTCCCGGGACACCATAATAAGCTGGGCTGGCCTGAAGATCTCATCGGCTATCACTTCCGGGAGTGCTTGACGACCAGCCTGGCGGAAGTCCTTCAGCAGGCCCTCGGCCATTCACGGTTGACCGGTCAAGTGCAGCGGTTCGATTTTCATGTGGGGCTGCGCCGTTGTACGAGGTGGATGGGGGCCAGCGTTGCGCCGTGCCCAATTATATCCGGCAGGACCAACGGATTTATTCTGGCGATTCGTGAAATTACCGAACGCAAGCAAAGAGAAGAAAAATTCCTTCAGGATGCGGAAAAATATCGGGCTGTTATGCAGCAGAATACGGAGTGTATCATTCTGGCCGATATCGAGACACGTGTGATCGTGGAAGCGAATCAGGCAATGCAGCGGTTGTTGGGGTACAACCTCGAGGAAATACCCGGGTTGAGTCTGTACGATCTGGTTGAACCGGAGGAAGAGGATATCTATCACGAAATCTTGAAAGTGCTGGAAGAGCGCTATTATTTTATCGGCGAACGACGTTTCCGTCGAAAAGACGGCCGTGCGATCGACGTTGAAAACCGCGCCAATCTGATCGCTTACCGGAATCTGAAGCTCCTCTGTGTGGCTGCCAGGGATATTTCTCCAAGAAAATTGGCTGAAAAGCAGTTGGCTTACACCGCTACCCATGATCCGCTTACCGGGCTGATCAATCGACTGCTTTTCTATGACAAAATCGCCCAGGAATTGGCTCTGGCCCGCCGCCGCAGTCAAAAACTGGCTTTGCTGTTTATCGATCTGGATCGGTTCAAACAGATCAATGATACGTTGGGGCATGGAATAGGAGACCAGATGTTAAAATCCGCAGGGGATCGGATCAAGGACCTTTTTCCCTGTGGGAAGACACTGGCTCGAATGGGAGGTGATGAGTATATGTGCATATTTCCCGATGTGGGCGATACCCGGGAAGCGCTTCAAAAAGCGGAGAAGATTCTGCAGGAGATTCGAAAACCCTTTGATGTGGACGGACATAAACTCTTTATTTCCGCCAGTATCGGAATCTCTTTGTATCCTGATGACGGCACGAATTATGATGTGTTGATCAAGGCCGCGGATAGAGCGCTCTATTACGCGAAAGATAGGGGAAGAAACAACTGTCAGCTTTACGGCCCGGAGCTTCTTTAACACCCGAAAACCGATGTGTTTCCATGGGTGAAATGATGGGCCTGAGGGTGAGATGATGATGTAAATATCACCTTAAAAGAGGATTGCCTACGGAGCGTAGGCTTGGCATGATAATGAGGAATACTATCCAATGAGAGAATAAGATGGGAAAAAACAACCGAAAAGGAAGAATCGCTATTATACTGGGATTCGCTTTCATTCTGGTCATGGTTTCTCAGGGGATTCCGGGAGGGAAAAAACTCCGGGTGGTTACGGAAAGCGCAGATGTCTTTTTAAAGCCGGATACGCAAAGCTTGGTTGTCGAGACTTTAAAACAGGGGGATGTTCTCACCTTGAGCAGCTCACGAAAATTTCGTAACCTCTTCAATTATGTGTATTTCAATTCTACGGAATCGGGGTGTGTGAAATCCGGGTATGTCCTGGAATCCACAGTAGAGAAACTGTTCCAGGTGACGAAGAGCGTGGTGCTTATTTCCGGGGAAAGTCAGGAGACGTCTTCGCTGCTCGAAAACTCGATCGGTCTTCTGCCGGATAATGGATGGGAAATGAGAAGGATGGATGTTATCGCCGGTTTTGGTCCTCCACTTATCGAGGAACAGGCGTCTGGTCGAGATATCCTCATGTATAAGAAGCCGTTGATGGGCCTCGATTGTTCCATCGCGTATACTTTTTGGGGAGGAAAACTGGATCAAGTAAAATATACGTTCAAAGATGATTTCCAGGATTTGAATCAACATATAACCGAATATGATCGGATTCGCAAAAGCCTGGTTCTTGAGTATGGAAATGCCGTCGATGACAATGTCGTTTGGCACAATGAACAACTGAAGTCCAGCGAGGCACATTGGGGTCGCGCCGTTTCCATGGGGCATTTGGAGTACTCATCCCGGTGGGCCGTGTCGGATTCGGAAATCCAGCTGCTGCTGACCGGTAAGAATCAGTCCGTCATCCTCCAGATCAAATGCCTGAAGCAGCAGAATTCATTCGGAGGCGGGGAGGGGGACATCATCGATTCTTTGTCTCAATCCGCGACATGGAGGTGAGGGCGTCGCTTCCCTCAGGCTCATTCCCTTCCGTTCCAGCAATAGGTGCAGACTTTATCCGGCGGAAGTCCGATTGCGTCTATCAAATCATCAAGCCTCTGGTAACGCAGCGAGGTCAATCCGAGTCGTTTGCCGATTTGTTCCACCATGGATTGATACCGCTCCGATCCTTCCCGGGTGTAGGCCGCAAGGTGGTTATTCTCATCGCCTTCCAGTTCTTTGACGGCCATTCTTGCAGCCAGGTCAAGCTCTGACTTTGAACGGGAGAAATTGAGGTATTTGCAGCCGTATGTGAGGGGTGGACAGGCCGGTCGCATATGGATCTCTTCGGCCCCAAATTGGTAAAGCCTTTTGATCGTATCCGAAAGTTGAGTTCCGCGAACGATGGAATCTTCACAAAACAGCAATTTTTTTTTGGTGATGAGTTCCTGAATGGGGATAAGCTTCATACCGGCAACCAAGTTTCTGACCTGCTGGTTCTGCGGCATGAAGCTGCGGGGCCAGGTCGGCGTGTATTTGACGAAAGGCCGCTTGAAAGGGATCCCCGCTTCGCTTGCATAGCCCAGGCCGTGAGCCGTGCCGGAATCCGGAATGCCGGCGACGAAATCTATCTTGAGGTCATCGCGGCGCGCCAGTCGGGCGCCGCAGCGGTTGCGAACCATCTCGACATTGATGCCTTCATAAGTCGAAGCCGGATATCCATAGTATACCCAAAGAAAAGCGCAAACTTTCATCTTGGAACCTGGCGGCTTTATTTGTTGGACGCCTTCTTCGGAGAGAAAAACGATTTCTCCGGGTCCGAGGAATTTATGAGTCGTGAAGTTTAAATTGGGAAAGGCACATGTTTCCGATGTCGCGCTGTAGGCCCCGGGCTTTTCACCTATTACGATCGGAGTGCGCCCCAACTTGTCGCGCGCCGCATAAATCCCTGAATCGGTCAAGATCAGCAGGGAACATGAGCCCTGAACGGATTCCTGAACGTTTCGAATTCCGTCTTCAAAAGAGTCTTCCTGGTTGATCAGGGAAGCTACCAGCTCCGTTGGATTGACCTCTCCTCCCTTCATTTCGGCGAAGTGGATGCGTTTATGAGAGAAGGCTTTTTGTATTAATTGCTCGGTATTGGTGACCACGCCGACGGTCACGAGAGCGTAATGTCCGAGATGAGAATGGATCATCAGCGGTTGATCTTCGTAATCGCTGATGATGCCGATCCCCTTATTTCCATGCATCCTCGGGATATCGGTTTCAAATTTAGTGCGGAAAGGCGCGTTTTCGATGCTGTGGATGTGCCTGACGATGCCATCGCTGTTTTTGACCGCCAAGCCTCCGCGGCGTGTTCCCAAGTGAGAATGATAATCGGTTCCGTAAAATAAATCCTGCATACAGTCGTCACGGGATACAACTCCGAACAATCCGCCCATTTTTCCTCCTCGTGGATGCCTTCGGTTGAATCGAATGTATAAAAACGACTCCGATTTTCTATATCATTGAGCCTGCATTCAATACAAAAATAGATATTAACAAATTTCGCTTCGTATTTAAATGAATTCAATGAGAAGGGAGAAAAAATGGAATTTTACGCGGAATGTCGTATAATAACAACTTGAGGAGGGAGGCATGTTTAAGATTATACGAATTGTTCCAATCGTTGTTGTTCTCGGATTTTCCTCCTGTATTATCGCGATCTTAGAGGATCCGGCGGGGGCGCCTTCCTGGATGCGGAATTCCTATGAAGAGACGCTGCCGCTGTCTCCCGGGGGGGTCGTGCAGGTGGAAAATACGCGAGGCAGTATTCATATCGAAGGCTGGGACCGGGAAGAAGTGAACATCATGGCGGAAAATCCGTCAGGGTATCCTTTCCGCCCGGGGATGGCATGGTTGAGGAGCAGCTATCGTCCTCCGGAGATCGAGTTGGACAGATTCGAAGACTTCATTACGGTTAAGCCGGAGCGGCTCGAGGGTGAAGAAGAAGACACCATAGATTTTTTCATCAGAGTCCCCCGTTTCGTCGAATGCAAGCGTCTGTTCACGCGGAATGGAGATATCACCATAACCGATGTTTTCGGCCGTGCTTCCGTTGAAGTGGAAACTGGTGATATAGAAGTGCTTAATTTTTCCGGATCGCTGTCGTTGATGACAAGAGAGGGGACCATAACGGTGGAGCTGTACGATTTGCATCCGGACGACGTGATCACCTTGTGGGTCGAGCAAGGGGATCTGATCGTTTATCTCCAGCCGGAAGTGAATGCTTCAATCGAAGGGGCGACTCCCTCCGGCGAATTGAAAAGCGCCTTCGATGGGGAAACACGGCTTGAGGGAGATGACTTCTTCCTGCAGCTGGGAACCGAAGGGGCCAAGCTGTCTTTGACAACCGGCGAGGGAAACATCATGATCGAAAAGATTAAGGTTATGCCGGACTCCGGCGAAGAGGAACGCGTCATGGATTCCGGTACGATATAAGAAAGGAACAATCTCATGGATGAAGAAAAAAAAGTTATGGATGATAAAAGAAAAGTCATCTTTTTCGCCGCCGCTTTCGTCATTTTGATCGTCGCGGCGGTGGGGGTTTATTATTTATTTATCGCGGATCGACCTAAACTCGAGGAACCGGAAACCGAAATCATTGAGAGCGTCGTTCCACTTCAATCGGAGTCAGAGACCGAAACCGCCGCAGTGGAAGACGTGGAGCCGCTGTCCGTGGACCTGGAGGAAAGCGATGCCGTAATCCGGGAGCGCATGGCGGAGATCTCTCCTCATGCCCTGCTGTCGAAGTGGCTTTCCACCGACGACATAGTCCGGACATTCGTAGCTGCCGCCGATAATATCGCTCACGGATTGAGCCCCCGGCCTCAGGTCGGATTTTTTAAGCCGAGTGGAGAATTCTCGGTGGTGGAAAAAAACGGATATTCAGTTATGGCTCCCGAGAGCTTCCATAGGTACGATCCGGTTTCAGATGTCTTCATTTCCCTGGATACGGAATTCATTGTTCGGTTTTACCGGCAGTTGGAGCCCCTCATGCAGAAAGCCTACCGGGAATTGGGCTATCCCGGAGTGGATTTCCGGGGAACTCTGATACGCGCCGCCGCGGTGCTGCTGGAAGTCCCCGTGGTGGATACCGAGGTCCGTTTGGAAAAGAAACTGATCTCTTATGAGATCGTCAATCCCGCTTGGGAAAAAATGAACCAGGCCCAGAAGCACCTTTTTCGAATGGGGCCTGAAAATGTGCGCAGGATCCAGCGCAAGCTTCGGGATATGGCTGAAGCCCTGGGGATTCCTGAAGATCAGCTCCCTTAGAATGATGAACCGATCAGAGTGATTCAGTCCGGATTGAACTCGATCAACGACTTGATCTGAGCGACGATCACACGAATGGTGTGTTCGACGATGATTTCGCCTTTTTCTTTCGTCGCCAGCGTCGGATCGCCCCAGATTCCGGTTGGGCTGTAAGCGACTTTTCTCTCGGGATCCCGAGTCAGCCCTCTGCGCCGGGGGCGCATATCCAGATCTTTTACCGCTTTCTCCATCCTGACGATTTCCGGGGCGATATACAACATCATAGAGGTTTCACTCTCATCGGCATGGGTGCCGCCCTCCTGTTGGAGAAGCTCGGAAGGAAGCGATTCATCCGCTTTCAGAATATTCAGATAACGGAGGGTGATGCCGAAGGCTTCCAGCGCCTCGGCGGCGGATTGGAGCGGGCGGAGAGTCGAGACTCCGGTGTTGAGAACGTAGAACTTTTTCTTTCCGTATCCGTGCATGGAAGTACAGATGTCGACGATCATTCGAGTGAACGTTTCCGCCTGCAACGATATGGAACCGGGATATTCCAGAAAAGCCGGATAATAGCCGTACTGCAGGGTGGGAAGCACGGCGACCGGTACTTCTTCCATGACCCGTCGCTTTAAATATTCCGCCATAACATAATCGTTCTTGAGCGGAAGATGAGGGCCGTGTTCCTTTGAGCGCGCTCCCAGGGCTATCATGACGACTTCGTATCGTGGGAGGGCCGCTTCCGCTTCCATCCATGTCAATTCCTCGAGTTGAATCGAATTCTGTTGTGCGTGGATCCCGGCGGCGGCCGAAAGCAGCCAGAAGCCCAGGACCGTGACCACGGCTTTTCGCATGGAATACCTCCTTAAGCCGATCGTTTATCCGTAAAGAAGTTTCCGGCGTTCATCCGGAGACTTTTATTAACGGAAGATGCTCATGAACCCCAATCAAACGGCTCACGCCGGCTGAAGTCTGGCATGAGATGTTCCCCGGGCGCAAAGGGCTTCGGCTGGATGAAAATGGTTTCGAATGGGGACGCTTCCCCGGCCCGAATGACTTCATGGTATTCCCGTGCCGTCAGGCCGCGGCGCAGATCTTCCGGTGCTTGATGACAGGGATGGTACTGGCTCATCAAGCTCAGCCCGATTGAGGAGGAAAGGTGTGTGGACATCCAATCGAGGATCGAGAGCGAGTCCCGGATCTGTCCCGGTAGTACGAGATGGCGGACGAGGACGCCTTTTTCGGCCATCCCGTGAACATCCAGGATTAGGCGTTGCTGTTGGCGCTGCATCTCGAGCAGTGCAGGCGCGGCGTAGGCGAAATAATCACGGGCTTGACTCAACCGACCGGAGAGTTCGGGGGAAAAATATTTCAGATCGGGAAGATAGACATCGACGATCCCTTCCAGACATCTCAGAACATCCACCGTTTCGTAGCCGTGGGAGTTGTACACCAGTGGGATCGTCAAACCCCGGCGGTAGGCTTCCAGCAGAGCCTGAAGGAGAGGGACAAGGTAATGAGATGGTGAAACGAGGTTTATATTCCAGGCTCCCCGGGTCTGAAGATCGAGCATGTAGGCGGCCAGGGTTAAGGCGCTGATTTCGGAACCCCGATTCTCCCAACTCAACTGGTAATTCTGACAGAAAACACATTTGAGACTGCAGCCGGAAAAGAAAAGGGTTCCCGATCCGCGCCGACCGCCGGACGGATGGGTCGAGGACGGATGATCAGGTCGCGATCCGCTGATGATGGGTTCTTCCCCGAAGTGAAGCAGGTGATGGGACAGGGAAATCCGCCATGTGGATCGACAAAATCCTTTTTCGGCGTTTTGACGGTCAACGCCGCAGCTCCGGGGACAGAGTCGGCAGGATCCCTGATGCTCAATCAATCTATCGAGTGCCTGCTCGATTTTTCTGATTTTCAAATCGGGATCGATGTTTTTCATGCTGATGTCTTGTTCCATAGAATATGAATCTTATCCGCCTTCATTCTGACATCGAAACCGGGAAATGGCAACCGGTGGAGCTGATCGGGATAAATAAGAACCACCGTGTTAGCGGGCTGTTTGTTTGACTTTCCGGAGGGCTTCTGTATAGTAGGTCCTATGCTTAACGATTTTGTGGAAATATTGAAAAATTGGCATCTGAGTAAAGAAATCATCACTCTGGTCGTCAGCATGATGCCCATCTTCGAACTACGGGGGGCGATTCCGTTAGCGGTTCTGCATTTCAAGATGCCCATGATCCAGGCCTATCTGATTTCCTGGGTGGGGAACTTGATTCCGGTACTCCCGATTATCTATTTTCTGGAGCCGATCCGGAAAGGTCTTTCCCATATCAAATTTGTGGAAAACTTTTTCAAGTGGCTTTACCAACGGACCTACCGCAGGGGGATGAAGGTTATGAAATATGGGGCGATCGGACTGACGCTGTTCGTCGCCATTCCGCTGCCCATCACCGGCGCATGGACGGGGGCCGTAGCGGCGATCCTCTTCGGGATCAAACCGCGTTATGCTTTTCCCGCCATCATCCTTGGGGTGACGATAGCCGGGATTGTGGTGACCTCGTTGGTTGCACTGTTCTGATTTCAGCCCGATTTTACGGGAATATTGGAAAAAAGATCGGCGAATGATGAGTCTTCCGCTGTTTTATAAGCCGTAAAATCGCGTTGCAAAGGAGTGGCCGTAACGTAGCCTGATTTGATGATCATGACATCGCTGTCGGGCGGGCCGACGGCCTTGGGAGTACCCGTTCCGATCCAATAATAATCCCGGTTGCGAGGATCTTTTCTGACAATGATCTCGGGGTGGTAGTGTTTTTGTCCCAGGGGAGCGATCTTGATCCCGCGAAAGGGAGGGGGGGGGACGTTGAGATTGATCGTGATTCCGGGAAACCCATTGCTCCGGAGCATCCGGTCGGCGACGAACCCGGCGATCTTGGCGGTGAACTCGAAAGCGCAGTGCCCGCCCGCATCCGGAAGGAGCGATACGGCCAGAGAAGGGATCATGAAAAAAGTACCCTGGACGGCCGCCGCTACGGTTCCTGAATAGGAAATGTCCTGCTGACCAAGGTTGGGTCCGGGATTGATACCGGAAATGATGATGTCCGGTTTTCGGGGAAGCAGTTTTTGGATGGCGACATAGACGCAGTCCGCCGGTGTCCCGTCGACGGCAAACACCCGGGGGCGGGCCGCTTTGACGCGGAGGGGATTATGAAGCGACAGCGCCAGAGAGGCGGCGCTCCGCTCACGATCGGGCGCCACGATATAGGTTTCTCCCAGTTCAAGTAGATGTTGATGCAGGGTCGTGATGCCGGGAGCTGTGAATCCGTCGTCGTTAGTCAATAGAATGAGTGGTTTGATTTTCATGGGCCTATTTCAATACCTTTCTTTCCCGGTATGAGACGCAAAGCTGAGTCAACGATTGAGATTTGCTTCCAACGCCCGCAATTGTAGCACGTGGAGGTGGTTATGAAAATGTCTTTTTCACCCTTCCTTCCAACTGCCGGATCAGAATTTGAGGGTCCGATGTGGGTTCTTGACACTGATAACCTCGACAAACATAGGCCCGGGCGGTTTTGCGGTCACGAGGGAACGATCGGGAAAAAGGAGCCAGTTCGAGGATTTCCGAAGGATCCGTATCGGTGGGGATAAAAACAACGGCGGTGTTGGGGAGGAAATTGCCCCGGAGTGCTTGAAGCAGCTTTTGCGTGTCCGAAGCCGTGGAGCGGCCGGTGATGACGACCTCGCTCGAAGGTCCGTCCAAATATTCGAGAGAACAGAGAAGCCGTGTATGAGACGATGGGGCCTCCGCTGCGGATTTCCGCCAAGCCTCCGCCTGACGGACGGCCTGGACTTCTAATGTCGCGGAGGCGGTTAAACGCGAGAGACGAATCAGGTTGAAAAGCGCGATCGAATTGCTTGAGGGAACCGCGCCGTCGGTGATTTCCTTGCGCCGCCAGAATAGGGACTCCCCGTTGTCAGGGGTGAAAAAATATCCGCCGGATTCCTGATCCCAAAAATGATCGGTGAAGTATTGGTTCAGCTTCAGCGCGGAGCGGAGATAACCCGGCGTGAAAGTCGTTGCATACAATTCGATCAAGCCCCAGATCATGAAAGCGTAGTCGTCGGCGTAGGCTTTGATGGCGGCTTCCCCGCTGTGAAAACGGTGCCAGAGCCCTCCGTCCGGCTGCCGCATTCGGGAAAGGATGAATCCGGCGGCACGTTCGGCCGCCCCGGCATATTCCAGCTTTTTAAAAACCCGTGCCGTTTCGGCAAGAGCGGCGATCATCAATCCGTTCCAGTCGGCAAGCACTTTGTCGTCCCGGAGCGGCCGGGGCCGTTTCCGGCGGGAGTGAAACAACTTCTTTCTTATCGGTTCCAAGCGGGGATCTTCCGCATCCGAATCGGCGGATAAAATATTGAGTCCTTGAAAAGAGCCGTCGGCTTCCGGGGTAAAGTTTCCTTGCCGGCGCAAGCGGTAGAAATGAGCCGCCGTGGACGTCTCCAGTGGAGAAAGGACCTTTTCGATCTCTTCCCAGCTCCAGGTATAGAAACGCCCTTCTCCACCGGGGCTGTCCGCATCCTCGGCGGAATAGAATGCGCCTTCGTCCGATACCATGTCGCGCAGGACATAAGCGCAGATCCGGCGGGCGGTCTCTCCATATTCAGCTTCTCTCGTTGCTTGGAAGGCCTCGGTATAGGCGTGTGTGAGCAGTGCCTGGTCATACAGCATCTTTTCGAAATGCGGGAGAAACCAGCGGCGATCCGTGGAATAACGATGAAAACCGAAGCCGATCTGGTCGAAAATGCCCCCCCGGCGCATTTTCCGGAGAGTGTCCTCTGCCATCCGTCTTGCTTCTTCCTCTCCGGTACGCCGCCAGTATCTCAGCAAGAAAGAAAGATGATGCGGGATGGGAAACTTGGGCGCGCGGCCGAATCCTCCGTATTCGGAGTCGAAACTTCGTTTGAGCTCGGTATATCCGGCTTTGCTCAAATCCGGGAGGGAAGGGGCCGGATGTGTTCCGGAAGAGACGGGTTCCAGCCGTGCGATAATGGTTTCCGAGGATCGGACAAGTTCCGAACGTTGATTTTTCCAGAGATCCATCACTCGGGGAATCAATCGCAGCATTCCCATTCTTCCGTAGCGATCGTGTTTGGGGATGTAGGTTCCGGCGAAAAAAGGCTTCCGCTCCGGAGTCATGATGATGGTCAGCGGCCACCCCGCCTGTCCGGTCATAAGCTGGCAGGCGTGTATATAGAGGCGGTCGATGTCGGGCCGTTCTTCCCGATCGACTTTTATCGAAACGAAGGCCTCGTTCATCAGGGCCGCCACATCGGGATCTACGAAAGATTCCGACTCCATGACGTGGCACCAGTGGCAGGTGGAGTATCCGATGGAAAGAAAGATGGGTTTGTCGTCTTTCAGGGCGGATTCAAACGCTTCGCGGCCCCAGGGGAACCAGTTGACGGGATTGGTGGCGTGCTGCCTAAGATAGGGACTCTTCTCATGGACGAGATGATTGGCCGCGGTTTTGTTCATGAGATTGGAGAATCAATGCATGCCTGCCTATTATACGATAATGTTGATGGGTTATCCATCCGAGAATAATCCTGATACCGTAAGCAACGGGCGAAATCGGCCGCAGTCAGGTTTTCAAGCGTCTGTAAATGGTCGGGACGGGCGGATTTGAACCGCCGACCCCACGCACCCCAAGCGTGTGCGCTACCAGGCTGCGCCACGTCCCGACCTAAGGGAGACCTATTATAGCAGAGTCGAGATTTTTAACAAAATGAAAAAATGAGAAAGATATGAAGATCTACTTTTTATCGAGAACCGTGGTTATTTCCTGCAGCCGGTCCCGGACCTCGAACAAGACCTTCTTGAGGCGGTCGGGGTGGATCGCGGTTGATCCCTTGATCCCGAATTCCAATTCGATTTTTCTTTTGGCTCCCGCCAGCGTCAAACCCTGAATGTCCAGCAGCTCTTTCAGCCGCAGCATAATGGAGAGCTCTTTTTTTCTGAATATTTTCTTCCCGGAGGCGGTTTGGCCCGCGTGTAGAAAATAGAACTCTTTCTCCCATTCTTCTATGGTTTTGGGATCAATACCGGTAATGCGGCTGACTTCATGCAAGCGGTATACCAGTTTGTCCTTTCCGGTCGGATTCTTCTTTTCAGCACCCATCTGTTTCGATCACAATAACGGGGACATAACATTCCCTTTTTCCCGGCGGCGGGGAAGAGCAAAATCAAGCCTAACCTTAGCATGGAAAAACGGTAAGGTCAAGAAAGGGCTCGATTTCCACTCGGTTCCGGTTTCGCTCTCATGCGCGGCCGTTTCGACTGGTTATACAGGTCGGTATTTTGTTATAATCTTTTGCATGGATTCCCATGAACATACCCGCTTCTAAGGACCAGATTCCCCTGGCTGAGCGCATGCGCCCTCGGTCTTTGAGCCAGTTCTACGGTCAGGAACATATTATCGGCAAGGGCAGATTGCTTTCGCGTATGATATCCGACGGCCGTTTGGTTTCGCTGATTTTCTGGGGGCCGCCGGGTTCGGGCAAAACCACTCTCGGCAACCTCCTCTCCCGCAATTTCCAATATCCGTGCATGTTTTTCAGCGCGGTTTTGGCCGGAATCAAGGAAGTCAAACAGGTCATGGCTCAGGCCGAGAGCCATCGTAAGCTTTACGGGCAGCCCACGATTCTGTTTATCGATGAAATTCACCGTTTCAACAAGGCCCAGCAGGGAGCGTTCCTGCCTTATGTTGAGAAGGGAGATATCATTCTCTTCGGCTCAACGACGGAAAACCCTTCTTTTGAAGTGATCGCTCCACTGCTGTCTCGGGCCAAGGTTCTGGCTTTGAATCCACTGGCAGCGGAGGTTTTGGAGCGCATCCTTCTAGAAGCGCTGAATGATGAGACCCGCGGTTTGGGAAAACGGAAACTTGCCATCGATGAGGATGCTTTGCGCATACTTATCGAATATTCGGGAGGAGATGCACGACGCGCCTTGAATACCATGGAGATATCAGCGAGTTTGGTTGAAGGGGAAAGTATCTCGGTGGATCATATCAAAGAGGCGCTACAAAAAAGGACTCTGGTTTACGATAAAAAGGGGGAGGAACATTTCAACCTGATCTCGGCTCTTCATAAGAGCCTGCGCAACAGCGATCCAGACGGAGCCCTGTATTGGATGGCCCGCATGCTGGTCGCCGGGGAAGATCCTCTCTACATCCTGAGACGGTTGGTGCGTTTCGCCACCGAAGATATAGGATTGGCCGATCCCGAGGCGTTGGCCGTCACCATCCATGCCAAACAGGCTTTTGAATTCATCGGTCTTCCTGAAGGCGAGTTGGCTTTAGCGGAAGCCGCGATCTACCTGGCGGCGGCACCCAAGAGCAATCGTGTATATACCGCACTGAAACAGGCCCGGCATGATGCGGAGGCACGACCGTATGATCCGGTTCCTCTTCACCTTCGGAATCCCGTCACCAAACTAATGAAGGAGACCGGATACGGAAAGGATTATCAGTACGCCCATGATAATCCTTATTCCGTAACGGCTATGACCACCCTTCCCGAACATCTGCGTGAGAAAACGTATTATCGACCTGGGAAATTAGGTCGGGAGCGTGAGATCGAAAAACGCATGGAATGGTGGCGTGAGCGCAAAAAACTGGCGGCCCAAACACGAGGGAAGAAAGATCCCGGTGCCACGGAATAAACGGGAGCTTTCTTTTAATCCGAGAAACGGTTCCAACGTCAACTTTTCTTTTTTTTTGAGTCCGGGGAAGCGGCATCGTCTTTAAGAAGGTCATAGATTCCCCAGCTGATGTCGTCGCAGATACACCCCATGCACGTCTTCTCGGTTGTCTCCAGCTGTTCTTCAGCGATCTCTTTCTTAAGGATGTGTTTAACGCGTTTTTTGATTTTATAGAGCAAAACGTAATTGATCATGATAAGTTTCCTCTGGCATGATAACAACTTGTTTAAAATCTGTAAAGATTTGAGTGGATTCCGTGAAAAGTGCTATCATGTGTCCTCCGGTACCATGAAGAGAATTATCGTCGCCTTCTTGTCGTGTGTTTTCACGGTGGGGTGCGCCTTGTTCAGATCCAAACCGGAGCCTTATCCCACGGGAGTGATCTTTCCGGTCAAAGCGGAATCGCGATGGGAATATGATGGTGAAATCATCGACCGGATTGAAAAGAAAGAAGACCGTTTGTTCTTTTCCACTCGTGGAGGAAGAGTTTTCTGCATCGACCCGAAGACGCAGAAAACAGTTTGGCGCAGCAAAGTATCGGATGATCTCGTCAGTGCTCCCGTCCTTGGTGAAAAACATATTTATGTCCATGACGGCTTGCATCGTCTGTTTTGTCTGGATGTCGAGGGGAAACGGATATGGGAGAAGAAGATAGCGGACGGCATCAATCCCGGGATGTTGGCAAGTGACGGAAAGGTCTTTTTAGGTACGTCTGAAGGGGAGTTGGCCGCCCTTCAGGGCAGCGACGGTGCCGAGCTTTGGAGATTCAAGGTCGAAAGCACCATCAGCTCCAATATCGTGGGGGCCCAGGATTTGATTATTTTCGGCTGCAGCGATCATACACTTTACTTTGTTGATCATGCCGGCCGATCAGCGGGTACCTTTGTAATCGGCGAGATTCCCCTCACATCAATGGCCGTCGATGGTTCCCTGCTGTATTTCGGAACGGAGGATCACAGCTTCCACTGTCTAGACCTGACGCGACGAAAAAGGAAATGGAAGGTGCGCACCGGAGGGCGGGTGGACGTCCCCCCTGTTTTCGACAACAAAAGAATCTACCTTACCAGCTGGAACAATGTTGTGTTTTGTATGAATAAAATCCGGGGGGATATCCACTGGTGGGATATGATTCCGGCTCGGAGCCGATTTCAGCTGGAGCTGATCGATAACAGATTGATCGCGACTTCACAATCAGAGACCGCTGTTTGTTTTGACGTCGAGACAGGAAAACGACGGGGAACGTATAAGGCCGAGTCGCAGATTATGTCTAATGCTTTGTGGCTGGATCCTTTTCTGCTGGTAAGCACTTATGATGAGGATCAGGACATAACCCACCTGGATCTACTCGGTAAAGAGATCGCCGTTACTTTGAAGTCAGCGGGCAAGGGGGCGTCTTTTACAAACGAGGAAGTGGCGTTCAATGCCTCTCCCGTCGGCTTCCATAAACCGGAGTTTTCCTTTTTCCTCCGTCCGATGACCATCGTTCCGGCGGGGGGATATTTTTATTCCTTTATCGGAACGGGTGATCGAGAGCCCGTCTTGGAAAGCGCTGAAGAAAGCAAGTGGGAATGGTACCCGGAAGAGGCGGGCGTTTACGAGATCTCGGTAGAGGTGAAAGATGAAAAGGAAAAGGCCGAAACCGGGATCGTCGTTGTCGTTATGGATCGAATCGTGGAAAAGGAAAAGGAAACGGTTGAAGATGAAGTTGAAAACGAAAAGAAAAGCGACGATAAGAAAAGGGGACGGCGTCCCCCCCCGGAAAACACGGGTTGATCGAAACAAGGGAAACGAAATATACGGAAATCCAGGAAAGGAGATGATATATGACACGTGATGAAGCATTGGTTCTTGTAAAAAAACATTTGAAAAACAAGAATCTGGTAAAGCACTGTCTGGCCGTTGAAGCCTGCATGCGAATGTTGGCGGAGGAACGGGGACAGGATGTCGAAAAATGGGGGTTGGCCGGTATCCTTCATGATCTCGATTATGAGATCACCGACAAGGATCCTGAACGGCACGGGTCGGAAACGATCCGAATGCTGGAGGATACACCGGTAGACGAGGATGTCCTGTATGCGATCCAAGCTCATTCAGGACGGGTGCCCTGCCGCTCTGAGATGGACTGGGGCATTTATGCCGTAGATCCGCTGACGGGACTTATCATCGCCGCCACCCTTATGCATCCGGAGAAAAAGCTGGCGGGAGTGGACCTGGAGTTCATAAAGCGAAGATACAAGGAAAAGAGCTTTGCCCGAGGAGCCAAACGGGAAGATATCGAGCAGATCAAAAACATCGGGATGGAACTGGATGATTTTCTGTCTCTGTGTTTGCGGGCGATGCAGGGAATCCATTCAGAACTGGGTCTCTGATCGCGTGAGAGAAAACGGATTTTATGTCCTTTTCTTGAGTCCCGTTGACACGGATGGGACCGTGTGCTAATAAATCAATCCTGGGGCATCCGGCCCGGATTTTGGTCGACAAGCTAAGCCGTTTCGGAAGGAAATACAAAAAGATTCATGAACATAATTGCTTTTGTCGGTTATTCGGAAAGTGGGAAAACGCACCTCCTCCAGCGCTTGATTCCAGAGATTAAAAGCCGTGGCTTTTCCGTGGGCGTCATCAAGCACTGTCCGCACGGATTTGATCTCGATCATGATGGTACGGACTCGTCGAAATTCAGTAGCGCCGGCGCCGACGGTGTTTCACTTCTTTCTTCCGGGAGTTGGGCCGTGATGCGGCCGGCACCGAAATCGAAAAACTTTACCGGTCTGGCAAAGGCCTGTTTCGGAGATATGGATGTCGTACTGGTCGAAGGCGGAAAGGGAGATGAGTCGCTGGAAAAGATCATGGTTTTCGCTCCGGGAACAAAAAGAGGCCCCGAATGTGTCAAAGGCCGTATCCTGGCTGCGGTGGCCACGGATCCGGTTCCCATGTCAGCGCCGACTTTTCATCCCGACGGAGTGGCGGAAATCGTAGATTTTCTGCTCGGACATTGGATGTCGGATGCGACCGCACATGCCGGACGGATCACTTCAGCATACGATCGGAAGGAGAAAAAGGAGAAATAAGATGCGAAAACTACAAAATTGGGCCTGGCTGCTATTATTCGGCTCCCTCTGGGGGATCAATGAGGTCTTCGTCGGAGATGTGTTGTCACAGAATAATGTTCCCCGTTATTCCGTCATATTGGCCGCCATGGCATTCCTGATCCTCGCAGTCGGCAGGGGCGTCGTTAACCGCCCGGGATCGTCCACCGTTCTCGGTATATTCGCCGCGCTTTTCAAACTGGCCAATGCCGCCCCGTTTTACTGCCACCTGTTGGGCATCTTCATGATGGGATTGATTTTCGATGCATTTGCCACTTGGTTTATGAAAGAAGACAAACTCCGGGTATTTCGCAGCGCGGCCGCCGGCTTTATGAGCGCGATCGGAAGCAATGCGGCTTTTGCGCTGGTTATCACTTACGTCATAAACTATAAATACTGGGTGGCCGGTGGGCTGCCCAAAGTTATCGATCACATTTTTGTAAGCGGCAGCTTGGGTGCGGCGGCGGCGCTGATACTCGTTCCGCTGGGATTTTGGATCGGAATCTCAGGCAGTTGGCTTTCCGATCGCCGGCCGCAGTGGACGTATGCGGGGACGATGGGGGGGGTGGTTCTTCTCTACGCCATCGCCCGCTTCCTCTGACCTGAATGAGCCATGAAATAAGCTGATAAAGATTGGAATAAAAGCCCCACTTGAACAGAGCAAAGCCGTCAAACTTAATCGAGTTTTAGAATTGATGCATTGTCTATCATAGGTTGAATTTTATCAGCTTACTTCCCCCTTCGGGCGAAGCAATCTCACCCCGTCGGCATCGCCTGATCTGGTTCGACGTACCTGAGTACGCCTCACCATATACAGTCTTGCCGCCACGGCAATCTTGCTCCGTGGCTCATCCAGGTTCTTGCCTGCTCTATATTTAGTGCTTTTTCCTTAATGTCAGGGCGGGGCGGGTTGGAAGGAACGGCTGTAAGGAGTCGCCTCTTAGACGCGATTTTTAACGCCGTGAAAACGGCGGTTTGCTCGGCGCTTCCGC
>CAYSQW010000020.1:0-19312 GCA_964433135.1 uncultured Eubacteriales bacterium
TTCCGGAGGACCTGATTCAGTCGTCGGTCATCATGGCGGCGTTCGTGTATCACACCGCCATGCGCGACGAGATGCTGCCCCGCAAGCCGCTGCCCGACACGAGAAAAAATCCGATCCGGCGCTGAACCGGATCTCGCAAGTCGATCTATATCGGGGGAGACCGCCGCGAACGGCGGTTTCCCCCGTTTTATTCCATGGTCCCTCGGCCCCGCCGACGTATTATTTGGATTCCGGTTTGATCGGAGGCTGCATCTCCGGAGGGATCGGTGACCTGTAGGGTTTACCGGCCGTAGCCCGTTCCCAATCCGCGCGCATCTTCTGGATCTGTTCCGGATGGGTTAACATATCCAGGCCCGCCGCGGTCATCACTTTGGCGGCCGTCAGCATACTCTTGTGCCCGATGGACATCCCGCCGCAGGCGGTCGTCGACCAGTGATGTCCGGGAGTTCCGGCGGGTTTCGCCACCACACTCAGATTGGTGGTGGGGGTCAGCCAACTGACTTCCGCGACATCGGTCGATCCCCCTCCCCAACTCCGCTGCGGTATCCTCAATTCCTGGATCGTGCTTTTCAGTCCAATCGTTTCGACGCTGCAGTTTTTCTGGATTTCCCGCGCGAAGTCCTGTTCCTCGGGAGTGAATTCCGGAGGACCCACAAGCAGCAAATTACTGAATACGATCTCATTCCCGGTTCGGTTGGAAAGCATCTCGTGCGCTCCGCTGCGAAAGTGAACCTTATAGGTCGTCCCACTCATTTTTGCGGCGCCGTCGATGATATCCAAAACCCGTTCATAATCCTCTTCCAAACTCTCCCGATCGAGGTCACGCACAAAATACCACGCTCTCGCGTAATCCGGAACGATGTTGGGAGCGTCCCCGCCGTCCATGATGACATAATGAATGCGGGCAGTGGGTTTCAGGTGCTCCCTCAAATAATTGAGGCCCACATTCGTTAATTCCACCGCATCCAAGGCGCTCCGGGCACTCCAGGGATCGCCCGCGGCATGGGCGGATTTCCCAAAAAATTCCACTTCAAACTGATTGATGGCGCTGCTGGAACCCAGGGAAACACTGTTCGACGAACCGGGATGCCACTGCAGGCAGCAGGAAAGACCGTCAAACACGCCTTCCCGGGCCATGAAGGCTTTACCCACGCCGATTTCCTCAGCGGGACATCCGAAAAACTTGATCGTCCCCTCCAGATTGTTCTTCTCCATGACGTTCTTCAAGGCTGCGGCCGTTGCCGCACTGGCAACCCCGAAGATGTTGTGACCGCATCCGTGACCGGCGCCTCCTTCGATCAACGGCTTCTTATAAGGAACCGCTTCTTGCGAGAGTCCGGGTAAAGCATCATACTCGGCAAGGATCCCTATCACGGGATTACCGGAACCGTATTCCGCGACGAAAGCCGTCGGCATCCCGGCTGCATTCGAGGTCACTTTAAATCCTTGTTTCTCCAAATACTCGGAGAGCAGCCGGGAGGATCTGTACTCTTCCATACCGACTTCCGCAAATTCCCATATCTTATGATTGATAGCGGAAAGCTCTTCGTACCGCTGCTGAAGCCAGCGGAAAGCCTGTTCCTTGGCCGGAGTCAGTTTTGCGGGCTCTACATCGATAATGAAAGGATCCGCGGACTGGGCATCCAGTCCGGAATATAAACAGCATATGCTGAAGAACACGAATAAAAAAACAAGCGGCTTTTTCATGAAAACTCCTTGATGTAATATACATGAGCGTTATTCTCCGCTCAATCATATATTATATATCTAGCCAAAGGAGAATCCAACACCCGTGTTTTAAAATTGGATATATACTATTTTTCTTCCACCATTCCGCTTGAAAAAAGGGCTTCGGGGCTTGTGGGAGGCGGAACCAGATGGTTGCACAACCGGTTGGCCAGAGCCTGGGACCGGGCGCTTGCCGAAAGCGCTTTTGCCCACAGGTCCAGCCTCTCCCGTCCGGCGGCGACCCGGCCCTGATCCGAGCGCGAGAGTGCCCGGTAATACTCCCGGGCCGCACGGCTGAAGATCCTGTTCGACTCGGCATAAGCGACATCGCTGATGTCCAATACCCGAAGCGGTACGTAAGCACGGGACAAAGCCGCATAGGCATCACCGATACCGCTGTCAACGGTTTCCTGAGGAGAACCGGCTAATTCCATCCGGTAGAACGAATAAGTGGGTTCGATCAGATAGTTGTCTTCCACGGAAGCGACGGGAGAAGGCGCCGCCCGCCCGGTGCAAACGAGCAGGGCCCCTCCCGGCCCCTTGCGCGGCTCCCCGATCACCTGCCGCATGCTCAAAGGAGATCCTATAACACGTTCTCCCGGTACTCTCAGCATCATCTTGGCGAAAGCCGTATCCACATCACCATGAAACGTGTCGAGAAAATGAAAGATTTGACGATTGCGCGACATGCTGCTGAGGGCAAAGGTCGTGCCCCGCGCGGCGGGCTGCAGCCGTTCGCTTAAAAAATTATTGGTTTGATAGATAAAATCCCTTTCTTTGAAATCCCCGGGTTCCCGGGAAGCTCTGAGGGAAGCCGTCATTTCCACCGCATAGGCTTTTCCCGAGGTGTCGGCCAAAAGGAAATTTTGTCCCCGCTTAGCGCAAATCTCCCACTTTCGCAGCATGTTTTCGGCGTCCTCGGCACCGGCCGCATCCCTCAGCATGCGAAATACGGCGATGGAAACCGGCAGCCCCGGAGCCGTATCCTGCTTTCTTTCCGCGGGCGCCGCCGCCAGACCGACGGACAAGCCGCTGTCATTGATGGCGAGATGCCGTGCCAATTCACCCGCCTTGACCGTGGTCGCGTAATGCGCGCCGGTTTCCGGATAAGCCAATACGGTCAACTGATATGTGAATCGGTCATCATCCGTTGAGAGGCAGATCAGAGAACCATCTCTGGTTGCATCCCCCCAGGCGGCCCAATTCGAGCATCCACCCAACCGCTCTCCGCTTCCGGGAAGATTCAACCCGGGAGCCATCGGCTGCCTCCAGTCGGAATTGAGAAGCAGGACATCCGAATATGTCAGTCGACAACCCGCTTCCGAAGCGCCGTCCGCGATTCCCTGCATGAAGGTAACCGCTTCGGGGACATACTTTTTTATGTAAAACTGCGACGCCTTGAGTTTTTGCTTGATTTCTTCCCGGGTGAACAAGCTCAGGGCGCCGGCCCAACCGTAGAGAGCATCATTCTTTCTCATCTCCAGCCATGGGCCCGCCTGACGCCCATACTGGCAGCCCATTTCATAATCCGAGCCGGCCAGCAAAACGACCGGCATGATGCTGGGAGGAAGCCGCCCCGATTCCTCCGCCGTCACGGAACGGACGCCGTCGGCTCTTCCTGAATCCAGCAGACGAAACATGAAATAACCCAGGATGCTTCCCAGAATGAAAGCAAATAATAAAACCGGTAATCTTTTATTCTTCATTAGTATGACATTCCTTCGCCGCTCGATCCGGAGGAAAAGCCGCGACCGCGGACCGGACCGCTCGTCATTCCCCGCTTGGATTTCAGGCTAACCGGGGAGGACGGACGGGCCGGCCTCCCCGTTCAATCATCACGATCCGTGGCTCTGTTTTTCAGTGCGCTGCCGACACCACGTCGTCCTTGAGAAACTGCTCGAAAAATTCGTCGATATCGAGCAGCATCTGATGCGTGTTGGCACGGCTGTACACATAATAGGTTTCACCTTGATAGGCTTTATAACGAAAAATTTTATAGTGCTGATCCAGGGCTCGCGCAAACTGCAGGCCCTCCCTCGGCAAAGCCTGACCCGGACGCCACGCCACCTTAGCTCCTTCTCCGTGGATGATGAAAATCGGCGTGGCTACCTGATCCACAAAAAATATCGGAGAGCATTTGCGATAGACCTCTTCGCTTTCGGGCCAGGGACCGAGTTCGTATTCGAGAAGCTTCATGTGCTGCAGCTCCGGAACCGTGGTAAAGAATGAGTTCATGTCGGCGTACCCTGAACACGAGACGGCGGCCTGAAAGACACCAGGAGCGAACGTCACGGCCGCCATCGTCATGATGCCGCCGTAACTGGTTCCCGTGATCCCCATCTTGTCCTTATTGATATAGGGCAGGGTTTTCAAATGCCGAACTCCCGCCAGCACGTCTTTAAGATCACAGTGTCCCCAGCAGCGGTTGTTGGCATCCGCGAATTCGATACCATACCCGGAGCTGCCGCGGATATTCGGAAGCAGACACACATATCCCCGCGAGACGAAATACTGGACTTTCGCTTGATACGTATCCTTGAATTGAGACGTCGGCCCTCCATGGATATACATGATCCCCGGAAATTTGTCTCCCTGCCGAATCTTTTTCGGTCTGTAAAGGTAAGCCGAAATCGTAAGGCCGTCATCACTGCGGTAATGGATCTTCTCCGGAGTCACCAGCCGGCTTTCGATACCTCCTCCCATCAAGGAATGGGTCAGGCGCCGCAGTTTTCCGTCTTCGCGGGCGACCGTATACAGGTCGGCCGGCGTCGTCGGCGTTTCCATGGTAAAACTGAGGGCGCTGCCGTCAGGCGACCATGCGGGTTTGGAAATAACGCCCATCCCCGGAGGCGCCGCCAGCACTCTGGCTGGCCCGCCGGCGGCGGGTGCGATTCTCAGATCCAGAGTCCCGTCATGGTTGGAGATAAAGGCGATCCACTTTCCGTCGGGAGACCAAAGCGCCTCGCTTTGCTCATAATCTTCCGCCGCCACCGGCCGAGGCGTTCCTCCCTTCCGGGAAACAACCCAGTAATTGAGCCATCCGCTGCGTGAAGAACGGAAAAGGATCCACTTTCCATCAGGCGAGACCCTGGCATAGCCGAAGGCGGTTCCTCCCCGATAGTCGAAGAAATCCTTTTCCAGCAGGATCGTCCGGGCTTCTCCTCCTTCAGCCGGCATCTCGATGATTTCGTGATCCACCCAAGTGTCATTCATCCGGGCATAGATGATGCTTCGGGAATCCGGCGTCCAACTCGGAAAAACCTCCAGCCGGGGATCCTCAGTCAAACGAACGACTTTTCCGTCAGGGACGGAGACCTTCCATACATCATAATTGCCGTAGCGATCACCGGAAAACACCAGCCACTTTCCATCGGGCGACCAGTTCAGGGCATTCACTCTCGCACCCAGGTTGGTCAGCCGGACATCCCGACCGTCCTTGGCCGACCAGAGCCATATCTCCGGGGCGCCCTCTTTGCTCGAAACATAAGCGATCCATTCTCCATCAGGAGACCAACTGGGACGCTGGGAAGCCACGGATCCCACTCCCTTGAGACCGACATCCTCGGTGAGCAGCATCATCGGACCGCCATCTGTTCCCAAGCTCCACAGTCCCAGGCCGCCGCCCATCCCCGATAAAAAGCAGATCCGCGAACCGTCGGGCGACCACTGCGGCGCGTCTCTTCCGCTGAGAACCGAATTTACGGATAGAATTTTTCTCAGATCCAAAGCCCCTTCCTTCTCTCCATCCGCGAACGAAACGGATGGGAAGACAAGCAGCACGACCAGGATCCAAGTCAGGAAGCATGCTCCCACTTTTACCCGTGGAATCCAGCCGCCGTTGGAAGGGCCGTTACATTTTAAATTCTTCAATTCCTTCTCCTTTCATATCATAATTCGGAAATGACGGCGCCCGGCATATTTTCAAGGGGAAACCGTCAGATCCGGAGACCTCTATTCTTACTCCGGTTTTTCCTCCGACGGAAAATATTTTTTTCCCAAGGAATAGGCTTTTCCGATACGGGGCCCCACACCGTAATAAGCTCCGCTTTCGGGCACATAGATAAGCGGCCTCACTTTCTCCATATCGGGCAATCCCCGCGCATCCAGCACGGAAGTCTCAGCCTTGCAGTCCATGATCTCTCCCAGGAACTGAACGTGGCATCCGAGAGGATTGGCGGCCCTCAGACGGCATTCCAGCACAACCGGAAACTCGGCGACATAGGGAGCATCGACACGTTCCCCCTTGACCGCTTTAAGACCCGTGATTTCAAGTTTGGATTGTTTCTTTCCCGAAACCATACCGAAATAATCCGCTTCGACGGCATGCTTCTCCGAAGGGATGCTGATCGTGAACGCCTTGCGATGAAGAATGTTTTCATAGGAAAGCCTTTCCGGCCGGAATGAAACCGACACGCAGGGAGGTGTCGAACAGCATATGCCCACCCAGGAAGCGGTCATAACATTAGGTCGTCCATCCGGGCCGTAAGATCCGATGATGACAACCGGAGCGGGATAGAGGATGGCTTTGGGTCCCAGTGTTTTTTTCATGGTTAAACTCCTATGCGGTGGTCGGCGACGACTCCCTCCATGAAATCAGACGTTCTTTGCTGCCGGAACTCCCGGCGGTATGAAATATCCCGACCAATACGAATCAGAGGACACCGAAAACAAAACAGTTCAAGCGGAAGTGATCTCTTCGATATATGCGTTCAGTTTATCCCGGTGCCGCTGTGTTTCGGCGTCAATACGTCCGGTCAGAGCCATGAATTCCGGATAGCGGCTCCGCAGAACGGAGTAAAACGCTTTTTCGATGAGCGTGTTTTCGAAATCCCGGGCGATGAACAAAGCATTCATTCGTGGGATCTCGCCCCGCTCAAGCCTGAAGATCTGCTCCTCGATACCTTTCTTGTAGGTTTGCAGTGCCGGAAGACCGACCTTCCCCGGTTCGATGGCCTCCGGTCTGAGGATCATCATCGATTTCAGCTCGGATACGAAATCCACATGCGAACGCTCATCCGCTTCCAATTCCTTCCATATATCCCGATCGATCCGGAAGGCATCCGCGCACCTGCCGTAAAAAGCCGCCAACCGGGTTTCTATCCCGGCCAACTCATCCATGATCATTAGGACCGTACTGTTTTTTTTCGGATCCATTTCGATTCCTTTTTCATGTGCGACCAAACTCGCGGGAGTATTGTATCCAATCGATGATCAAATGCCAAGTCCGCCGTCGATGCGATCGAGGAAGGAAATCATCCGCCGCTTCCATTGACATCAACCCGTCTTCTCTGGTAAACATTACAGCGGAAATAATGCACTCGCTTCCGAGAACATGTCATGGGGGAAAACAGAATGGATAAACATACGAAAAAAATATTTGTGTTGATTCTGGCCTGCTGCGGGCTCCTCTGGATTCCGTCTACAGCCCAGGAGCGCCTCTCGGTAGGAAGCGCCACCGCTGATCCCGGTGAAAAACAATCCGGAACCATCCATGTCCCCGCCGGAAAAGACGGGGCCGCTGTCGAACTGCCCGTCTCGGTTATCAATGGACGAAAACCGGGCCCTACCCTGGCTTTGATCGCAGGAGTGCATGGATACGAGTACCCCCCCATCCTCGCTTTGCAGCGGATCAAACGGCAGCTCGATCCGGAAGATCTATCCGGAGCCGTCATCATTCTGCATGTGGCGAATCCTCCTTCCTTTATGAAACGGACGATCTACTACAATCCGCATGACTGGAAGAACCTCAACCGTGTCTTCCCGGGCCGTGAGGACGGCAGCATGACGGAAAGGATCGCTTTTCATATCACTCGGGAGATCATCGATCGGTGCGATTATCTGATCGATAATCACTGCGGCGACGGAAACGAAGATCTCATGCCCTATCTCTACTGCGAGGAGACGGGAGACCACGTGCTGGACATTCGGATCCGAGACATGGCGGTCCATTACGGCATCAAAACCATCATCCGGGAAACCGACCGCCCCAAAGATAAGCAGGCTTCCATCTACTGCGCCAACACCGCCATCCTTCGCGGGAAACCCGCTCTCACCATCGAATCCGGGAAGCTGGGCCGCTCCGATGAAGAAGACATCATCCGCATCGTAACGGGAAGCCTCAATATCATGCGCTTTTTGAAGATGCTTCCCGGTCGTCCGGAAATCCCGGCGGAGCCGGTCTGGGTGGAAAAACTAACCATCCTGCGCGCTTCCCACAGCGGCCTTTTCACCTCCCTCGTACATCGGGGACGCCATGTCCAGAAGGGAGAGCTGCTCGGTTACCTGACCGATTATTTCGGCGATATCATCGAAAAAGTCCACGCCCCTTATGACGGGATCGTGCTCTACGTCATCGCCACCCCCCCCATGAACGAAGGCGAACCCATGGTATCGGTGGGAGGATTCTGAGCGGCCGCCTCCCAAGACCTGACTCTTTTCGGAGCCAATCCCGGATCCAAGGTGGGAAAGAAATAATTTGCAGCTGTTCTGCTTTTCACGTATAATAGGTAACGAAACGGCTTACCAATAAGCCGACAAAATAATCTTTAGGGGAATATCATGAAGAAAAGCGTGATCGCGGGCGTTATCATCTTGGCGGCGTTCCTTTTTTCCGGTACGGGGTTGCTCCAGACACAGGAACAGACCGTCCGTCCCGTCTCCATCAGACAGCCCATGCCTGATTTCACCCTGCCGGTTTTTCAGGGCGGAGAGTTTCATCTGCGCGACATGCGGGGTAAAAACGTCATTCTGATCTTCCCTCGCGGGCTGGCGGGCGAAGATCACTGGTGTCACATCTGCAATTATCAGTACGCGGAATGGGTGGAGGCTGAAAAAAAACATCAGATCAGGAAAAACCTCGATCTCGAGATCGTTTTCGTCTTTCCGTACGGCAAAGAGATGCTCGAGGGATGGATGGATAAATTCACAGATCAACTGACAGATATCGAAAATTACAAAAATCCTCCCGAACCCGAAAAACTGGATGAACGCGGCAAGGCCCGCCTCGCACGCATGAAAGCCGCATTTCCCGAAAGCTTCAGCTATGAAAAAGGCAATATCCCCATGCCGTTTCCGATCCTGCTCGACGCGGAGCGCAAGCTGTCCTCAGGTTTGGGGATTTTCACCATGGAATGGAGCGGAAGCAAGATCGATCAGAACATTCCTGCCGTCTTCATCCTGGATAAAGAGGGGATGCTGCAGTTCAAGTACATCAGCCAAAATACATTCGATCGTCCCGGAGTGGATTACCTCCTGAAATTCGTAAAGATCCTCAACAGCGGATTCTGATCACTCTGCCGGTCAGCTCACCCGCTTCAGACCGCGACCAAGCCGCCGGTCAGCAGCGTTCGAACCCGTCCGTTTACATTGATACCGTGCCGGCAGGCCGCCACGCAGGTGCCGCAGCTCCGGCAGACATCCAGTCCTTGTTCACGGGGAAGCCGGATAAGCACATCTTCGGCTTGATACCGGTTTCCATAGCCCATGGCGTACATATAGGCTCGGATGAGGGTCGGAACCTCGACGGCGTGCGGACAGGACGGCACGCAGGAACGGCAGTTCTGACAAAACAGTTTTCCCGGCAGCAGTGACGCAAGCTGCAGATCACGTGATTCGACCGGAGTCAGAACCGGATTCGCCATAACGCTCATATTGAGATCCAATTGGTCGAAAGCGGTCATCCCCGGAATCGTTGTGCCTACGTTTTCATCGTTCAGCACCCATTTGAGCGCCGCCGCATGGTTGATCTCGATCTCGCCTTTCTCCTGAAGCCGGCGTCCTCCCTGGGTTTTCATGGCAACGATCCCCACGCCTTTTCCAGCGGCATAGGCGATCGCCTTTTTGATTTCATCCCGGTGCTCCTGAGCAAAATTGTAGGCCGTCAGCACGACATCGTACACCCCTGCATCCACGGACGCCCGAATGACATTCGGCTCATCGCCATGAGTCGACACTCCGATGAAACGGGTTTTTCCCTGTTCTTTCGCCTTCACCAGCGCTTGCACGAGAGGTTCATAATTCACCATCTCCGGTTTGGAACAGCTGTGGAGATAGAGAATGTCCACATAATCGGTGCGCAGCCGCTGCAGACTGGTTTCAAGCTGACGGAACAGGTTTTCGGACGTGGCTCCCGGCTCCCGCTCATTGCCCGTTTCGATGAAAAGACCTGTCTTGCGGTCGCGGGCGAAGCGCATCTTTGTCGCCAAATGGATCTTGTCCCGATTTCCCCGGTTCTGAAGCACTTCTCCGATAACACGCTCGCTGTTCCCTCTGAGGTAGACATGGGCGGTATCAAGGTGAGTGATCCCACGGTCCAAGGCTTGATGGATGAGTTCCGCGCTGTCCGAATTCATCACACCGAAGCTGACGATCGGTATGCGCAGCCCCGTTCGACCGAGTTTTCGGGTGATGATGCGGTCTTCGGTCTTGGTTTTTTCCTTACCTCGCGTTGACAGACCTAACGGAGCCGCGATGATTCCGGCCGCCGTTTTTTCGAGAAACTCCCTGCGGTTGATTCCTTGCTTGGACATCGGATGATCCTCCCCTTTGATGCGATTCATCATTTTGATCGACTTCCCGGCCGCCGTCCGTATAGGAAAGCGGCTGAATGTTTATTATATTTATACCAGAATTCGAAGCCTTCGGCAATCCGATGGAGAAGTTTCATCAACGGTTGATAACACGGCCCGTCACCAGATTCCCGCCGCCTTTTGACCGCCTCCGCTGCTTGTGGTAGATTGAAAGAGAGCCGGCCGGGAGAACCGATCGGCATTCATGGGAGATGATCATGAAAAAAAGCGTTTTGCTCATCCTCATCGGAAATCGGCGGGATGCCGCCGTCAAAGTTCAGAAAGTATTGACGGCATGGGGCTGCATGATCAAAACCCGCCTCGGCATTCATGACGGCGTATTGGACGACTGCTCCGATACCGGGCTCGTCATATTGGAGCTGGTGGGCCGAGAAAATGATAAACAGGAAATCGCCCGCAAACTGAGCTTGATCGAAGGCGTCTCTTCCCGACTCGTGCAGCTCAACCTCGAAGAAAAGGCCTGAAGAACGAAAGTCAGAACCGGACGGCGGGACCGAGGGCCTCTCTTCAGATCACGCGCCGGATCACATCCAGCAGCGTTCCGTCCCGCCATTCGATCACATGGACCACCTCATCGGATGTTTCCGCGGGAGGCGGGATGGTCCCGAATTCCCGAGCTCGCTCCAGCGACCGGGAATGAAGCTCCTCCATGCTCACCACGTTCAGGCCGAAACGACCCGCATTCCTTAGGATCGCATCGCGACAGCGGCTCCGGCTTCGCGGATTCACCGATACATATTCCTCCGTAACGACCGCATCGACGACTTCTCCGGGGGTGGTACGCGTATATACTTTCTCAACGACCTTGGGAAAACCTTTGCCGTTCTTACCTGTTGCCAGCGGAAGGAAGATGATGGTCAGATCCGCCCCGGCCGCGACATCCTGTCCACCCCCGATACCGCCTATGATCCGACCGTTGGCGCACACGGTATTGAGATTGAACTCAAGGTCGATTTCGAGAGCTGAAAGAACGGCCGCGTCCAGCAGGTTCACCGCCGATTCCTTGTTCGCCACCGATGCATAATAACCGGTGGTGATTTCATGGTGATCGGGGTGATTGACCAGAGAATCGATCACCTTGGGACTGGGTTCGAACAGCTGGCCGTGAAGCAGCTGACGCAGGGTCCCCTCCTCCAGCATATCCACATGCAGAGAGGTAACGCCTCCCATGGAAAAATTCGCCCGGATATTCATCTCCTTGAGCATGTTTCTGATGTTTTCCAGAATAATCAGACCGGCCCCGCTGCCGACCTGGAAAGAAAAATCCTCCTTCACGACTCCGGCGGCCTTGAGCAGGCCGGTAACGTTTTCCGCAACCCGGGCGTTGAAAGGATGGCTTTTCGCTTTGGCGACATCGAGAGTGCCGGAACCGATGCCCGAGGCCAGACCGGGTTCATCCACAGGGACGACATAATCCACCCATTCCATCGATAACGGCGCCGGCAGGATCAGGCTTTCACTGACCGTCGCGGCCAGCAGGCACACGACTTCGGCGGCTTCGGCATCCGCCGTAAACAGCCCCACGGGACCGCAGAGGTGCTCCGGCTTCCCCTTCACTCCGTTGGCGTTCCCGAATCGATCCGCTATGGGAACGGGCCCGAAAGCAACCTTGATATCCACCTCGCCCCTCTGCAGCTTCCTGACACGGTTGCCGTGTGAGAAGCCCACCGACGCCCAGGGAAGCAGATCTCCGGCCACGATGCCGGCTCCCAGTTTGCGGTACGGATTTCCGTACAGTCCCCCGATGGTCCCCTCGCGTACGGCTTCGAACAGCCAAGGATCCACGTGATCGAAGAATGCATTCCCGTAGATCTTGATGTTTTTTTTCCCCGATCTTTTCAGCTTTTCCACGATCAACTGCAAGCCCCTGTCTCCCGTGCGGTAATAATGCGGGTACGAAATCGTATCCCCGTCCGATATGTGTTCCATCACGGCATCCAGGGTCACGACCTTGTCTTTTCTGTGCGGGATGCGGGGGGTGATCGGTCTTCCCCGCAGTCTTCCCTTGTAGCTTCGATCACTGAAAGCCCGGGTGAAAGGTTGGTAGGTCTTGCCGTTATAAATCATGGAAATCTCCTTATACGATTGATCTTTCAAGGTAGGATCATCATCCCGGAATGTCAAGTCCCCGGCACAAGACCTTCACCAAGCCGGAACTTATTCCATCCTCCGATCTCAATTCTTTGATTCCTCAAAGATTCTCCTGCCGCAAACAGCGGAACGGAATTTTCAAGCCCCATGGTGATAAAAACAAGAACCCCAATCCGGCCATCTTATCATAACCCGGGATTTTCTTTTGTGTATTGGAAAACAAAAGTTGTATAATATTTGTCTTTACAATGAATGTCATCTTTTTTTCTTCAGGAGCTATCCAATGCGCAAACATACCATAATAGGGACTGCTTTACTCCTCATCCTCTGCTTTCCCGCGTGGGCCCAGGAAAAACCGGACGGACAGAAAGCATGGGACACCGTCGACTACCTGGCTTCCAATGATTTTCAGGGGCGAAAATCCGGGACAGCGGAATATCAAAAGGCCGCCGAATTCGTCGCCAAGAAAATGGCCGAATACGGGCTCAAACCCGCGGGGGAAAACGGGTCCTATTTCCAGATGGTTGATTTCAAACGGTGGAGACATTTCGATCAACCGGTCAGGCTGGAGATCACCTCCCCGGTTCACCGGGTTTATTTTCCCGGACGCAGCCGGGATTTTCATCCCAACTCGGGGACCGGGTCCGGCACAGCCAAAGGGAAAATCGCCTTTGTCGGCTACGGGATCGTTTCCGAAGAAAACGGCTGGAACGATTATGCCGGTCTCGACGTCGGCGGCCGGATCGTCATGCTGCTGCCGGGAGCGCCCAAGCCTTTCAATGAGGAGCTTAAAAAAGAAAAATCGCTGGAGAAAAAGCTGAAAACCGCTGTCGCGAAAGGAGCCTCCGGAGTTATCGTCATGAACGTCGGCGAAGGCGTCGGAGGAAGACGGTTTCCGACGGGAGCCAGAAAGGGAGTGTGTCCCGAGGGATTCGTGGTCATGACCGCCAGCGGCGATTTTTGCGACGACGTTTTCTATACCGCGGACAGAAGCTGGAAATACCTGCTCAGCAAGACCCTGCGTGAGAAGAAGCCCTTCAACACCCTGCTTGATATCACGGTGGAGATGGAAGCGCATTACATCGAAGAAGACCGCCAGGCGCCCAATGTCATCGGGTTCCTGCCGGGAAAAGACCGCAAGTTGAAAAATGAATACATCCTCATCGGGGGACATCTGGATCATATCGGAGTCGGAGTGGACGGATTTATCTGCAACGGGGCGGATGACAACGCCGCTTCCGTCGCCGTGCTTCTGGAGATCGCCCGCGTCCTGCAGGCCAACAAATTCAAACCCGGACGCACCGTGGTCTTCTGCGCCTGGGCCGGAGAAGAGCTGGGTTTGGTGGGTTCACGGTTCTACTGTGAGCACCCGTTATTTCCTCTTGAAAAGACAGCCCTCTATATGAACATGGACATGGTGGGGCAGGGAGACCTTGACATGTGCATCGGCGGCATGTGGGAATTTTCCGATTTCTTCTCGCTTCTCAAAGCCAACATGCAGGATAAATTTAAAAAGCGTCTCAAATATCGATTGAGATACCGCGGCTCCGACCACAGCGCTTTTCTTCCGAAAGGGGTTACCTGCATCAGCCTGCGCTCGGGAAACGTGCTGACCCGCACGCTCGACGACGAACACCCCGAATACCACCGGCCAGGCGACATGGCGGAAACCATCGAGCCCGAGCTGCTTCAGCAGGCCGCGGAGTATCATATGGACAACATCATTTTTCTCTCTCACTGTAAAGAGAACCTGCTCGATCCTGAACACCACCTGCGGTTTCTGCATAAGGATGCCGACGTCATCGACCTTCACTGCGACACCATCGGCCGTTTTCTGCGAGGTTCCGATTTGAGCCTTGACAATCCGAAAGGGCATATCGATATCCCCAAGCTCAAACAGGGAGCGGTCGATCTCCAGGTTTTCGCCTGCTATGTCGGACCTCCGGACGATGTCCTGGTGAAAAACCAGGCGGCGAAAAAGGTTTTGCGCCAGATCGACGGTGTTCACCGCTTGATCGCAGAGAACGAAAACGAGCTGGCACTTGTCAAATCCGCAAAGGACTTTCGCGGCCTCAGGGGAACGGGAAAAACGGGAATCCTCATCGGAATCGAGGGAGGTTATGCCATCGAAAACGAGCTGCCCCTGCTGCGGTCCTTTTATCAGCTGGGCGTGCGCCTGATGACGCTGACGCACTGGACCCGCACCGATTGGGCGGACGCTTCAGGCGATGAGACGCCGAAATTCCAGGGGCTGACCGAACTCGGCGAGGCCGTGGTCAAGGAAATGAACAGCCTGGGAATGATCATCGACGTATCTCATGCCCATGACGAAACATTCTGGGATGTCATCCGCCTATCAAAATCTCCCATCGTCGCCTCACATTCCTGCTGCCGGGCGCTGTCGGAACATCACCGCAACCTGACGGACGAGATGTTGAAAGCCCTGGCCGAAAACGGCGGTATGGTCGGCATCAACTATCATCCTGCATTCCTCAAGGCGGAAAACGATCATAAGCTTTCACTGCTGAGCGAAGAGATCGCCGCGAAATACGGCATCCCGAGCGACCTGCGGGCTCAACGCAAAGCGGACCCGGAAAAGGTCAAGCAATTCCGCCGCGAATTCATCCCCCGTGCCAAGCAGCTGAGGAAGTCGTTGCCCGAGGTCAACGTTAAAACCCTGGTCGACCATATCGACCATGTGGTCAAAGTCACCGGGAACGCCAACCACGTGGGACTGGGTTCCGATTTCGACGGGATCTCGAGCACTCCCGTAGGCCTCGAGAACACGGGCAAATTGCTCAATATCACCCGGGAGCTTAAAAACCGCGGCTACAAGGAAAGCGACATCCGAAAAATCCTGGGCGGCAATTTCACACGCATCCTGCAGAAGGTTTGCCGGGACTGACCGCCCTCACCCAAGGAAATACGGCCTCGATCTTACGGCCGAAAGCTCCCGGTTCATGGACTCGGGAAGATTTTGATTGCTCAGCCGGGCGGAACGTGGTAAATAAACTGCCGTGGTGAGGTCAATTCCCAATCTGTCGTTTTTTCACCGGGTGGGAGATGCGGAACACCATGATCCGTCTTTTTTCTGCGCGGCTCCCTCTTTCAGGCGACGATGGGCAGCGGGACCTCACATCCTAAAAAGGAGAAAACACCATGAAAAAATCCGCGGTCTTCACCTGTGTCTCTCTGTTATTCCTGGGAACTTTGATTTCCGCCGAACCCCGGGACAGACGGCAGGCGCTGCCTCTGGACGACCTTTTGGGAATCGAATCCGTAATCAGCGGGCGTGACGCTCCCCAGTGGTCCCCGGACGGGGCCGGTCTGTTATGGTCCTCCAGCTTGTATGGGGGCGGTCTGGTTATCTCTGACCGCGACGGCGGATTTCCCGTTCGCGTGCCCCTACGCATTCCCGGTCTGAGCCAAGCCTGTTGGTCTCCCGACGGAGACTGGATCGCCGGCATCTCCTCCCAAAGCGGATCTCCCGAGATTTGGCTCTGGTCCAGCCGCAGCGGACTCACCATGCGGCTGACGAACATGGGAGGCGATATCAAATCCTTATCTTGGTCTCCTGACGGCGGGCGGATCGCGTTTTCAGGCGATCGTTATGGGAATTACGACATCTGGACCGTGACGGTTCCGGAAGGCAGGATCCGGCGCATCACTTCGGACCGGCGGTACGAGGTCTTTCCTTCCTGGACCCCGGATTCCTCCGCCCTGCTCTATGTCCGCATGGATGAGCACTGGCTCGATCATGACGTGATCGTCGTAAATCACGAAGGCAGGAATCCGCGAACCCTTATCCGCGATACGGATTTTTTCGACTACCGCGGCGGCTCCGCTTTCGGCGCGGCAAAGGTTTCTCCCGACGGAAAGTCCGTTCTTTTTCGCTCCCACCGCAGCGGATGGATCAACTACTGGATTGTTCCTTTCGAGGGAGGTAACCCACGCCCTCTCGATCCGGAAAAAGCGGATCAAAGCCATGCCGGCTGGTCGCCCGATGGAAAACATGTCGCCCTGACCGCCAATTACGATGGAACCCATAAGCTTAAGATCGTTCCCGCGGCGGGCGGCGGCGCGCGGATTCTGATCGATCCTAAAATCGGCGTGTGCGCCAATCCGGAGTGGTCGCCGGACGGCAAAATCATCAGCTATACTTTCGCCGACACCACCCGCCCCCAGGATCTTTATACCGTATCCCTAGCCGATGGACGCCGACATCAACTGACCTTTTCGATGCCTTCGGGAGGATTCGAAGAGAAACTTATTCGGCCGGAAAAGTTCTCTTATCCCAGCGCCGACGGATTGAATATATCCGCCTATCTCTACAAGCCGCAAAACATGCAGCCCGGGGATAAATTTCCCGCCATCCTCTGGCTTCACGGCGGTCCCACCGGTCAGTTCCATGACAGCTTCCAACAACATGTCCAGTTTTTCGCCCAGAGGGGATATGTGCTGATGCTGCCTAACGTTCGAGGCGGATCCGGTTATGGAAAAGCATTCGAAAAAGCCAACAACAAGGGATGGGGCAAGCATGATCTAAAGGACGTCAAGGCGGCGGTTCGCTACCTAAAGAGCCTGGATTACGTGGACGGCGATCATCTGGGAGTCACGGGAACTTCCTACGGAGGCGATTTGACCCAAGCGGTTATCACGCATGCGCCGGGATTGTTTCAGGCCGCCATTCCCTGCTCGGGAGAGGCGGATTGGACCCGGGCCTATCATGAGAATTACCTGGGGAATGTAAAACTTTGGGATTATGAACTCGGGCCGCTTGACGAGAACCGCGAGCTGTATCGTGAGCTTTCCCCCATAACCTACGTGGCGGACGTCACCACGCCGACTTTCGTCATACACGGGGAAGGACTTTATCCGGAGTCACAGCTGTCAAAGCTTCTCGCGACCGAGCTTCAGCGATACGACAAGGTCGTCCGCTACAAAGCCTACCCCAATGAGAACTTCTACGTGCGCAGACGGGAAAACCGGCGCCAACAGCTCTTGGATATGTTGGAATTTTTCGATCAATTTCTGCTGCCCCACGCTCCTCCCCGGCCGTAGTCGTCAGATACGACCTCTTGCGAGCGACGACGAGAGAACCGGCGCCGGCCGCACACGTTGGGAGGGAAGGCCCCTCGGAACCACGCCGCGGTTTTTTTCGAAACCGCGCAAGAGACCCCTCGATCCATCACGGACAGCTACATTTTATGACCGTATGATCCTCGAATCATGAATTGTGCGTATAAAATGAACTTCTCAACCGGAATTCCGTAAATATTAAAGAGAAGAAGAACGATAGGACGAGGAGGTCGTACCATGCAAAAGAGAATCTTTACCGGTTTAATCGGAGGCCTCGTCTTCGTCTCCATCTTCTCCTGTTTTCAGGAAAGTCTCTCCGAATCCCGGCTGAAGACTTTTCTTGATGAGCAGGAGGAAACGTTCGAGCAGATATCGATTTCGATGGGAACGGCCTACTGGAAACTCTATACCGAGGGCGGTGAGACTGATTTGAAGACTCCCAAGCAGCGTTTCGCGGCTCTATTTCTGGATGAAGATCTGAATTCCATTTTGGACCGCTGGTACGGACGAAGAGACGAGATGAAAGATCCCGTACTCAAACGGAGGGTAGAGCTCTGGCATAACATCCTGACCGGGGCGGCGGTCGATCTGGATGAAGACATTTTAGCTCTGACCGATCGATTGGAAACCTGGTTGTCCGCCGGGGCCGGGTCCGAAGACAAACCATCTCCCGAAGAAATGGAAAAGGCCGTTTTGAAATTGATGAAGCTCAGAAATATAAAAGCGAGAGAGCGGGGTTTTTCCGATTACCCGGAAATGATCCTTTCGATTACCGGGCTCAATCCCGATTTCTTTTATTCGTTTGTCGATATCTTGGAAAAGCGCACTTTGGCTCCCTATCAAAATCTCCTCACAAAAATCAAGACGGAACAAAACAAGACGACCGTCGGGACCGCGGATATACAAGCCATGATGGGACGATTCATGGGTCTCAAAGCCGGGCCCCGGATCGCAAAAGAGCAAATGCTTCCTCTGATGAAAGAGACGATAGGGAACATCGGGATCCCATTCGACTCGCTTCCCCTGCGGTTCGAGGAAAGAGACATGCCCGCGGGAATCGGGGGGCAGGGTTTCGCCGTTTCCATCCCGGAAGATTTCCGCGTGGTCGTAATGCCCTCGCTGCCGTTTGAATCGAGGCTGCATGAGTTGGGACACGGGCTGCAGTGGATGTTCACATCCGCGGCATCCCCCATCCTTAAAGGCTATGAATGGAGTCGTGGAAACAGCTGCGGGGCTTTCGATGAGGGCATGGCGGAAACGATGGCGCGGTTTTCGAAAAATCCGGAATGGTTAAAAAAATACGCGGATTCATCGGAAGCGGAATTCCTCGATCAACACGCAGAAATCCGGAAAATGACACCGGCTTATATTCGGTTCATGCTGAACATGTTCATGTTCGAAGTTGAATTTTATAAAAATCTAGACCAGGATCCAAGCGAAACGGCCCGGATGCTTCAGCATAGATATCTTTTGATCGACGAGCCGCTGAAAAAACCGAAAAGCCTGGCCAGCATGATTTATGTGTCCTATCCATTGTATATCCAAAGTTATCTGATTGGAGACATGGTCTCCTGGCAGGTGCATGAAGCCTTGAAAAACGAGTTCGGAAAAGGGTATGTTTTCAATCCGAAAGTCGGAAGCTGGCTTGAGAAAAACCTCTGGAGAAAGGGCGCCCTGCTTCCTTGGCGGCGGCGTTTAAAAGAAGCCACCGGAAAAGATCTCGATATCGAAGGTTACTTGAGATATTCCGGAATCACTTGAAAGATCTGGAGAAGAGGTGAAGAAGTCCCGTTTGTCGATCCATCGTTCTCCGATCGACAGATAAC
>CAYSQW010000020.1:19412-49700 GCA_964433135.1 uncultured Eubacteriales bacterium
ATGCCTACTGCGCCCAACGGCTCGCGGATCACGACGACGGATTCTATCCCGAACGAATCCGTTCGACATTGGCGAGAGCGGAACAGCTGGGTTTGGGCACGGCGGACCTGAGCCGGGTGAGACAACGGAAATCATGCTTTGATCTCATGCTCGGAGATATCATCACTTCTCCGGGATAGAAGCATATCGAATCCGGGACGATCCAAGCCCGCTAGCGGGATTTCTCTTCCGTCTTGACATGCCCCCGCGGGATGATAAGATATACGTCATATAAAATACAATGATCGATCACGGGCACAATCCCCTTCCCCTTTCCCCGCATCGTTTCCCATGCATCTCTCCATTGAGTTGGATTCGCGCCCGAATACCGCGGAACCATCACGGAGCGAATCCGACATCCACGCACGGGATCAAGCCCTGGGATCCGCAAAATCAAGGAGAAACACCATGAAAAAACGCCTTCCTGTTTGGGCGGTGCTGTTCACACTGCTCGGAACCATCACGCTTTCCGCACAATTCGGATTCCGCTTGACCAGCACCGAGGTGCGCGACCTCATCCGGAAAGACAAACTGGATCTGTTTTTGATCCCGATCATGCAGGAATACAACATCGACTGCTGGATCACGCTCACGCGGGATCCCTGCGACGATATGACGAACGTGATCTATGACCGGAATATCCAGCTGGATCCCATCGTCGAATACATCGGAGGCGAATCCGTCACCGTCCCCGCCGCCTTTATTTTTACGACCGGAGGAGAGCGGATCGCCATTGTCGGAAGGCGGGACGCCAAGGCCGTTGCCGACACGGGGATCTATAAGCAGGTCATCCCTTATGCCTACAACAGAATGCAGGGACACGAAGGCTTCCTGAAGGAATTGGGGAAAACCGTAAAGCGCCTGGACCCGAAAAGGATCGGTCTGAATTTTTCTGAGGAAGAAGGCGTCGCCGACGGGCTGACCATGGGAATGAAGAGGATGTTCGACAAGGCGGTGGGCCCGAAATTGGCCGCCAAGGCCGTTTCCGCGGAAAAGATCATCATCTCTATCTGGAACCGGAAGACTCCGGCGGAGATCCATCTGATCGAAAAATCAAGCCGCCTTTCGGCCGAGATAACCAACGAAGCCCTGCGCATGATCGTTCCGGAAAAAACCACGGCCCGTGATATTTTCAATTATATTCGCAGGAGATTAAAAGAGGAAGGCATGGACCTCGGCTGGCAGGGTTTCCGCTGCCCCATTGTCTCCTTGGGAACCTTCAGCCTGGGCAAGCCTCCTTCCGACAAAATCGTCGAACGGGGAGACCTCGTGGTCATCAATTCAGGTTTCTGTGTTGAAGGACATATGTCGGACGTCAATAAAATCGCCTACGTCCTCAGAGAAGGAGAGAGCGAACCTCCCGAATCGATCAAACGGATTTTCGCCACCGGGCTGGAATCCACTCGGGCGGGAGTCGCCAAGATCCGTCCCGGAGCCACCGGTTTCGAAGTCGACAAAGCCGCCCGCGACGTGGTCACCAAAGCCGGTTACCAGGAATACGGTCACGCGACCGGACACACCACCGGACTCTGGATCCACGGCCTGGGAATCATCCTCGGCCCCGACTGGAAGGCTTACGGAAGCAAGGTTCACATGAAAATGCACAAAGACGATATCTACGCGGTCGAACCCTCCATCCGCATTCCCTCCGATGCGGGAGACGGCAGCATCCGGATCCACTTCCAGGAAATGGTGATCGTTGAAGAAGACGGAGCGCGCTACCTGACGGAGCCGGTCACGGAGTTGATGCTCATAAAATAGTGATCTTTCTCATCATTCTCGCCGTCGTCTTTCTGGTCGTCGGCCTCATCGGCTGTATCGTGCCGGGTCTGGCCGGGCCTCCCTTCAGTTTCCTGGCTCTGCTGCTTCTCCAGTGGGCCCGGCATGGAGAGCCGTTCAGCGTGACCTTCCTCCTCGTCATGGCGGCAGTTACGCTGGTGGTGACAATCCTGGATTATGTCGTTCCCGCCCTGGGCGCAAAGAAATACGGGGCCTCGCGAACCGGATTCTGGGGCGCTTTCTTCGGCATGCTCCTGGGGATTTTCGCCGCGCCCCCCATGGGCATCATCGCGGGAGCCCTTCTCGGCGCCTTCGTGGGAGAACTGATCGCCGGGAAAGCCGGACGAGAGGCCGCCCGCGCCGGAGGAGGCGTATTCATCGGGATCCTTTTCGGAATGCTGAGCAAGCTGCTCGCATCCGGCGTCATGACGTTTTATTTCTTCAAGGCGCTTTTCTGATTCAGCCGGAACGATCCTTGAGCTCTTTTCGAAATTCGCTGTAAAGCATCCTCTGTTTTAGGGGAAAAGGCGTCAGTCTGCCGATCATCATCAGAATCCGGTTGGCGAAACCGGGAATGATCACGGTCCGCTTTCGGAACAACCGCTTCAAAGCGAAATCGGCCAGCTTCTCGGCGGGAACAATCGTTATCCGCGCTTTCAAGCCATGAGAATCTATGCGGGAATGCGTTCCTCGATTGGTTCGCACACCGTTGGGACAAAGCACTTTAACCTGAACCGCCGTATGCTTCAGCTCTTCATCCAGAGCCCGGCTGAATGTGATGACAAAGGCCTTGCTCGCCGAATACACGCTTTTGAACGGGATGCTGTAAAACCCGGCCAAGCTTCCTATGTTGAGGATGAACGCTTCGCGAAGCTTTTTCATCGAGGGGAGAAAATGCCGCGTCAGCAAAACCAAAGCCCTGACGTTCAATAAGATGCGCGCATCGCTGTATTCGGGTGAGGATTCATCGAATCGAACGGCGCCGGCCAGCCCCGCATTGTTCACCAGCAGACTGACGACGAGATCCCGGTCACGGCACCATTCAAATACCCGGCGCGGGGCGTTTGCCTCCATCAAGTCGATGCCGAGGGAATAAACCGCAATGCCATACTCGGAGGCCAGCCCCCGGACCGTCTCTTCCAATTCGGGCCCGGGAAGGGCCACCAAGATCACCTTCATCTTTCGCCGGGCGCACGCGTGAGCGACGGCCAGCCCGATCCCTGAGCTTCCTCCTGTTATAAGTGCGGTATGACGGCTCAAATTCTCAACCACATCAAGTTCCTTTCATTTCCCGATTTCGGATTCCGGGATTTCATACCGTTTTTTCAGCCAGAAAACCGTTCGCGTCAATCCCTCTTCCAAGGAGGTTATCCTGTAATCGAGATCCCGGCACGCTTTTGCGCTCGACACTTTCCAATCCCGGCAGTATTTCCGGACCAGGGCCGGGGTGATCATCGGGGCTCCTCCAAACCGGTCCGTCATAAACACCATGCAATGCGCCACCGCGTTCATCACCGATTCCGGCAGCTTGACTAAAAACCGTTTCTCCCCGGAAACTTCCACCAAAACCCTAAAAAGTTCGTCATATGAGACGTTCACCCCACCCAGGAGATAGCGTTCCCCCGGGATTCCTTTATCCATCGCGGTTTGCATACCTCCCACCACATCGTCTACAAAGGCATAATTTCCGATACTCGAACCGTTTCCGGGGATGATGTGCCATGTCCCCTCTAAATACCGCTTGATCAATCGAGTTATCCCGTTGCTCTGGCTCAAACGGCCCGGTCCGTAGACCCGACTCGGATTGACCACGACGATCCGGCCGCTGCTTCTTCCCATCTCCAGAATCTCTTCTTCGGCGGCGGATTTCGAATGCTCATATTCGTTGTAAAAATTTGTCTTCGTCGGGGTTTTTTCGTCGATACAACCGTCTTCGCAATGACTGAAAACCCCCGCAGTGGAGGTGTATACGATCCGGTCCACCTTTTCCCGCAGCGCCGTCCGGATCACTTTTCGCGTTCCGATCACATTCTTTTCCCAGACATCCTGCTGTTTCTTGGCTTTCACGCCGGCGAATGCAGCCAGATGATATGCCTGCTCACAGCCGCGGACCGCGGCGGCGATGCTGTCGGAATCCAGGATATCGCCTTCAAACAAACGGATTCGATCGTGACGGAGAGCCCGAGTATCTGAAGTCGGGCGATGGAGGACATGCACCACAGCTCCGGTGTCCGCCAACCGCAACGCCAGTTTTTCTCCGATAAAACCGGTCGCCCCTGTCAAAAAAACCGCCATTTTGCACCCTCAAACAATTTTCATCTCCGGATTTCGGGCCAATGTGATCCACTCATTTGCGAACGCGAGAACGACATGGGCGAAGAAAGCCGCCCAGACGGCCCCGGTCGACAGTGTCATCGCACAGAAAAAGAAACCGAGAGGAACCGCGCCCAACACTTCGGATAGCCCCTGATCGACATGCACCAGCGCATAGAGAACGACATTGATCAGAACGGCGGTCCATAATCCCCAGGCACGGATACAAGCAAAAAGAACAAAACCTCTCATAAAATATTCATAAGCCCACAAATAAACCACCCAACTCACGGCGCTGGACAGCAGCAGCCTTCGATTCCAAGTGTTTTCGCGAATCTCCGGGTAACGTTCCAGAATCCCCTCGGACCGGGATGAGATGAATATGGCCGGCACGATCGTCACGAGGGCGATGCCCATCCAGAGCCATGTTCCGAACCCCAAAGTCGGCACCAGGCCCTGTTCGGACAACCGCCGGGAGAAAAGCGTCAACGATAACAGAATCGGCACAAACCCCAGCAGCAAGACACCGACCCACCTTCGGAAGAGGGCCCTGCGTACGGAGTCGCCCCCTTTGCGGGAATCTTCATCGGTCCGTCGCTTCCGGATATAAAGAAAAACCAGCACCCGCTGCATGACGAAGAGAACAACCGCCAACAGGAGAGAAATATAAGATTCGGCCGTCGCCGATAATCCGGTGGTTTCAAGCATCTCGGGCATTCCTCTTAACAGACGGGTTCTCGGCTTTCATAACAAATCGTCTTTCCTGTAATGCTCAATGATTTCTCTCACTCCCGCTTCCCATTTCACATGAGGGCGAAATCCCAACTCACGCTGGATTTTTTCGCTGCTGTACAGGAAATCATAGAGGCGGGGATTTTCGATCCAATCCCGGCTGATCAAGGGAGAGGTCCCGGTCATTCGGGCAACCCCTCGACTCAATCCCGCCAAGAATATCATCATCCTATAGGGGATATGGATCACGCCTCGGGAACGATCGAGATATTGCGCGATCGTGTCCAGCATTTCAACCCAGGATATTTTTTCATCGTTGGTTACGAAATAGGTCTCTCCCGGAGACCGATCGCTCTCCGCCGCCAGGATCAAGGCACCCACCAGGTCCTTGATAAAACAGATGCTCGTCCGCCTCTCCCGCAAGCCCAAACGAGGCTGAATCCGCCGTTTGATCAAGCGCATCACCCGATAGAGATCCTTCTGCCCGTAGCCCAGAACATTGGGAGGGCGGACGATGACGATCGGCAAACGATCCGCGTACTCCCGGCAGACTTCCTCAGCCCGGCGCTTGCTTTCCCCGTAGAAATTTATAGGCTTGCAGGGATCCGATTCTCGTTTGATCACACCCGGAGGAGAAGGTCCGGAAGCCGCGATGCTGGAGACATAAATAAGACGCGGTTTCCCTGACACCTCCGCGCTGCATGCCTCCAGCAGGTTGCGGGTTCCGACCGTATTCGCTTGGTAATAGGTATCCCAATCATCGGCTTTGATAACGCCCCCCAAATGAAAAACCCAGTCCTTTTCCCTTACAGCGGCAAGCAGGGTTTCCAGGCGGGAATAGTCTCCCGGGATCGGTATGATTTTCAGGCCTTCCAGTGACCGCCTGCGGCTGGCGCCGCGCACAAGACAGGCGACCTCGTGCCCCCGCCGCAGCAGATCACGTACGAGGTGGAGCCCGATAAACCCGGTGCTTCCGGTAACCAGCACACGCTTCCGTCCCATCACGGTCGTCCGTTCTCCTGTCTTTTCAGAAACCGACAATCTCAAATATCCTCACAGGGAAGCGGCTTCAAATCCCTATCCGCCACGAGCCCTTCACAGACTTTTTGAACGCCTCCCTTGATCGTAACCGCCCAATCTTTCGCGATAGCCACTTCGATTCGACCGCCCGGCATTTCCACCGTAATCTGCGGATCACATATACCCAAACGGTACGCGACGGCCGCGGCGGCGCTGCTGCTCGTCCCCGAAGCCAGGGTATATCCCGCGCCTCTTTCCCATATTTCGATACGGATGAGATCGCGGCTGACGATCTTTACGAACTGGACGTTGGTTCGGTGAAGGAACCGCTCTTCCTTCTCTATAAGCGGGCCCCATTTTTGGGTTTCTTCAGCCCCGATCTCATCCTGAATGATCACGCAGTGAGGGTTTCCGATGGACGCCGCACAAAACCGAAATGTCCGCCCCGCTATCTCCATCTTCTCATTGAGAACTTCCCGCGGAGGGCCCGAAAGCGGGATCCTATGGCTGTGAAAACTGATTTGGCCTAAATCCAGGGTGACGTTTTCACCTCCGGATTGAACCTGGGCCGTAACCCCGCCGCCAAGCGTCAGGATCGAGACGGGCTTGTCTCCCACGAGTCCCCGATCCCACAGATACCTGGCAAATATGCGCAGACCGTTTCCGCTTTTTTCAAATTCGCTTCCGTCGGGATTAAACAACCGCAGTCCGAAATGGCATTCGGAAGATTCGAGGGGTCCCAGCAACAGTCCATCCGATCCGATACCGAAATGGCGGTGACAAAGTTTCCGGATCAGGGAGGGAACCAGCTTTCGCTGAATTTCATCAGGATTTACAACAATATAATCATTGCCTAAGGCATGATATTTCGAAAACCGCATCAATACTCCTTATCCCCTCATCATCGGCCTCTCGACCCTATGCAATAAAATTTTAATCATCCTCTTCGCACAAGTCAAACCATCCGGTTCACTGCCGCCGGCTCGGAGACGGGATCTCATGCGTCCCGATGAACGGTGTCGGGCGAAAACGCCGGCAAACAGACCGCAATGTATTCGGCGCCTTCAGGATGGGGAGAACTGTACCGCACCCATTCTTTCCTGTAAGCGATGAATCCCTCCCCCGCCGCCACCTCGAAAACCTCTTCCCGGGTTTCCACCCGCAGTCGTCCCGTCAATACCAACGAGAACTCATCGAACTCGGGGGTTTGCCCCGATTCCTCCCAACCGGCGGGGCTCTTCATCCGGGCGATACTGAGCCTGGTCGTACCCGTATTCTGCCGCCCCACAAACTCTTCAATGAGTTTGGCTTTGTTTCCCGCCGCGGGGATGCGGCTTGGTTCCGGAATCCATTTCGGCAATGGGACCTCCTTCATAAACATTTTTTTCTATATACATGAGATGAGATGTCTTTGCAATCGATTCCTATTTTCGGACCGGGCACGATCGCACAAAGACGCGGAATCCATTTTTCCCGCCCCCCGCAAGCGGACCGTACGCCGTGAAGAATGCGGGCATGTTCACCATTGACGAACACCTGCAACTGTGGTATTAGCAAAAGGATGAGCAGTATGTTAGAATTATTTTTTCATGTAAAAACAACGGGAATCAACATCTTTATATATACATAGGAGAGGGACATGAAACCAGCCATCAAACCTAAGAATCCATGTTTTTCATCAGGACCGTGCGCCAAACATCCGGGATTCAGCCTGGATGAACTCAGCGATGCGCCCTTCGGGCGGTCTCACCGCAGCCCGCTGGGGAAAGGCAAGCTTCAGAAAGCCATCGAAAAGACGAAAGAGATCCTCGGCCTGCCCGAAGATTACTATGTCGGCATCGTTCCGGCATCGGACACCGGTGCCTTTGAAATGGCCATGTGGTCCTTGTTGGGGCCGCGGGGCGTCGATGTCTTCGTCTGGGAATCATTCAGCGGCGGATGGGCGACCGACATCCAAAAACAGCTCAAATTGGACAACGTCAGGGTCTTCAAGTCCGATTATGGAAAACTCCCGGAGATGTCGCAAGCCGATTTCAACAACGACGTGGTCTTTGTCTGGAACGGCACGACCAGCGGCGTCAAGCTTCCCGACGGCGACTGGATTCCGGATAATCGGGCCGGATTGACGCTCTGCGACGCCACGTCCGCCGTTTTCGCCATGGATATTCCCTATCACAAATTGGATGTCATCACATATTCCTGGCAGAAAGTTCTCGGCGGTGAAGCGGCCCACGGAGTTCTCATCCTGTCTCCGCGCGCCGTCGAGCGGCTGGAAAGCTACACGCCTCCATGGCCGATGCCCAAGATCTTCCGCATGATGAAAAAAGGCAAGTTCATGGAAGGGATCTTCAAAGGATCGACCATCAACACTCCTTCCATGCTCTGCAACGAGGATTATCTGGCCTCTCTCAAATGGGCGGAATCCGTCGGCGGCCTCAAGGGCCTGATCGACCGCAGCGAAAGCAACCTTGCGGTTTGGGAAGAGTTTGTCGCCAAGCACGACTGGATTCACTTCCTGGCTGAAGATAAAAACATCCGGTCCAACACCAGCGTTTGTTTCACGGTTGATTTACCGGAAGACAAGCTCAAAGCAATGGTCAAGCTTCTGGCCGAGGAAGAAGTGGCATACGACTGCGCCTCTTATCGGGACGCTCCTCCGGGCCTGCGATTCTGGAGCGGTGCCACCGTGGAAAAGTCCGATCTGGAAATCCTCACCCAATGGCTCGAATGGGCCTATAACGAAGTGAAATAGCCCTTCCGGATCACCTGAATATTCGGCTTGCGGGCCGGATGGATACCAAGATCGCCGCCTGTCGTATTCCTCCGGCCTGAAAGCCTTCGCTCTCACGCCAACAGAAGTCCCTCTTTCCAACCCAGCGTCATCAATTCGATACGTGACGGATCCGCGACTCCCAGGCCGTGACGCGTTGCCGCTGTACGGATATGCTTTGCGGGCGTTCTCAAGGAAACGTCTTCACCAAAAAACTCCCTGCGTTTCGCCGTGAGGATCCGCAAACCGACGGAATCCGCCGCCACCGGGTCCCGACTGACGATCAATCCCTTGTATCCCCATACGTACTTGTCGGAATAGCTGTGCGGTCCCACGGTATGGAACTGAGGAAACAACATCACAAGCACATTGAGGCGCGTTTTTTCAAGCAATCCGTATTCGTTCCAGATACTCCCCAAGTCGGCGCATGAATCACCGTGATACGCGGACGGACGGGGCACGAACATGATGTAATTCTTGATCAATGATCCCATTCCCGACCAGTGATGAGTACGCGCGGGGCGGGCGTTGATCAGAGCCGTCGCCTCCCGGAAAACCGGATTGCGCCTCACGCCCCGGTCATCGACGGATATGCGCGCTTCGGGAACCCCCGTCTCCCTCACCCTTGCCGCAATGGCTTGTTCGACCTCAGGCGTGGTGGGAAGATAGCGGTATACGTTGGATTTGATACCCACCGTATCCTCGGGAGAGATCAAGCGTTTCCAAGCGGATTCCGGCTGTTTTTCATCCAGCAGGGCCGCCACGGCCTGATCAAGCATGTTCCGCACGATGCGCGCATCCGGCTGCTTGAAAGCCCGCAGCGCTCTTTCATCACGAACCAGAACGACTCGGGATTTTTCGGGAGGAATCCTTCCCCCCGTTTTCAACCGGCTTCTTCTCAAGGCACCGGCCAGCGGCACGGTTGCGGCCGCCGTCAGAAAGTCTCTCCGGGTCAAGGTTTTCAAAGACATGGGATTCTCCTTTTGGGACGGTCCGCCTGCCTGATAATCCGTCCCCGGCTTCCGATTCAGGAAACCTTTGCCAGCATCAGCCTTACGGTTTCCGGGGAAGGTGCGTCGAAAACGACCGCCAGTCGCTTCGCTTTTACGGAAACACCGGTCCACCTCCCGTTTTCCGTTCTTACCATCCCCGCCTCCACGGCATCCGGCATGTATTCACGTAAAAACGCCGCCAATGCGCGCGACGCTTCCTCGGCCCGGGGGTAATGGATCAAAAGCATGTAATAGCGGTTTTCCCCCTTCCCATAGGTTCCCAGCACCGCCTCGGTCTCCGAGTCGATCCCCAGGATGTTTTCTTCGGCGACGAAGAAGTGGTAATTCAATATCATATGGCTGCGCATATATCGGATCCCTTCCCGGTCGAGCCCCTGCGGGGGAAGCTCGTTTACGATAGCCGGAGGTTCCCCGGAGCCCGGGATCGAAGAGGCGACATGAGCTCCCAAAGCCTTGAGCGCGGCCTCGGCGGAGGGCGTCTCCGCTTCCGCGAACAGCGATACAAAAAACCGATCCTTCCAGAATGAAAGCAGCCCTCCGCTGTAGCGGGAATCCTGACCGATCCCCGCGCGCTCTCCTTCGAGGTTATGGGTAAAAACCCCGAACGCGTCGGACGCCGAATCCATCTCGAAAAGGTCGGCGATGATCCTGGGGTTCCCCGGTTTGACGAAATGACGCGCCCGGAGAGAGCGAAAACCATAAGCCCGATATACTTCTCCCGCTCCGTCGATATAATCGAAGATCGTCTCGGGATCAAAGAGCCGGTCGCCCCCTTCCCTGCTCCAACCCAGAAACCGCTCCGGCAGAAGATCGCCGGTATCCATGTGTCGCTTTTCCTGGTCCCCGGACATTACCCCGCATCCTCCGATGACGAACAAAACCAAAATCCCCCATAATCCGTATATCATCATTTCAATGATACCAGAGGATGAAATTTCTGTCCATGCCCGTAAAATGCGTTTGGCCTCGAGTCTCAAATATGATCCGGTCACGGTGCTCTCCCTCCGGAAAACCCGAGCCCGCCTTTGACATCCCCCCGAAAGCTTATGTTATATTGAATTTTCGGTTATGGGCCGGGCCGCGTCTCGATACGATCAGGCTTGTGCCGCCGCCCACAAAAATGAAACGCCGCATAGGATTTCCATAAAAAAGATAAAGGAGTCAACCATCATGACAAAAAGCCATCCGTGTCCGCATCGATCCGGAATCGGCCGCACAGCTGCCTGCGCGGTCCTCCTTTCCCTCTTTTTCTCCAACGGACTCGAATCACAGCCGGTTGCGAAACACAAAGCCAACACCGAGTTGGCCGAGCGCTTCACATCCGAAAAAATGTCAAAAATGATCTTCGACACAACCGTCGAGCCCCATTGGCTGGAGCACAGCCGTTGTTTCTGGTATCGCTATCGAACCACCCAAGGAGTGGATTTTTACCTGGTCGATCCCGTAAAAAAGACCAAAAAGCCTGTATTCGACAACGCCCACATGGCGTCCCTGCTCACGCAGCTGACCCGAAATCCCTATGATCCCCAACACCATCCCATAGAAACCATCACTTTTGTAAACCGGGATCGTGCGGTACGATTCGATGTCGATGACATGCGGTTTGAATATGACCTGGCATCACGGAAACTGACCCGGATCACTGAAGAGGAGGAGAAGGAGCCTCCGGAATGGGCCTGCTTTTCACCGGATAAAAAGACCATCCTCTATGCATACCGTCACGACCTTTATATGCTTGACGCGGATGATCCCGATGCCGAACCGGATCGATTGACCGAAGACGGCGCAACCTTTTACAGCTATGCTCATGACGATACCGACACGGACCATGAAAAGCGAAAAAAGGTCAGCGTGTCATGGTCCCCGGATTCACGAAAATTCGCTTTCATCCGCACCGACGCCCGGAAGATCAAGCCCCTGTGGCTGATCAACTGTCTCTCCACTCCCCGCCCCACCCTGGAGACATATCCGTATGTCATGCCCGGTGATCCGGACGTCCCCCGGCACGAGCTTTACGTATTCGATCGCGAAACCAAAAGCCGCCTCCTCATCCCAACCGACCGATGGAAAGACCAGGCCCTCTACCAGGCGGAAAGCACGGGACCTTTCCGGAGCAAGCCTTATCTGTGGTGGGGTGATTCCTCCCGGGAAGTTTACTTCGGCCGTCGAAGCCGGGATTATCGGAAATTAGACTTGTGTGCAGCGGATACCGCCGCCGGAACGGTCCGCGTCCTTATCGAGGAACGGCTGAACACCTATATCGAAACCCTCTCCCCGCACATCCTTGACGGCGGGCGCGAATTGATTTTCTGGTCCGAACGGGACGGTTGGGGACATTTTTATCTCTACGACGGCTCGGGCCGCTTGAAAAACCGCATCACGTCAGGGCCTTTTTCCTGCCGTAAGATCGTCCATCTGGATCAGAAAAACCGCGTGCTCTACTTTACGGCTTGTGGAAAGGATCCCGATGAGAATCCCTATCAGCACCATCTCTACCGCGTTAATCTTGACGGGACCGGGATGAAGCAGCTGAATCCGGAGGACGCCGAACACCGCTCGCACATGCACCCTTCCGGAGACTACTTCGTGGATAATATCTCCCGGGTCGACACGACGCCGCGTTCGGTGCTGCGTGACAACCAGGGCCGAAAGCTCTTGGATCTGGAAACCGCGGACCTTACTTCTCTCCAGGCAGCGGGATTCAGGTTCTGCGAGCGTTTCCATCTTAAGGCCGACGACGGGATCACCGATCTTTACGGAGTGATGTACAAACCCTTCGATTTCGATTCCGGCCGGCGTTATCCCGTCATCATCTACGTTTACCCCGGCCCCCAGACGGAGTCCGTTCCGCTGACCTTCCGGGATTCCCTGCGCCATGTCGCCCTCACGCAGTGCGGTTTCATCGTGGTGTGCGTGGGGAACCGCGGCGGACATCCGGAACGATCCAAATGGTACCACAACTACGGCTATGAAAATTTTCGCGATTACGGACTGGCCGACAAGAAATACGCCCTCGAACAGCTTGCGGCGCGCCACGCGTTTATCGATATCGACAGGGTCGGCATCTTCGGTCACTCCGGCGGAGGGTTCATGTCCACGGCCGCCATGCTGGTATACCCCAATTTTTTCAAGGTGGCGGTCTCCTCTTCCGGCAATCACGACAATCCCGTCTTCGATATGTACTGGAATGAAAAACACAACGGGGTGAAAGAAATCGTCGAGGAAAACGGAGAAACCCGTTTCGTCTATGATGTCGATACCAACTCGGAAATCGCCCATCGGCTCCAAGGACGCCTGCTGCTGGTCACCGGGGACATGGACAACAACGTCCATCACGCCAACACCATCCGCGTCGCCGATGCCCTGATCAAGGCCAACAAGCGTTTCGATATGTTCATCTTCCCCGGGCAGCGGCACCACTACGGCAAGATGGAAGATTATTTCTTCTGGCTGCGGGCCGACTATTTCTGCCGCCATCTGATCGGCGACCGAGAATCGAGCGTTGATATCCATCAGCTGAACGCACCGGATAAATAATATGAACAATCTCAATATCGTTTTGTTCGAACCTGAAATTCCGCAGAACACGGGCAACATCGCCCGGACCTGTGCCGCCGTCGGAGCCGCCCTACACCTGATCAAACCTCTCGGATTTTCGATGGATGACCGGTATCTCAAGCGGGCGGGATTGGATTACTGGAAGCTGGTGGACATCTCAACGTATGAAAGCCTGGAGGATTTTACGAGCGCCCACCCGAACGGTCACATGGCCTTCCTGACCAAGCACGCGGAGCAAACCTACGACGCCATCGATCTCTGCGATCCCCTGTTTCTGATCTTCGGCAGGGAGACCGCGGGTCTCCCCGGGCGATTTCTCTCCGAAAAACCCGACAAATGCTACCGCATCCCCATGGTTCGCGAGGCTCGATCGCTCAACCTCTCCAACGCGGCGGCGATCGTGATCTATGACATCCTCAGGCGAAAAGGATACTCCGGGCTCAGACGGAAAACCCCATTATGAATGATCGAGGGGCGGTCTTCCAGTCGTGGGGTCATCGGCATGTCTCTCCGGTTATATTTGATTCAAATATATAGACTCGTCCGCGGGAAAAAAGCTGCCGCTTTTGTACGAGTGATATATACTGCAACCGGCTTTTGAGGGAAAATCTGTTTGTTCAAGGGGCATTTCTTGTCGAGTCTTCTCTTTTGGCAAAATCATGACAAAATTTTTTTTATCTTGAGTAATGAGTTGAAGAAGCGGAATCTTCATCCCTCTGAGAACCCGGCGAGGAGTGAAAGGATATCATCATGACGGTTGAATCGGGTTTGGGGTTGGTTTCTTTGCTGCCTATCATCATCGCACTGCTGCTTGCTTTTATCACCAAGGATGCCGTTTTTTCGCTGTTGATCGGGTGTATCTTCGGCGTCGTGCTGACGGGTCTCGATCCCGCAAGCGGTCTGGCCGTTCTTTTTCAGAATGCCTTGGGGACAAAAGATTTTATCTGGGTGATGATGATCGAGGTCGCGGTCGGGATCATGATCGCATTCTATTTGCGGGCGGGAGTGATTTCGGCTTTTTCGGAATGGGCGTCAAAACGGATCAAAACCAGGCGCGCCGCATCCGGTTTCGGTTGGCTGCTGGGAATTTTTGTTTTCTTCAGCGATTATTTCAGCCCCTTATTCAGCGGCCCGATCGCAAAGCCCCTCACGGACAAGCACAAAGTGTCGCGGGAAATGCTGGCCTATCTGCTTGATTCGGGAAGCGGACCGGTTTGCACCTTGGTGCCGATAAGCGGATGGGCCGTATTTATTTCAGGCATCCTCATAGGATACGGCCCGATCGCATCAGTCGAAGACGGCATGGCCGTATTTATTCGGACGATCCCCTTTAATTTCTATGGTTGGTTCGCCGTTATTCTTGCCGGAGCTATCGCCTATCGGATCATCCCGAACTTCGGTCCGATGCGAAAAGCGGAGCAGAGAGCCTACACTCAGGGGAAAGTGCTGCGCGACGGCGCGGTCCCCCTGACCGGCAAGGAAATGGATTTGATCAAATCCCCCGAGGACAAAAAAACCAATCTTATCATATATCTGATTGTTCCGGTTTTGATCATCATCGTGATCGCCTTGGGTACATTTCTGATTCTTCATTCCGCAAAAGTCCTGGAGGCGTTTATCGCGGCGGTCATCTACCTGGCCATAGCTTTATCATTCGGAAAATATTTCTCAGGTGTAAAAGACGGAATGGACGTGGCGGTAACCGGCATCATAGGCGTATTTCCGGCGATACTGATCCTGGCGATGGCATACTGCATCAACACCATTTCGAAAACTCTGGGGGCCCAGGATTATATCATTTCCGTCACGTCGGCATGGATGACGTCCTGGATGCTCCCGACGATATCATTTCTGACCGCCGGCCTGATCTCATTTTTCACGGGGACTTCCTGGGGCAGCTACGCCATCGTGATTCCATTCGTCATGCCGATCGCTTTTAACCTTTCTCATGGCGAGCTGTCATCATTCGTTTTATTGACCCTTGGGGCGTTGGTGGGCGGGGGGTTGTTCGGAGACCACTGTTCTCCGGTGTCCGACACGACTTGTTTGTCATCTTTCGGCGCAGGTTCCGATCATATCGATCATGTCACGACTCAATTGCCTTATGCGATCACCGCGGCTGTTCTCGCCGCTATCCTGTTCATGGCTCTGGGGATGATTATTATATGATGAGCAAGTGCCCATCAACCGGTCATACTGAGAGGAACGTCGATAGGCGCATTCGTTTTATAGGCAGGCGCTTCATTTTTATTCATATCTTTTTAAATCATGAGGAGTCTATATTATGAATATCACGGTCTTGGGTACGGGAAACGGAGGTTGTGCCGTAGCCTTCGATTGCGCTCTGCATAACCACACCGTCAGTCTTTTTGATTTCGACAAATTCCCCGATAACATCAAAAGGATCCGACAACAAGGTGGTATCCGCGCGAAAGGAGAGCTGGAGGGTTTCGCTCCCATTGAATATGCCGGGCATGAGATCGAAATCGCCTTGAGGGATGCCGAGATCATCTATGTCGTCGGCCCCGCCTACAGCACCAAGCCCTTTGCCGAGGCGTGCAAACCTTATTTGAAAAAAGGTCAGATCGTCATCGTGTGTCCCGGATCATGCATGGGAAGCCTCGAATTCAAGAACGGAGCCCGGCTGAGTCTGCAAGATGAAGGTATTATGGTTGCGGAAACCTCCACGCTTCCTTATGCGGTTCGCGTCATGGAACCGGGAGAGATCCATGTTTATCTCAAAGTCAAGGGCGGGCTTTTCCTGGCCGCCCTGCCTTCCCGAAACGCGGTCCGGGTGACGGAAACGATCCATGATGTGTATCCGGCCATGGCGCCCGCGAAAAATGTTCTGCAAACCAGTCTGCAAAACGGGAATCCAATCATTCACCCCTCCGTCACACTGCTGAACGCCGCTTTGATCGAACGCACCCAGGGCGATTTCTATTTCTACGAAGAAGGCGTGACGCCCGCCGTGGGACGGTTGATCAAAGCGCTCGATCAGGAAAGGATCGCAATCGGACGGGCGCTCGATATCGAGGTCATTCCGGAACCGGTATTGGGAGACCTGCAGGGCTACATGGCGGAGCCCACATATGACAAGGGGTATTCCGAAGCGCCGGGTTTCAGAGGGATCAAGGCGCAGAGCAAACTTGACAACCGATACTTTCACGAGGATGCGGGGTATGGTTTGGTATTCTGGCGGAGTCTTGCCGACCAGATCGGCGTCGAGACACCTCACATCTCCTCCGTCATCCGGCTGGCATCCGTACTTATGGGGAGGAATTATCTCGCGCAAGCCAAACGGACCATGAAATCGTTGGGTCTCTCCGGATACCCGGCGGAAGATCTGGAGCGGATATTGTCATAAATTTCTTCCGGGAGATGAAATTCCGTTCGGCTTCACCGGAAATATTTCGTGCCCGGAGCAAAGAGGACCGCAGATTATGCTATCATACCGTCATGAAAGAAGATACCGTCATTCTCGGTTCCGCATCGGAACGCCGCAGATCCATACTCGAAGGCCTTGGCATCCGCTTCAATGTGGTTATTCCCGGGGTCGATGAAATATTCGATCCCACCGATCCCCGACGGACGGCGTCTGAAAATGCACTGCGAAAGAACCGCTGGTGTCGGCCAAAACACCCCAACGCATTCATCATAACCGCAGATACGGTTATTGATTTTCAGGGCCGCTGCATGACCAAGCCCGCCACCCTGGAGGAAGCCGTCTCCATTTTTGAAATGTTCTCCGGGAAGGAACACATTGTTTTGACCGCCGTGACGCTTTCCTTGCCGACGGCGCCGCTTGAAACACATGTGGAAAAATCCTCGGTACGGTTCAAGAAACTCAGCTTGCCGCAAATTCATGAATATTTTAAAAAAGTCACCCCCCTGGATAAGGCGGGAGCGTATGATATCAATCAAGAAAGGGAGCTCATCATCGCGGAATACACGGGCTCATTCACGAACATCATGGGGCTCCCGGGAGAGGTTGTCGAAAAATGGCTGGTCCAACACGCACGGAAAAATTGAAAATCGGCCCTCTCCAGCTTGGAAGCCTGGAAATAAATTTCCCGGTCGGTCTCGCACCCATGGCGGGCATTTCCAACTCCATATTTCGATCCATATGTAAAGATTTTCATTGCGGCTTTTCTTTTACCGAAACCATAAACGCCGTGGAACCGACACAAGAATATTATCTGTCTCATGAGCGGCTGGTCGTTGAATATGAAGAGACTCCTCTGGGAGCCCAAATTTTCGGATCCATACCGGAAACGATGGCGGAATCAGCCCTGCAAATTGAAAAACTGGGCCGGTTCGACATGATCGATATCAACTGCGGGTGTCCCGCTCCAAAAATAGTCGCCAAGGGAGCCGGGGCCGCTCTCATGAACAGCCCCAAATTGATCGGAGAGATCGTGCGTGCGGTAAGCAGCGCCGTATCCGTCCCCGTAACCCTGAAAACCCGGATCGGAGTTTCGCCCCGTAAAAACAATATTGTGGACATCGCACGCGCCGCTGAGGAGGGAGGCGCTTCCGCCATCACGATCCATTCGCGTTATGCGACGGATAAGCATGATGGACCGGCGGATTGGAAAACATTAAGAAGAATAAAATCCCTGATATCCATCCCCGTTATCGGCAACGGGGGCATCTCCGATGCAGAGGATGCCGTTGAAATGTTTAAAAAGACGGGGGTTGATGGAGTGATGATAGGAAGGGCGGCGGTCGGGAATCCCTGGATTTTTAAAAATATCCATTGTCTGATCAATGGGAATGAAATCGACCGGCACACTTCTCTGGATCGCTTGAAGGTTGTCATCAAACACCTGGAAGGATTGACCGAGCTGATGAAAAAGGAACGACATTTCCCAGGAAAAGCCTTTATGCCGGAGCGCAAAGCCGCCCTGCATTTCAGAACCTTCCTGGTAAAATATTTAGACGGCTTCGATGGAAACTTGAGGTTAAGGAAGAAGCTCCCGACGATGGATTCGCCTCATGAAATCATCGAAGAACTAAAGAGCTTGATATCTACGAATTGAATCCCTCATTCACATTTGCATCCCATCCGCGCGGTTTCCGCGTATCGGATGATGATGGAATCGAGAAAGGGGGTTAAGTCAAACTCGATCCACGGCTTGACGGCAAAAAGGCTGAAAACTTTATTTCTTTCCCGATTTCCCCCGGGAAGGGGTGATCAGTTTCACCTTGGATTTTGTTTTTTTACTTTTTTTGGAGGGAGTTTTTTTCTTTTGATCTTTGTTCTTTTTGGATTCGTCTTCTTCCCAAAACGTCTCTTTTTTTCCTTTTTTTTGCGGCATGCCCTTTATTCCCCCTTTTTTATTTTGAACAGGCTAAACCTTCCCCATGGGGAGATTGAAAGCGCGGCGAATAATTATCCGTTCAATGCTTGAGATTTTTCCTTCTTCGCTTTCCGCTTCTCTTTCAAGGTTTTTTTCGGCTTTTTCTTATCCTGGATTTTTTTCTTGTCTTTGCCCTTTGCCATATGACTGTTCCTCTCCTCGCTGGATATCTCTCCCTTTTCCGGTACTACATCATGCTCCCCCCGGACAAGAGACGCTCATTATAAAACATCTCTCTATCCATACCCATGATAATGCAGTCGGGCCGGGATGAGAAGCGGGAAATTAATAAATTATGAAAATATGCTTTTCGCACGATCCCGTCAATCGGTGCTTTTTCAGCCGAGCCCCCTCCCCTTTTATCCGGCCTCACAGCTGAAAAAATCATCATATCCCTCAAGAAAGCATCGAAATGACTCCATTATTGCGGGAAACCGGACCATTCTTTTTTCTTGATGTTCCCTGAAATATTCATGAACCTCTATTGAAATTTGAATAAGAGGCATTTAAAATCACATCTCATGGTAAATGGATTTTCCCACAAAGCAATCATGGAGCCAAATGTGAAGAAATTATTTTTACTCATGGTCATCGGACTGTTTTTTTTGGGGAGTTGCGTCAAGACGCCGAGAGATCCGGAAGACGAATGGGACGACGCCATTTTCGACAATTCTTTTGTCGGCACTTTAACCATAACCTATTCTTGTGAGATGCCTCAATTCTCAAGCACGACGATCTGCGGGATCGAAATGGATCGCTTCGGGACGATAACCTGCAGTGAAAGGGGCACTCTCGAGTATGCCGGCGAAAGCATCGCCCAAGGCCATCAATCCAAGATCAGGCGCGAGGGAGTGGTGCTTTTCTATCCGGACGGGTCCTGCGAATGCGGTGACTATGACGGCGAGAACGAAGACTGCACGCTCACGATCTACGAAGGCGCCACGGGCCTGGAGGACATGAAATACTGGGTGTGGAACGACAGTGAGAAGAAATGGGAACTCAAAGTCGATGAGAAGAACATCCCGGTGGCATGGAATCGCGGCTTTGGATTTTCCTACAACAAAGCGAGCACGACCAATCACAGGATCGAATTCGTCGAAGGCACGGGGAAATTCGTTTACGTTCTTGCGCTGACGCCGCATCTCGATTAGCCGCTAAACAATCCGATGAACGCGTTACGTGTTTCAAGGGATCATCATACGCTGTGCTTCAGGTACCCGACCGTGATGGGATGTTGAGAACCGTTGTTTCTCCTTGTTTAACAGTAACCATCCCGACACGCATCATTTTTGCTAATCTTGTAAACGGACCCGATCCCAAAAGCGGAATGGCTGCCCAATGATATGACTTCTTTGATCCGAAGCGACGGAGCAGGATCTCTCACCGGATAAGCCGTCGTTTCAAGAAAGCAACCGTCCTCCCGAAGGAATCGGCCGCCGCTTCTTCCGAGTACGTGGGGCCGTCCGGCATATTGAAGGCATGGCGGGCGCCGGGATAGATATGCCACTCCACTTCCCCTCCGTGAGCAAGGACCGCTTCCCGCAGTCTGACGGCAAATCTCATGGGTACGATCCTGTCCGCTTCACCATGGAGGATGAGAAGCGGCGGAAAATCCCGCGCTTCCACTTCGAGAGAATCCGAGCCGCCGCCCCCCCCGCCGAAAAAATCGACAACGGCTCCCACATCAGGCAGTGATGCGGCCGTGGAAACCGCCAAAAAAGCTCCTCGCGAGAAGCCGACCAGTCCGATGTCGTTCTTCGAGACCTCGGGAAGCGAGGACAAATAAGAAACAGCAGCGCACACGGCGGCCTGCCAGCGCGGCCATTTTTCGAGTTTCTCTTCAGATCCGATCGCTGCGGAGCCGGTTGCGGCATAATAATCCAGCGCCAGAGCAACAAAACCACAAGCGGCCAGGGCTTCTGCATACTCTGCATACATCGAATTCCATCCGGCCGCTCCGTGAAGCAGGATCACTCCCGGATACTGCCCCGGGGAACTCGGTATCTCGAGAACCCCCCAAACCACGGGTGTTTGTTCCGGGTTAGATAATCTTCCGACGACCTGGGCATCCGCCGCTGACAAGAAGGTTAAAAGAAAAATGATTGAAATAACGGGTATCCCAGTTCTCATTCCTTTTATTATAAAGAATTACACGTCGAGATAACAGCTCCACGGCCCGGCTTGAACTTTTTCGGATTTTCGATACAATCATGAGGAGAAACATACGCCCGGCGCTGTTTTTTCCGGAGGGGATATTCATGACGACATGGGATTGGCTGGTGGTTTCGATCTATTCCCTTTTCATGATATTTCTGGGCTGGCGGCTGGGACGGACGCAGAAATCCGTCGACGATTACTATCTGGGAGGGCGCCGGATCCCCTGGCTGCCGATAGGATTTTCCACCATGGCAACCCAACTCGGCGCCATCTCCTTCATCTCGGCCCCGGCGTTCGTGGCCCTGCGCCCTCAGGGAGGGATGATCTGGCTGGGATACGAGCTGGCACTGCCGATCGCCATGGTGGTGCTGATGGCTTTCTTTTTTCCATTGTATCACGCCCGCCGCATCATCAGCGTATACGCCTTTCTCGAAGAGCGCTTCGACGTATCCACACGGATCGCCATCAGCTTCATCTTTCAGGTCAGCCGTGGTCTAGCGACCGGAGTCGCGGTTTACGCCGCCGCTCTGGTTCTGGCGGTGACGCTCGGGATCCCCTTGACGCTGACGATCCTGCTCATCGGAGCGGTTGCTGTCGCCTATGAACTGATGGGAGGCATCCGCGTCGACATCATCTCCGATACCATCCAGATGGTGATCATTCTGCTGGGGATCGTAGTCACCGGAATCGTGGGACTGCGTTTGATCGGGGGCTGGGGAAGTCTGGCCGCGGACTTGGATCCCGCCCGCCTGACCGCCATCGATTTCGCCGGGCACGGATGGGGAGACGGCCGCGATTTCGGCTTCTGGCCGCTTTTTCTGGGTGGATTTTTTCTCTACGCTTCCTACTACGGCTGCGATCAGAGCCAAGTCCAGCGTGAGCTTTCGGCCCACAGCCTCAAGGAGTGCCGATACAGCCTGCTGTTCAACGGATTCCTGCGTTTTCCGGTGGTGCTGGCCACCTGTACGGTCGGGCTTATCCTGGGCGCTTTCGTGCAGCGGAATCCCGCTTTCCTCGCCCGGCTCCCATCCGGTGGCTACGACTATCTGCTGCCTACTTTCATCCTCGAACACATTCCTCCCGGACTCGTGGGATTGATCTTTATCGCCATCATCGCGGCCGCCATGTCTTCGCTGGATTCTTCCATCAATTCTTTAAGCGCCGCAACCCTGGAAGATATCGCCAAGCGCCTCCGCTCCCGGCCGCTCGATCCAAGCCGGGAGCTACGGCTTTCCAAACTGCTGACCTTTGGATGGGGCGTTTTTTGTGTGGGCTTCGCCTTTTTCGTGGGCGATATCTCCCCCACCGTGATCGAATCCATCAACAAAATCGGTTCCGCTTTTTACGGCCCGGTGTTCGCGGTTTTTTTCGCCGCCGTGTTCCTGCGGAAAGCGAAGCCTATCGCCGTTCTCATCGGCCTCGGGATCAGCGTCGGGACCAATCTCTTTCTCTGGCTGTTCGTTCCCTCCGTCTCCTGGCTGTGGTGGAATGCCGTTGGTTTCGGGCTGGCGGTATTCGTCATTGCGGCGGGAAGCCGTTTCCTGCAGCCGGGTTTTCCCGACTCTCCGCTTCCAATCCAGATCCCCTCCAGCCCGGGTTGGAAGATTATATACGCCCTGTTGGTTTTCTACGCATTAGGTTTGATCGTCTTTCTGGTCCTATTCCCCAAGCTCTTTTAATATTTACCCAAGATCAGCAGATGATATTTTTCCTTAGATTCCGCTTAGAACCCTAAGTACTCCGATTGCTTCATATGAGGAAATTGGTTAACATCATGAGTCCACATCGTCATTTCCACTTCCTTCCGGGTGATATAACGGTTAAAATATCGGACCGGAGACATTAGTATAAGCATGGAGTCCTAGGAACTCGGCGATATGAAGGAAAAACCCGCATGAAAAGAAATGCCATTGTTTACATCTTGTTATTTTTTATTTGCCTCGGCATGAGCCGGGGCGCGGATTCACCGGAACGCAAATATAAATTCAGCGTCTCCGAGCGCTTCCGATTCGTCAGCTGGGACAATGCCGTCAATCTTGACGACGCCAAAACGGATGCCTTCGCCTTCACCCGCCACCGCACCCATCTCACGTTCCAATGGCTGCCGGCGGCGGGTTTGGAATTAAACGCCAAGCTGACCAATGAATTCCGCAACTACATGGCGCCCAAAGATAGAGATTTCGAGATCCATGAACTCTTTGTCGACAACCTGTATTTCAAATGGGCCGACCTCGGCCGGATCCCGCTGACCCTGACCCTGGGAAGACAGAACATCATGTTGGGAGAGGGTTTCGTCGTCATGGACGGCCATGCTCTGGACGGGTCTCGATCCATCTATTTCAATGCGGCGAGAGCCGATTACAGCTTTAAAGGCGATTCCGTTCTGACCGCGTTCGTCAGCTACGTTCCGGATGTGGACAACATCCTTCCCGTTATCAATGATCAGGAACAAGCTCTGATCGAGCAGCCCGAGCGCGGCATGGGACTCTATTTCACCAAGAAGTTAAACAAGGCCAAGGCGGAAGCATACTTTCTCCGAAAAGACACGGATTCCACGGAAGCACGCCCCATCGAATCCGGGATCAACACCTTCGGCGCCAGGATCACGGTCCCGCTCATGACGAACCTCTCCTTCTGCGGCGAAGGAGCGTTTCAATCGGGATCCTACGGTGATTTCGATCGCTCCGCTTTCGGTGGATACTTCCATTTGGATTATTCCTTCTCCGATTCCATACCGCTGGTCAAAACCCTGACCGTCGGCGGTATCGCTCTGAGCGGCGACGATCCGGAAACCGAACGCCATGAAGGCTGGGATCCTCTTTTCAGCCGCTGGCCCAAGTGGAGTGAATCCTATATTTACACCCTGATCCGTGAAAACGGAGTGGCCAATTGGAGCAACCTGAATTCCATTTACGGCGGATTGATCTTTCAGTTCTCCCCATATATCGACCTCAAGGTCACCCAGCATTTCCTGGGCGCCTTCCAGGAAGCGAACGAGGTTTTTCCCGGGGGAACGGGGAATTACCGGGGCAGCCTGCTTATCGGCCGGCTTAACGTCAAGATTGACAAACACCTCGGCGGCCATTTTGTGTGGGAACATTTCAATCCCGGAGATTATTACTTTTCCGGTTCCGACAGCTTCAACTGGCTCCGCTTCGAATTGATGCTGAAATTCTAGTCGCCGATCCGAGTATAAAAACAGTACGATCAGAATAGAGTGTCTCTGGTGAAACCCGGAGGCATTCTATTCATATTTCAGAGATTCAGCGGGATTGACATAAGCGGCTCGCAGGGCTTGAAAACCCACGGATAAAACAGCAACGGCCAAGGCAAGGATCAACGCCCCCAGGAATAACGGCCAGTTCAAGCCCGTGCGATAGGCATATCCGCGCAACCACTTCCCCATGACATAGTATGCCAGCGGCCAAGCCAAAAGATTGGCCGCAACCACCAATACCAGAAACTCCCGGCACAGCAGGAGCGTGACCTGAGAGATGGAAGCCCCGAGAACCTTTCGGATCCCGATTTCCCGGGTTCGCTGTTCGGCGGTAAAAGACGCCAGTCCGAACAATCCCAGACAGGCGATGAAAACGGCCAGGAAGGTGAATGTCCGCAGGATAGCGCCGATACGCTCTTCCGCCCGGTACATCCGGTCGAATTCTTCATCGATGAAATGAGATTCGAAAGGATAGGTAGGAATCACTCGCTTCCAGGTAGCTTCGATAAAGTCAAGGCCGGTTGAAACCTTCCCGGGGCCCAAGCGGATCAGTGCAAAAACGACATTCTGCGGTCGGAGCCGAATCGCCAATGGCTCGATTTCCTGCCGCATGGAACCATAGTGAAAATCCTTCATGACTCCGATGATATGGCCTTCGGTTCCCATGAAACTGAAGCGTTCACCAAGCGCCGTCGGCTTATCCATAAGCCGGGCCACGGCCTGATTGACCAGAAAACCGCTGCTTTCATCGGTAGGATAGTCGTGGGAAAAGCCACGTCCTTCCACGATCTCTATGCCCAGCATGTCGCAGTAATCGTAATCGACATAAGTCTGGCCTATCAATCGATTGAACTCCGGATCCTTGCCGTCCCAATCGGCTCCACTGGAATTGCTTCCGATATTAGACGGCAGGTAGTTGGCTCCCGTCACCCCTAAGATCCGACTGTCCTTAACCAACTCTTGCTTCAAAGCCGAATAGGAAGTTCGCATGTCGGCCCGAAGCGGGATGTATACCAGATGCTCCTTGTTCCATCCCAGGCTTTTGCTTTGCATATAATTCAACTGTTTATAGACGACCGTCGTTCCGATCATCAGGCTTACGGACAGCGAAAACTGCACCACCACCAGTATTTTTCGGAAACGGGCGCTCCCGGCACCGGATTTCAGACTGCCTTTTAATACCTTGACCGGTTGAAAAGAAGAGAGGAAGAGAGCCGGGTAACTTCCGGCGACCAGTCCGGTAAACAGCGTGATCCCTCCCAATCCCAGCAAAATCAGATCCAGACCGGCGACACGCCAGGAAAGTTCCTTGGCAGCCAGGCGGCTGAAGGCCGGCAGCACCAGAATAACCAACAGCACAGCCAAAATCAGCGCGGAGAAAGCATAAACCACTGATTCCCCGAAAAACTGCCGCACGAGATCGCCTTTTACAGCTCCCACCACCTTGCGCAGACCGACTTCTTTGGCCCGGCCGGCGGAACGGGCCGTGGTGAGATTCATGAAATTGATACAGGCGATCAGCAGGACAAAAACAGCGATGATGGAAAAAATATAGATATAGCGGACAGCCCCGGGATCCTTTGCATAGCCCCAATAGGAATGGAGGTGGATGCGCGTATAGGGCATGAGTTCCAGATCGGTTCGACTCTCCGCCTCTTTCGTCCGGATAAATCCGAGGATCTTCTCATCCACCAGCTGCTTGGGGGTCCCGGGCTGCAGCTGAACGATTGTCAAAATGGAATTGGCGAGGAAGCTGTCGCTTGTCCGGCCCTGCTTCTCCATGACGACATAGGGAATAAGGATATCGAACTGCAGGGTGGAGTTGTGGGGAACATCGCGAAGCACGCCGGTCACCGTGAATTGATGCTGATTATTTATGGAGAGAACTTTTCCCATGGCATCATCGGTCCCGAAATACTTTTCCGCCAGCTTTTCGGTGATCAGGAGGGAATGAGGAGAATCGAGAGCCGTATCCGGATCACCTTGGATCAGAGGAAAAGTAAACATCTGCAAAAAGGAAGGATCCACCGCTCGGACATTGTTCTCAAAAAATGCTTGTTCCCCATACCGGAAGAGCTGACCACCGGCCCACACCACCCGGGTAGCCTCTGTAATCTCCGGAATTTCTTCCCGCAGAGCCGGAGCCAGAGGATATGGCGTCACCGTCACATGGAAATTTCTGCCGGAATAATGCTGGTTTTCTTCCACCCGATACAGATCTTCCGCATGCTCATGAAAACGGTCATAGCTCAGCTCATCCAGGACCCAGATCGATATCAACAGGCAGCAGGCCATCCCGATTGCCAAGCCCGTAATATTAATCAGAGAATAGCCTTTATGCCTTAAGATGTTGCGCAGCGTGACTTTAATATAATTTCTGAACACGTCCTCACCTCTTTAATATAACAAGACGCATATAGATATTAAAAAGTTGTCACCTTTTCGCCCGGCATGGATTCAATGTTTAAAGAACCAGCCTGCCGGTATCTTTGAACCACTCTTCCTCAAACGACAGCGGTTACGCCATTCATTTAGGTTAATCCCGGAAAACCATTCCCTTTTCCCTGATTTCTATGATAAACTGGGCGCTTATTTTCGGGAGAAATCAGTGATCACAATAGCGGAATCCAAGCAAATCTGGAACGAGATTCTCGAGAAGAATCGGCAAAAAGTAGAACCGGCGGCTCCAGCACAATTCCAACGGCTTCAACATGTCAGCTTTCGGCCGGGAGGAAATATCAAGCCCAATCGACCCGGCCGCTACGCGCTGCAGCATTTCCCATCGCTGGTGCAGGAATACCAGCGCACGCTATCCCGGAAACAGCGTGGAGAGCTTTTCCGAGATGTGGAGGAATAGGGTTCACCTCCGCTTTGCTTTTTTGATATCCGTCCGGAAAAAGAGAGGTGAAACCAGTTGCGCATTTCCAACTCACCCCGGATATGGTATTCTGAATTATTATTAAAGCCAACGTTGGAGTTGAATTAACATGAGCTTAAAGCCGGAAGAAATTTTAAAAATTTTCAAGGAATCGGGCGCCCTCATGGAGGGCCATTTTATTCTTACCTCAGGCCTTCACAGCCGGACTTATTTTCAATGCGCGCTGGTTTTTCAATACCCTTGGCACGCCGCAACCCTTTGCCGCGATACCGCCGATCACTTCCGGGACAAAAAGATCGACGTCGTCGTTTCTCCGGCGGTCGGCGGCATCGTCTTCGGGCAGGAGCTCGCACGACAGCTCGGAACAAGATCCATCTTCGCCGAGAGGGTTGACGGCGAGATGACGCTGCGGCGCGGTTTTCAGGTCAAGCGGGGAGAAAGAGTTCTGCTGGCGGAAGATGTGACCACGACGGGCGGATCCGTCAAGGAAGTCATGAGCGCGGTTCAAGCCCAGGGCGCCGAGATCGCAGCCGTAACCTCCGTCGTCGATCGAAGCGGCGGGAACGCCCGATTCGGTGTTCCCTTTCATTCGCTTTTTCAAATGGAAGTGATCAATTTCGAGCCGGATAATTGTCCGATGTGCCGGGAAGGCGGCCGCGCCGTTAAACCCGGCAGCCGCAGCTTGAAATAATCGGGTTTCAAAGCAGATCCCAAATCATCCGGGTAAGTTTTTCGACATCTATGGGTTTTTCCAGAAAACCATCGGCACCGGCATCTTTTATCTCCCGGTTGTACGACAAACCCTTATAAACCCCCGTCATCAGAATAACGGGAATATCTTTCAAGCTCGGGTCGGTTTTGGTTTTCCGGCAAACCTCGATCCCATGTATTTTGGGAATGAGCATATCGCAGACAATCAAATCGGGTTGATGGTTCCGGATCAGCTCCCAACCGTTCAATCCGTCAAATGCGGAATAAACGTTGAATCCTTCCTGCGCCAGCATGTGTTCCAGGAGCTTGATCGTCACCCAGTCGTCTTCAATGACGACCGCGGTTTTTAATGACGTAATTTCCTTTTCCGTCTTGGTTTCATGCCCGGACTCGGGAGGTTTTTTTTTGTGTTTCATCGCTATTGCCAGCACCAAGTCATCACTGTGTCTTAATCATAAACCGATTCCTCTTATGAAACAAGACGATATTCTCAACCCCTCACGGTTCGGCCTCCTGCCGATTCCATTTAGGGCACCGCCGCAAATTTCTGTCCGACCAGTTCTTCACTCACGACCCACAGCCTCGAAGCGATGTTCGGGTCATAGGATTCAAGTGAGGACTTCGCCTTCACGATTCGCTTCTTCGTGAATTCGAAATATTTGCCGTTGACTTCGCGATTCGGGTTTGCCAAGGAAATGATCTGCTCGGCCGCCTGATCGGGATGTTTTGCTCCCGGGAGGGCGAATCGAACCTTCACAAGGGACCTTAAGATCCACGGCATGGACGAGATCAAATCCGTGCGCGTCAGACCGGGACAGAACGTACAGACCTCGATCCCGGTGTTTTGCCAACGGCGGGCCATCTCATACGTCATCAATATTTTTGCCAACACGGCCTGTTTCGCCGCTTTCACAAACCGGAACTCTGCCAAACCCTGCAGATCTTCAAAATCGATGGTTGCCGGATGGAGCCCTTCAGGCCAGCTCCCTTTATGCGCTCTTCCGGAAACGGTCACGACCCTGGATGCAGACGCCGTTTTAAGCGGTTCCAGAAGCAGATTGGTTAAAAGAAACGGCCCCAGGTAATTGACCGCGAAATTTCCTTCCAGCCCGTCGGCGGTCATTTGCCGCTTCGGCAGCAGAGCCCCGGCACAGTTGAAAAGCGCATCAAGATGCGCGTATCGTTTTCGAAATGCTCGAACGAAACTCCGCACCGATTCAAGCGAAGACAAATCCGCGGGTATCCAATCGACCTGCGCGTCGACTCCGGCATCGGCGATCTCTTTACGGGCAACATGGCCACGCTGATTATCCCGGCTCAGAAGCACCAGTTTCGCTCCCTTGTTCGCCAGCTTCATGGCAGTCCCTTTGCCAAGTCCCGAGCTCGATCCTGTTACGATGCACACAGCATCTTTCATACGCAACCCTGCCTTTTTCCATCCGGAAATAGCCCCCGGTATTCCTTATCAAGACCACAAGCTCTTCCGTACGCACTCCACCGGCGTTTTTAAACACTCACAAATTCCCGGCTGAATTCCGCTTATAACGGAACGGTTCCCTTGCCGGCTTGGACTCCCCCTTCCTGGCAATCAATTCTATACGAGGCGGACCGGAATTGAGATATCCGGTCCGCCTCGCTTTCGATGAATTTTTTCGTTTTTCTATCGTACCATCAGTAGCGACGGCCTCCACCACCGCCACCGGGACGCCGGTTGTTGTCTCTGCGGGGACGGGCTTCATTGATGTTCATGGTCCGGCCCTTCATCTCTTTTCCGTTCAACTCCTGGATCGCGGCTTCGCCTTCAGTCTTGGAAGGCATTTCCACAAATCCGAATCCTCTGGATTCACCCGTGAATTTATCCTTGATAATCGCCACGGACGAGACCTCACCAAACGCCTCAAAAGCTTCGCGTAATTCACCTTCGGAAAGCTCTCTGGCTAAGTTTCCTGCATAGATATTCATTCATTTCTCCTTAAGAACTGAGAGGTCATAAAGAGGAGGTGAATCCATTCGATGTATTGAGCGGCCCCCCCATCCTTTTATGCGCAATTTTAGAGCGCAAATTCCGTCCAAAAATGCTTTAAAAACCTCATTTCAATCCTAATAATATTGTCGAAACCCATAATACTCCCAATCCGCCTTTTCGTCAAGGGGAATAATCAGCCGCAAAACGGCGCACTTTTAAGGCTACCTCCGTTCAATAGTCAAGGGAACATTATCCGTGAATAGGGATTCATCAATAAAACGATTCCACTTTCATGAAAAAGGATATACTTTTGATTTGTAGGCTCCGGAGACGTTTTGAAATGGTCGATCGCTGCGACTCCGTGCATCATATAGATTGGATTGCATTGTAAAAAAGGCGGGGTATAAAAAAAACCCGGCAACGACCTACTCTCCCACTCAGCTGCCTGAGCAGTACCATCGGCACACAAGAGCTTAACTTCCGTGTTCGGAATGGGAACGGGTGTGGCCTCCTGGTTATGGTTGCCGGGATTATTTACTCTATTCTTTTCTTTAGATAAGTCTTTGCTATTTTTGCCCTGAACAAACTTTATGGTCAAGCCTCACGGTCTATTAGTACTGGTTAGCTGAATCCGTTACCGGACTTACACACCCAGCCTATCAACCTTGTCGTCTACAAGGGACCTTTAGCTCCTTACGGAGAGGGAGATCTAATCTAGAGGCGAGTTTCCCGCTTATATGCTTTCAGCGGTTATCTCAACCAAACGTAGCTA
>CAYSQW010000021.1:0-49131 GCA_964433135.1 uncultured Eubacteriales bacterium
TCTTACAGCAATTTTCAGGCTAAATCCCATATGTCGCTCCTCCTCTCACACAGCCTTAGGGAGCTGGTGCCGAAGGACGCTTGCGGGGCGACAACAACCATGAGGAGGCGGCTGTGTGAGATCGTCGCTTAGATGGGATTTCGGGCGCCATGAAAATTACGGTCTGCTTGGCGTCTGCGTAACTCCCCCCGTTCGTGGGTCAGACATACTCGACGGCCTCCTGCGGAGGCTACCCAATCTTACAGCAATTTTCAGGCTAAATCCCATATGTCGCTCCTCCTCTCACACAGCCCTAGGGAGCTGGTGCCGAAGGGCATTTGAGGGGTGGCGACATCCGTAGGGGCGGCTGCGGGAGGGCGTGCCGACCCACCCCACCGCCGACCCGCCCCACCCGGGTATTAAGGAAAAAGCAATATCAAACGGTCTTTGCTTGAAGCGGCTGGGTTATTCACGGGCCAAGGTTATGATAGCGACGAGGAAGCGGCTCGAGAGGCGTAGTTCTCTACGCCGATCGGACTGCACCGAAGTTGATGCCGTGAGATTGGATCGCCCGGAGGGTGATAAGGGGCAGCTTACTATAAATAGAATTATCGGATATGTCTCATAATAAATGGGATCTCTAAATTTTATTTGCTGAGCATAATCCAAGTATTTATTCTATGAAGATGCCCCTTATCATGAATAACCCAGCCCCTAGTTGATGTAGCCCAGGGCCTTAAGCCGTTCCACCAACTCCGGATCGAGATCGGCCTTTTCTCCACCCAGACCACGGGACTCTTTCTCCACTTCGATATATTTTTCGATTTTTTCCAGTAAAGATTTGACGGTGGCGTAATCGCGATCCGCAAGATTATTCAGCTCCCCCGGATCCGATTCCAGGTTATAAAGCTCGAGTTCCGGAGGATTATAGGGGTTGTCGTGATTTTCAGTCTTATCCCGGTTGAGGATCAGCTTGAACTTTCCTGCGACAACGGCAATCCTTCCCGGCCGTTTTTTTCCCGGAACATCGGCATATGCCGTGCGTTCGGGTTCTTTTTTTCCCTTAAGCAGCGGCATCATGTCCCGACCGTCGAGATCGATGTCCATCGATCTTATATCCAGGTATTCCAGCACCGTGGGCATGATATCGGTGATGCGAACATTGCGCTCGATGACATGACCTTTGAACCGGCCTTCCGGGAATTTAATGACACATAGAACCTTGATCAACTCATCATAGAGCTGCACCCCATGGAGCCACATCTGGTGTTCGTAAAATTCCTCGCCGTGATCGCTGACGATGATAATCAGTGTATTATCGAACAACTCCATGTTTTTCAGGGTGTCCACCAACGGCTTGATCAGGGCGTCATCGGTATAGCGAATCTCCCCGTCGTAAAGTGCCGTGATATTGCGTTTCTGTTGATCGGTCAGCGGAGCATATTTTGATGGGTATGGATACTCCAATTGGTCGAGATAACCATGGAGCTTGATCTCTTTCCATTTGTCATTCGGGGAAAGGAATATTTTTCCAAGCGGGTGGTCGTTTTGATAAGGCCCGTGGATCTGGTAAGTGTGCAGAAAAAGGAAAAAACGTTTGTTTCGGTTTGTCTCCAGCCAATCCCGAGCTATGTCCCAAAGGACCTTCGGGTTGTCCCTGATTTGCAAGGGGCCCATGCTCTCGAGATAACGATCGAATCCGCGATCGAATCCGAATTGGGCGCTCACGCGCCCTCCTCCCGTCAAGGCACATGTGGTGTACCCATGAGAGCGCAGGATCTCGGTTAAGGTTGGAATCTTGTCATGGAGGCGGTTGTCGCCGGTATATACCTGGTGCCGATTGGTATTGAGACCCGTAAACAGCGACATGTGGGCGCGCAACGTGGATGGGGCCGTGCTAATTGCGCTGCGAAAGGTGACGCTTTCCCTCATCAGAGAGTCGAGATGGGGGCCGGTTTCTCTGGGATAACCGAAGCTTTTCAAGTGATCCGGTCTGAGTGTATCGAGCGAGACCAGAATGATATTAGGTGTTTTGTCGGTAGGAGCCTGATTTGGGTACAACACGGGATTGAACCAGTAGGCATCGGAGATGAATTGCGAGGCCACCGGTTTGTCTGAGACCAGCCGGGTTCTGAGTTCGACCCGTACTTCCCGTCCGGCGTAAGCTTCGAGATCAATGGTTTCGCGAAGGCGGTATTTCCGTTTATCCGACGGCTCTATACGAGCGGAAAAGATGTCTTTTCCCTCACCTGCATCCTGAAGCCGAATCGAGAATTCGACAGGGAATCTGGTCGAGCCCGGCAGGGAACGCAACAATCCGTAGCCGAATTCCAAAAGGGCTTTTTCCGGGATTTCAAGATCATATGCCAACAGGGTGGAGGTGGGAGCGAACAGAACATTGCATGAGTTGTTCTCCAGGGAGATCTTTTTTTTCAGATTGAATGGATTTTCTCCCGCACTGCGAGGGCCGATCAGAATCCTGTGGTCCTGATTCAATCGATGCAATTGGAAAAGACGGTGCTTAAAAGTTTGTCTTTCAGCTCCGGAGTCCGATATCGTTTTGGATTCGGAGAAAAAGGGTTCTTCGATATACGTGACGGAATAGGATCCGTATTCAGGAAGGATATTTATCTTGCCGGTTCGATACAACAATAGAAAATCGCTGTAGCTTTTGATTTTAATGGATTGGATGGTGAGATGGATATTTTTAGCCGTCTGAGGGGGTGTTTCCGGCGCGAGCAATATTCTGAGAGTGTGCCGGCCGGCGTGGGCGAATCCTTTTACGTTGTAGTCACGGATTTTTTTTAGCGTGATCTCCCCAACTCTCGTCTCGTCCAGAAAAATTTCAAGACGGGGAGGAGATACCGATTTGCGGCGGTTCCATGCCTTGATGAATACGATAAAACGGCCTTCGGGAAGCAGACAGTCATGTTCGAGGATGGTTTTTTTTAAAGGAAGATGAGGAGATTTGATAATCTGATTGATAACGAACGTCTCTTCTCCTTTCATCCAGCGCCAGCTCTCCGCGGATGTCGCCAATTCATCTTTATAGGGAAGGAGTTTTCCGGCTTTGTAAAACCGGCAGAATTGAGGTTTGAGCGATGAATCTATATCAAGGATGGGACTGGGCGTGGAAAATCCCCAAATCCGCTGGTTACCCCCCCCGAAAATATAAGTGAGATCCACCGGGGCTTCAATAAAGGTCTCCCGGGAGGATTTGAAATGTTGCCCCAGGGTTTGGAACGGGGTTTCCATGATATTGGCCGCGGTCGTGATATCGAGCAGGCGGATAGTGGAAGGGGCTTTCTCGGTTTTTCGGCAGGCGGTGAATCCTAATAGAAAGATAACGATCGTTACAAAAACTTTCAGATATTGTGATGATAAACCATTTTTGAAATGTGTTTTCATATTGTGTTTGATTATAGCGGGGAATACACTTCACCTCAACGATCAATTGCTCCCTTGCTCCAAGATAAGAGGGAGTGTCATCGGAAATGTGGATTTGGAGACGGATTATTGGATATAGCCCAGGGCTCGCAGCCGGTTGATCAGATCCTGATCGAGATCCAGGGAAGCGCCCCGATGGATGCGTGCGGTTTCGTCCACCTGAAGATATTCACGGACCAATTTCATGAGCTCCCGAGAGGCTTGAGGATCGATATCGGCCAGGTTTTGCTTTTCCTGCGGATCCGAGACAAAGTCATAGAGCTCCCTTTCCGCGGGAGGATCGGGCGCTCCGATTTCTTTTCTATGTACACCCTGATTGAAGATCATCTTTTTATTTTCCCGGATAACGGAAACGCGGGCCGGCTCATGGTCCCCAAGGACATCCGCAAAACAGATCCGGGCCGGATCACGCCGACCGCGGATAAGCGGAGCCAGATCCCGACCGTCTTTTTCCCAACCGGAAGGATTATGCCTCAGTTCGCCCAGAATGGTGGGCATGATGTCGGTGATACGGACATTATCCACGATCCTCATGCCGGCGTGGCGGGATCGCGGATACTTGATCATAAGGGGGATATGAGTCAATTCATTGTAGAGTTGGATTTCATGGAGCCACATGCCGTGCTCGTAAAAAGCTTCGCCATGATCGGCCGTGAGAATGATCATGGTGTTGTCATAGAGGCCGAGCCGGTGCAGGCCGTCAAGCAGCGGACCGAAAAACACCTCATCGGTATAGCGGATTTCTCCATCATAAAGAGCGATGATGTTTTCCTGCTTTTCCTTGCTCAGCGGGATAAACTTGTGCGGATGGGAACCGGCCCGCTGTTTCAAGTAGCCGGAGAGTTTGAGCCGATCCCAAATGTGGTCTTCGTTGAGGAAAAGGCCTCCCAGAGGGCTTTCGTTCCAGTAGGGCGCATGGATTTGATAGGTGTGCAGAAAGAGAAAAAAACGGTTGCCCCGGTTATGGCTGATCCAGTTCAGACTTTGGTTCAGCAGTTTATCCGGAGTGTCGCGTTCCAGCAGCCTGCCGGTGTTTTCCTGATAAAGGTCGAATCCGCGGTTGAATCCGAATATCCCCGAGACCTGGCCTCCTCCGGTAAAAGCCGCGGTGGCGTATCCGCGGGTACTCATAAATTCGGCGAGTGTGGGGATTTCAGGATGAAGGCGGCGGCCGGTTCGAATCTGATGGTGGTGGGAATTAAGGCCCGTCATGAGCGACATGTGGGCGCACAATGTGGCCGGCGCTGTGCTGAAAGCTCGTGAAAAGAAAACGCTTTCTTTTTGGAATGCGTCGATATGCGGGCTGGTATTTCGCGAGTAGCCGTAACTTCCGAGGTGGTCCGCCCTCAGGGTGTCAAGCGATATGAGAATGACATTCGGAGCCGGATCATCATCCTGTTTCACCGGAGAGATGACGGGATTGATCCAGAAGGCGGAGTGAAGCGCTCTGGGCCGGGAACGATTGTGAATCCAGCCGCTGGTTTTAAAAAGCAGGCGGATTTTTTTATCGGCAAAATCGGCCAGATCTATTTTTTGATGCAGTTTTACGTGCGGCTGTTTGGGGGAGGCGGAAGTCAGCTTTTTTGAAAAAATCCGATGGGCTTGTCCGTCGTGCTCGAGTTCGATCTCATAAGCTACCGAATGGTTTTCCCTCAAGGTGGATTCCAGGAGTCCCCAGCCGAAGTGGAGACGGCTGTTTTCCGGAACCGTCAGTTCCCAACTCAGCGTCGTGGGAGTCGGGGCAAAATAAACGTTGAGGGCTTTATCCGCTACCTGAAGTTTCTTCTTCAGCTTGTACGGATTCGGGCCCATACCGCTTCCCCGAAGTCCGGTGTGCTGCTCCAGGTTGAATCTGTGGAGGTCGTAAAGTTTTCTGCGATAAGGCGCGTTGGCGGATTTATTAGGGGGAGTCCACGGTGAGAAAGGCTCACGGATATAATCAATGGAAAAACTCCCCGGGATGGGAGAAGGCATTCCCGTCGGCAGATACAAAAGCAGCAGGTCCTGATCGGATTTGATGAAAAGTGTCCAGTTGATGTTATTTTCAGAGGCGAGTGAAGCCGGTGCGGTTTCCAGCGACTGAAGGCGCACAAGATGTTTTCCTGAAGAGGCCGTTCCGGTGATGATGTTTTGTTTTGCATCTCCCAGCCTGATGGTCCCAAGAAGGTCATCATCCAGAAGGACGTTGATCCGAATGGCGGTTGAATCCTTGAAGCCGTGCTGATAATCGAGGCGGATGCGGAAAGGCCCGGAGGGGAGGATGACTTCGGTGGAAAAGAAAGCACCTTCCGAATCGAAGAGCTTCGGATCCAAGCGACGATTGAGTTTATATTGAGCTTCTCCGCGAATACAGCGCCAGCCCTCATTTTGGGATCCGGGATCACCGAGGTAGGGGAACGGCTCGCCGTCCCGTGAAACGAACATATAGGGGGGAGGCTGTGTTTCGTCGAAAGCCAGGACGGGGAAAGGAGTTTCGATCCCCCAGACCCGGAATCGGTCGGAACCGAACAGACGTGTGAGATCCGTCCAACCCGCTTTCAGGATATGAGTTTGGGTCTCAAATCTTTTGGTGAAATCCATCAGAGGCGTAGTGATGACTGAAATCCTTGCGTCCGGATCCAGGAGCCGATGAACCGGGGGTTGGTAGGCTGCGCGACGGCACCCCCCTACAATCCACAGCAGAATCCCCATGAAAATGCATATAGGGAGTTTCTTTCGCTCCATTATTTTCATAGGTGCACGATGCATATATAATTATATCTCCTTGCAGGGCGGCAATCAAACCGATACTGAGAAATATGGAGATCCAGCCTCTCTATGAAAGTGATTTTGCTTTTCCAAAATGATTCTCCCCGCTATAATGGTCCTGACATGATGACGTCCGCTGTTCCCGTATCCTCAAATCCGAATCCGGAAACGGCGAAAGCGGATCGGCCTTCAGGTTTAAAAGCCGATGCCGGTCGATGGGGTTGGATTCTGATCCCCTCCCTGCTCCTGGCCGGACTGGCGGCGTGGATCTATTTTGCGGACTGCAATGCGTTCTATTTTTTCCTGGCAAACCGCTCACTGCGTTTTCTGGGAGACCGATTCTGGTCGTTGGTCACTCTCTGGGGAGACGGATTGTTCGCGTTTGCGGTATTGGTATTCTTTTTTCGCAGAAAGCCCCGGCTGGTTTGGGCCTTCGTGTTCGCCACCCTGTTGTTCCTGATTTTCGGGCACGGCCTTAAAAATCTGCTGGCCGTCGCTCGTCCCCCCGCGATCATCCCCGCGGACAGATTTCATTTGATCGGACCGGCCTGGAAAACGAATTCATTCCCTTCCGGTCATTCCGCGATGGCCTTTATCCTGGCGGGTTCATTTTTTATGACCGTTCGCCGGTTCTGGGGCCGGATCATCCTGATCGGATTGGCTTCACTGGTTGCGCTCTCCCGGGTGGTGGTGGGCGTGCACTGGCCGCTGGATGTCGCGGCCGGAGCCCTTCTGGGTTGGTGGTTGGCCTGGATCGGCATCGCTCTCGCGGAACGTTGGCGCTGGTGTGCGGCTTTGGCGGCCCGCAAGGTGTTGGGCGTTTTCCTTGTGCTTGCGAGCGTGATGCTTCTCGGTTTCCACGATACCGGCTATACGCATCTGCTTACGATCCAGCGGATTATGGCGGGGATTCTGCTGGCGGTCGGCGCCCTTGAACTGCCGGCCCTTTTCGGGATCAAGCTTCCTGTGAAGTTTGGGGCTGATTCAGAAGCGTCGCGTCGTCGGCAGGATTGATTTCGCCCTTGTCGGTACCCGCTTCGCGATAACGTTGTGAAAAACCGTCGAAGCCAGATGAGATTCCTCGTCTCTGAACCCAGCCTATTTTTATTGAGAGGAAGTTTCGTTTGGGCGATAAGAGATGATGTCAGACAGGCGGCAAGCAGTAAGCTGACTTGCAATATCGCGATTCTTCGCATGGCCGTTCCTCCCCGGCTGGATTATTTAACTAATTATCCATATGCAGAGCGGAAGGTTTGGTTTTTAAGGATATTTTTGTTCTCAGTGTAACCATTTTGAGTTCGGTGGGTTTATATGAATAGATATGTTTTATAAATGTTGAAAGATATGGAGAAGGGATTTTCATGAAAAACCTCACACGCAAAGAAGAAATGGTGATGTTGGCTGTCCTCAATCTGGGGAAGAATGCTTATTTGGTGGCGATCACCGATTACCTTTCAAGGATCACTGGAAAAGAGATCGGGATCACCTCCATTCACCTTCCGTTGAGTCGGCTTGAGCAGCTGGGCTGGATCACCGCCGCAATGGGGGAGGCCACTGCCGTGAGGGGGGGGAGGAGAAAAAAAATCTATTCGATCACTCCCGATGGATTTTTAGTACTGGAAGATTTCAAGAAAATATCGGACCGCATATGGGAAAAATATGCCGGAGGCCGAAAAAAGTCATCCGTCTGAGAGCAGTCCGTGAAGAAGAGAAATCACCCCCCGGTTTTTTTTGAGGCGGTTCTGCGGAGTATGAGCTTCCATGATGATCAAGAATCGTTGGTCGGTGATTTTGCTGAATATTACCACCGGATCGCTGATCGCCGAGGGGAGCCGGCCGCCTTAGCGTGGTATTCACTGGCGTTGCTTAAGCTTATTCCATCCTATCTATATTTTCAGATCACCTGGGGGATTGAAATGATGAGAAACACTCTCAAGATTACACTGCGTTTTATAAACCGGAATAAAGGTTTTTCCTTTATCAATATAAGCGGCCTGGCGGTCGGGCTGGCCTGCAGTTTTTTGATCTTTCTCTGGGTCCATAATGAGTTCAGTTATGACAGGTTTCATGAAAACGCCGACCGGTTGCATCGGGTCCTGCTTGAATCCCCGGGGATTGATGGTCTCAGCGCATATGGGCCGGGCCCGATGGCTGCCGCCCTGAAAAACTCCGTGCCTGAAATCCGGGAGGTGACACGGTTATTCGGCAGTGTTCCGGCACCGGTCCGATATGATGAAAGGCTTTTTACCAGCCGTGTCATGGGTGTCGATCCCGCCTTCTTTCACATGTTTACATTTCCTGTAATTCAAGGAGACGTGGGGAACCCCCTACCTGATCCTCAATCCATGGTCCTGACCAAAAAGACGGCCTTGAGGCTCTTCGGTACAGAAGATCCCGTGGGCAAAACCGTCGGTTTAGAATGGTGGGGACCTTGGCATGATTTTCATATCACCGCCGTTATCGACGATATCCCCTCCAACTCCGATATCCAAGCGGATCTCTTTCTTCCCTTCACATTCGTCACTCTCTCCGGAATGGACATCGAGAGCTGGAACGTCTCTGGCTATAAGACTTATGTGCGGCTTGAAAGAAAAACGGCTTTCGCCACCGTCAACGCCAAGATTTCCGGTTTAATGGAGGGATATTATGTGGAGAATGCCCCGGTGCTCAGCTTGTATCCTCTGATTCGAATCCATCTCCACAACCCGGATGGCGGAGGTCCGATCGTTTATGTGTATGTTTTTATTTTTATCGGGTGCTTGATCCTGGGAGCGGCCTGTATCAACTTCATCAATCTCAGCACATCGCGTGCGGTGAAGCGGGCTCGTGAAGTGGGGCTGCGTAAGGTCGTCGGGTCCACCCGGTCCCAGCTCATCCGGCAGTTCATGGGCGAATCCCTTATCATGACATTTCTGGCCTTCGGAACGGCTCTGGGTATGGCGGCACTGGCCCTTCCGGCTTTGAACCGGATGCTCGAAACCGAATTGGCCGTAAAAGCTTCGGGAATTCATATCCTGGGCTATCTGTCCATCGTCCTTATCACGGCATTCTTTGCAGGGCTTTATCCCGCTTTTTTCCTCGCTTCATATCGGCCGGCTCTTGTCTTGCGGGGGAGCGGACGTATGCTGAGCCGTGGAACCGGTTTTCGACGACCCCTTATGATCGCTCAGTTTGTCATCTCAATATTTCTGATTATTTCCACTCTGATCATTTACCGCCAGATCACATTCATGCGCGGTCGGGACTTGGGGATCAACCGGGATTGTGTGATCAACATGGAACTGAGAGGCGGGCTGAGGGGGAATTATTCCTCGATCCGAAACACCCTCCTCGAGCATCCTTCAATTCAGGCTATTTCAACCACTAACGGATCCTTCACCAAACGTTTCGCCACCAACCTCGCCGATTGGGAGGGCAAGGACCCGGATCTCCGGTTGGTCACGGCCATCCACGCCGTGGATTACGATTATGAAAAGATCTTCGATATCCAAATGACGCAAGGTCGCTATTTCACCCGGGATTTTCCTACCGATGCCTCTGACGGTATCGTGGTGAACGAAACGGCCGTCCGAGCCATGGGTCTTCAGGATCCAATCGATAAACGCGTGACCGTGCCTCTCCCGTTTGACTCACTCAAGGAGCGCAGGATCATCGGTGTGGTAAAAGATTATCACTTCCGTTCCCTTCACGAAAACATCGAGCCCCTCGTCCTGGTTTTGACCCCTTCCTGGTACACCGACCTCTACATCCGCATTCACCCGGAGGGGCTCCCCCGGACCTTAAGTTTTATTGAAAAAACCATTGGGGAGATGGCTCCCGATTTTCCCTTTACTTATACGTTTCTTGATACTCAGATCGATCGTTTGTACCAGGTGGAAATGAAGGTGGGTACTCTGGTGAAAATCGGAATGGGAATCGCTCTGTTCATAGCCTGTTTAGGACTGCTGGGGCTGGCTTCTTTTACGGCTGCTCAGAGGATCAAGGAGATTGGGATCCGAAAAGTTTTGGGAGCTTCCACGGCGGAGATCCTTTTGCTTCTCAACCGGAAGTTTGTCCTTTGGGTCGCAGTGGCAAATCTGATCGCCTGGCCTCTGGCCTATATGGCCATGAAAAGCTGGCTTCAAGCGTTTGCCTACAGGGTGGAAATGCCGGTCGGATTGTTTGCGGCCGCGGGATTAGGGATTCTGGGATTGGCAATGCTCATTGCTTCCATACAAACGATACGTGCAGCCGCGTCCGATCCCGCAAAATCCCTTCGTCAAGAATGAATCCTTTGAGGGTGCTCATGTTCCGGTGGAAGCTCCTTTCCCTCCCCGGGAAATCCCCATGAAGTCATGCCTTTGCCTAAACTCTTGAGAGGTTTTATTCGTAGAATGGATTAAGGATAACGATGATATTTTATGGAAAGACGGAACTCGGGGTAGGAACTTTCGTATTATATAGTGAAATTGTTTCCTTAATTATTTTCATGTCTGATACTTTCGGAGGAAATCATGGTTAAGAGGATTTGGGCCGTTTCTCTATCTCTGCTTTTCATCTGCGCCGGCTTTGCGCGGGGACAGAAATTTTCCCGAACGGAAGCCATGGAACATGTGAGGTACCTGGCGGAAACCATCGGTCCTCGCCCTATGGGCTCGCTGCAGGAAAAAGCGGCGCTGGAGTATGCCGCGGTCATGCTGAGTCAATACGGCTGCCGTGTGGAATGGCAGCCCGTAAAACAGTCCAAATCCCAGAATACCGACAGCGCCAATGTCATCGGGCTTTTCCCCGGCCGGAGCGAACGCGCAATCGTGATCGGCGCTCATATCGACTCCGCCGGTCCCGAGATTCCCGGTGCCAACGATGATGGTTCCGGTGTGGCCGTGCTGCTGGAACTGGCCCGCGTCCTTTGCCAAAAGAAGCACGAATCCACGCTGATATTCGTGCCGTTCTGCGGAGAAGAATCCGGACTGGTCGGCTCCCACTATTTTGCGGAAACATATCCGCTTGATAACATCGCTCTTATGCTTCAGCTCGACATGTGCGATGGGGATGGGCCGCTTATGATCTGGACCGACATCCCGGAGCATCAAACTCCCCGTTGGCTGGTGAAAGCCAGCATCGACGCTTATCATGATCTCGGGTACCGAAACATCGATTATCCCACCCATTTTCAGAGCCTGAACAATTCCTTCATGGGCGCCGGTTCGGACCACCAGCCCTTCATGCAGAAGGGGATTCCCGCCATCGCCTTCGTCAGCGACATAAGGGCGCCGATCCACATCCGAAATGACGATGTGGCCCATTTCAAACCCGCCGGGCTGGACCGAAGCGGCCGGCTCATCCTGGAGCTGGTCAAAAGGTTCGACCGGGAGCAACCCTCCACAGTCGAGGACCATTACATGCTCTGGCTCATCGGTGAACGCCCGGTCTTTATTTCTCCCGCGCTTCTGGTCGTTTTTCTCCTTATCAGCATGTCTGCCGCTTTAATCGTCCTCGTTGTTTTAGCGCGGAAGCGCCGCCGTTTCACTGAGGACAAATCCATCCGTCTCACCTGGCCCAAACTGGCGGTTTTGCTGCTGCTTATAGTGGTCACCGCCGTCGCCTCTCTGTGGACGGCGCAGTTGGTAAAAGGGCAGCGCATTCCCTGGCACGCACATCCGGGGGCGCAGGTGGTCTTTGTGATCCCGTTTGCGCTCTTGGGGATCTGGCTTGCGCTTCAGGTCACCCGAAAATGGAAGCTGCGCAAGAATCCCTATTTCTATATGGTACGATCATCGATCTATTTTGTCGTTCTGATTTCGGCTCTTTGGCTGCTGAGCGGCCCGAGGCTGGCTCTGTATCCCGCGGCGGGGTTGCTGTTGATCAGTCTGGCGTGTCTGGTCCCCTGGGGATGGCTCAAAGGTCTGCTGTGGATCCTGTCGCCTATCATGATGTTCCGGCTGGTGATGCTCCCGCAGTATTATGAGTTCGCGTTCCGTAGTCTGCCTAACATGTTCGAGTCGTTGAACACTGCACTGATGTCCGCTATTCCTTTTGCCGCGTTGATTCTCATCTCTTTTGTCTGGATGATGCCTTTTCTGTTGGGGTTCGGGGCGGTTTACCGTAGCGCCCGGGGAGATCTTTACGGACTTAAGCGCTTCCGCCATCCCGCTGTTTCCTTGGTGATGTTGGCGTTGATCATCGGAGGGAGTGCATGGATCGCTTCCGTACCCAGTTATGATTCCACCTGGGAGCAGGTCGTCCATGTCACTCAGGAGAGCGACATCCAAGGCAAAACATCGATCATTTTCAGCAGCGGGGATTACCTGAAAGGCGTTTCAGCCGATATCGCAGGCCGACGGGAAGTGCCGGGGGAACGGGAATCCCGCTATGTGTTTGACGAAGTGCTGGATATGGACTGGCTCCATGATGACATCTCCGTAGAGGTTGAAAACGCAGGTGATGAGAAGCTTGTGCTCATCAAAACCGCGCTGGTATTTGAGGAACAGCCGTTTACGGTCTCGCTCCGCTTGGATTCGGAAGCTGAAATATCGGTTGAAGACTGCAGCGTTCATCATGTGCTTCGCCGCAAAGCTCATCAGGTAAACCTATCCTGGTACAGCTTTCCGGCGAGAACCCTGAAACCCGAGCTGACCCTGCGTTTGCCGGCCGATGCCGGACTCAAAGCCGTTGTCAGAGCGACTTTTTGCACAACTCCGCTGGATATCGTATGTTCAGGAGGGAATATGCACTTCATCCATCGGGCGCGGATCCTTCATGAACATCCGCTGCTTCCGTAATGAAAATTATTTATACCATTTTTTTATCGCATCCACGGAGGCGGCGATCACCGGATAGGCGATGGGAGAAGCCGTCAGTAGGGGATGGGTTCCGATCTGAAGGTTATCGATGTCCATGTCCGTCATTTTATTGAGGATCATGACGGAAAACATGTTCACCAATTCACCGACCGAATCGCCGCCGTACATTTGAGCGCCGAGCAAGGTATGAGAGTAGCGTGAGAACACAAGTTTAAGGTGGATTTGCGAGGTGTTAGGGAGTTTTCCGGGATGCCTGTCGACGGTGGTCGATTCTCCGATCATGTAATTCATGTTCATGGAGCGAGCCTTGTTTTCCGTCAGCCCGCTGGCGCCGAATGCCGTGCCGCCGATTTTTGTCGAAAAGGATCCCAGCACGCCCTGAAATTTTCGCATGACTTTGATTTGATAGAGATTGGAGCCAACCAGGCGGCCTTCCGCCATGGCGGTGGAAGCCAGCATGATATTGGAAAATTCTCCGGTGAAGAAATCATATTTGGCGGCGCAGTCGCCGATGGCGAAAATGTCTTTGTCGAAAGTACGCAGGTAGTCATTGACCCAGATGCCGTGATGAGGATGAACCGCGAGTCCCATTTTGCTCGCCAGGGAAAGCGACGGTTTGGCTCCTACCGATACGATCAATACTTCCGCCGGAATCTCTTTGCCGTCATCGAGTTGAACGGCTTTGACTGAGTCGCCGCCGAGAACTTTCATGACCCTTTTTCCGGTTAGGATCTTTGCTCCCGAGTTTTCCAGGATATCTTTGGCCTTGGCTCCGAATTCTTCGTCCATGGTGGTGGCGAGCAGTCCGTCGAGCATCTCTACCAGGGTGACATTTTTACCGGCCTTGGTGAATTCATCCGCCATTTCCACGCCGATATAGCCGCCTCCGATGATAACGATGTTTTCAGATTCTTGAGCCTCTTTTTTAAGGGCCGTCAGGTAGTCGAGATCTTTTTTGACTACGTAAACGCCGTGTTTGTCGATACCGGGGATCGGGGGAAGGAGGGGACGTGCACCGACGGCAAAAACCAGTTTGTCGTACCCGACGGTTCCTCCGTTTTTCAGCGTCAGAACTTTCTCCTTGCCTTCCACGACTTCATCGATAATGAGATCGGCTCCGGCCTTTTCGATCAATTTGTCGGGAAGAATATCCTCCTCGACCGAACCCAACGAATGCATGGTGTAGGGGATTCCGCAGGGGATCAATGCGGTTTTTTCCTTGCGGATGACGGCGATGCTCTTGTCAGGATAAGTGTTGTGAGCCGAAAGGGCGCAGGTCACGCCCGCGGGGCCTCCTCCGATAATAACGATGTCATAATTTTTCATATCACGCCTCCTGGAAAATAAGTGATTAATTGATTTCGAATATACACGAAACCTTATTAAACTCTTTATAATAATCTTGAGTTCGTCTGGGTGCAAGCAATATTTTCTAGGCGGGGTGTAGGGTATGGAATATACCGTGAATGATCAGAGATGTGGGAGATTATTTGTTTTTATCGCGTGCCGTTGGGGATCATTGTTCATATGCCGTCTTTTCGTACCCGAAGGCGGATGCACTTCATGACCAAATTTCCTTCCGGATTCACGCAAATATAGATCAGGCGTTGCCGGTCCATTACGGAGAACGCCGGAAAACTGGGATCTCAGACGATCGAATCAACGGATTTATGGTTCTTGGGATCGATAACATCGATGCGCATGGGAAAAGGCAGTCTGTTCTCCGTGCCCTTGGCGCCGTCGAAGCTGGGAATGGTGTAAAAAAGGCCGTCATGTGGGATGAGATCGGCTGCCTTGAGGCCGCGAGGGGTGATGATGGAATGAATATGTCCGAGAGCTCGATCTTGTTTATGAGACGGTTTTTAGCCATCGGCGTTGAGAATACCAATCGATTTATCTTAAGAGACAGTGGAGGATTTTTGACCCGGTTGGAAAAAATCGGATTCGTTTTGAAAATATTATATTTGATGGATTTATTTAAACCTTGACCGGGGTCAAGGACTTGGGCTCTGGATTTGCTTATTCTATATAAAAGCGTATTCTTATTGTTAAGGAGGCTGAAATGAGCATGTTTTGCCAACAATGTCAGGAAACGGCTAAGAACGAGGCCTGTACCGTAAAAGGGGTATGCGGCAAGAATCAAGATACCTCCAACCTGCAGGATCTTCTTCTATTCGTTCTCAAAGGGATCGGCGCGGCGGCCGCCCCCGGCGCCGCAGAGGGAAAACTCGACCTTGAAACAGGACGTTTCGTGGCGGAGTCCCTGTTTGTCACACTCACCAATACGAATTTCGATGATGACAAGATCATATTCATGATCCGCAAAGGGCTGAAGATTCGTGAAGATTTGAAGCGATCCGCCGTTGCCTCGGAAATAGAGAGCCTCCCCGAGGCCGCACTCTGGTTTTCCGACGATGTCGCGGAATTCAAAGCCAAGGCGACCGAGGTGGGATTCCTCTCTATCGAACACGATGATGTCCGTTCGCTTATCTCGCTTCTGATATTCGGGCTCAAAGGCATCGGAGCCTACGCCCATCATGCCGCCGTCCTCGACCATGAAGATCCGGCGATCTATGCCTTCATGATCGAAGCGCTGGCCGCGACCACTCGAGCCTCCTCGGTCGATGAGCTGGTCGATCTGGTTCTGCGTGCCGGATCGTGCGCCGTCGATACCATGGCGCTTCTCGACAAGGCCAATACGGAAACCTACGGTCATCCCGAGATATCCAAGGTCAACCTCGGCGTGCGCCGCAATCCCGGTATCCTTATCTCCGGACATGATCTCAGAGACATGGAAGATCTTCTCGAACAAACCGAGGGAACCGGAGTGGATGTCTATACTCACGGCGAGATGCTGCCCGCGCATTATTACCCCGCATTCAAAAACGCCGAACATCTGGTCGGCAACTACGGCGGCTCCTGGTGGCATCAAAACAAGGAATTCGATGCGTTCAATGGGCCCATCCTGATGACGACCAACTGCATCATCCCGGTGAAAGATTCTTACAAGGACAGGATCTTCACTTCCGGAATGGCCGGCTATCCGGGAGTGGAACATATTCCCGATCGGGAAAAAGACGGAACCAAGGATTTTTCCCGGCTTATCGAGCTGGCCAAAAAATGCGCTCCTCCGACCGAACTTGAAGCCGGCGAGATCACCGGCGGTTTCGCCCACAACCAGGTCCTGGCGCTAGCCGGGCCGGTCGTGGATGCGGTCAAATCCGGCGCTATCAAACGATTCGTGGTCATGGCGGGATGCGACGGCCGTCAGCGCAGCCGGGATTACTTCACCGAAGTCGCCCGGGAGCTTCCCAAGGATACGGTGATCCTTACCGCGGGCTGTGCCAAGTATCGGTACAACAAGCTGGATTTGGGCGATATCAACGGGATTCCGAGGGTGCTCGATGCCGGACAGTGCAACGACTCTTATTCATTGGCCGTGATCGCGCTAAAACTGAAGGAAGCCTTCGACCTCGAGGATGTCAATCAGCTTCCGCTTTCCTTTGATATCGCATGGTATGAACAGAAAGCCGTGGCCGTACTGTTGGCCTTGTTGGCTCTGGGATTCAAGGGGATCCGGTTAGGCCCCACGCTTCCCGCGTTTCTGTCGCCCCATGTCGCCAAGGTGCTGGTGGAAAAATTCGATATCAAGCCCATAGGTGAAGTGGAGAGTGATGTGGCGGCCATGATGGAGGGACGCTGAAGAGGAAAGCGGAAACACAACCCTTTCAGGGAAGAGGATCGGAGTGAATGAGAAGCGGCGCTTCCTGGATGGGGATCAGCCATTTTAAACCCCGCGGCCCTACCTGACCGGTCTGCTCGAAGCGGGTGAACCAGCGTTTTCCGGTTTCGTTAGGGTCCGGGGTTTCAAGATGGAATTCGACCGAAACCCATTCTCCATCGATCAAAGGGAGATCGCTTTTAAGGTCGGAAGGACCGCCGGGAGCAACCCTGGTTCCCACGTCATGAGCGACGCTGCCGACGGAATGGCCGTAGAAGCTTGCGCTTGCCTGCTTCGGATCGATCGAATCCGTCTCCATACCCGCAACCGCGAAACCACGGGATTGAAGCTCTTCAGCCAGGTCCCGCCACACGCTCCGGCCCACGGTACCCGGCACCAGTTTCCCGGCGTAGAGTTCCGCTACCTCGAGGGTTTCAAGCCAGGCCTTCCGGAGCACGTCGGGAGGCTCGGTTTCTTCGGGTTTGAGCACATAGGCCGTTCGCTTCATGTCGCTTGAGAATCCAAGAAAACGCAGACCGCCGTCCAAGGTGATCAAATCTCCAGGCTCGATGGCGAAATCGCGTGTCGAGGTCCACGGCATCCCCCGTTCCAACAGTGCGCGCGAGCTGTTGAAAGCGCTTAATCCGGGCATTCCCTCCTGGTCGCAGTACCATACGATCACCGGAAACCGTCCGTGGTCCGTGATCAAGGAAAGCCCCGCCTCCGAAGCCTTGTCCAACAGACCGCACCAGAGATCCATGGCTGTTGTTTTCCCCGGAACGACATGTTCCAATGCGGACGTCTCCCAAGCGTTGGTCCATTCCTGGAGATGGCGGTACAGCTCCGTCTCTTTCGAAACCCGCCGCGAACGGAATTCATGGACGATCCGTTCAGAGGAGATCATGCGTTCGGCGAAAGGGCTTCCCAGAGTTTCCCTGAGGAAACGCCGCATGGATACGGTCAACCCGTCGGCGGAAGCGAGCGCGTCCGAAATATTGACGGCTATGCGGCGGGGATTCCGCTCGGTCACTTCCCGGCGCAGCAGGCGTTTCAATTCCCCAAAATCCCCCCCGTAGCATATCTTGATGTCGTATATGCGGGCTATGGGAGAATCGAGCGGTTGTTCACTGGGAGCGAAATAGATCTTTTCCGGGTGACCGCCCCCGCTGTCGGCGAACATATACACGGCCGCGGCGCCCGAATACCCTCCCCCGAGTTCCTCGTGCAGCGGATCAGGATTGTTTTCCCGATCGCAGACGATCCACATATCGACATCATGATTTTTCATGGCCGGAAGCAGCGCGGTGTCGAGTTTTTCCCGGACGATCGCTTCCCTGAGGATAAGCTGCCTTCTGGCATGCGGGATTTCAAATGCATGAAGACCGCCCTCTGAATCGGAAACGTTCGGGGTCGTTTGGGAACCGCAGCCCGTCTGGACGGCGATGAGAACCAGAAATACGGGCAGACAGCTGAAAAAAGAGCGGAGGGAGATGTTTTGCCGCGGCTGAAAATCGGCTTTCAGACGCTGGCGGGATTCTGTCGAGGAGGAGGCATTCCGAGTTGGAATCAGATTATTTCCGAAAAAATGAGAGAGTATTTTATTCATGGGCTCCTACCGGTTCAATATGCTGTGAACGGCTTCCGCAAATATTTGCCGCGAATTCGTTTTTCGCCGGGCTATGCTGCCGCGACTAAAATATATATCACACTCACGGCTCTCTTGTCAGCCGATGACTTGGAGAACACAGGGCGTTTTCTTTATGACCGAATATCCGTCCGATAACACATCCTCCGGTCCTAAAACCGGTTTTCCACGCTGATATGAGGATGAAGCGGCCGGCTTTTCTTGTTGAGGAAGATCGCGTATAGTATAAAAAAGGGAATCCGCCTGATTTTTTTCGGGCGGCGTCGAGACATAAGGATCCAGAGGAGCGTTGACATGAGGGAAAAGGGATTAGGGTTCCTGTTTTGCTTGATGTCGGTCTTGATCATTCCGGCCGTTCCGCTTGCCGCGCAGAGCTGCGGGCCCTTTCATATACCCCGACTGGAAGATATCCATATCGACGGCTCAGAAAGGGATTGGGGGGATTCCGGTTTTTCGGTCGATTTTCTCACGGGGCCGCAGGGAGACGTACGTGCCGCAGAGGACTTCGATGTGATGTTTCGGTTGGGTTGGAACCGACTGGGGCTTTTGGTTCTGGCCGTAGTCCGTGATGATCATGCTAGTGAGGATGAAAGCGAATCCCGTCTCTGGCGGCAAGACTGCGTGGAGGTCTTCGTTTCCGAGGGCGTGGGTTCTCCCCGACGATATCAAGTCGTGATCGCTCCCGGCGCCGACAGCCGATTTAAACTTATCCGCAGCCGGCTTTATGACTGGCGTCCTGAGGATCCGAAGAATCGACCGCTGACTTTGAGACGAGCCTCCCGCAGACTTGATTCCGGATATCTGGTGGAAATCCTGCTCCCTTGGAGCAATCTGGGCATGGAGCCGAATGCCGGTCTCGAGTTGGGCTTTCAACTCAGTGCCAATGACCATGACGGAGAGGATGAAGATGCCGAAGGTCCTCTGCGCGTCGGATGGTACCCGGGTGTGAATCCACGTGATGTCTATGCCATGGTCGGATTGATGTTGGCTGAGGAGTCCGACGCCGGTATCCGTTTTCGCATCGATCGGGAGATCGGGATCGAACGGAGTGTGATCTCGGTTCAGGGAAGAAAAGAATTCATTGGAGAAAGCGTAGAAATTCGCCGGAATGATGAAGTGATGTTCCGGAGCGCCATGCAGTCGAAGTCCGGGCGCTCGGGTATTCGCTATGAGCAAAACTCCTCCGACGCTGACGTCTGGCCGCGGATGGAACTGCTTATCGGAGGCGAAACCACCGCCGTGTTCGAGGAGCTGCCGACGCTTAAGCATATCCTCGAAACGTATGTCCGGGCTTCCGGAGGACGTGATGCCATAGAGAAGCTGACGACGCGCCGGGCCGTCGGCAGAATCCTTCTCGCTCCGTCGGAAAGCGGGGGGGCAGGTCGGTCCGCGGCCGTCGCCGCATATGCCGCGGTGCCGGGTAAATGGTATATGGCGCTTCATATGCCGGGAGGGTTGGAACAGCAGGGATTCGACGGCGAGACCGGATGGAATCAAAATCTTGACCGGATCGAAAAAAAAGCGTCCCTGGCGGTTTCCCGTATGGCCTTTCTGCTCAATCCTCAAGCGCCTCTCCGGCTTCAGTCTTATTTCCCGGGATTAATCCTTCGGGGAAAGGAAACGGTTACCGGGCGGCCGGTTTATGTCGTGGATCCTACGGGGATCGATCGTTCTCAGTCCCGACTGTATTTTGACGCTGAAAGCGGTCTGCTGGTTAAGCTGGGCTATACTTGGGAGCTTCAGGGCTACTGGGAGATCGACGGTGTGCAGTTTCCTCTCCGGACCGTCATTCAACTGGACCGGGGGGAAACCACCTTCGTATTCCGAGATGTCGAACATAATGTCGCCATAGATGACGATCAATTCGCTCCGCCCGAAGCGGCGGAGGTCTTTTCCGATGCCTTCGAAGGGATCGAGGATCCGAAAGTTCTCCCAATGCTTCAAATGAGAGATCTTGCTTATGCTCACGGAGAAATGAATATTCCCTGCCGGGACGGCAGGTTTCTATACGACCGGATCATCGAGGGGGGATACCGCAGCGGCTTGGAAATCGGGACGTTCAACGGGTATTCCACCCTGTGGATGGGTTTGGCGTTTCGAAAGAACGGAGGCCGCTTGACGACGCTGGAGATCGACGCCGCAAGCGGCCGCGAAGCGGCGGCCCATTTCAGAAAAGCCGGATTGGACAAGGTCGTCGATGCCCGGATCGCCGATGCCTTGGAGGAGATTCCGAAAATCGAGGGCATGTTCGATTTTGTGTTCATCGATGCCTGGAAACCCGATTACCTCAAATATCTGGAATTGGTTCGAAGCCGGGTTTCCCCGGGAGGAATGATCATCGCCCATAACGTCACCAACTATGCGCGAGATATGACGGATTTTCTGGAAGCCGTAAAAAACGACCCCGGTCTGGATACGACATTCGAGGAGATCAGCGCCGAGGGCATGGCCGTGATCGTCGTCCGCAAGCCGGAATAAACCTGCATTTTCTTTGATTCAATCGACTGAAATCCATATCGACAATGCTGTTCACAATCGCACAGGATATGTTGCGTAAACGAACATTTGAGGCCATGTCTTTTTTTTGCATCGGTAGACGGGGAGGGATAAGGAATGAACGGTATGACATGAGAATATCCCCGATAGTGTGGCCTGACTCGGCATGAAAAAAATAGACCTGATTCCGATGTCTCTCTAGACTATCCAGGCATTGGCATATTTATTGCTTGATAATCAGGAGAGGAGATCGACATGTTCAGACATTATATCAAAGTGGCTCTGGTTAATTTCACCAGACGCAAAGCTATCTCTTTCATCAATGTTCTCGGCCTGGCGGTTGGAATGGCCTGTTTTTTGTTGATTATGGGCTATGTCGTGCAGGAGCTGAGTTTTGATAGGTTTCATGAAAATGCCGATCGAATTTATCGTCTGCGTACGGACCTGAAGATATCGGGAGAGCACCTCGATATTCCTAAATCCAGCCCTCCGATGGCCGAGAGCTTCATGAATAATTTTCCTGAAGTTCAGGACGCCGTCAGAGTTCGCCCGATTGGGAGGATTCCCGTACGTTTCGAGGGGACGCTGCGTTTTGAGGATCGGGTGCTTTTCGCCGACAATTCCGTGTTCACGGTTTTCTCGTTTCCGATGTTGAAAGGTGATTTTCAAACCCCGCTGAACACGGCGTATTCGGTTGTGGTAACGGAAAGCATGGCTGCAAAATACTTCGGAGATAAGGATCCTATCGGAAAAGTGTTAAACATCAATGACGAACATGATTTTACGGTGACGGGCGTGATGAAAAATGTACCTGGAAATTCTCATCTGATGTTCGACATGCTCTGCTCATTTGAAACATATGCGCAAAACTTCCGGAGGGATATGCGGAATTGGCTTTCCATCAACAACTATACTTATGTATTGCTCAAACCAGACACCGATATTGAACAGTTGGAGCACCTCTTCCCGGAGTTGATCAATCTGCATGCTGGAAACATGCTGAAGTATGTCAAGGGCGACATGGTGGTTTCCCTGCAGCCCTTGACATCCATTCATTTGCATTCAAACCTGATGCAGGAAATTTCCCCCAATGGAAATATCGTTAATGTGACCATCTTTATCATTATCGCGATCTTCATTCTCGCGATCGCATGCATCAATTTTATGAACCTTTCCACCGCCCGCTCAGGGAGCAGATCCTTGGAAGTGGGGGTACGCAAGGTTCTTGGAGCGGGTCGTGTGAATATCATCCAGCAGTTTATCCTGGAAGCTGTTCTATACAGTCTGGTTTCGATGTCGGCGGCTTTCCTGCTGGTCGAGATGGCCCTTCCGTTTTTCAGATCGATAGCCGGCACCACATTTAATCCCTTCTTCAGTATGACTCCTTGGATTATCCCCGGTCTGATCGCGACAGCCGTTATCATCGGTTTGATCGCGGGGAGTTATCCAGCATTGTTTTTATCCACATTTCAGCCTGTCCGGGGGCTGAAGGGTTTGTATATGAGCGGAAAATCCGGAAGTCGATTTCGCAACCTGCTCGTTATCTTTCAGTTTTCTATTTCCGTAGCGCTTATCATCGGGACCATGGTCGTCATGAAGCAGCTTGATTATTTAAAGAATTCAACGCTCGGCTTTCAGAAGGAGCAACTGGTGGTTGTCCCGATCAGTGATGAAAGCACCCTGGAATCCCTGAGGCCTTTAAAGGAAGAACTCAGTCAATACGGCTCCATCCTCGGTGTGGCGGCTTCATCACATGTCCCCGGCCAGATCACCTATGTCAATCCTTTTATTCCGGAGGGATTTTCCCGCGAACAAATGCAGTATATGGGGGAACTCAATGTCGATCACGATTTTATCCCCACGCTGGGAATTGAGCTGGCTGAAGGCCGGAATTTTTCCCCATTGCTTTCAACGGATATCAAGCAGTCGGTGATCGTCAATGAAGCCGCGGTACGGAAATTCGGCTGGGATCAACCCATCGGCAAAACGATTGAAGATATTTCCATGTCCGGTCGGGCTTCCAAGTATACCGTGATCGGCGTTGTCAAAGATTTTCATGTAGAATCTCTCCACAAAAGAATCGAGCCTCTATTCATTTCATATACCAGCGATGCATTGAATTTGCTGGCGGTTCGGATACGGCCGGAAAATATTCCTGAGACTATTTCTTTTTTGGAAAGTAAAATGTCAAAGATGAATCCCGGGCGGCCCTTCGAATATGAATTTCTCGATGATGTTTTTGATGCCCAGTACAGATCTGAAGAAAATCTGAGTCGAATCGTTTCCTCTTTTTCCGGCCTTGCCATATTTATCGCCTGTCTCGGCTTGTTCGGATTGGCTTCCTTTTCCACGGAACGAAGGATCAAAGAGATCGGGATTCGTAAGATACTTGGATCGTCCACAATAAAAATCGCGGCCGTTTTATCCGGGGAATTAACAAGGTGCGTGTTGATCGCGAATGTTGTTGCTTGGCCGGCAGCGTATTTTTTTCTGAATAAATGGCTTCAGGGATTTGCGTTCCGGACCCGGTTGCCGCTTAGCGTTTTCGTCATGGCCGCCGTTATCTCCCTTTCTATCGCTCTTGTCACTATCAGTTTAAAAACGGTCAGGGCGGCTTTGGCGGATCCCGTCAATTCTTTAAGATATGAATAGATCGGACGAGTCAAATGTGCTTCCGATACAGGAACAAGCGGAAAAACCGGTGAGCGGACAAAATTAAATTAAATCCGGTTCACGGTTGAAAGTTCAAAAAAACAATAAACAAACCAATGAAGAGCAATGAACATATTGCTTTAAGCATACAAGACCGCGGTTCTACTCATCTCTTTTCACCTTTTTTGCAGGTATTACTTTTCGCTTAATAATTCTATTGGTTTGTCCTCTGTCTTCCTATAAAATATACCAAGAATAATGTTTCTTCGTGATCGCGAAGGATCAAAGCAAAGAGGTGAAATATGAAACATCGGATGATTAAATGGTTCGGATTGGCTTCCGTCCTGATTTTTGCTGTGCTGACGGCGGGGATGTGGCATGCCGGGGCCGAAGAGGGGATGTGGACCTTCGATAACCTTCCATTGAAGGTGCTCAAGGAAAAATACGGATTCGAGCCGAATCAGGAGTGGCTGGATCATGTCCGCCTGGCAAGCGTGCGCTTTATGGACGGCGGCTCGGGTTCATTCGTTTCGCCTAACGGATTGGTCATGACGAACCATCATGTCGGTGTGGGGCAGCTGCAGAAGATCTCGACTCCGGAGCATGACTATGTCGCTACCGGTTTTTATGCCGCCGAACAGGTGGATGAGCTCAAATGCGCGGACCTGGAAGTGAATGTCCTCGTCGAAATGGAAGACGTGACGGCACGCATCAAGGCTTCCGTCAAACAGGATATGTCCGATTCCGAAGCGCTCAAGGCCCGCGAAGTCGTTATTGCGCAGATCGAAAAGGAAAGCCTGGATAAAACCGGGCTCCGTTCCAATATCGTGAATCTTTACCATGGGGGAGAGTACTGGCTGTACCGATACAAGAAATATACCGATGTTCGCATGGTCATGGCGCCCGAAAGACAGGCCGCTTATTTCGGCGGGGATTTCGACAACTTCACTTACCCACGCTATGACCTCGACGTCACTTTCTTCCGAGTTTATGAAAACGACAAACCCGTACGCTCCGATCACTATTTAAAATGGAACACCGGGGGCGCGGCGGACGGCGAGTTGGTTTTCGTTTCGGGTAATCCCGGATCGACCGATCGCCTGTATACCTATGCGCAGCTGGAATTCCAGCGTGATTATAATTATCCCATGGTTTTGAAACTTCTCCGGCGGATCATCTCCGATCTGAGAGAATATTCCCGAAAGGGCGCCGAAGAGGAACGTCGCGCTTTGATCCAGATATTCGGGTTGGCGAACTCTCAGAAGGCCATGAGCGGAGAATATTCCGGGCTTCTGGATGAAAAGGTAATGGAGAAACGCCGGCGCGAGGAGGAGGATTTCAGGGAAAAGATCGCATCCAATGCCGAATGGCGGGAGGCTTACGCGAATGCCTGGGAAACGATCGAAGACCTGGTAGCTTTGCAGCAGGAAATGATCGAGACTCAATTTTATCGCCGGTTTATCCTTTCCCGGCTTGCGGGATTGGCGCAGAATATCGTTTTTTATGTACAGGAAACGGAAAAACCGGATACCGAAAGGCTCGACGGATATCATGATTCCCAACTGGAAGGAATGCGGTTCAACCTTTTTTCACCGGCGCCCATCTTTCCTGATCTCGAGGAGGTCCAGATCGCTTCCTGGATGAACTTGGTGCTCGAGGAGCTGGGACCTGAGGATCCGTTTGTCAAAACCGTGTTGAACGGGGATTCTCCCGCGACGGCGGCGGCGCGCCTTACCTCGGAAACCAAGCTCATCGATCCGGATTTCCGGAAGAAACTGGTCGAGGGAGGTGTGGAGGCCGTTAATGAATGCCGTGATCCTTTTATTGTCCTGATGTGTAAACTGGAACCTGAGATCCGATCGCAGATCGAATGGAGAAAAGAGAACATCACCAGCAAATTGACTCCGGCGGCGGAGCGGATCGCTCAGGCCCGTTTCGCCGTGTTCGGCAAAACGGTCAATCCCGATGCGACCTTCACGCTGCGGCTGTCCTTCGGTTCGGTGAAAGGTTATCCGATGAACGGGACGAAAGCTCCTCATCAAACCACTCTTTACGGTCTGTTCGACCGCGCTCTTTCCTTCGGGAACCAAGGCGACTACGCCCTGCCTCAGCGTTTCTGGGACCGAAAGGACCGCCTGGATCTTTCCACCCCGGTCAACTTCGTTTCCACCTGTGATATCATCGGCGGTAATTCCGGATCTCCGGTCATCAATGCCGATGCGGAGGTCGTAGGGCTTATCTTCGACGGCAACATCGAAAGCCTCGTCGGCCGGTTCGTTTACGATATCGAAAAAAACCGGGCTGTCTCCGTCCATACGGCGTATATCACGGAGGCGCTCCGCAAACTTTATGATGCCGGCAAGCTGGCTGACGAGATTCAGGGACTGTAATCGGATTCGCCCAAAGCGGCGGTGCTGTCGCGAATCTCAGATGAGTTCCAGCCAGCCGAACCAGTACGGATGGTGCTGTTTGTACCAGGTTAATACTTCGCGCAGAATGTTTTGATCTTCCGGAGAAATGACTTCGGCGGGAATGCGGTCGAAATGGACGTGGATTTGACCGTCCCGTTTGTATTCCAAGGCTTCCGAGCAGAGCGTTTGCAGTTCGTTGCGGATCCGGCCGGAGTCTGAAATCCGAACCGGGCGGGTTCGGAAGTCCTCGCCGTTGATGAAGCGGATGAGCAGGGGATTGAAGACCAAACGCTGGATTTCAGGGGTTTCCATCAATTTGAAAGTGAGAGAGATCTGCTTGTCGCCGCGAGGGGTGGCGATCCGGGAAGTAACCCGGAAGACTCCATCGCCCAGCACTTCGACCCCGGGCGCCCCTGAATAGGGATCGTCGCACATGTATCCCGAGAGGGCGGTGACGTCCCACTGTTTATCGGGAAAGAAATCATCCGCCCGGACAACCCGCCGACTCGAGGGGATCCCGGCTTCCCGAGCTTCCTCGACCATTTCCCGGTAGGCCTGGACCTTTTCGGGCTCCAGCGAAGTCTCGAAAATGGCTTCCAGATCTTTCTGGAACTCGGGTGATTTCGAATCCAGCTGCATCACATGCCGTTCCTTTTCGATGGGAAGCTCGAACTTGGATGTGAACGTGACCAGAGAGCCTTCCACATCAAGTGCCGGCCCCAGGCTTACGGCCTGCATGGCTTCCGCCGAGGCCGCGTATCCATCCGCGAGGAAAAGGTGTGTTTTTCCGCTGTTGTCTTTCCATGTTCCGATGAGATAGGTTGGAGCATAGGTGCCGGAATCGGTGAAAGCTTCCATACCGGAAGGCAGTGTCCAGCCTTCCTCGATCAGGTGAACACCCGTTTCCTCCCACTGGCGCCACAACCATCCGAGGCGTTTGACCCGACTTCTCCCTCCCAGCGTCCAGACGTGGATATTGTTGCGCTGGATCCCGGGATAAGCGGTTTCTATGATTTCGACCACCTTGTTCCTGGGGGTCATGAAATCCAGGAGGACCGAATTCTCTTCCGCTTTGCGTATGATATCGATGGGGAGAAAAAGATTTCCCATGTACCCTTCATAAGGTTTTACAATGTGAAGCGGTTGATTGAAAAGGTGGAGTACGGTAAGGGGACCGGTGATTTTTCCCTTGGCGAACCGGGATGTGTTTTCCAGCGTATCGATGGCGGCTCCCCAGATCGTGATCCCGGATTCCTTGATTTCACGCCAGAATTCTTCCCAGCCGTATTCCGTATCGTTCAAGAGCCGTGTAACCCGGGAATCGAGCCACTTGGCGACTTGAGGACGGGCATAGACTCTTCCAAATCCCAGCTGAGGATTGGAGCCCATTTCCTTGGTTTCGCCGACCTTAGGCATCAATCCTTCCCCCATGCATACCAGAACGGCATGGTTTTCAGGGAGCTGCCGCGTTGCGTACCAGAGGCTTTCGCTCATCACGTAAGCGGATATCGCATCGGCGTCTTTTTTTACCCGGTTGATCTCAGATATTTCCTTGCCTTTTCCTTCACCGAAGCGGCCGAATAAACGGGTCCCCAGAGCGGTTACGGCAACAGTCATAATCATCAACCGCTCCATGCGGCCGTCCATGAATGAAATGTTTTTTGTGAATTCGGGTCCGGGTTTTCCCCGGAGCCATTTGACATCGACATCCTGAAGCCAGAGATGCATGCGTCCCAGAATCGGGCGGGTGTCGAAGGCCCATTGGGCGATCATGTCGCGTTTTTCTCGGTCGGATACCTTCATTTCGCTTCCTTTAAGTGGAATGGATCAAACGGGCGGACCCCTCATACCGGTCGGCCTTGTCTGAAAATTTACTACGATGTGTCAGGGAAATCAAGCGGCATGGGAAAGAGTTTTCTTTATTCTTAACGGTTCGACGTCAGATAGAATGTTTTAAATAGAATGCATCCAGGCTGCCTCCGATGAGTAATATGGGAGGCCAAATGGACTTTTGAGGCCGATAACCTTATTATTAATACATAACAATCCAAAGAAGCAGAGGGGAATTATGGAAAGAATTACGGAGATTTTTGTCGTGCTTGAAAATCGACCATCGACATTGGGCGAGCTTTGCCGCGACTTGAATAAAAACGGAATCAATATCGAGTCGATCGGCGTATTTCATGATACGGCGAAACTGCTGGTCAAGAATAATACGAAAGCTATCAAAGTTTTGAATAAGCTTGATTACGTGTCGGAGCTTAGGGATGTCCTTAGAGTCGATTTGGAAAACAAGCCGGGGACTTTAGCGGAATTGACATCCAAACTGGGAGACAAGGGGATCAATATAGAATACTGCTATGGAACCTTTGCCCAAAAAGAAAACACCATATCCGTCATCCTGGATGTTTCCGATATCGACCGTGCCGCCAGGATCCTGGAAAGCTGATCTCGCGCGGATCGATGGAATGAAATCCTTGCCGGTTTTCCGTTGATGCAAGGATTGCTTTCTGTATTTGTCTTCCACCCGCCGGAAAGGCGCGTTTGAACGGGGCTCTCCGGCGGGTGAAATGATTCCGTTAACCTGCGGGATCAGTAATTCCAGCTGCGGGTATCGGCTCCCCGTGGAGCATGCCGCCTGATATGATCGGCGATGACTCCGATGAATTCCGCATAAGTGATTTCTCTTTCGGGATCCACTGGACTGTGTCCGATCCATGAATGTCTTCCCCGGAAGCCGTATTGGAAGGTCGCTTCGGCGGGCGGATCGACCGTCGATTCCAGAAATTCCTGCACCAGGTACACGGCTTCGTTGAGATAGTAGTTGTCCATCATGCCGACAGAGAAATGCAGTTTGCCTCTCAATTTAGGGCCGAGCGTTTTCCAGTCGCGCTTGAGGATATAGCTGAGATCGCTGTGTTCGCGCCAATACGCGGCGACTTCGGGGTCGATAACGCCGGTTTCGGGATCCCAGAGCGGCAGGGGATAGCCGTCCGGTCCCACCGCGCTGTAAACGGCCTGCCAGACGCCCCACTGCCCTCCCGAGCGGTCCTTGTCGGCCACCGCTTGTTCATAACCGTATTCGTGCCGAACCTGGTAATTGACGCGCCCGTCGATGGTCCGTTGGGCGGGATGGTCGACTTTGATCCAGCCCGGCTCATGATAATAGGCGTTTTTATCTTCGTAGATATTGATCTGCATATTCTTGCGGAAGTCGACGGGGTCAGGAGCCCACGGCCAGCTTCCCGCGAAAAAATCGGGGTGCCGGATCATCAGGGCGGCCGATTCCCACCCGCCTGTGGATCGGCCCGCCAGAACCCGAGCCCAAGGTTGGGAAATAATGCGGAAATTCGATTCGATATAAGGGATCAGCTCCTCGATGATGGCATCTCCGTAAGGTCCGACGTTGGGTGAGTTGACGGAGTAAGACGTGTCGAAGAAGGGATTCGAATCGCGAAACGTGACGATGATCATTTTGGGCGATTTACCCGAAGTCCAGGCTTTATAGAAGCCGTCGAGCTGATTGCCGACGGGAGGTGCGGTGGGGACGTGGTCTTTGGTAAACCACTCCACGGGGGACCAGGGAACCGGCGTCCATCCGGAGGAATGCCCCTGGAGGTACAACACCGGATAATGGACATCCGGGTGGGAGTCGTAATCCTTGGGGAGCAGGATGTTGGCGCCGATATACATATCGCGTCCCCAAAAAGCGGACACCTTCTCGCTTTTGATCTTGATATATTTCACCCAATCGGTGTCTTCGTAATTGCCTTGCTGAAGGACTTCGCCCGCCTTCAGGGGGCGTTCCGGCTGGATGACGTTATCCAGGGTGAGGTCGATGCTCGTTTTTCCACGGGATTTGACGGTAAGGGGCAGAACACCGCTGTAGGCGTTGCCGGGGGATCGAAACGGTTTCTGATGGGCGCCGGAATTGAGGTGGGCTTCGATCGTGTGACCGTCGGCGCGGTGAAATGTCGTGTACACGTTCAAAAATGCCTGAACGAAGTACTCTCCGGAAGGGACCTCCGTCGTCGCGGCAAACGGATAACCGCGCACGCTTTCTTTCCCGTCCGCGATGGTTACGACTTGACCTCCCGTCCAGTTTCTGACGTCCATTCCCCACAGCGGAACGCCGGTCACTCCGGTGGAGAGCCGGGGTTCGGTTTCTCCGTCGCGGGAGATGATGGCGAAAACACGGCCTACGATCGGGGTTTCCAGTCCGAGGGCTTCGATTTGGGACACCGCCTCCTCGGTCAATGTGATCCGGAACTGGATCTTCGCGCCTTCCGGTGCTGAACCGCAGGCGGTCACAAGCAGGCATATAAGGGCCAAAAAAGCCAGAGCCATACATGAGTATTGCTTTAGGTGATTCATACGTACCTCCAGGGGGATTTCTCGGGAAGCGATATCCTGAGAGCGATCATTACCGCCATAACCTACCATATGGGAATAAAAGGCGTCAATCGTGAATGCAAGGAAAAAGAGCAATCGGAGCGACCGGGCATCCGGCCGGAGGCGAAGGTCAATCCCACTTGTGCAGCTTGTAGTATTCGTCCACCATTCTCTTTATATCCACAGTCTCGCCTTTGGTCGGTCCCTCCGTGAGCGGTTCGCTTCTGAATCTTTCCGGCAGGGTGTCGTCCGCCTTCTCGAGACCGAAGCGTTCATTGATTTGGTGATCTGTGTCAACGGCGTTTCCCAGATAATTTTGAAGTTCTTCGGCTGGGTATTCGATCCCGGTTCCGGAGCGAAGAAGCGCCGAGGCTTTTTCGAAATCCAGCACGTCCATACAGAGCCCGATGTTTTTGCACATGGTCAGCGAATCCGTGAGCAGAGCGATCTTTTCCGAATAAGTGACGAGAGCCGCCTTGCCTTCTTCCGCCAGCCTGTCTGCCGCTTTTTCGGTGCCGAACCTTTTTTTCGCTTCCGCTTTCCTGTCCGTCAGTTCGAAATAGGGCTCGGCCCTCAGGTGGTCGGCGCCCCGCGAGGCGACGGCATAGGTCAGCCCGTAAGCCTTGATGCCGCGGGGATCGCCGCAGATCACGTCCAGTCCCTTGACCTGCATCACGAGTTTTTGAGCTTCCTCGGAGTGATTTGCGGAGAATTTAGTGGCTCCTTCGGCGAGCCTGTCCCCGATGCCTTTTCGGGTGACGATCCGTTTTACCAGGTCCCGGATCTTGTCGGTCTCGCCCCAGGAAATGCGCAGGCCGTCTAAATCCTTAGGGTGAATGAGACCTTTTTCCTGGCATTCCATGATCCATCCGATGACTTCGGACGTGGAGATGGAATCCAGACCCACCTGGTTGAGATAAGCGTTCATTTCCAAGGCGAAGGGAAGATCGGCGCTTCCGAGCCGTGAGGAGAAGCTGCACAGGGTTTCAAACTCGGGACCTTCGGCTTCGCAGCCGTCGACGGCGTAATACCGGGAACAGTGCAGGTTGCAGTTGAAGCAGGCCTTGTTTTTCACTTTATAGCTCTCGGCCAGCTTCTGTCCTGATATCTTATCCACATAGGAGCAGACGCCTTCCTGGAAATGTTTTGTCGGCAGGATGCCGAGCCCGTTCAGGTCCGTCATCAGCATGGTGGTGCCCAGTCGATACCGTTTCCGGTATTCGGAGTGTTTGAGGACGGCCTCTTCCATTTCCCTGCACCCGCTGAAAAAAGCGGCGGGATCGGCAAGCCGCACGGGACGGGCTCCCCGCAGCGCGACGGCTTTCAGGTTTTTCGATCCCATGACCGCGCCCATGCCGGTCCGGCCGTTGACCCGGTTTCCGCTCGATACGATCGCGGCGAAATGAACACGATTTTCTCCGGCGGGTCCGATGGCCGCGACCTGGGTGGAATAGCAGCCATGATCCCTTCTGATGGAATCGGTCGTCTCGACGATGGTTTTTCCCGCCAGTTCGGGGCAGTCGCAAAACACGACTCCGGAATCCGTCACCATAAGATAGACCAGTCGATCGGCGGCTCCTGTGATGATGATCTGATCGAATCCGGTCTGCTTCATCTCGGCGGCGAAATGTCCTCCGGCCGCCGAATCTCCCAATATTCCGGTCAGGGGAGACTTGGCGGTCACGGTGAAATAGGCGGAGGCCGGAAGGATGGTTCCGGTCAGCGGACCGATCCCGAAGATGAGAATGTTATCGGGCCCCAGGGGATCGCAGTCCGGATCGAGCTCTTCGAACAACCGCTTGGTGTTCGCCGCCCTGCCTCCGATCACGGGGTTTATCCAGGATGCGTCCAGAGATTCGATGTGAAATTTTCGCTCCGAAAGGTTTACCCGGAGCACCCGCCCCCCGTATCCGTACTCAAGCATGAGCCGGATCCTTTCGTTTCCTGATCGCCGCCGCGCTTTCGCGGATATAGGCGTGACGCTTCAAACCGGGATTCATGCCGGTGGTGATTTTTTTAGTCTCAGCCAGAGACAACTGTCCGGTCCTCTCCGGTTCGAAGGTAATGGCCCCTTCCGTGCAGGCTGCGACGCAGCGCGGTTCCCCGCCGCAGAGATCGCAAACATGGACCGTGTCCTCGAAGATCTCGACGGCTCCAATCGGGCACGCCGATTCGCAGAATCCGCAGGCCGTGCACAGATCCGGGGAAACCAGCACTTCTCCCCGGACGCCCAAACTTAAGGCGTTTTGGGGACATCCCAGACAGAAGCGTTCACGGCACTGGACGCATAGAACCGGGCCGTCCGTACCGCTTTCGTAGAGGTTCAGCACTTTTATCCGGGAAAGGCGGCTGCTGATCCGGCCGGAATGGATAAAGGAACATATCGTTTCGCATCGTTTACAGCCGGTGCATTTTTTCAGGTCAACCGAAATCATTATTCTTCTCTTCTTCTGTATGTCGGCGGGATTACGGAATAATATCCTCGATTTTATCCTTAATCATGAATTTTAGGCAAACATTATGTCGTGCCGCCGTTGGAGAGATGTCGAATTGAAAAATTGTTTTAAGATCTGCAATCTGTATATAATATATCCGTGCGGTTCATAAGCATGAATTCTTTCAAGAGGGTGATTTTTCATCGTTTGATTTTCAGCAAAGAGTCTTATCATCATTATGTGGTTCAAAAAAGGAGGAACGGCATGAAAAAAACATATTTGATCTTGGGATTTCTTGTCCTTGCCGTCGGGCTTTGGGGAACCCTGGCATACGGCGCCGCGACATTCGATAAATCCGAGTTCGCCGCTCGGCGGAACCGTCTGATGGAACAGATCCCGGATGGAGCGGCCATCATTCTCGGGGCGCAATCTCCTAAGGGGAATACCCCTCTCCGTCAAAATAATGATTTTTATTATCTGACCGGAGTGGAGATTCCCAATGCTTTTCTTATTGTCGACGGGGTACACAAAGAGAGCATCCTCTTTTACACCATGACCGTGAAACAGGCGCGGAATGAAGGGATTCCGGCTGAATACATAACCAAAACCAAAGAAGTGACGGGGATAGAAAAGATCCTGCCGGCCGAACAGTTTTCCAATTACCTGATCAACCTGTCCGATCCCCTGTACGCGCAGAAAGACAAGATCAAGGTGCTCTACACCATGTTCAAGCCCGAAGAACAGATCCGTGAATATTCTTTCATGACATGGCGGAAGCTGATGAATCGGCAGATCCTCAATGAATGGGACGGCCGGCTCACCCGGGAACTTCAATTCGCGAAACTCTTGCGGGAGAGATTTCCGGGACTCCAGGTCAAAGACTGTACGGATATGATCTGGGAGATGCGGACCATCAAGTCGCCGGCGGAGGTCGCCGTGATGCGCCGGGCCGGAAAGATCGGCGCCAAAGCCATGACGGAAGCCATGAAAGCGACCCGGGTCGGCATGTACGAGTACGAGATCGCGGCGATCATCGATTACGTGTGCAAGAAAGAAGGCGCTCCCGACATGTCGTACAACATCATCATTTCCTCCGGTCCCAACCACCCCTACTTTCACTACTATAAACATGACCGCAAGCTGCAGGATGGAGATTTTATCGTGATCGACGCCGGGCCCGAGATCGATTATTACTGTGTGGACATCTCCATCTCGTATCCGGCCAACGGAAAGTTCACTCCCGAGCAGAAAGCCTTTTATCGGGGAGCGCACGCCATGCTCAAAACCAACATGAAGTACTACAAGGCCGGGATGACCCTGACGGAGCTGACGAAAAAGGTGAATGCGGATCTTCAGGAACAGGGGTTCGACCTCTCCAAGGATTACTTCCAGCTTCCGTCCATGCGTCCCTGGTTCGGTCATTACGTCGGCATGGCCGTCCATGATGTCGGCATCCGTCCGGGCGGCACTCCGGAAGGTCCCCTGCAGGCCGGCATGGTGTTTGCGAATGAGCCTTACGGAGCCCTGAAGGATACATTGGGGGTGCGGGTGGAGAACACCGTTCTCGTGACCGAAGACGGCTGCGAGAACCTGACCCCCGGGATTCCCCGGGAGGTGAAGGATATCGAAGCCCTGATGAAAAAGGACGGGATCGCTCAGGTCCTCAAAAAATCAGGCCACTACTGATCCTGCCTGGATTATCGGGATAGAGAACCTTATAGGGTGAGTAAAGCCGCCAGAGCCGGAAAGACTAATTATTGAGGAGCTTGTCTTTCAGCTCATGAATCTTCCGTGCGCTTACCCACCAGATATCATTTTCGCGGCTGAAGAATATGTATTTCCCATCGGGGGAGAGTGAAGGGATCAAACTGTTTGTCGCATTGATCTTCGGTCCCAGATTCAACGCCTCGCTCCAACTGCCGTCTTCGTTTCGAAAACTCACATGAATTCCGCCGTTTTCGGACTCGCCGGATCTCTCTGAATCGAAAAGAAGAACATTCCCATCGGATGAGATGTGGGGATGGGCCTCATAGCCTTCGGTATTGATGCCGCCGACCAAATCCCTGGGCTGGGTGAACCCGGAATCCGTCTCTCTGAAAGCCAGAATATCCCTGTTGTTTTCTTCTCCTCCTGAAAAATATAGGTCGCCCTCCTTTGAGGAGGTGATGCAGTAGGCCTCATTATAAAAAACAGGCTGACTCCATGCATTCCCTGCCTTCTCTGTGATATAGGTGCCTTTTTTGTATTCGGGATTCGAGCGGTCCTGGCTGTAAAACAAAAATCTCCTGCCGTCGGGCATCATGAAGGGGGCAAAGTCTCTGTTTGTGGAAAAATCGGCGACCTGGGGCATTTCCCAGCCTTTCTTTCCTTTCCGGCAGACCCAGATGGAAAAGTCGCTGCTGATCTCCGGCCCTGCCGACCGAGCAAAATATATTTCCTTTCCGTCTGGGGAGAAGGCGATTCCGATCTCAATGAAATCCGGGGTTGAAATAATTCCAGGAGCAAATATAAGGGGATCTTCTTCCGGAGGAGGCTCGCCCGGATAAAGATTCTCAGCAGATTCCTCAGCCCCCCGGCAACTGAAAACAATGCAAAGCAAAAAGATCAAAGGCACGATCAAAAATATTTTTTTCACTCCTTTCCTCCCTTTAAGTTATTGGGGACGACTTCAAAACATCATCGATATTTTTTATCAATAAGCCGGGCTAGAGTTTGATGGTGCGTTTCCCTCTAAAGGTCCGCGTGATCTTCACGACGATCCCGGCATCCGTAGGATCGGGACAGCGGATGTATTCCGTAGTGATCCCCTCGGGATCGATGACCTTCTCATAAGGGGTCCCCTGGTACTTCCAGGGATAGATCGCTCCAGCGGCGAGGGAGGTTAGGACCGGATCGAGGGCGCTTGCCAGCCAGTGGCAGATCTTTCCCATATCCTGCGGCCATTTGAATTTCTGCCCTTTTTCATGGCATTTGGTATTCGGTCCGACTTCATATACTTCAACCTCAACCTCATATCCGCGGACGACGATCCCTTGATCGGACTGTGATGCCGCCGAGGTGAGGGGGGCGGCGGCCAGACCGGCTGCGCCGCATCCGGCTTTTTCCAAAAATGTGCGTCGTTTCATAAATCCTCCTTCAATCGATAAAGAGTCGGCGGATATCTTCTTAAAGTTTGATTCAAAATCGCAACCGACCCTATTTCTCTGGATTATACGCATACCGGCACGAATGGTTTTATTCGGAAATGAATCAGGGAAGGAATCAGATCCGCGGTCAGGCCGGTAAACTTCTTCTGGACAAATCCCGCGGGGACGTTTATGAAGGATGCGAGAATCGGGATAGGGATTACCCGCTTCAATCGAAGGCGATATGGAATTCAGGGGAAAAATCGGATTTGTTCTGGGCCCGCTTGTTTTTATCCTGATCCTCCTCCTCCCGTTCCTGCCTCAAAATCCCATCGCTCACAGCCTGCTGGCGGTTTTTTCCCTGGTCGTCGTCTTTTGGGTGACGGAATGCATCCCGATCCCCGTAACGGCGCTTTCAATCCCCATCCTTCTCACTCTCCTGGGGATAACTCCGATCAAAGGAGCCTTCGCGCCCTTCGCCAATCCCATCATCATGCTTTTCCTGGGGAGCTTTATCCTTGCCCGGGCCATGTGCCTGCATGCCCTGGACAGGAAACTGGCGTTTGCGGTGCTCTCGATGAAAGCCATCGCCGGACGCAGACTGCGTATCCTTATCGCGCTGGGCTGCATAACGGCTTTTCTGTCGCTCTGGATCAGCAACACGGCGACAACGGCGATGATGTTTCCCATCGCTCTGGGGATCCTGGATGCCTTCCGGTCGAAAGCGGAGGATCAGGAGCAGGGTGCCTATACTCCGGGGCTGCTGTTGTCTCTGGCCTATGCTGCTTCGATAGGGGGGATCGGCAGCCCGATTGGGAGTCCGCCCAACCTGATCGCCATCGGAATGATGGAAAAACTGGCCGGGTATCGAATCACGTTTTTTCAGTGGATGATGATAGGATTCTGTGTCCTGCTGCCGATGCTTCTTTTCCTTTTTCTCTACATGAGACTGAAAATCGGGAAAGAGGTTGGAGATAAGAAGCGGATGCGAACCGACGGCCTGGCCGGCATGAACGCAGGCGGGGCATTGACGCGCGGCCAGAAGAACGTCCTTTTCGCCTTCGGCATCACGGTGTCGCTGTGGGTTTTTCCAGGTTTCGTTTCCCTGTTCTGGGGAAAAGACACCGCTCTCTATCTCTGGTTCAATCGGCATCTTCCGGAGTCGGCGGCGGCGCTCCTGGGCGCCTGCCTGCTGTTTGTCCTCCCGGGGGATTGGAAAAAGGGAAAATTTACGATCAGCTTGAAGGACGCCATGCGCGTGGACTGGGGAACGCTGCTTCTCTTCGGGGGGGGACTGAGCTTGGGCGTCGCCATGTTCGAGACAGGATTGGCGGACGCCATGGGGCGTTTTATTATCAGTCTGGGCGGCGAATCGGCCGGATTGGGTCTGGTTTGCTTCCTCGCCGTTACGCTCAGTGTTTTTCTTGCCGAGCTGACATCGAACACGGCCTCGGCGAACATGATCATCCCCATCATCATCGCCGTCTCTCAAGCACTGTCCATAAATCCTCTTCCCCCCGTCATCGGCTCCGCCATCGGATGCAGCTTCGCCTTCATGCTTCCCGTCGCCACACCGCCCAACGCGATCGTTTACGGATCGGAACGCATCCGCCTGCCGCTTATGATACGAACCGGATTCTGGCTCAATATCGCGGGGATTGTAATCATCTGGGCCGGGGTGATGATTGTCGCGCCCCTTCTGGGTTTGATATGACCGGGGACAAAGACTGATTTTTTAAGGGATTCGATCCCTGCTTATCCGCTGCCGGCGAAAGATTCCGATTCAGGGCTTTATCTCACCGTAAAAGCGCCAGCTTGATTTGAAATCGCGGTCGGGGGCCTGTCCCTTCAACAAAGCGCGAACCATCTCCACGGGGATGCTGTTGGTCCGGATGACGGAGTCGTGAAATTCGCGGTTGGTTATTTTCCCGGATCCCACCAGTTCTTTGTACATGGCCCGCATCTGAAGTCCGCCCACCAGGTAAGCCGCCTGGTAAAGTGCGCCGTAGTCTCCCTCGAAAGACCGCCTGACTTCGGCGATGGCGTTGGCCCGTTCGTGACCGACTTTTTCCACGAGAAAATCGATGCATTCCTGCGGGGTCATGGTGCCGAGGTGGAAGCTTAACGAGAAGATGATCCGCGCGCAGCGGTGGGTTCTCCAGAAGAGCATCCCGATCCTGTTCTCCGGAGACTGCGGAAAATCGAGATCCCAGAGCAGCATCTCCCAGTGCAGGGGCCATCCTTCCCCCCAGAAAGGGGTGCGGAAGAGTCTGCGGTGCGTATTGAAACGGGAGTTGATGTATCCCTGCATATGGTGTCCGGGAATCAGCTCGTGATGGACCGTGGCCCGCGCGAAGTGCCGGTTGTTGCCGCGCATGCTCATCAGTTTGTCTTTGTGTTCCATGGTATGCGTGGGGAAGGAGATGAGGATGGTCTTTCCTCCCAGGAAGAAGGGGGCGACGAGCTGTCTTTCCGGAGACATCATTTCCATGCGCCAGGTCTGCTTGGCCAGCTCGGGGATGGTCATGAGCTCGTGTTCTTCGACGAACCGGATGGCTTCGAAAGCCAGGTCCCGGATCATGTCCGCCTGTTTCCCCGGTTCCGCATGCAGATTCTTGACGTGTTCGATGGCCTGGAGCCAGTCGTCGCCGTATCCCAGTTCGCGGGATGCTTTTTTCAGTTCCTTTTCGCACCATGCGTATTCCGCCTTTCCGATCGCGATCAGCTCCTCCGGAGTGTAAGGGATCATGGAAAGGCCGAGATCCGCCACCAGAGCGTCACGTCCGACCGGATCGCCGAAAACATCGGTTTTTCCCCGGGCGTCTTCACCGCCCGGTTTGGCGCGCAGCCATCGGGCGTATTCCTCGAGCGCGGTGTCCGCCGCGGCAAAGGGTTTTTCCGTCCACCAGGTGAAGATAGGATCGTAACCGTTGTAGTACCCATGCCAGTCCTTTAAAACGGTCGTGAGGTGCTCAACATAATCCGCGGCCCGCGCGAAGAGGGATTCCCGCCCGCTCAGCTCGCCCTTGCTGAATTGCGCGGCCAGTTCGGCCTGCCGGTCTTTGACGATCTTGACGATCCGGTCGAGTGTTCCCGCCGCTTCCGGAGGGTCGATCGGGAGCATGCGGCGGCGGTTTTCCTGCAGGGTGATGATGGTATCGGCGAAGGGAAGCAGCTGTCCGGTCTCCTTCCAGCGGGTTTTTTCCAGGTTCAGGGTGCGGATGCGGTAATCGAGGTAATTGGAGAAGAGCACGTAGTCGATTTTGGCGTCGAGACACATGGCATCGAAATCCAGTGTTTTCATGCCCGACCGCCAGTCCCGGTAGAACCGGTCCATGCGCGCGAAGCGCTCCGGAGATACCGCAATCTCGTAGATGCGGTCGCAGTTCTCCATGTCCACCATGAAGCGCTCGATGATGGGGCGCATGCGGTTGGGGCTTTCCGTTATCGTGGTCAGGTCGGGGGGAGAAGCCTGATCGGATATGAGAAGTTTTGAAGGCTGTTGGGCGTAATTCGCGGGGCAAAAGAAAATAAGCAGCAGGGCTCCGATAAAAGCTCCAAGCATGGTTTTTGACATTGAACCGTTCGACATCATGGCCGTTCTCCTTTTTAGATCGAATCGTTAATAGCGGCGCAATCCAAAGCGGTCGAGTTTTCCCCGCCTCGAGCCGTTTTGAGAAATATCACAGCACCGATGCCCTGTCAAATCAAAGACATCCGCGGCCGGCGTCCTGGTTCGAAGCATATCTGTGCGCTCCGGTTCTTTCGCGAATGACATTTCTGTCCCCCCGCGGCGGACGACTTGACGAAATATCTTCCCGAACATACATTGTTTTCAGGGGGATCATCACCATGAATACCAAAAGCGCAGGCTGTAAGGGCATTCTTTTCATCCTGGCCGCGGCGTGTTTTTCCTTCGCTCAGGAGAAGGATGTTGCGGGAAGCCGCGATCATCCGCTGCTGACGCGATTGGATCACTACTTTATCAGCGAGTATCTGGAAGAGGCGTATGCCGGCCATGAGTTCTATGATGAAGCCGATAATGAATATGTCATCGAAGGCCGCAAATGGACCATCGATTACACGCTGAAAGAGGGACATCCGGCGCCGGGGCAGCTCAAGGTCTTTCGCAATCACATCGATGCATTGAAAAAGATCGGGGGGGAAGTCCTCTATGACCGGGGATTATACATGAAGGTTTCCCGGGTAGACAAAGAGTTCTGGATTGAAGTTTGGTCCTCGGACGATGGGAGTGACTACCGGCTGACGATCGTGGAGAAAACCGTCATGGAGCAGGAGATTACGGCGGATCCCGAGGCCATGGCCGATGATATCCTCAAGCAGGGGCACGTGGCCGTATACGGGATCTATTTCGATTTCGACAGCGCCTCCATCAAACCCGAATCCGAGCCCGCGCTGCAGGCGATCGCGGACCTGATGGGGATGAGATCCGATCTGAAGGTCTTTATCGTGGGGCATACCGATATGTCCGGTAAACCGGACTACAATCTCGAGCTGTCCCGAAAACGGGCGGATGCCGTGGTCCGTTATCTGATCGATCGTCACGGGCTGAGTTCGGATCGTCTCCTGTCTCAAGGCGTGGGGCCGTTCGCTCCGGTCGCGACGAATACGACGGAAGAGGGCCGCAAGCTCAACCGGAGGGTTGAGCTGGTGGCGCGTTGACCATGAAGAGCCTATATACACCGTACATTTACTTGATTCGAAGAGGGAATGGATATGAATCCGAGAATGATTAAGGCATTTTTCATGGATTCGGTGTGGGGACGATATCTATTTGCGGCGGTGTTCCTGTTTTTAGCTGTGTCCTCTTCGGATTGCCGCAAGGACGGAGAACAAACCGTATCGCCGTCGGAAGACGGTCAAGTCCAAACCGATCGAGCCGAATTCTCAGGATCCGTCCCGCATCGTTCCCGGGCACAAAAATCCCCGGATGAATTGGTCATATCGACCTCACCGGAGGACGGTCGAACCGTGCGTGATCTGAACCGGGCGCTTTATGTGAGGTTTTCCCGGGCGGTTGATCCGAGCTTATTTGCCTCCGCCGTGGTTCCCGATCCGGGAGGTTGGCGGGTATCCTGGGCCCAGGAAAACCGGATGGCGATATTGAAGCACGCGCAGCCTTTTCAAAAAGGGACAACTTACGTGTGGGAGATCCGGTTGGACATGCGACAGATCTCCCTCCGTTTTACCGCCTTGGGACCCTCTTCCCTTAAACTCATCGATGCCGCTGAAGAACAAGGGGTTCTGGACCTGGATACGGCCTGGACCTATCGGCTTCAGCGTTTGTATGAGCCTGAAAAGCTTCCGGCTTCCTATCAAAGTTCAACTCCCATCCGCTGCGGAACGACGGTTTGGAAGCGGTTCAAACACATCCGTTCCGAGCTCAAGCCGGAAACCTTGAATGAACTGAAGCCCTATCTCGTGCGGCCCAACCATCCCGAAAGCATCTATAACCGCGGATCAGGGAATGAAAGGAGTGCCGGATTCCGACGCAGCTCTTCCGGCTCCGGGCTTCTCTATGCGCAGGAAAAACAGCAGGAAGACCTTGATGATGAAGATCTGATCGAACGACCGGAAAACATGTTTTCCTATGTCGAATGGCGGGACAAAATCCGCGTCTGGTATCGAAAAGGCGGTAAAGCGAAGGCGCGGCGGGCGGTCTACTGGCTGGAAAAGAAACAGATGTATGATAGATTCAAAGAGCTCATGGGAAACGAGCCCCTCTCCGATGAGAGCGCCTGCCGTCCTTGTGACGCGATCAAAAGCCGGAGGGGACGGAATCTCTGCCGCCTGGATTCCTGCGGCGGCGACGGCAAACTCGATATCTATCTGGTTCCGGCTACCGAGCCCGGGATGTATGATGCGAAAACCAAGGAATCGGATCATGGGTGGTGCCGCGAGGTCGATGACGGCGACACCGCGGCGGCATTCCTGTTGATCAACCGGGAGTTGGAGGAATCGCCGAAAAACTATTTCGCGGCGGCGATCGCGCATGAGCTTTTTCACGCGTTTCAGGACGCCTGGGATGCCTGGGAAGATGAATGGTGGGTTGAGGGAAGCGCCGTGTGGTCCGAGCATTTCATCGGTCCGGAGTGGAACACCGAGCAGGAATATCTCGATGATGCCTTCGATGCTGAAAAACATATCCTCAAAACCCTGACTTCGGATGAGGACCTGCATCCTTATGGAATATACCTCTTCCCTTTTCACCTGAGCCATGAATACGGTGATGAAGAAATCGGCCGTATATGGCAGGTCTGCGGCCTGGAAGATACGAACGCTCTCGACGCTGTTAAAGTGGAGGTCGGTGATTTCAAGCAGTGCTTCAAGGATTTTGTGCTGCACTCGACCGACCTGGGAAAACATGACGGCTATTACCCCGATTCCGGGGGGGCTCTCGTTCTCTGGGCGCATCATACGGAAGAAGGGAACAAAATCACTCCGGAAGAGAAGCCGATCCTGCCCTATACGGTGAAACTTTCCCCGTTGTCCGCCAAATACTACAGCTTCAGAAATATGTGCAAGCCGGGAAGCACGCCGCATATCCGTTTCGATCTCGAGGACTTCATCAAGGACGAAAGGGTGACCGTGCAGGCGATCATCGATCCCTTCGGTCGCGCCGAAGATCAGGACTGGTCGGAGCTTGAAGAAAAAATCTTCTGCATCAACCGGGAGGATGAAAAATTCGATACGATCAACCTCGTTTTTGCTTCGGATTACGAATACCCGGATTTCGAGGGAGAACTCCGCATCGAGATGAAAGCTCTGGAGTGCGACGAATGCTATGCCTATGTCACCCGCACCTCCGATTATGAATACCAGGGTAGAAGCAGCAGCACCACGGAGAACAAGGAGGCGACGATCTATATGGGTTTCGGGCCGGCCGTGATCTCCGGGATCGCCTCCATGTCCATGGACAAGCAGATGATCCTCTATCCCTTCAAAAGGCTCGAAGTTGTCGAAGGCGGCGCCCGATACATGCACCAAACCCCCGAAAGAACCGAGCGGCGGACCGGCAGGATCGTTGAGGCGCCCATGCCCGATCTTCCTTCGGTGCCCGTGGGAGGTCAGATGATGGCGCCCGTCTTTCTCATCCTCTATTCCGACATGAAGAGCGGCAAGGTCACCTATGCCATGGTTCCCGATCCGGATGTCAAGATTATCTGGGATGACGGGCGCGAGGAATCCTTCGATATCGGGAAAGTGTCCCAAAAGGATGTGCCGGTGGAAGGCATGGAAGGTGACATGCCGCTGGACGGCGTCGTGGCCTCGGGCGACGGTGAAAAACAGTTCGCGGGCGGCGGGGAGCGAGAATACACCAACCGGGGGCGCGGTTCCTACGAACACAGCAGGGATACTTACAAATGGAAGATCGTAAGGAGAAAAAGTCCCCGCAAAGATAATTGAAGCTTTTAGGGATCAGGTTCCCCGTTCATTCGATATTCATTCATAATGCAGGGCGTCTGCCGGATTCGCCCGTGCCGCCGTAACGGCCTGATAGCTGACGGTGAGAAAGGCGATGAGCAGCGCCGCAGCGCCGGCAAGCGGGAAAATCCACCAGGACAGCGGGATCCGGTAGGCATAGTTGCTGAGCCATTTGTTCATGGCGAAGTAGGCGAGGGGCCATGACAGCAGGTTGGCCAGAAGGACCCATTTCGAAAACTGGCTGGTCAGCAGCACGGTGATGCCGGGAACCGTGGCTCCCAGCACTTTCCTCACGCCGATCTCCTTGGTGCGCTGTTCGGTGATGAAGGATGCCAGTCCGAACAGTCCCAGACAGGCAATGAACAACGCGAGGATGGTGAAGATGTTGGCCAGGCGGGCGACATAGCGTTCGTAGATATACATGTTGTTGAAATCATCATCCACGAACTTGTATTTGAAGGGATAGTGCGGGGCGTATTCTCCCGTGACGTCCTTGATGTAGGCGATGGTCTTAGGCATGTCGCGGGGGGCGATGCGGACAAAGATGTGGCGGAGAAAATAGGTGTAAAGATCGGGATGGATGGTCATGATGAGCGGCGGGATCTTCTGCGTCATATGCCGGAAGTTGAAGTCTTCCATCACGCCGATGATCTCTCCCTTGCCCCGCATGAAATCGATCCGCCGGTTAAGCGGCGGATCCAGGTTCAAGACGCGAACAGCTTCCTGGTTGATGACGAAGTTGAACAAATCCGGTCGGCGATCCCGTGCATAGTCCCTCCCGGAACTCAGCTTGACGCCGAAAGTTTCGAGATACTCGTCACTGGCCACGATGAAATTGAGGAGGAAAGGCTGGCTCATGTCCCTCCCCTCGATCCATGTGATGGGATTGACGTTGCCGATATTCGTCGGGGTGGAAGAGGCGGCGGTGACGTGTTGGATGTTCGGATTTCTTTTGAGTTCGTTTCTGTAGACCTGAAACTGATCCCTCAGGTCCTCGTTGATGGGAATGATGACGACGTTTTCCCGATCCCATCCCAGGTCTTTGTTTTGAATGAAATGAAGCTGGCGGGAGACGATGATCGTGCCGATGATAAGGATCAGGGAGATGGAAAACTGCAGGATGACGAGACCTTTCCGGAAAAGCGCCCCTCCTGATTGACCCTTAAGTCCGGATTTCAGCACCCGTATAGGCTGGAACCCGGAGAGAAAGAGCGCGGGATAGCTTCCTGAGATCAAGCCGACCAAAAAGGTTAAGCCAGCCAATGCCAGAAGCAGCATGGGGTTGCCGAAGATATCGAATGACAGAGGTTTGGAGGTGATGGCGTTGAAAGGCTTCATGAATATCGCGACCAGCAGCATGGCTGAGAGAACCGCGGCTAAGGCCATCAACATGGCTTCACCGAAAAACTGGCGCATCAGTTGAGCGCGCCGTGCTCCAACGACTTTCCGCAGCCCGACTTCGCGGGCGCGTTTCATCGAGCGGGCCGTGGCCAGGTTCATGAAGTTGATGCAGGCGATGATGAGGATGAAGAAAGCGACCGAAGAAAAAATATAAACCAGCCTGATATCACCACGTCCCTGGTGCAGGTGGATTTTGGTGATGGGCTGCAGATTCATCTTTTCCGGAGCCTCATAGGGGGCGAGTCGGGTATAGGCGCCGGCTATTTTGGAGCGCAGTTCCGTGATGTCGACGTTGGGCTTGAGGCGGACATAGGAGCTGCTCTCCCAGGCCCAGGTTGCGAGTTTCTTCTCTCCCAATAAATGAATGGAAGCCATCATTTCGAACTGAAAATGGGTGTTGTGGGGGATGTTCTCCAATACGGCGGTGACACGGAGATCTTGCTTGTTATTGTATTTGAGCACCCTCCCCAACACTTTTTCCTCTCCGAAATACTTTTTGGCAATATCCCGGGTTATGACGAGCGAATTCGGGTCATTGAGCGCTGTTTTAGGATCTCCGTCCAGAAAAGTGAAAGAGAAGATTTCGAAAAAATCGGGATCCGCGTAATACAATCCGGTTTCATAAAACTTTTTGTCTTCAAAAGTGAACGTCGGGTTTTCCATCCAGGTCCGGTCCTGATAGCGGGTGAACCTTTCGATCTCGGGGAATTCGTTTTTCAGGAGTGGCACCAGGGCGTAGGGGAGGGTCGATTTTCCGGTGATCCCTTTGGCGTCGGGATCCTGTTTGATCAATCGGTAGACCCGGTCCCCATCCGAGTGGAAGGTGTCGTAATTCAATTCATCCTGCACCCAAAGCATGATGATAATACAGCAGGCCATGCCGATTGCCAACCCGGTGATATTGATGATGGAAAAGGCTTTCTGCCTGCGGATGTTGCGGAGCGCGATCTTCAGGTAGCTTTTAAACATGAGAATTCCCTCCCTGGAATAGGGAGGAGAAGTGTGATCTCATGCTTATCGCTCCCTTTTTGGTGATATTTCGCCATCTTTATTCATATAGACGTATGAAGAACGGTTTTTGTTTCTTTCATTTGGGGAGTCGTATGTATTAAACTTTCTCCCTCTATCCGCCCGGTTTTTCCCTGTGCTAAAATAATAAAGAATATCCTAACGGGACGAACGAGATTCCGGGAAAGACCGGGAAGGATCGAGATTCACGACGGCCCCCATGAGTGGATGGAATAGACGATAAAATGATCATGTTCTTGAAATCCAAGCTGAAAAAGATCCTGTTTTGGTTTTTTGTCGTGTTGTCGGTGAGCTTGGCCGTCTCGGCCGTTTCCGTGTTTCTCAGCCTGCCCGATGTGTCCGGACTGGAAGACGGTCATCCGGAGAGGACGGCCTTGATGAAGCTGCGGCTTAAGCAGGCCGAAAAAGAGGGGGATCCCATGATGTTGAAGCAGGAATGGGTGTCTTTTGCAGCCATTCCGAAGCTCCTGAAGGACACGGTTCGCATCGCGGAGGATTCCAATTTTTATTGGCACGAAGGGATCGATTTCGAGGAAATCCAGGAAGCCGTCAAGAGAAATATCCGGGAGAAGCGGTTTGCCCGCGGGGCCAGCACCATTACCCAGCAGCTTGCCAAAAACCTCTACCTCAGCACGAAAAAAAGTTTTTTCCGCAAGGTCAAAGAGTACTTCATCGCTCGCCGGCTGGAAAAGGTCCTGACCAAAGACAGGATCTTCGAGCTCTATTTGAACTTCATCGAGCTGGGACCGGGCATATTCGGCGTCCAGGCCGCATCCCGGACTCATTTCGCCGTCTCCGTCGATCAGCTCACTCTCGAAGAGATCGTGCGTCTTACGGCCGTCATCCCCCGGCCCCTGACCACCGATGCCGCGGGTGACAGCGCGTGGCTCCGCTGGCGGTGCCGCTGGCTCCTCCACAAGCTTCTTCTCTACGAATACATATCCGAGGAGGACTACCGGAATACGGTGATCCTCTTTCCTGAAAATTTCTGAAAGCCCTCGAACCTCTTTCTTGACGGAAACAGTAAGGATTCGCCATGCGAAATAATGGGTCGCCTGCGAAATGATCATGGGGGAACAGGAATATTTACGGATACCCTTGTATCAATCGATTTTCATTGTTACACTGAATATTTCCGGAAGCAAAGAGGATCTTCCCCGCGCCGCAATGCGGGGCCGCGGATAGGGAAAGGCCCTGTAGATTTGCGGTGATAGGGAAAGCCAAGGATCCTATTTCGAGTAAAGGAGGATATCATGTCCGGACTCGACAGAATCATCGAACTATTGGGGGAGGATGCCGAGGGCTTGCTCTCGTTCGATTCCCCGAAAATCAGCAAGGACCGATTGTGCCTTCCAGGTCCGGATTGGGTTGACCGGGCTTTCGCACAGTCCGACCGTCCCACTCCGGTCCTGCGAAGTCTGCAGACCCTGCTCAATCATGGTCGGCTGGCCGGAACCGGTCACGTATCCATTCTTCCCGTCGATCAGGGGATTGAGCATTCGGGAGGAGCGTCTTTCGCTCCGAATCCCGACTATTTCGATCCCGAAAACATCGTCAAACTGGCCATGGAAGGCGGATGCAACGGTGTGGCATCCACGCTGGGCGTACTGGGCAGCGTCGCACGGAAGTATGCCCACAAGATTCCATTTATACTCAAGATCAACCATAACGAACTTCTAACTTATCCCAATACCTTCGACCAGATTCTTTTCGCCTCGGTCGAACAGGCTTTCGAGCTGGGCGCGATCGCGGTCGGCGCGACCATCTACTACGGCTCCGAGGAGAGCGGGCGCCAGATCCAGGAGATCTCCCAGGTCTTCGAGCAAGCGCATTCTCTGGGGATGGCCACGGTCCTGTGGTGTTATCTGCGGAATCCGGTCTTCAAGACCAAGGAAGCGGACTATCATAACAGCGCGGATCTGACCGGACAGGCCAATCATCTCGGCGTCACCATCGAAGCGGATATCGTCAAGCAGAAGCTTCCCCAGGTCAACGGCGGCTACCCCGCCATGAACCGTGAGGGTTCCTACGGCAAGTACAGCGACAAGATGTATACCGATCTTTGCAGCGACCATCCCATCGATCTCACACGCTATCAGATCGCCAACCAGTACATGGGACGCACAGGCCTCATCAACTCGGGCGGCGCTTCCGGCAAAAACGATCTGGGCGCGGCCGTCAAGACCGCCGTCATCAACAAACGCGCGGGCGGCCTGGGATTGATCAGCGGCCGCAAAGCCTTCCAGAAACCCATGGCGCAGGGCGTCGAGCTGCTGAACGCCATCCAGGATGTTTATCTGGAGAAGAAAATCACGGTCGCTTAGAAAACCGACGTCTCGGTCCGTACCCACGGCCCGAGACGATGTACAATTGAGTTTTTATCCGTTGTTTTCCAGACGGAGCCCTGGACTTTTCCCGGGTGAGAGCGCATCACTGTACCTCGGCGCTTTCATTCGGGAAAGCGGGCTTCCGAACCGGGAGGCCGGATTCTTTTTCCATCTTCTGAACAGGCGGGCTTGCCGCCGGGAACGGTTGACAAGAACGCATGCTCCGCGTATCATCTCAAGCGGTCGAATTAATTGATCCGACCGCTGCATTATTTCAATTTCGTGCGCCCGTAGCTCAGCGGATAGAGCAGTGGACTTCGAATCCAAAGGTCGGGGGTTCAAATCCCTCCGGGCGTGCCACTTTTTCCCCTGTAAGACCCTGATATGTTTTTAGCCTGAGTACATTTTACTGAGCTTTTTTAACACAATTTGTCCACACCGTGTCCACACGGAATTTGGGGGGAGGGATGATTATCAAGTTTTTTCATTTCAATGGTTGACTTGCTTAATACATGAGTATCATTGTTTGGAATACTACCCTTCTCCCATCTTTCCACACCAATAGAGTTTTTTCCTTTTGTGAACCATGTTCCTGTTTAAGGAAAAGCAGGGGGCAAGTCCATTTAGACGAAAAAGTCTCTCAAGAGGTGGTACATTGATGGGGGGCAGATCAACTCTGAGTTGGGCCTCACCAGTTAAATATAATTGCTATTGCGTCTCAATTAAGCAATAAAACGAGACGCAAGGAGGGTTGCATCTCATGAATGATAATCAAAATACTTCTTTTCCTTCTGCAATATTTAAAAGCTCTCGAAAAGCAAATATGCCAGCTCTCCTTCCTTTTCCTTCCCGGATTGTAAGAATGATCCCCTCATTCTTTAGAATACTCAGGATTCGGGCGGCGGTGGCTTTTGGTATACCTGCATGATTTGTAAACAGCGGTGAATTAAAAACGGGAAACTGAAAAATAAAGTCAAGAGCTTGAATCGAATATTGAGAGTGAGTGAGAGTCCTCATACGAGACTTCAGAGCATCGTATAGTGAAAGGATAGAAGAGGCTTTGCGTTCATTTTCCGTAGCTTGAACAGAAATTCC
>CAYSQW010000022.1:0-46599 GCA_964433135.1 uncultured Eubacteriales bacterium
AAAAGGAAAAGATTTCCCTGCTGCATCAAAAGGATTCGGAACAGGCCTATTTGCTGTATTCGATGGATTCAAAGATCTATGTCTTGGCGAACAATCCTTCCTCGTTGAGTGTCCTGCTGCCGGAGCAGCGGGCCGAAGGAGAATACCTCTCTCGTGTTTTCGACACAAAAATGAATTCATCATGGGGACGTTTGGAATGGGAGGCGGAAGTGCCTTCGGGAACCACACTTCAGCTGCAGAGCCGCAGTGGGAATTCCAGCGATCCCAATCGAACCTGGAGCGATTGGTCGCCTCCTTACCAGAAACCCGAGGGCGAGTTGATCCTCAGTCCAAAATCGAGATATGTTCAGCTTAAGATCATTTTTAAATCCAAATTCGGAAATAATTCCCCTCAAGTCAAGAAAGCGCGTTTCTTCTATATACAGAATAATACCGCTCCCCTTATCTCCAAAGTGGAACTGCTGTCTCCGAATACGGTATTCATCAAGCCCCTCGATCAGGATGAAAAGATCATGGGGATAGACCCCGATATGTCCGAATTGGCTCGGGCCAAGGAGGAAAACCGCGGTTATGTTGTCGCCAAGCAGGTCGAACGGAAAGGATATCAAACCGTAAAATGGGAAGCCGCGGATGAAAACGGAGACAGCCTGCTTTACACCATATCCATCCGGGAAGAAAAAGAAGCGAAGTGGCGCGTCATGAAAGCGGAATGGGCGGATAAGATATTTGCGTTCGACACGCTGGATTTTCCCGACGGAAACTATATGCTGAAGATCGAAGCGAGCGATGTCCCTTCCAATCCACTCGGCTCGGAGCTGAGGACCGCCCGGGAGAGCCGTCCTCTGGTGATCGACAACTCGCTTCCCGTTATCAAAGGTTTTTCGGCTTCCCGCGGCAAAGGAGTCCTGAATGTGGTTTTCGAGGTGCAGGACGCCTATTCTTTTATCAAGGAAGTCAAGTTCTTGATCCGACCGCATTCGTGGCGTGTTCTGTCTCCCGTTGACGGGATGTGTGACTACAGGATAGAAAGATTCGAGGTGTCGCTCCCGCTGCCTGCGGATTCCGATAATATGGTCATGCTCAAAGCCATCGACAGTCAGGGGAATGTCGGGATCTACCGTCATATTTTCTGAAACGTTTCCATCCGGTTTTTCAGCGGCAAGGAGAGTCTTTTCCTCTTTGCTCTTATTCCACCTCTAAAAATATGCCGTTGATTTCCATGGGCGAAATTTTATAGGATTAAGTTTCTTCTGTCCTTGAGTAAGGACCGGTGTCCGGATTTCAGGGCGGATCCAAAATATCGTTCACTGGGATAATGAGCTGAATCGAACTGGCATGGAGTTTGCACCATACTGGGCCAAGCATAAGAAGGAGGGATACATGCCCTGCAAGAAGCAGCGTCTTATTTCGTTGTTTTTATTTGTCTTTCTATCACTGTCGGCATTTTCCAACAGTTTGATGCTGAGCGGACTCGGAGCCCGGGCTGTCGCCATGGGGGGGGCCTATGTCGGATTGTCTGATGATTTCAGCGCCGTTTATTGGAATCCGGCGGCTATCGGGTTCATTAAACAGAGGGGATTCGGGATCACGGGGATGGACCTGAAACCGTCGGTGTCTTACGAATATAATGCTGTCATGGGAGCCAATTACTATAGTATGTGGGGGGATCCGAAGCATTCCAATTATTTCCCGATCTTGCCAAGCCCATTCCGCAAGGAACCCGTAGATGGAGGAGTGGCCGTCGATATTGCCGCTGATTCGCTGGTGAACGATATTTTCAGCGGGCTTATCGCCTATCACCAGCCGATATCGGATAAACTTACTGCCGGGATCGGAGTCTATGCGCCGGCGCGCTTCGCGACGGAGTGGAGCGGTGCGGCTATGTCCGACGCGACACTTCGCAGGTCAGATTTCGATTGGTCCAGTCGTTTCGATATGCTCACGATCGCCCCGGTTCTTGCCTGGCGCGCGCATGAAATGGTCTCGTTTGGAGTCGGTTTGAATATCAATCATGCTGTTTTCAAGCTTTCTCATCCCTATGGAGGGGAAGGCTTCGGTGTCGGATTGGGCCAATATGGTGAGAGTCTCAGCGGTTGGGCCTTGGGAGCGACATTTTCCATCCTGTGCAAACCGAACGAGCAGGTTACCGGTGGGATCACCTATCGCATTCCGTTCAAGCTCCGTTTGAAAGGCGACGCGGGATTCCCAAATATCCCGGACTTGGGGAACTCCGATCCTTCCCTATACGCCGGTTTGGATCTGGCGCCGGAATCGGGCATCGAGCGGGAGATCCCGTGGCCGATGTGGCTGGGAGTCGGGGTTTCCCTGAAGGCTTCCGAGGCGCTGACATTCAGTTTCGATGTTCATTACACCCGGTGGTCTAGGATGACGATGTTCGAAGCCGAATTCGCTCAACCGGCTTGGAGCCGATTGATGATGGAGACGGAAGCGGATCGTACGGTGCTGGACTGGGAAGACATGGCCGTTTTCCGCGTGGGCGCCGAATATATGATCAAGCATCTGGCCGTTCGCGCGGGCTTTTACTACGATCAATCCCCATCGAATACGGATACGATCAATCTGTTCTGGCCTACTTTCAGCACCTCGGGTTTGACCGCGGGATTGGGGTATTCCTTGAATGGTTTTTCGATTGATCTGGGGCTGGAATATCTGGCGGCGCCTCAAAGACAGCTGTGTGCCGCAAAGAAGCGTAATGATATAAATTATGCCTACGGAATGCCCGGCACTTACCGCATGCACGGGGTGATCCCGCGGTTATCCGTTGCGTATCGATTCTGATGAACGGCTGTTTCTTTATTTGAATTTATGTGAGATTCTCACTGAGGATAGGGGCTATTTCTTTGTCACCCGCTCCAGATATTTCGTTTCACGGGTGTCGACCTTGATGATGTCGCCTTCCTTGATGAATTGCGGAACGCTGATGGTGATGCCGGTTTCCAGGGTGGCGGGCTTATTGCTGGCGGACTGGGTGGCGCCTTTGAGGAAAGGGGCTGTTTTAAGGACTTCCAACTCCATGCTCATGGGTGGGTCGACGGCGACAGGAGCGCCTTCGTACATCTCAACGGCAAAAACGACATTAGCGACCAGATAATTCACGGCGTCGCCGATGACCTCTCCGGAGAGTTTGATCTGTTCGTAATTTTCCGTATTCATGAAAACATAATCCTCACCGTCTTGATAGAGATATTCCATCTCGGTGCCTTCCAGGAAGACGAGCTCCACCTTGTCCTTGGAGCGGAATCTGTAATCATGCAGGGATTGATCTTTCAGTTTGCGGAGCTTGGTTTGCATGAGAGCCTGGCCTTTTCCGGGAGTGACGTGCGTCGTGTCCAGAACTCGATAGATATCGCCGTCGACTTTGATAATTTGACCTTTTTTGATTTGTGTCGCGTTGATCATTCCTTATTCCTCATGATGGTGAATGGTCATATGATAGACATTTTCAAACGGCCTGGCAAGGGCTTCTCGAACGCTGACTTCCCGTCACCGTGGATGATGAGACCGTACCCCGTGGTCGATGTGGACGATCTCAGCTCGGACATCCAGACTTCGCAGAGCTTCCGCGATCTTTTCCGGCGATCCTGGAGCATAAGCGAAGATGCAGCCGCCTTCGCCGGAGCCGTTGATCTTGGCGCCCGACGCGCCCGCTTTCATCGCCGTTTCGACCATCCGGTCCAGTTTAGGGAGTGAAACGCGTAGATCTTCACGGAGCACGGACTGCTGTTCCAGGAGGAGCGATCCGAAGGCGGCATGATCGAAGGGGTCTTCTGAAAACAGCCGGCGCCCGCGGCGGGTCAGGGCCCGTGTCCGCAAGGTTCCCCTCAGCAGCCGGAAACTTCGTCCCGGCTCCTTTTCGGGGATCATTTCGATGAGCCTTTCGAGCGGGCTGTACAGCGAGAATCCGGGCTGCTTGGTTTGTATGCGCTTCAAGCCTTCCCGTACTCCTTGTTTGATATGTCCCAAAGTGCCGGTCGTGTCTTTTCGGATGAGGGAATCGGCCAGCACGAACGCGCCCAGGGGATTATGAAGTTTTTCAATCCTTAGGGGATCATCGAATTCGATGGCGACGACACCTCCCAAGGCGGAAGTGAAATGATCCATCTTTCCCCCCGGTTCCTTGAATTCAGCCACTTCGGCCCGGAAGGCCAGTTCCGCGATCTTTTCCGGAACGGCGGCTCGTTCGTCTCCGGCGGCTTCCAGCAGAAATTTGATCCAGGCGACCACGAGCGCCGATGAACTTGAGGTCCCGGAGTTTATCGGGATTGTGCCATGAACCCGGCATGTCCATCCGGAAGGAAAAACGATGCCTTCCCGCTGCAGGATATTGACCGCGCTTTTCAGGTAGTCCCGCTCTCGGCCGTAGCTCAGTCTGGTGTCGAGCGGCAAATCCTCGGTATCGTCGATATCCGGAAGACTCAGCCGAAGGTTTCTTTGGGACCGGGGAGTTCCCTGGATGGTTATCCTGAGATCAATGGCCGCGGCGATAACGGGCAGCCCGAAATAATCTTGATGTTCTCCAAGCAGACACAGTCGTCCCGGTGCTGACACGACGGTTTGGTATCGGCTCATGATCCCTTTGTACTCAATTGCGCCTTTCCCTGTCAACCATCTTCCCGGAGGATCGAAGTGAAGCGGCTTAAGCCGCCGGGAAAGAGCCCTGTCGCCCGGATTGATTTAGGCGGGGATATGATTTATAAATAGGTTTGATCGATATGAGCGAATGTGGATTTCTGGGAACGGGCGGGGCTGTGGCGACACCGGAACGGGACAATACCGCGCTTGTATTCAACCGGAATGAGGATTTGGTTTTGATCGATTGCCCAGGAAGTGCGATCGCCAAGATCAGCAGGTTGGGCTGGGATCCCCGGAAGATTGCCGCGCTGTGCATAACCCATACCCACCCCGACCATGTGTACGGACTGCCTGCGTTTGTCCACGGCATGCTGGGAACCGACCGTGAAGTTCCGATTTACGGTTCATCGGAAACGATCGAATTCTGCATGAATCTACTCGATCTTTTTCACCTGAGGAAACCGAAAGCCCGCTATCGGATTCTTCCGTTCGTCGTAAAACCTGGGGATACTTTTTCTCCGGGAGGCGGATTTATATGCACGGCGCTGTCCGTGCGGCACAAGCCGGCATCGCTGGGTTTCCAATTTGAATGGGGGAAGCGCCGCCGGCGGCTCGTTTATTCGGGGGACACGGCGATCCATCATTCCCTTTTTGAATTCGCCAGCGGCGCGGATTATCTTATCCATGACTGCAGTGCCCCCTCAAGATTCTTCCGTGATGATGCCGTGCTTTCCCGAATGCATTCCTCCGCTTTGGAATTGGGTGCATGGGCGCAGGAGGCGGGTGTACAATGCTTGATTCCTTGTCATTTTTTCAGCCATCGTGGCGTATCCGCGGCGGAGATCGAGTTGGAAATCAGAAATTCGTACAAGAGGGAGCTTATCGTTCCATGCGACCTTGATATCATCCGGCTGCGTGCCGGAGGCCGCATTTAAGGAAAGGGGAATCGTGCCGCTTATTCTCCCGATAAGACTTGAGAGGAAAGAGTTTGTTTTCCGCTCGAAGATAAAATAGAATCGGGAGGGAAGAAAGGAAGTCTACGGATCGAGATGAAATGGAGGCGGCCATGAAAGTATTCTTTTTGTTGATTCTTCCCCTTTTTGTCGGATTGGGCGTTGTCTGTCAGTCTCCATCCCGTAAATCCGATTTTGCCGATCTGGTCTTTCAGAACGGAGTCGTGTGGACCGTGAATCCATGTCGGCCCCGGGCGGAAGCGGTGGCCGTGAAGGACGGAAAGATCACGGTCGTCGGAATTTCCCGGGATATTGAGCCCTGGGTGGGTCCGGACACCCGTGTTGTCGATCTTTCCGGAGCGATGCTGCTTCCCGGTTTTATCGACAGCCATACTCATTTTCTCGATGGGGGATTCGCGCTCCGGAATATCCAGCTTCGCGATGTAGACCATCGTGAGGAATTCGTCCGGCGGATCGGAGCCAAAGCCTTGGAATTGGAAGAAGGAACGTGGATTCTCAATGGAGATTGGGACCACCAGCGCTTCGATCCTCCTAAGCTCCCCAGCCGGGATTGGATCGATGGTGTTACTCCGAATCACCCCGTGTGCGTTAATCGCCTCGATGCACACATGGTCCTGGTGAACAGCGCCGCGCTTAAGAAAACCGGGGTCACGAAAGATACGGTTTCTCCTTCCGGCGGCGAGATCCGGAAAGATTCTCGGACCGGCGAACCTACGGGGATCCTGAAGGACGCCGCCATGGGGCTGGTCATGCGTCACATCCCCGAGCCGGAATTCGACGCCAAACTGAAAGCGGCTGAAACCGCTCTGCGGCATGCGGCCCGACACGGCATCACATCCCTTCACGATATGAGCCGGATGGAGCACTATGAGGTTTACCGGGAGCTTATGCGCCGCGGCCGGTTGACCGCCCGGCTCCGTATTTATATCCCGATTACCCGGATGGATCCGATAGCGGGGCTTGACGTCGAGATCCCTCCAGGGAGCGATTTTCTCGAGATCGGCGGACTGAAAGGCTTTGTGGATGGCTCGCTCGGTTCTTTCACCGCTTTGTTTTTCGAGCCCTACTCCGATGCGCCGCAGAAAAAGGGAATCATGGCGGCGGATATGTATCCGGAAGGGATTATGGAAGAGCGGATCCGCGCCGCCGATCGGGCCGGACTGCAGATTGCGGTCCATGCCATCGGTGATCGGGCCAATCACATGGTTTTGGATATCATCGAGCGAATTGCGGCCGAAGAAGGGAAGAGGGAACGCCGCTGGAGGATCGAGCATGCGCAGCACCTCCTGCCCGAAGACATCAAACGGTTCGGGCGGTTGAACCTTATCGCCTCGGTACAACCGTATCACGCCATCGATGACGGACGTTGGGCGGAGGGGAAAGTCGGAGCCGCGCGTCTGCAAACGACCTATCCGTTCCGTTCACTGCTGGAGGAAGGAAGCCGGCTCGCCTGCGGCTCGGACTGGTCGGTGGCGCCTCTCGATCCGCTTTCCGGCATTTATGCCGCGGTTACCCGTAGCACCCTGGATGATAAACATCCGGAAGGATGGATCCCCGCCGAGAAAATATCCCTGGAAGATGCGATTCAAGCATACACGTTGGGGGGAGCTTTCGCCGAGTTCAAAGAAGGTGTCAAAGGGTCTATCGAGACCGGCAAGGTCGCGGATCTGGTCGTGCTCTCCCGAGATCTTTTCTCCACCCCTCCGGAAGATATCATAAATGTTCAAGTGAGAATGACGGTTGTCGGCGGCGCGGTCGTCTATGAAAGCGAGTATCGGTAAATGATTATTCTTTATTTTGCGGTATTGGTCATCTCTTTTGCGTTGTTGTTCAAATCGGCCGATTATTTTGTGGACGGCGCCTGTGGAATCGCCGAGTCTCTAAACATTTCCAAGCTCGTCGTGGGCATCGTCCTGGTCGGCTTGGCCACGACGGCTCCGGAATTCGGCGTATCCGTATGGGCTGCTTCTTTGGGGGAACCTGAGATCGCTCTTGGAAACGCCATCGGATCGGTTCTTGTTGATGATGGGGTCGCTCTGGCGCTGGCCGCTTTCCTGGCGCCGACGGCGATCCTTGTGAACTGCCGGATTCTCAGGATCATCGGCATCTTTCTGCTGGCCATCGACGGATTGGCTTTCTGGCTGGCCAGCAATGGAACGATCGGAAGGCTCGAAGGCGCTGTCCTGGTCGGTCTTTTGATTCTGTATTTTGTCGTTCTGATAAAAAAGAAAGGATTTCGTTCTTTCACTCAGGAGAAAGTCATATCCTCAACGAATCCGGATCCGTCTTCACCGGCTTCGGGAGCGGCGTGTGGACTGCGGCGGCCGATCCTATTGTTTGCGGGTGGAATTATCGGAGTTGTCGTGACCACTCGGTTCGTGATCTGGGCCGCAAAAAATATAGCCGATCATTTTGGCCTCGCCGATACGTTGATCGGATTGACCGTGATCGCTATTGGAACATCGTTGCCCGAGATCAGCACCTGCATCTCCGCCGCCCGGAAGGGAGAAGGTGAAATCGCCGTGGGAAATATTCTCGGTGCCGATGTCCTTAATGTTCTCTGGATTATCGGCGTAGCCTCATTGGTGAACCCCATCCATGTAGACCTGAAAGTGATTCATTTCAGCTTTCCCGCCATGATCGTGATCGTTGGGGTGATGCTGGGAAGCCTGGCCATCGGCTGCCGGTTGAATAAGGGGAAGGGAGTGCTGCTGATTTCTCTTTACGGCGTTTATCTTGTTTTAACCATGATGCTGTTTATCTGACCGTTTGGCCTCGTATCGTGCCTCCGATGAAAGAGGAAGAAAAACGTCGTTGCTGAAGAGGCCGATTGTTCCGATTGTCAATTTTATTAAAAAAAATTTGATTTCGTTCGTATATTTGATATCATGGCTTCTCCTTACGAGATAGGAGGATGTGATGAATATAGGGGTCATCAACGAAAGTGGTAAGATTGAAAATCGCGCCGGGTTGTCTCCCAGCGGAGTTTCGCTCTTAGCAGAGAAAGGGCATTCGGTTTATGTCCAGGCCGGTGCGGGCTTAAAGGCTGGATATTCCAATGAGGAATATTCCTCTTTGGGCGCCGAAATCGTTTTCACGAAGGAGGAGGTGTTCGGACGTTCCGATGTCGTCTTGAATATCTCCCCCTTGAACGAAGAAGAATGCCATCTGGCGAGACCTCGGCAGCTGCTGTTCGGATTCCATCATCTCGCCGTCGCCAAAAAAAGCATCGTCGAAGACCTTTTGGAGAAAAAAGTCACCATGATCGGATTCGAGATCGTTCAGGGAGAGAACGGGATCCTGCCGTTTATCGAAAATCTCAGTGAGATCGCCGGGCAGATGTGTCTTGCTATCTCCGGTCATTATCTTCAGACCAGCCAAGAGGGAAGGGGACTGGTGATCGGCGGGGTGGTGAGCGTTCCACCCGTAACGGCGGCGATAATCGGGAGCGGCACCCTGGCGCGGAGCGCGGTCAAAGCCATGCTGGGCGCCGGGGCGCATACGATCGCCCTGGGTTGGAATTTGGATCGGCTCCGTGACATGGAGCAGATCAGTCCCGGTCGATTGGTCAGCATGATTGCCAGCCAATACAACCTGGATCGGATCACCCGGATTGCCGATATTGTGATCGGAGCGGTTTTACGCCCCGGCGAAAAAGCGCCGATCATGGTCAGCAAAAACATGGTCGAAAACATGAAAAAGGGAGCCGTTATTATCGATCTGGCCATCGATCAGGGCGGTTCGATCGCAACCAGCCGTTTGACCACTCTGGAACAACCGATTTTCATCGATCAGGGCGTGATTCACTACTGCGTGCCCAACATCACGTCGGCCGTCAGCCGGACCTCAACCAAGGTCCTCTCCAACGTAGTAACTCCGTATCTCCTCCGATTAGGGGATGAAAATCTGGCACACGTTTTAAAATCAGAGACGCCTCTGGCACAAGGGACTTTTCTTTATGATGGGCATATTGTCAAACAGAAGATAGCGGAACGATTCGGTATGAGTTATCAACCACTGAATTCGATCCTGTAACTTTTTTAATAGGGATGGCGATGGAAAATCATTTGGAGATTATTAATTCCAGGCAACACAAACTCATTCACTTCCTGCATGATGCGCAGGAAAAACATGGGTACATCCCCCCCGAGGAAATCACCGAGATCGCGAAAAAGCTCAACATCTCTCAATCAGAGGTCTTCGGCGTTCTCACGTTCTACAAGGCGTTCAGCTTGATTCCGCGGGGGAAACACGTGATCACGATCTGTATGGGAACGGCGTGTCATGTTCGGGGAGCGCCGGCGATTCTTGACGAATTTGAGCGTTCGCTTGAAATCGACGCCGGAGAAACGACCGCGGACAACAACTTTACACTGGAAACCGTAAACTGTGTCGGCGCCTGCGCTTTGGGGCCGATCGTCATTACGGATGGAAATTACCATGGACAGATGAAGACGCGGGATGTTAAGCATGTTCTCGACAGCTTGTCCGGAGACGGCAAAAAGAAATCACAGACCAATAAAAGCCGAAAAAAGGGATGATAGAGACTCATGGCTAAAATGGATATGACCAAAATCGATGAACTCAGATCCCGGATTCTCGAATCTCGGGAGACCGGTAAAAAGTATGTCACCATCTGCGGCGGCACCGGGTGTCAGGCTTACGGATGCAATGACATCGCAAACGCGCTCAAGAATGAATTGGCCCGTTTGGATCTTCAAGAAGAATTCTCGGTCAAGATCACCGGATGTCACGGCTTTTGCGAAAGAGGTCCGATCGTCGTCATCCAACCGGACGGTATATTTTATCAACGGGTCAAGCTGAAGGATATTCCCGATATCGTTGGTAAAACCCTGCTGCAGCATGAGATCATCCCGCGCCTGCTTTATGTGGATCCTAAAACCCAAAAAGAGATCATCAAGGAAGAAGAAGTTCCTTTCTATAAAAAGCAGGAAAGGATTATTTTCGGCAACAACGGCTTTATCGATCCGACCGAAGTCAAGGATTATATCGCTCTGGACGGTTACAAGGCTCTTACCAAAGCGCTCTTCGAGATGACGGCGGACGAGGTCGTGGAAGAGATCAAGGCCTCCGGTTTGAGAGGCAGAGGAGGAGGGGGCTTTTCTACGGGAACGAAGTGGGATATTTGTCGAAGTGCTCAATCCAAATTGAAATATGTGATCTGTAACGCCGACGAAGGAGATCCCGGCGCCTATATGGACCGCAGTATTCTGGAAGGGAATCCGCACAGCATCATCGAAGGGATGGTCGTCGGAGCCTATGCCATCGGTGCTTCCCGGGGATATATTTACGTGCGGATGGAATACCCGCTTGCCGTCCGAAATATCACGCTGGCCTTGAAGCAGGCACGTGAATTGGGTTTGCTGGGCGATTCCATCCTGGGATCCGAATTCAGTTTCGATATAGAAATATTTAAAGGCGCGGGCGCCTTCGTTTCAGGTGAAGAGACGTCCTTGATGGCGTCTATTGAAGGGCGGCGCGCTTTTCCCCGGCAGCGGCCCCCGTTTCCCGCCCAATCCGGGCTCTGGGGGAAGCCCACGAATATCAATAACGTGGAAACCTGGGCGAATGTCCCGCACATCATCAATAAAGGTGCGGATTGGTTCTCATCCATAGGCACGCGTAAAAGCAAAGGAACGAAGATATTTTCTCTGGTGGGAAAAATCAACAACACGGGTTTGGTCGAGGTCCCGATGGGAATAACCCTTAGAGAAATCATCGAAGACATCGGCGGGGGGATCAAGGAAGGCAAAAAATTCAAAGCCGTCCAAACCGGAGGTCCTTCAGGCGGCTGCATTCCCGCGGAAGAGCTCGACCTGCCCATCGATTTTGAATCGCTGGCCAAAGCCGGTTCCATCATGGGATCCGGGGGGATGATCGTCATGGATGAGTCCACCTGCATGGTGGATATCGCCCGCTATTTTCTGAATTTCACCCAGGAAGAATCTTGTGGAAAATGCGCTCCCTGCCGGATCGGGACGCGTCAGATGGTGCAGATTTTAACCCGTATCACCGAGGGAAAAGGCGAGGAAGGGGATATTAAAAAACTCGAAGAACTGGCGAAAACAGTCAAAGAAGGTTCTCTGTGTGGATTGGGGCAAACGGCTCCCAATCCGGTTTTGACCACTCTGCGTGTGTTTCGCGAAGAATATGAAGCCCATATCAGAGATAAATCCTGTCCAGCGCTTGCGTGTAAAAATCTGATCGCTTTCTATATCGAACCTGAGAAATGCGTAGGCTGTATGCTTTGTTTGAAAAGCTGTCCCGTCGATGCGATTTCAGGCAGCCGGAAAGAAGTGCACGTGATCGACCAAAATCTGTGTATCAAATGCGGGGCCTGCTATGAAATTTGCCCGGTCAAAATAAAAGCGGTTTCCAAGCTGACGGGAAGCCGAAAAGAGAAAATTCTAAAAAAAGCCTCAGGGGGAAAGAAGGGAAAATGAAGATCATCCTGGACGGAAGAGAAATAGAAGCTGAAGAGAAACAGACAATTCTGGAAGTAGCCAGGGAAAACGATATCTATATCCCTTCCCTGTGTGATCACAGACGGTTGGAACCTTTTGCCGGCTGCCGGCTCTGCCTGGTGGAAATCAGCGGCAGGAAAGGCTATTCTCCTTCATGCAGCACATGGGTCGAAGATGGGATGGTCGTCAAAACGGATTCTCCCAAACTCCGAAAACTGCGCAGACAGATTCTGGAATTGATACTGAGCGAACACCCGAACGGATGCCTGATATGTTCGGAGAAGGAGCAGTGCGACGAATATAAATCGACCATTCGCAAGGTGGGAGAAGTGACGGGATGCGTCTTGTGTTCCAATAACGGCCGGTGCGAACTCCAACGGGTGGTGGAAGCCGTAGGATTGGATCACATCCGTTATCCCTCTCTGTACCGAGAGCTGGATATCAAGCGATGCGATCCTTTTTTCGACCGCAATTACAACCTGTGTATTTTGTGCGGGCGCTGTGTTCGAATTTGTCATGAAATGCGCGGTAGCTCGGTCATTTCATTTGTCCAACGGGGCTCGGATGCGGTCGTGGGAACGGCTTTAGACCTCTCCTTGCACGAATCCGGATGCCAGTTTTGCGGCGCCTGTGTCGACGTCTGCCCTACAGGGGCGTTGACCGAAAGATCGCTGAAATATGAAAGCATGCATGAAGAAACCGCTTCGGGGATCTGCCCCCTCTGCAGTCTCGGGTGTGAAATGGAATTCATGCTCCTTAACGGCCGGATCCTGAGCTCATGCCCCGTGGAAACGGGACATGTCAATCACGGTCAGGCCTGCGTCAAGGGGAGATTTCTCCTCAAGGATGTCGTTCAGCATCAAGAACGGATCGTTCAACCTCTGGTGCGCAGAGAGGGAAAGTTGGAACCTGCGGATTGGGAGGAAGCGCTGGACCGTGCGGCGAATCGATTGAAAGTTTCCGGAAAAGAGAAAACGGCCTTCTCCGTTTCCACCCAGATTTCTTGTGAGTCGGGTTATCTGCTGCGGAAATTTGCACGGGATGTGATCGGAACGGAAAATATCCATGTCGGGGAAGGATATTGCCCCGAAGAAGTGCTCCGGGAAGCGGCGAACGAACGCGGCTTTTCGCCTGCGTTTAATCTCGATCTCCATGAAATAGCGCGGGCGGATACCATCATGCTTTCCGGCGCGGATCTTCCCACGACACATCCCATCATCTGGCTGGAGGTTTTCAAAGCGGTGCAAAACGGGGCGCGGCTGATTACGGTCGATGCCTGCGAATCAACGATTTCCCGTCATGCGGTGCTTCCGCTGCGTGTCCGGCCGGATAGCGCGGGTGCGCTGTTCGGCCTTCTGACCAAATATTTGGAGCGGGAGGGCGCCGGAAATGAGTTGGCACAAAAGGAAAAGGATTTTCTGCGAACCAGCCTTGAGAAACTTGATGAGACGCCGGCCGCGGTTTTGACCGGGATCGAATCAAAAACCCTGCGGGAAGCGGCGGAGATGCTGAAAAGGTCCGAAAAGGCGGTGTTTATCGCCGGCTCGGAACTGCTGTTCTCCTCCAGGGGAAGGGATCACCTGTCCTCTTTCTGGAACCTGGCGCGGATATGCGAAGCCGCCTTCCTGGCTTTGGGAAGAACGAATAATGAGCGCGGAATAAAGGCATTATTTCATGACGTTTCCAAAAGAGGCGGGCCTCATGAAAAAGCAGCCCGCGCCCGGGCTGACACGCTCTATATGGTTGGATCCGCCGACGTTCCGGAAGCATTGGAGCCTGGATTTCTGATCGTCCAAAACAGTTTTATGACAGAAGCGGCGAAGCGGGCCGATGTCGTGCTGCCGGCCGCGGTCTCCTGCGAAATGGAAGGCGTATTCGTCAACACGGAAGGCCGGATTCAAATGAGCGGCGGGATCGTGAAACCGCTGGGGGAATCCCGGCCGGATTGGTGGATCATCAGCAGTCTGGCGGATCGAATGGGCGGTCAAGGTTTTATATTCAGAACAGCCAAGGATGTTTTCAAGGAAATGAAGAAAAATGTTCCGGCTTTCGCCGGGGCTTCATTCAAAGCTCTGAGTCAGATTCGCGGGAAATATTTGGAGGAACAAACAGAGGGACGGACCGTATTTTTGGACGTCGATTATGATTTTTTGCCGACGGCGCAGGATACCGCATATCCTTACCGGCTTCTTTTTAGGGAGGATCCGGATTCCTATCGCGGACTTGAACTGAACCGCAGCCTGAAAAACCTGCGTCTCATAAGAAATCCCGATAAAATATGCATCAATAGTGAGGATGCTGCGAAAGCGACCCTCAAAGAGGGTGATCCTATTTGGCTGGAATCTCGCGGCGGCGTTTTTAAAGGGGAACTGCATCTCTCCGATGCCGTACCGATGGGATACCTGACAGCTTCACTTCGAATTACTCGAAAGACCGAAGATAAGCGATCCGCCGACCGGATTTCAGAAGAGATACTGTGTTCGGGCCCGATCGCGGTCAAGATAAAGCGAGGAAATTGATGGCACAAATTCTCCAACGAAAAAGATTGGTTCCCAACATCCACCTGCTGGAGGTCCATGCTCCCGAAATAGCGAAAAAATGCCGGCCCGGACAATTCGTCATCGTCATGCCCGATGAAAAGGGAGAGCGTATCCCGCTGACGATCTCGGATTGGGATCCTGGGCGGGGTTCCGTATCCGCTGTGTTCATGGTGGTCGGAACATCCACCCATAAGCTTTCTTTGCTTGAAGCGGGCGATGAACTTCCCGTTTATGTCGGCCCGTTGGGTATGCCTTCGGAAATTAAAAATTATGGGCGTGTCCTTTGCGCCGGAGGCTGCTTCGGGATCGGCGCCGTTTATCCGGTGGCCCGTGCTCTGCGAGAGGCCGGAAATGAAGTGATCACCCTTCTGGATGTGAAAGCGAATTATCTGCTCTACTGGGAAGATAAATTTCGCAAACTGAGCGATAAGTTCTTTGTCTCATCCCGGGACAGTGCTTACAACTGTAAGGATTATATTCCCCGTGTGTTGAAAGACATCATCCGCCAAGAGGATCTGGACAGAGTTTACGCCGTCGGCTGCACGTATTTGATTTACACGTGTGCGGAAGCCACCCGGCCGAAGGGAGTAAAAACCGTGGTAAGCCTCAATCCTATCATGGTGGACGGCACCGGTATGTGCGGTGCCTGCCGGGTAACCGTTGACGGCAAAACCAAATTCGCCTGCGTGGACGGCCCTGATTTTGACGGGCATCAGATCGATTGGCAGGAACTTTTCGCACGACGGAAGTCATATTTTGAGGATGAGATCCATTCCCTCAAAGCATGGGAAAAGGAAAGCTACCCTTGATTCGTTTCTACAGGAAAGAGTGAACCATGGCAGAGAATAAGAAAATCATGCCGCCGGAGATGAAGGAGCGGCTGAGACAGGAATTCAATCAGGAATGGCGTAAGGAATTACGGAAATCGGTTCCCGCAAAGGAACGGATGAAAAGCAAGCGCCAGAAGATGCCGGAGAGAGCGGCGGAACTGAGAAATAAAGATTTCGTCGAGGTCAACCTGGGGTTGAATGCCGAGCAGGCTCAGGAAGAAGCCCGCCGGTGTCTCGACTGCGCCAATCCGCAGTGCGTCATGGGATGCCCCGTCGGTATCGACATCCCTACTTTCATCAAACTGATCGAGATCGGAGATTTCGAAAAAAGCGTTCGCAAGATCAAGGAAACCAACAGTCTGCCTTCCGTTTGCGGCCGGGTTTGTCCCCAGGAAGCGCAATGTGAATCCATGTGTAATTTGAAAAAGGCGATCGGAGTGCCGGTCGCTATCGGGAACCTTGAGCGTTTTGCCGCGGATTATGAAAACAGCGCGGGAAAGACGTTCATCCCGAAAATCCCCAAGCCCACAGGACACAAGGTCGCCATCCTGGGCGCCGGTCCGGCGGGATTGACGGTAGCCGGGGAGTTGGCAAAAAAAGGACATAAGGTCACCATCTTCGAGGCGCTGCATGTGGCCGGAGGCGTTCTGGCCTATGGTATTCCTGAATTTCGCCTGCCTAAAAGCATCCTTCTTTCTGAGATGGCGTACCTGGAAAAATTGGGAGTCGAGTTCAGAATGAATTTCGTTGTCGGAATGACTGCGTCCATGGATGATTTGAGGGAGGACGGATATTGTGCGTTTTTCATCGGAACGGGCGCCGGACTGCCCAATTTTATGCGGATTCCCGGCGAGAATTTGATCGGAGTTTATTCCGCCAATGAATATCTGACACGAGTGAATCTGATGAAAGCGTACCTCTTTCCGGAATACGACACCCCCGTTTTTCCGGGAAAACGAGCCGCCGTATTCGGAGGCGGCAATGTGGCCATGGACTCCGTTCGTACGGCCAAACGGTTGGGGGCGGAAACCGCCGCGATAATTTACCGGAGGTCCCGGGCTGAGATGCCGGCGCGGGAAGAAGAAGTGCATCATGCCGAGGAAGAGGGAATCGAGTTCCATTTTTTAACCGCTCCGATTCGTTTCATCGGGGATGACAACCATCATCTGAAAGCCATGGAGTGTTTGAAGATGGAGCTGGGGGAGCCTGATTCATCCGGACGACGAAGGCCGGTTCCCATTGAAGGATCGGAATTTATAGAAGAGATCGATTTGGCGGTTGTCTCGATAGGCAACAGTCCTAATCCTCTGATCTCTCAGGTGACGCCGGGATTGAAAGTGGGAAAGTGGGGCAATGTGGAAGTGGATTGGGATACCATGGAAACCAGTATTAAGGGCGTCTATGCCGGAGGGGACATCATCCGCGGCGGCGCAACCGTAATCCTGGCGATGGGGGATGCCCGCGTGGCCGCCGGCGAGATCGAAAAATACTTGGAGTCTCTTGATAACGGATCCTGAGCTTCAAACGTCTATATCGGAAGCATGACTTCAGTCCGATTTCCGTGCGGTCGGGGATAAGGGGTGTTCCCTCGAAGTGCGAAAGGGGAGATTTTTCGGGATAATTAAAATCTGAGTTTGACTTTTTGTCTCTCTATGATTACCCTCACATTCTATACAAGATTGGAGGCAAGTTATGAGTTGGGTCGAGGATTACAAGAGGAAATTAGTTACTCCCGAAGAAGCGGTTTCCGTTATAAACAGTGGTGACCGCGTTTATATCAGCGGCAATGCCGCTACCCCATACGCACTGACGCAGGCGCTGGCCGGTCGCAAGGATGAATTGAGGAACGTGGAGCTGGCCCATGTTCTGTTGTTGGGCGAGGATCCCTTCTCACGGCCTGATATGGAAGGGCATTTCCGGCATAATTCGCTTTTCGTCGGCCCGGCCGACCGAAAGGCCATCAATGAAGGACGCGCCGATTACGTCCCGATATTCCTTCACCAGATCCCGGATTTGTTCTATTCGGGCCAGATGCCGTTGGATGTGGCGGCGTTACATCTCTCCCCTCCAGATGAACATGGTTTTATGAGTTACGGCGTGGAAGTCCTGTGCTCGAAGGCGGCGGCGGAAAGCGCCAAAATCGTAATTGCCCAGGTCAATGACAAGATGCCCCGGGTTTTGGGAGATTCATTTATCCATATTTCCCGTATCGACAAGATTGTAGAGGTATCCCGTGATCTCCCGGAGCTGGAGAAGAAACCTTTCAGTGAAGTCGAGAAGAAGATCGGACGTTTCATTGCGGCTATGATCGAAGACGGGGCGACGCTCCAGTTGGGGATCGGGGGAATCCCGGATGCGGTTCTCGCCGCCCTTGGCAACCGGAGGGATCTGGGAATCCATACGGAGATGGTTTCCGACGGTGTCATGGAAGCCATCGAATCCGGCGTCATCACCGGCGCCAAAAAGAATTTCCATCCCTATAAAGTGATCCTGACATTTCTGTTGGGTTCGAAAAAGCTTTATGATTTCACGAATAATAATCCGATTTTTGAGGCCCACCCGACCGATTACACGAATCACCCTTTCAATGTCTCTCAAAACGACAACATGATCGCTATCAACTCCGCGGTCGAAGTTGATATTACCGGGCAGGTCTGCTCTGATTCGATCGGAACCTATATTTACAGTGGATTTGGAGGCCAGGTGGATTTCATCCGCGGCGCCGTTCATTCCAAAGGAGGGAAACCGATTATCGCGCTCCCCGCCACGGCGAAAAAAGGGACGACATCCCGCATAACGCCGTTCCTGCAAAAAGGCGCCGGGGTCGTTACGACCCGGGCGGACGTCAGTTACGTGGTGACGGAATTCGGTTCGGCCTACCTTCATGGGAAGAACCTCCAGGAAAGGACCCGTGCGCTGATCAATATCGCTCATCCCAAATTCCGGGATGACTTGATCAAGGAAGCGAAAGCCCGGAATCTTCTGCGGTGATGAACCTCATGCTTCCGGGAGCTCGGTGATGCGTCAATCCAGCCTGTTTGCGAGTGAGGAACCGGGGCATATCGGAACGGACGAGTCCGGTAAGGGGGATTATTTCGGCCCTCTTTGTGTGGCCGGCGTGTTTCTTCCGGATGACCAACACGCGGTTCTTGCCGAACTCGGCGTTAAAGACAGCAAGCGGCTGACCGACAAGAAAGCTCTCAATCTGGCGACTCTGATCAAAAAGAATTATAAGCATTCCATCGTGGCGATAGGCCCCGCCCGCTACAATGAACTGTATGCCAAACTGCGCAACCTCAATCGGCTGTTGGCCTGGGCGCATGCCCGCGTTATCGAAAATATGCTGGGAGAAGTGAATTGTCGTCTTGCCATCACCGATCAGTTCGGCGACAAGCAGTTTGTCATCAGCGCTCTCATGAAAAGAGGCAAAGAGATCGAATTGATACAAAGAACCAAAGCTGAATCCGATATGGCGGTGGCGGCCGCTTCTATCCTGGCGAGGGCCGAATTTCTCCAAAGGCTCAGTGCGTTATCGAATGAGATCGCCTTCGATCTTCCCAAAGGATCATCCCCTCCGGCGGAGAAAGCGGGGCGTGAGCTGGTACGAAAACACGGCCCCGCGATATTGGACCGGGTTACAAAAAAACATTTCAAGCTGACGGACCGGATTCTTCAAATCTCGTGAAATTCGGCTCGCAAAGGAGATGGAGATGAAACCGGAAACCATTCGATTGTATTTTGAAGATCCCTATAGAGTCGAATTTGAAGCCCATGTCCGGGATCGGCGTCTTCACGATAAAAGGACGGCCTTGGTCTTGGATCACACCGCATTCTATCCGGAATCCGGCGGTCAGCCCGCGGACCTCGGGACGCTGAACGGAATTCAAGTCATCGATGTTGTGGAGGATGAGGGCGAAATTCTGCATGTGCTTGCCGGGTCTCTGGATGAGGACAAAGTCAAGGGGAAAATCGATTGGGTGCGTCGTTTCGATCACATGCAGCAGCATGCGGGGCAGCACATCCTCTCCCAGAGCTTCTATGAATTGTTTCAGGGAGAAACCCGTTCGTTTCATCTGGGAGAATCGGTGTCGACGCTGGAAATCGGGCTCAAAGATCTCTCGAGAGACGATCAAACCAAGGTGGAAGCCCGAGCCAATGAAGTGGTTTTTCAAGACCGGCCGATCCGGAGCCGTTTCGTTGAGGAAGCGAAGATCGCCGAAATCCCGCTGCGCCGGCCTCCCCAAAAAAAAGGGCGCATCCGGGTGATCGAGGTTGAAAAATTCGATTACACCGCATGCGGCGGAACTCACCCCGTGAGGTCAGGAGAAGTCGGGATGATAAAGATCCTGAAAACGGAACGGATTCGGGGCAACATCCGCTTCGAGTTCGTATGCGGCGGCCGAGCCCTTAGGGACTACGGAGACAAGGATCGTGTTCTGCGGGATATCGCCAGAAAATTTACGGTAAGTGAAAAAGACGCGGACGGAGCGGTGGATCGGGCCCTTGCGGATATGAAAACCCTTCGGAGAGAAAAGAAGAAATTATTCGAGCGCCTTGTGGAATATGAAGCCGCAGAGCTCATCGACGGGGAAACCGGTCCGATCATCCAGAGAATCTATGCGGAAAGAACGCTGGATGAACTGCGCGGACTGGCTTTGAAAATCATCAAAAACAGCGAGAAAATCGTTCTTTTCATCTCGGAAAAGGCTTCACGAAGATTCGTTGTTTTCGCGCGGCCTGAGCATGTGGAAGTCGACCTCAGGGACCTGCTGCCGGCGGCTGCTTCATTGTTCGAAGGCCGTGGAGGCGGGGGGCCGTCTCTCGTGCAGATCACGGGGGCGACGGAGGGCGATGCGACTGCGATATTGGACGCAGCGCGTAAGTTCCTCGCGTTGAAATTACCTGAATTGGATCTTTGATCGGCGTCCGAATCCGGGGCTACTCATATCGCAGAGAAACGATGGGATCCAGTTTCGCCGCTTTCTGAGCGGGAAAGATCCCGAAAAACAGTCCCACGGAGACGGATACAAAAAATCCTAAAACAACCGACCAGACGCTTACCGTGGCGGGAAGGGGGGTGGCGGCTTTCACTGTCAGGGCGATGGCGAAACCGACGAGGATACCCAGAATGCCTCCGACCCCGGTGAGAACGATCGCTTCGATAAGGAACTGCTTGAGGATATCGCCGGAGCGTGCTCCGATGGCTTTACGGAGACCGATTTCCCGTGTCCGTTCCTTGACCGACACCAGCATGATATTCATCACCCCGATTCCTCCCACCAGAAGACCGATGGAGGAAATGACGATCATTACCAGGTAGGCGGCGCCAGTCAGCTGATTGTACAGCTCGACCATGGAATCCTGAGTGTAGACGGCAAAATCATCGGGTTCTCCGAATTTGACCTTTCTCCGCCTCCTGAGAATATTCGATACTTGGGCGATGGTCTCCGGAATGGTTCCCGGCTTCTTGGGCGTGAGGATGATCTCGATGTTTTCAAAATCATAGGGGAAATATTTCATGAGAGTGGTGATCGGAATGCCGACCAGGTTGTCACGGCTCTGACCGAACATCTGCCCCCTTTGCTCGAGGACACCGACGACCGTGAATTTTTCAGGGCCGATCCGGATCTCTTTTCCCAGGGGCTGGCTGTGCGGAAAAAGCGTTTCTTTCAACTCCGCTCCCAAGACACAGGTTTTGGTGCTGTGCTGCACATCCGAGTTGGAAATAAAGCGGCCGATTTCAGGAGAGTAAATCGTCAACACCTGAGGCCATCTTGAATTCATCCCCAGGATCAAAGCATCCTGGGTAACCGTGCTCTCGTATTTGATCGGAATCCCTTCGAAAATATCGGCTATCATGTCGACCGCGACCGCTTTAACCATGGAGCATTCCCTTTCGATAGCCAAAGCGTCATCGAAAGTGAGGTCCTTGCGCGTTCTTTCCTCTTCGGAAAGCCTGCCCACCTGGATGCCGGGCTCGTATTTCGTGACCCCGATAATATCCGATCCGACCGATTCCAACTCGGAAAGGAATGAGCGGTTCAGTCCCTGCACGATGGAGATCATTCCGATGACGGTCATGACCCCGATCATGATTCCCAGCAGTGTGAGGAAGGAGCGGAGCTTGTTGTTTTTGATCGAATCCAACGACATCCCGATGATTTCTCTGAAAATAGCGATTCTCATTGTTCCGACCTCAAGGCCTCGATGGGATCGAGCTTGGCGGCTTTGGAAGCGGGATAGATCCCGAAAAAGATACCGACTGACGCCGATACCAGAATGGCGGCGATGATGGAGACGGGTTCCAACCGCGAAGGCAGGGAAGAGACGGCCGTGATTATCTTGGCGAGGATGAATCCCAGCAGGATGCCGATCAATCCTCCTGCCGCCGAAAGCACCGAGGCTTCGATTAGAAACTGCATCATGATGTCTCTCCGGCGCGCGCCTATCGCCATTCGGATGCCGATTTCCTTCGTTCGCTCGGTGACGGCCACCAGCATGATGTTCATGACGACGATTCCGCCGACGATCAGGGCCAGAGAGGCAATAGCGAGCATGGCGAAATAAATCCCGGTGGTCAGGGATTTGTAGAATTGAATAAAGGTATCGGATGTCTGAAAGGCGAAGTCGTCCGGCTCGGAGAATGCGACATGGCGTTTGGCGCGGATGACGGTTCGCACTTCTTCCTGTGCACGGGCCATCTGTTCCTGGGAGGTGGTGTGAATGTTTATGTTGAGGCTGCGCCGCGATCCGTAGATTTTCAGAAAGGTCGAGATGGGAATGCGGATGTAATTATCCTGACTTATCCCCAATAGTTTTCCCTTGCTCTCTCCAATGCCGATGACCAGAAAATTATGCGTGCCCACTTTGATGCGTTTGCCGAGCGGATCCGTGGTGGCAAAGATTTTTTCCACCACGTCGTTTCCGATGGTGCAGACGGCGCGGGAACGCGCTTCGTCCTCTTCCTGAAAGTGTCTGCCTCTGGCCAATTCTTCCACTGATCCGATCATGTGATCGAGGTGAGTGACCCCCTTGACTTCGACATCCCTCAAACTTTGGTTTTTGTATTTTACGGTTTTTCTCGTTTCATCCGATGCTCCTACGATTTCGCAGGAGGGGCAGCGTTGCCGGATCAGGCGCATATCCTCCATCGTCAGATCTTTTCGTTTGAGCTGTTCCCTGAATTCCGCCAAAGAGGTCGTTAAAGGTGAAAACTTGGAAACGGTGAAGTCGTTGGCGCCGAAAAAAGACATCTTGGTATAGACATAGTTATTGAGCCCCTGGATGACTGAAACCACGGCGATAATGGTCAAAACGCCGATAATGATGCCCAGCAGCGTCAGAAATGTTCTGAGTTTATTGGACCAAAATGATCCCATCGCGATCAATACGGATTCTTTGAAGTTGATGCGTGCCATGATTTCACCGCATATTCTACATTATGAGATACGCAAGAGGAAGGTTTAGGTTTGATATTTCAATACCGAATCCCCTCCATCTTGAACTACGCTCCGTTTATGGTACACTAGGTGATACATCTTTCCCAATCATCGGAAAAACGAGGGCATGATAATCTCGTTACCCTATACCGGAGAAGGATTTCAGGAAAGACCAATGTCAACGGCGCGCAGCGAAAGCGTTATGAGGCAATAAGATTATTTGTTTTTGTCGTTTTGCTGATCGCTGAATTCTTGTTGGAGTGGATTATGACCCAAGACATCGAAAAGGATCGGGATGAAAAAACGATTCCATGCTTGTATTTTAGGGACCCCGGAAGGGACAATACCCGGAAAACGCTGGCTGCCGCGGCCCGCCGGGTCCGGGAACTGGACCTGCGAACGGTTCTGATCGCTTCGACCAGCGGTGAAACCGGATTGATGGCGGCGGAGCTTATCGACGTCGAGAATCTGGTCGTCGTTTCTCATTCAACAGGTTTCATTCGTCCCGATGTGCAGCAGATGACGCCCGAGGATCGGGAAGCCCTGGAGAAATCCGGCGCCCGTATCCTGACGGCGCAGCATGCGTTCGGAGGAATCGGAAGAGCGGTCAGAAAAAAACTGGGAACATATGAATTGGAAGAACTTGTCGCTTTCACCCTGAGGCTGTTTGGGCAGGGGATGAAAGTCGCCATAGAGATCGCTCTCATGGCCGCTGATGCGGGGCTGGTTTCCACCTTCGAACCTTGTGTGTCCATTGGGGGGACAAATGACGGCGCCGATACGGCGGTGCTTTTAAAACCGGCTCATGCCCAGGATTTTTTCGACCTGAAGGTTCAGGAGATCTTAGCCAAACCGCGACTTTGGGAAGATTGAAAACGCGGCATATCCAAATCACAATACCGGGGAAGGGATGAGGAGAAGAATGATGAGTAAACGTTTTTTTGTGGGAATATCCTTTATCTTTTTACTCTCCGGCATGGCGGTTCATGCCCAGAGAGGGGGATTTATTGGAGTTCAGGTCGGAACTTCGGCACAGAAACCGAAACTGCGGGAGATGGAATTCAACACGGATACTTCATTCTGCTTCGGAATTCGAACCGGAGTGAAATTCGGGGCGTTTGCCGTTGAACTGAATTATTTTCAAGCGGCGCACAACCTCGATCCCATCGATTTCCTCACCTTTGTTTGGGAAGAGAGAGAATTGGATTACCGATATTGGGGGGCTGATCTCAAATTTTTTCTGCCCCTTGTTTTGATCCATCCGTATCTTACCGTAGGTTATGGCTTTTATTCGGCGGACATTCCGGGAGTCGATAAAGATACGAGCCCCGGCTTCAATGCCGGAGGGGGAGTGGAAGTGCATCTGGGCAAAACATTCTCCCTGCTCGCCGAAGGGCGGTATCATCATGTCAAACTCGATATCGATGCCAGCGAATTGAAGTTGGGAGATTTCACCCTTATGGGAGGAGTTAACCTGTATTTTTAATCGGAGATATCCGGTTTCCGAAAATCTCAAGCCGGCCTGGATAGGCTGATTGGGGAATAATGATGAAAATGAGATTGAATAAATATATCGCTCACTCCGGCGCGGCGTCACGCCGGGAAGCGGACCGGTTGATCGAGGCCGGTCGGGTAAAAGTCAACGGCGACGTCGTCAGAAGCATGGGGGTTCAGGTTGATTCGGATCAAGACCGGGTCGTGGTCGACGGTCGGATCCTGGAAGCGAAAGAGCAACCGACGTACATCATGCTGAATAAACCCCCGGGATACCTCGTTACCCTGAAAGATCCTTTCGGACGCCCTACCATAATGGAACTGCTTCCTCGTCTTCGCACTCGGGTGTATCCCGTCGGCAGGCTGGATAATGACAGCGAAGGGCTTTTGCTGCTGACAAACGATGGTGAACTGGCTCATAAACTAATGCATCCCCGCTATCGCATCCGGAAAGTTTATATGGTCAAGGTCAAAGGAACCCCGGAGCCGTCCCAGCTGCGGTTGTTGGAGAAAGGCATCTATCTGGATGGAAAAAAAACGGCGCCCGCAAAGATCAAACTGATATCCGTTTCGCCCCGGGGAGCTCTCCTACGCGTCGAAATTCACGAGGGACGCAAGCGGGAAATCCGACGGATGTTCGCGCATCTGGGACATGACGTAACCGCACTACAACGCACTCTCTTCGCGGGTTTGGGACTTCGAAATCTCAAGCCGGGGCAGTGGCGCCCTCTCACCAAAGAAGAGATCGCGGAGTTGAATAAACAGGTTGATCAAAAGCGGCCCCGGCAAAAAAAACTTCCGGGAATTTGAAATAATTTCCGTCTGACCGTCAGTCTTTTTTCTCTTTCTCCTTTGAGGAAGCGAACGTTTTCCAGCTGCTTGCCAGCCGCTGGAGTTCTTGATCGACCCGGGCGTTTATCGTATCTTTTTCGAAGGATCCATCCGTTTTACGCTTTCCGGCTTTGATACCGGTAAGGATTTCTATCCCCTCCTCGATGGTCGCGACCGGATAGATATGGAATTTTCCCGCCTCCACGGCCTCGACGATATCGCGGCGCAGCATCAGGTTGGGGACGTTTTGATAGGGAATCATGACACCCTGTTTCCCTGTCAGGCGTTTAGCTTTGCAGACATCAAAAAAACCTTCGATCTTCTCATTGACGCCGCCGATGGGTTGGATCTCGCCTTTCTGATTGAGGGATCCGGTGACGGCAATATCCTGGCGGAGTGGCAGTTTGGAGAGACTGGATAGGAGTGCGTAAACTTCGGTGGAAGAAGCGCTGTCTCCGTCTACCCCGGAATAGGATTGTTCGAAAGCGAGGCTTGCGGAGAGGGAAAAAGGCTTGTTCTGGGCATATTTTTCACGAAGATAGCCTCCGAGGATCAAAACGCCTTTGTTATGAGTCCGACCGCTGAGATCGGCTTCCCTTTCGATATTGATAACTCCCGCCCTGCCGACGGAGGTCGTCGCCGTTATGCGTGTCGGTTTGCCGAAGGCAAAGTCACCCATGGAGTAAACCGCCAGTCCATTTACCTGCCCGATCTCGCCGCCGCGGGTATCGATCATGATCGACCCCTCATCGATCATTTCCTGGATTTTACGTTCGATCAAGCCGACGCGATTGAATCTTTCCTTGATGGCTTTTTCAACGTGGGTCCTGTCGGCCATGGACTGCTTGTCTTTACGTGCCCAATAGCTGGCTTCGCGGATGATATCGGCTATATGATGAAAACGGGTGGTGATTTTTTTCTGTTTGCCTGCCAGGCGGGTGCCGTATTCAATAATCGCAGCCATCCCTTCGCGGTCGAAACCTATCAAGTTGTCGTCTTTCGTGATTTTTTTTATAAAAGATACATATTCAGCGATGGTTTTCTTGTTTTTTTTGGTGACGGAATCAAACTCCGCTTTGATCTTGAAGATTTTCTTGAAGCTCGCATCTCCATAATACAGCAGATTGTAGATATGAGAGTCACCTATCATCACCACCTTGACATCGATATCGATGAGCTGCGGTTTTAAGTGGGTGGTGGAGACCAGGTAAAGTGATGCCATGTTTTGGATCTCGAGGGTCTGATTTTTCAGGGTTCGTTTGAGTGTGGGCCAAACTCCCGGTTCAACCAGGGCTTCCAATGCATTGATCACGAGATAGCCGCCGTTGGCTTTCAGAAAGGATCCGGCTTTGATCTTGGTGAAATCAGTCTGGAGAATTCCCATCCGATTGATGGACGATTCGATAGAGCCGAAGAGATTGATGAAATTGGGATTTGTTTCGATGATTACGGGAGCGCCTTTCTGGTTGGAGTTGTCGATCAAAAGATTGACTTTGTACTCCAAAAAATTCTGTTCGGGTTTTTTCCCCTTGTCCTCTTTATGGGGATCCTTGAACAGTTCGAAGTGTTCGATGAGGTGTGCTTCCACCATCTCCAGATATTTTTTCGTTTGCGCTGATTGGAATTTGGCGCGGATCTTGTCTACCGCTTCTTTTATGACTGGAGAGATGGCTTTATCATCCCAATCCTTCAGCATACGGCGGGTGTTCTCTTCCGTCTCCTTTAATATTTTGAAAATGGCTTCCAGTTTTTCCGTCAGCTCATCGTATTTTGCTTTTAATTCTTCCAGCTTTTTCCGCGGGAATTTTTTCTCAAGCACTTCGGCTTCGAGTTTATTGAACGCATATGGTTTTCCTTCGATGATGGGGATGAGATCGGGTTTGACGTAGGGCCCCATCTGAACCTGGATTACGGAAAAGCCCTCTTTCGCGACCGTTTTTTCGAATTCATTGAGGATTTCCTTATGTTTCTTTTGCTGGACTTCAATGATGTGATCCCTTTTTTCCGTATAGAAGCTGCTTTTGAGAAACTCGGGGATGCTGAGCTTCAGGTTCTCGATCAGATTTTCCATTTCGGTTTTGAAAACGGCTCCCTTGCCGGCGGGAAACATGATCAGGTAAGGTTCGTCCGGAGATTTGAAGTTATGAACATAAACGATGTCGTCAGGGGTTTTTTTGTCCTTTTCCAGTTTATCCAGCAGCTGCTTGATGGTTGTGGTGCGGCCGGTTCCCACGACTCCCGTGATGAAGATGTTATAACCAAGGCTTTTTATCGCGAGTCCGGTCTGAACCGCCTTGAGAGCGTTCTCCTGGCCGATGATTCCCGTACACGGACGGCAATCATCGGAGCTTTCGTAAGGAATGTCGGCCGGGTCGAGTTTCCAAGACAGTTGAGACGGGGCGAGTTCTTTGGGCGGATTGGCTTCTTTCATATGTTTCCTCCTGGAAGGGCATTAGAATCCGTATGCTCATGATTACACAAAATGTATGTAAACTCAAATGAAAAGGATGGCGGCGGGAGTCGTTTCAGCCCTTCCGCGAACCAGCCGGATGGTTTGAACACGAGCGGCTTTATGAGATTCGAATGGGGATATGGTATGAATCCCTTCTCAAGGTTTACTTCGATAAACGGCTGCTTTTCCAACGGATTAGCTTTAGACTCCGAGGCGGAAGGGGCTTAAAATCTTCGTGCAAAACCCCGGGGGTTCTGCTAAAATAAAAAAATTCCGATAAGATTTGGAAGTCGATTCCCCGTAGGGAAAAAGGGGAGACAACCTTACGGCGCGGAGTCGAAATTTTTCGAGCCGTGCTAACCGGAGGTCGATCATCACGTGATTCCAGAAGGCGGGGAAGCCGCCGCAGGATAAGGAAACAGGAGCCATTCAAATAAAGTGGTTTTGCTTCACCAACAAGGAGGATAAGCGTGGGATATGAAAATTTGCTCATCAAGAAAGAAGAAGGCCTGGGATGGATCATCCTTAATCGGCCGGATAAGCTTAATGCATTGAATATGGCGACGATCAGAGAGTTGTACAGTGCTTTTCTGTCCCTTCAGGAAGACGCGGAAGTGAAGGCCGTCATTTTCACCGGTTCCGGTGAAAAAGCGTTTATCGCCGGCGCCGATATCAAAGAACTTTCGCGATTGGGGTATGCTGATGGACGGGATTATGGGCTGGAGGGACAGGAACTGACCAAATTGATTGAAAATTTCAAAAAGCCGGTTATCGCCGCCGTAAACGGTTTTGCCCTTGGCGGAGGAACGGAAATGGCTCTGGCGTGCCATGTCCGTGTCGCATCGGAAAATGCGAAGCTGGGGCAGCCTGAGGTGAAACTCGGACTTATCCCCGGTTTCGGTGGCACTCAGAGGCTGCCGCGATTGGTAGGCAAGGGCGTTGCCATGGAACTCATCCTTTCAGGCCGCATTATCGATGCCGGCGAGGCCCTGCGGATCGGTCTGGTGAATCGCGTGGTTCCTCAAGCGGAACTTCATGATACCTGCGTCGAATTAGCGCGTGAGATGACCGTCAACAGCCCGCTTGCCGTGCAGAACGGGATCAGCGCCATCAATCAGGGATTGGACAAGCGGCTGGAAGAGGGATTGCTTTTCGAGGCCGAAATCTTCGGCCAGGCGCTCGCTTCCGAAGATGGCAAAGAAGGGACCAAAGCTTTTCTGGAAAAAAGGAAAGCCGATTTTAAAGGCAAATAAGGGAGATCATAATGAAAGTTCACCAGGGGAAATTACAGGCAAAGGGCTTGAAGGTTGGAATCGTTCTCAGCCGCTTCAATCAGTTTATTTCCGAGAGATTGCTGGAGGGCGCCATGGATGCCCTCTATAAACTCGGGGCCGATGATGGCGATATTTCCGTATATAAAGTCCCCGGCTCTTTTGAGGTCCCGGTCGTCGCCAAAAAATTGGCGAAGAGCGGATCGGTGGATGGAATACTATGTTTGGGCGCTCTCGTCCGCGGAGACACGCCTCACTTTGATTTTTTAGGAGCGGAGGTCACGAAAGGGCTGGCGCAGGTCGCTTTGGAAGACGGAATCCCCGTTTCATTCGGGATCCTGACGGTCGATTCGATCGAACAGGGGATCGAGCGTGCCGGCACCAAAAGCGGGAATAAAGGATATGACGCCGCTTTTGCGTTGGTGGAAACATTGAATATGCTCCGCGAGTCGGGGCTCGATTAGCATCGGATCAAAACTATGGGAAAACGAAGGATCGCCCGGGAATATACTTTGCAGCTGCTTTTTCAGGTGGAATTCAATGATTCACTGCCCGAGCAGGTCCTGAACCGGTTTTGGGAAGGCAAGCGGACGCAGCGGGGTGTCATGGAATATTGCACCCGTTTGTTTCGCGGAATCATCGAGAACCGCCACAATCTCGACGACGCGATCCAATCCGTCTCCGAACACTGGCGTATCTCCCGGATGGCTCATGTCGATCGCAACATCCTGCGGCTGGCGGCATATGAGCTTCTGTTCGAAGAGAACCTGGCTCCTCCGATCGTGATCAATGAGGCGATCGAAATCGCTAAGAAATACAGCTCCGAACAAGCCGCGACCTTTATCAATGGTATCCTCGATGCCATGAAGAAAGACCTGACCGCGATACAACAAAAGATTAAGGAAGAAGAAAATGTCTCATAAAAACCAATCCCCCTCAGATAAGACCAAACCGGCAGCCTCTGTTTCGCTGCTCGGTGAGCAGGAAAATGTACGGCTGCAGAAGATGGCGAAACTGGCGGAAGCAGGGAAAGATCTTTTTCCCCATAAGATAGAGATCACGCATACGGTCAGTGAGATCGTATCCACGTACGGCGAACTGCCGGAGGACGAATTGAAGGATCAGGATGTTCATATCGTCGTCCCTGGAAGGATCATGTCGATACGCAAGATGGGCCGGGCGGTTTTCTTCCATGTGTCGGACAGTCGCGTGCAGCTGCAGGGATACCTGCGGGAAGACAAGGTGGGAAAAGAAGAATTTCAACTGTTTTCCCTGCTGGATATCGGAGACAGGGTGGCGCTTTCGGGACAGCTGTTCAAAACCCGAACCGGAGAATTGACGGTTATGCTTGACGGATTCACATTCCTTGCCAAGTGCCTGCATCCGCTTCCCGAAAAGTGGCACGGACTTCAGGATAAGGAACTGCGTTTTCGCAAACGCTATCTGGATTTCATCGTCAATCCCGAGGAGGTTGAGCTCTTCCGATTCCGCAGTGCGGTTATCAGGAATATTCGGCGTTTTTTCGATGAACGCGGTTATGTCGAGGTGGAAACGCCCATGATGCATGCCGTTCCCGGCGGTGCGCTGGCCAAACCGTTCAAAACCTTCCATAATGCTCTGGGGATTGACCTGTATCTGAGAATCGCTCCGGAGCTCTATCTTAAAAGACTAACGGTCGGAGGATTCGACAAAGTATACGAGATCAATCGGAATTTCCGCAATGAAGGGATTTCCACCGAACACAACCCTGAATTCACGATGCTGGAATTTTATGAAGCGTACGCCGATTATAATGACATGATGGAGATGATCGAAGAGTTGATTACGGGTTTGAGTCGGGATTTGCTGGGAAAGGAAGAGATCACATACGGTGAGCACTCCATCTCCCTCGCCCGGCCTTGGAAAAAGCTGAAATACATGGAAGCTCTGACGAATTTCAGCGGATTGGCCCCCGGAAGCTTCGACGACAAGGCCGGTATCATCGAACTGGCGGCTTCGCTGTCCGGAGACAAAGAGGGTATGACGTATTACAAGGCGCTGGATGTGCTGTTCGACAAGTACGTGGAGCCCAATCTCATTCAACCGACATTCATCATCAATCCGCCCAAAGCCATATCGCCTTTGGCGAAAGCCTCTCCGGAAAATCCGGAGGAGGCGGAACGGTTCGAGCTCTTTATGGGAGGCATGGAGATTTCCAATGCTTTCTCCGAACTGACTGATCCGGCCGAACAGAAAAAGAGATTCGAGGCGCAGGCCGAGGCGCGGAAACAGGGAGATGAAGAATCTCACGTTGTGGATATGGACTATGTCAACGCGTTGGAGTACGGAATCCCGCCTACCGGAGGGCAGGGGACCGGGATCGATCGACTGGTGATGCTGTTGGCCAACCGTCGGTCGATCCGGGACGTCATCCTGTTTCCTCTGCTGCGTCCCCTGTGAAATCCCGACGTCCCCAAGAGGCGGGACGGCCGCCTGACTTGACCTTTTTTGCGTTCCGGTTTACGCTGTACCTCAATCATGAATTATGAACTTTTCATTGCCAAACGCTATCTGATCGCGAAAAGAAAACAGGCTTTTATTTCCCTGATCACGTTTATTTCCGTACTGGGAATCGCGATCGGAGTCATGGCTCTTATCATCGCCATCGCGTTGATAACCGGTTTCCAGGGAGATGTTCAGGAAAAGATCTTGGGCTCGACGTCGCATATCATGATATCGGACTATTCCGGTGAGGGACTCAAGGAATATGAACGGCTGCTCCCTGATGTCGAGGACTTGGAAGGAGTCGTCGGCGCGACGCCGGTTGCCTATGACACCGTGCTGCTGCGCGGTCTTTACAAAAGTTCGGGAGCGATTCTCAGAGGGCTGGATTTTCAACGCGAAAAACCCTTTTCTCCCTGGCTGATGGACTTAGAGCGCGGCCGGTTGCCGGAACCCGAATCCGGACGCAGCGGCATCCTGTTGGGCCGGGACCTGGCATTCGCCGTCGGCGCCGGTATCGGGGATGCAGTTACGGTCCTTTCCGCTTCTTCCCGGCTGACGCCCATCGGTCCCATGCCGAAAACCAAAACATTCGAGGTCACCGGAATCTTTCATACCGGATTGTATGAATTCGATTCATCCACCGCCGTTATCCCTCTTCCCGTTTCTCAGAAGCTTTTCGGTTTGAACGGAAGCGTCAGCATGATCAATGTGCGTATTGAAGACATTTTCGATGCCGCCGCCGTTGGGGAGCGGATTGAAAGCATAATTCCTGAAGCCAGCTATGTCACGACGTGGATGGAAATGAATAAATCGCTTTTTTCGGCACTGAAACTGGAAAAAAAGCTGCTATTTTTGACCATTACTCTGATCGTTCTGGTGGCGGCCTTGAACATCATTGCGACTTTGGTTCTCCTTGTGATGGAAAAATCGCGTGATATCGGAGTGCTGAAAGCCATGGGTGCCACCTCACCGAACATCCGCAAAATATTTTTTCTTCAGGGCGCGATGATCGGCGTCATCGGGACGGCCGTCGGCACTTTCCTTGGTTTGATATGGTGCTGGCTGGCCAATACGTTTGAGCTTATCAAGGTTCCGGTGGATATTTACCAGATATCTTATGTCCCTTTTCGGATATCGCTGATCGATTTGTTCTGGATTATCGGGGTGACGTTGTTGATATGTCTGACCAGCACTTTGTTTCCGTCCCAGCGGGCATCCAAGATAGATCCTGTAAAGGCATTGAAATATGAGTGAATTACTGCGAGCCGAAGGATTGAGCAAGGAATATCAACTGCCCCGCGGCCGGCTTTGCGTATTTAGGGATTTTCAGTTCACTCTGAAACGGGGGGAACTCATTGCGGTTATGGGGGCTTCCGGTGTCGGAAAATCCACTCTGTTGAATCTGTTCGGCGCTCTGGACAGGCCCACCGCCGGGACGATTTACCTGGAAGATGAGGACCTTTTCAAAAAAAATGAAAAAGAGCTGGCGGAGATCAGAAATCGTAAGATCGGTTTCATATTTCAATTCTATCACCTTCTACCGGAATTTTCCGCTGAGGAAAATGTGGCTTTTCCTCTGTTGATCGGAGGGATGCCCAGGCGGAAAGCCTTCGATCGGGCCCGGAGTATGCTGGCGGAAGTATCGTTAAGCGATAAGCTCCTGATGCGTCCCGGGCAGTTGTCGGGAGGGGAGCAGCAGCGCATCGCCATCGCCCGGGCTCTGGTCAATCAACCTCGGCTTTTGCTGGCGGATGAACCGACCGGAAATCTGGATTGGAAAACGGGTCGGATGATTCTGGAATTGATCCTGGAATTGCACCGAAAAAAAGGCCTTTCATCCATAATCGTTACGCATAACGATAAAGTAGCTCGTTTTTGTCAAAAAGTTTACCATATGGAAAACGGAATGATGAAACTCTAGGCGGCCGGCCGGAGTTATATATCTCGATGGCGGTTTATGCGGTTGTCGGAAGAATTCTCCGGAAATATTTTGGAAACAAAATTAAGTGATTGATAAAAAATGGATTGAATGGGTTTCGATTTACCTTTAAAGCTAAATATGCTATAAGGATTATGCTATGAGGAAGTTTGTATTTTTGCTGCTGATGTTTAGTCTTCCCTTGATCTTGTGCGGTCAAGAGATCCTGGAAAAGATCGAAATCGAGGGCAACGAGCGCGTGACGCGCGAGACTATCCTGTATTATATGTCCCTTCAGGAAGGCGATCCCTATAACGAGAATCTCATCAAGCAGGATTTCGGGGTGCTTTGGTCGACCGGTTTCTTTTCCAATATCGAGTTCAAGAAGAGCCGGGGAGAAAGGGGCCGGATCATAAAGATCGTTGTCGAAGAAAATCCTGTGATCAAGGAGATCGTTTACAAAACCGGGAAAAAGGTCAAGGAAGATGATATCGTCGACAAATTGAAGGAAGAGAACATCAATCCTCTGCCCTATTCCTATTACAATCCTTATAGAATCCAACAGATCGAAGCGACGATAAAATCACTGCTGACCGAGAAGGGTCTTGCATCGGCCGTCATTAAAACCGACATCAACAAGAAAGGACAGAACGAAGTCGAAGTGATTTTCGACATCGACGAAGGTCCCAAGGTCAGGGTCGGCCAGATCGTATTCGAGGGACGTCCGCGCTTGCTCGAGAGCACTCTTCTCAATGCATTGAAGGAACATAAGATCCATGGTCCGATCTCTTGGATATCCGGAAAAGACCGTTTCAAACCCAACAAACTGACTGATGATATGGAGAGTCTCAAGGAGCGGTTTCATGAACACGGTTTCATGGAGGCCGTGATCGGGGAGCCGCGTATCGAAGACATCACCAAGCGTACGATTTTCCTGAAAAAACAAACCATGAAGCGGATCGTGATCCCCGTTACCGCCGGATATAGATACCGTGTATCCGAAATCAATATTCAAGGAAGCAAAGTCTTTGCCGATCGGTATTTGCGTTCGCTGCTCAACAACAAGAAAGGCGAGATCTACAGCACGAAGAAGCGTAAAGAAACCATTGAAGACATGGGCGATGCGTACCGGAACTTCGGCTATCTATATGCTCAGATCATTCCGGTGGAGAATCTGGACCCCAAACGTAAGCTTGTTTCTCTGACCTACAATGTCTATGAAGGTGATGTCGCATACCTGAATCGGTTGGAGTTCAAGGGTAATACGTACACGCGCGACAAGGTTATTCGGCGAGAGATGCTCCTGCGGGAGGGCGACAGGTTCAGTTTGGCCCTGTTCAAGGACAGCGTGCTGCGATTGAAGCAGTTGGGCTTGGTTGAGCTGCAGGGCGAACCGGAAATCAAACCGAATCCTGAAGACCCTACGCAAATCGACGTCAATCTGGGACTCACCGAGCTGCAGCGAAACAACATACAGTTCACCGGAGGCTACAGCGGATACTACGGAGCGTTCATCGCGCTGACCTATGGAACCGTCAATTTCCTGGGCGCCGGAGAGAAACTTGATCTGACGTTTCAATACGGCAAGCGGATGAAGGTTTACAGCTTCGGCTTCACCGAACCCTATATCTTCGACCTTCCCATGAGCGTCGGGTTCAATATATATGACCGCTACATGGTATACCCCTATCTATACAACCAGAAATCGCAGGGTGTCGATTTGAATTTCGGCGGAAGGATCAAAGGATATCTGAGAGGCAACCTCGTATACAGCTACCAGTACGTCACCCTCACGGAACCTGAAGAAGGGGATGAGACATATATCAACCCCTATTACGGCGGTTATGGAGGTTATGGCGGCTACGGCTATGGAGGCTATGGGGGCTATTCATCATACTATTCGCTGGGAATGTACGGGATGGGGAACTATCATATCAGCAGCATCTCTCCATCGATTTACCGCAATACGGTCGACAGCCCGCTCACTCCCTCGCGCGGTACCCTTTATATGGCATCCTGCAAGTTTGCGGGGGGGCCTCTGGGAGGAGATATCGATCTTATCAAACCCCGTTTCGAGTGGTCGTACTTCCAGCCCGTGGTTCTCAATCATTCGCTTGGATTCCATCTGGAATACTCATTCAATATCCGTCAGGGCGACCAGGATATTCCGTTTTGGGAAAGATTCTATCTGGGAGGCGAAATGTCGATCCGCGGATATGATATCTATACGATCGGTCCCCGGAGCCCGGAAGGCCGCAACCAAGGTGGAGAAAAATCCCTGGTTTTCAATGCGGAATACATCATTCCGGTGGGAGGGCCGCTTTACACGATATTCTTCTTCGATGCCGGCAATGCTTATGCGCTCGATCAGAATCCCAGCCTGAACAACATCTTTACGAGCGCCGGTTTGGAACTTCGCGTTTTCATTCCGGCGATCCGGATTCCATTCCGATTGATTTTCGCCTATAATAATCGGAGGATTTACAGTGACGATTCCAATTTCAACTTCCGATTTGCGGTTGGAACGACATTCTGATATAAAACACATTCGGATATATAAGAGACATCTGGATATTAAAATACATCATCTGTATCAAAATAGGAGGAAATGATGAGAAGACGAACCAGTCAAATTCTTTTACTTGCACTTATGTTTACCTTTCTGTTCAACCTGGGCTATTCTCAGACCGCTTCGAAAATCGGTGTAGTAAATTCCCAAGAGGTTCTGGAAAAATCAGCTGAGGGCAAGAAGATCATGGCTCAACTGGAAGAAAGAAATAAAAAAAACCAGGACACGATCGCCAAGCTAGACAATGAAATCAATCAACTGCAATCCAAACTCAACACCCAGAGATTGACGCTGACGAATGAGGCCATGATGCAGTTGAACTCCGATATCGAAAAGAAACAAACGGACCGGAAACGCATGGCGGAAGATACCTACCGTGAAATGCAGGAATTTACTCAGCGGCTGTTTCAGAAAATGCAGGGTGAACTTATTCCGATCATCGAGAAGGTCGGAAAGGATCGCGGCCTGGATTTGATCTTCGATTTATTGAAGAGCGGTACGATCTATTTCAGCCCCACCATCGATTTGACTGCAGAAGTCATCAAAAGGTATGATGCCGCAAAAGCGCAAAAATAGCCCTGTAAGATTCGATATCGAAAAAATTCAGGGGATGTTGCCCCACCGCTACCCCTTTCTGCTGGTGGACAGGGTTTTGTCTCTGGAGAAGGGGGAGTCGTGTGTCGCGCTGAAGAACGTTAGTTACAATGAACCTTATTTTCAAGGCCATTTCCCCACCATAAAGGTCATGCCCGGAGTGCTGATTACGGAAGCTTTGGCTCAGACCGGAGGTATTCTGCTTTACAACACGATCCCGGATCCGGACAAAAAGTTCGTGATGCTGAGCAAGTTGATTGATGTTAAATTTCGACGACCCGTCGTCCCGGGAGATCAGCTTCGGCTGGAAGTCAAAATGATCAAATTGAAGAATCGCTTCTGTCAAATTCATGGAGAAGCGAGCGTGGATGGCGATATGGCGGCCGAGGGGGGCGTTATTGCTTCCCTGTTGGATATCGAGGATTTTCATGGAGAAGGATGAGGTCCGGATCCATGCCTCCGCATCGGTTCATCCTAAGGCGGAACTGGATTCTGGAGTTTTTATCGGTCCGGGCGTTGTCGTCGGAGAGCATGTCAGAATAGGGCGTGGTTCACGGCTGGAAGCGCATGTGAACCTGGATGGGTGGACCGAGATCGGCGCGGAGTGCCGGTTCTCTCCATTCTCCTCCATTGGAACGGAACCTCAGGATCTTTCTTACAGCGGAGAAGAAACTCGTGTCGTGATCGGTGATCGTAATGTGTTTCGCGAATATATCACTGTAAATCGGGGAACGGTCAAGGGGGGCGGGATAACGCGCATCGGCAATGAAAATTATTTTATGGCCTATGCGCATATCGGTCATGACTGCATGGTGGGAAACGAAGTCATCTTGACCAATGCCGCCACCCTTGGGGGACACGTCACGGTCGGCGATTTCTGCTACTTGAGCGCCATGACGGGAGTTCATCAGTTCTGTCGGATCGGCCGCTACTCTTTTATCGGAGGATTCTCGGTTATTACTCAGGACGTGATCCCTTTCAGCAAATGGGCCGGCCTCAGACCTCCGCAGCTTTTCGGCCTGAATGCGGTCGGGCTGCGCCGGAGGGGATTCAGCCGGGAACGGATCAAAGACCTCAACGCGATGTTCAAGATCATTTTTCACTCGGATCTGAATACCACACAAGCTCTGGAGCGGATAAAAAAAGAGTTTTCACCCGGTGAGGATCGTGATGAGATTATTGATTTCATGTCGTCTTCCCGAAGAGGATTCCACAAAAAGGCCGGGCAGGAATGGCGGGACGACTCGGAATAATCGCCGGATCCGGTGACTTTCCCATACATGTTCTCAAGGAAGCTAAAAAACAGGATTATTTTTGCGCCCTGATCGCAATTGATGAGGACTATCCGGTTGAATGGAGCGGGATCGCGGATGTCGCCTTCCATGTCGAACTCAGCAAGATTACGGAGATGATCGCCTTCCTTCGAACCCACCGAATCGACCAGGTCATTATGGCGGGGAAAATCGATCCGAGGCGAGGGCTTGAAGAGATCCGGCAGAGTCCGCTCTTGATGAAGCTGACGGCCGGACTCAGAGATCGGCGTCCCGCCGGGCTGATCGCCATGGCCGTCGAATACTTCGAGAAGCAAGGAATCAAAGTCATCGATCCCTCGTTTTTCATCTCCGAGCTCATGTGTGGGCCGGGCGTGCTGACCGGGGGCGAAGTTCCGGCCGAAATTCGAGACGAGATCGAGTTCGGCTGGCCGATCGCCCGTGCCGCGGCGGATCTGGATATCGGGCAGACCTTGATCGTTAAGGATAAAAAGGTCGTGGCGGTGGAGGGGCTTGAAGGTACGGATGAGACGATTCGCCGGGGAGGACGTTTGGCGGGGAGTGGGATTGTTGCGATCAAATTATGCCGTTCCCGTCAGGACACGCGCATCGACCTTCCGGCCGTTGGGGCGGATACCGTTAAAAGCCTGATTGACGCAGGCGGCGGGACGCTTTGTTTCGAATCCCGGAAGATGCCGTTTTTCCAGCGGGAAGAAGCCCTGAGATTGGCGGATGCTCATGGAATCGTGATTGTCTCTCATGAAGCATAGAGAGGAAAAGGGAGTCAAGGTGGATTCCGAAGAAGGATAGAGACAAGTTATCGACGAGGTGTTCATATGGATAAAGTGAAGATCGGGATTATTGGTGTCGGATATCTGGGAACCCAGCACGCGCGCATCCTTTCTTATCTGGAAGACGCTGAATTGAAAGGGGTCGCTGATATCGATTTTAAAAAAGCCATGCAGATCGGAAATCGACACGGTGTAGGCTATTATGAAGATTTCAGGGAAATGATTGATGAAATCGATGCCGGGATCGTAGCGACCCCGACTTCGGATCATTTCTCCATAACCATGAGTCTGCTGGAGGCGGGAAAATCCGTCCTGGTCGAAAAACCGATTACGGAAACCGTCGAGCAGGGGGAGAAACTGGTTGAGGCTGCAGAAAAAAGCGGTGCCATATTACAAGTGGGACACCTGGAGCGATTTAATCCCGCCGTAGAAGCCATTGCCAATCTTATTTCCGAACCGAAATTTATCGAGGTGCAGCGATTGGGCTCTTTTTCCGCACGATCTCTGGATATCGACGTGGTTTTGGATCTTATGATTCACGACCTGGACATCATTCTGTCGCTGATACGCGATGAAGTAGATGTTGTCCGCTGTTCGGGAATCCATGTGCTTTCTGACAAGACCGACATCGCCAATGCCCGGTTGGAATTCAAGTCGGGCTGCGTGGCTACGCTGACGGCTTCCCGTGTTCACCAGGGAAAGGTGCGAAAGCTGCGCATCTTTGAGCCTACCGCTTATTATTCCATCGATTATATTGACCAGGAAGTCAAGGTCTTTCCCTTGAACGGCCGGCAAACGGACATCAAAACAATTAAGATAAAAAAGGAAGAGCCGCTGAAGAAGGAACTCCAGAACTTCACCCGCTGCATTCGGGATCATAAGAAACGCAAGGTTACCGGGGAGGAAGGTCTGAAGGCGCTTAAGTTGGCATATAAGCTGCTGGATGAATCCGGTCTTTAAGGCTAAGAAGTCGCGCCATCACCGGACGACTTTTATGCGGCTTCCTTTCACGGGAACTTGATCCAATTCCATCCCGTTCATGATGGCGAATCCGGGCCAGGCGTCTTCCTTCCGCTTTTCTCCCCGAAAAATAGCCTGTAGATCTTTCCGGCCGTCGGCACGAATCAACCTGATACGTTGAGGCTGCCGGTTCAAATATTTCGGATCCTTGAGGGGGCGAAAAGAATGGACCAGGGAATGGAACCGGGACGCATAGAAATCGTAGTTTTGAGTCGTACTCAGCGTGGTGAATGTATAAAAATAGTCTCCGTATCGGATGAACGACATTTGAGTGCGCAGGTTTTCCTGCTCGCTCTGTTCGATTTCGAGCAGCTGCTGGTATGATGTCAGGCCGTTGATGCGAAGATCCTTTTCATCGATGAGCCGGGCTCCTTCGAGCTGAGCCATTTTCTTTTGTGCGAAATCCCGGAGTTCGCCTGAACTCTGTTCGGCTTGAAAAATTGCGGCGGCCTTCCCGTCTTTGGTGGCGAGGATGACCTGGGAGGGCGTGTTCTTAAGCTCCCAGTCCAGGGGAAGGACGAACGTGAAACGAAGCGTTGGATGGTAGAAAGCCTGATTCTCTACATATCCCTGACGGGGATCGGACCCGTATACCAGATTTTCAATCCGGTTCAAATAGGCGTCGCGGGCAACGACCAGCTGCTTATCTTGGGCCGTGAGCATGGCTTGTGTATTCCGGATGCGCTCGCTGGTGAGAGGGTGGGTTGAGAGAAAACCGGGTAAGTTATGGCCTTCCGACAGATCGCCCATTTTCTGAAGGCCGTGAAAAAAACCGATCATTTCACCCGGGTCGTATCCGCCGCCCCGGGAATACTCAACTCCGAGGGCGTCGGCCTGTCGTTCGTCATCGCGGCTGAATTTCAAGAAAAGAAGCTGAACGCCGATACCCGCGGCTCCGGAAATTTTCGAAAACGTCTCGCTGAGGGCGGAGCCTACCGCCAATCCGAGCTGAACCATCATCAACTGGCTCAGCTTGCGCACACTGTGGCGGGCGTTGACGTGTCCCAACTCGTGACCCAGCACCACGGCCAATTCGGCTTCGGTTTTCATCAAAGCCAGGATTCCGCGCGTGACGTAAATATAGCCTCCCGGTACGGCGAATGCGTTGATCACCGGGGTGTCCAGAACCGCGAAATGATAGGTCAGCTGGGGGCGATGAGAATAAGGTGTAAGACGCATGCCTACGCTTTCGACGTAAGCTTGGAGCCGCGGGTCGTTGTAGACGCCGTACTGCTGTTTGATTTCCGCGTCGGTCTTTTCCCCCATGGCGATCTCGGCCTGTTCGGATATCAGGCTGATCTCTTTCCTTCCCGTAACAGGATTGACGGCACAGGATAACGATAAAATGAATAACAGGAGAACGGCGGCCGCGGCTGATCTCGGTTTTTTTCGGGCCGGCTGAATCACTGGGATCTCCTTTATCCGCGGACGCTATTTCATCTGAAAAATCGTGTCTTCCAATCCGGTGTTGAAGCTGACATCGGTGACGACCAGGGACATGAACTCAACTCCGTCCTGAAAGGTGGTCAACTGATGAGCTACGGTCCGGCCTTCGACCTCTTGGTAGTCGCTCATGACGCTTTCCGTATCCACTTCAACTCCCATCTGATTGACCGTGAGTCCCTTGCTCTTGTGGATCAAATAGGTGTCGGGATCGATATAGTGCGTCGCTTGATAGCCATCCTTGAAGGTCTGTACCAAAACCAGGTAGTTTTTACCTTCGATCGCCTCCTCGCCTTTTACGGTATACGTGATGCCGTATTTTTCAGGATTGAGCAACGCGTCGTTGCCCAGAGCATTGCGGGCCATATCCTTGCCTGTTCTCTCATCCATCTCCTGGGCGTATCCGCTTTGCGGGTCGATCATCCATGCTGTTTCACCGTCATAGGCCTGGGTGATGATCATCCCCATCACTTCGATGTCCATGCGCATTTTGTCGGGTTCTTTCTGATTCATGGTGAGCGTGCCGTCAAGTCCCATCTGGGGAAGCTGGATCGATCCGCTCAGGGTCATGTCGGTCGTTTTCGAGAGGATCTTTTTTCCTCCCTGGGCCTTGATCATTTTTGCCAGGACCTTTTCCGCCGTTTGGGCCAGGGCCGGTGAACTCAGCCCGGCGATAATCAGAAAAACCGCCGTCACGAGAGTACAGGATTTTTTAGTCATGATAATCCTCCTTTTCATCTATTGTAGACTGTTTTTTCCTTAAGGTCTATCTCGGGAGAATCTTTGAGGAGAGTAAAGCTCCGGCGGGGGAGGGCCCGGTGACGAAATTTTCCCGGGAACCGGTTTCCTCTGAGGAGGGAGTTTGACATTTTGAATTTTTTGTGGTTTGTGTAAATTTCTCCCGGCCCGAGTGAGGGCGTAAGGATGATGATGTAGGAGAGAAATACAATAAGGCGGCGGCTCAATGCTTTCGATGCCGCCATGATCGTCAGCGGAGCGATCATCGGGGCCGGGATCTTCATGAATCCCGCCGAAAGCGCAAAATTTCTCCAATCTTTCACCCAACTGCTGTTCGTATGGGCTTTAGGTGGATTCGTCGCCTTTCTGAGGGTTCTCTGCTTTTCCGAGTTGGGAACCATGTTCCCTCAATCGGGGGGACAGGTTGTATACCTGGAGAAAGCGTTCTCTCCGTGGGTAGGTTTTCTTGTTCGGATGGACGCTGTTCAGCACGATCCAAACCGGGGCTCTCGCCGCCGTCGCTTTCACGTGTGCGCGTTTTGTCGGCACATTTTTTTCCATGAAAGAGTTTACGGTCAGTTTGCTGGCCGCAGGCTTTATCTGGATTCTGTCTCTGGTCAACTATTTTGGGATCAAACCCGGAAGCATCGTACAGAATGTGTTTTCCTGTCTGAAGATATCAGCACTTTTAGCGATCATCGTCATCGGATTCATATTTCTCCGGGCTCATCCCCCGCAGCTGGGACCTCTTTTCCCCGAAGGAGTAAATTTCAAGGTGCTGAATTTATTGGGGCTGGCCATGATGCCGGTTCTCTTTTCATATGGAGGCTGGCAAAATCTAAATTTTGTCGCCGGAGAGGTCAAACACCCGAGGCGAAACATACCGATCGCGATCTTGACGGGGGTTTGCATCGTCATTTTTGTATATGTGTTTTCCAATGCCGTTTTCGTCGGAGTGCTTCCTTTATCGGAGATCGGAGCATCAACCAAACTGGCATCGGATGCCATGGAAGCGATGATCGGCCCCTTCGGCGCGAAGTTCGTGGCGCTTGCGATTATCCTGTCCACTTTCGTCTTCACCAATGTCGTGATCATGACCGGCCCGCGCGTGTATTACATAATGGCAAGGAATAAGATGTTTTTCCCGCCGGCGGGGAAACTTCATCCCCGCTATCAAACTCCTTATTTTTCGATATTTCTACAGTCGATCTGGGCCACGGCGCTGCTCTTCAGCAATACCTACGGACAACTGCTTCAATATGTGACATTCGGTGACTGGATATTCTTCGGGTTGACGGCTTTGGGGCTGGTTGTGCTGAGGAAAAACTTCCGAAGATTTCCCGTCCTTACCGTACCTGGGGGTACCCCGCCGTTCCGATCGTTTTTTCGGCGGTGGCATTCGCTGTCGTGATCAATGTCTTTATCTCTTCTTTTTGGAAATCGCTTGTCGGGCTGTTGATCATTTCAGCCGGAATACCGATATTTTATTGGACGCGAAAAAGGGAGGGGGAACATGAAATTTGAAGGCATCAAATACATGGAATGGTTTAAATCAAGGGCGAAGACAGCTTTATGAACTCTGCAAAAGCGGAGTGGAATATTATCCGTTGGATCGATTGGGCATTGATTGGAATGAGCTGGAGATATCAGGGGAAAATTATTACGGCTATCCTCCGCTGCAGTCAGCGATCGCCGATCGATACGGAATCTCGAGTGAAAATGTCGTAAGCACGATGGGTGCCTCTTTCGCGTTGTATCTTGTATGTGCTTCTTTTTTAGATGCCGGGGACCTCGTCCTGGTGGAAAAACCTGCTTATGAGCCGCTATGGGCTGTCCCCGGAACATTCCAGGCCCGTATCGAGCGGGTGGAAAGGCATTACGAGCAGGATTTCCGGGCGGACCTCCAAACCCTGGAGAAGCAGCTGGATCGAAAACCTAAACTTTTCATCATGACCAATCTGCACAATCCAAGCGGCACCCTGCTCGAATCCGATGATTTGGATGCCGTCGTGAAGCTCACGGAGGAAAGAAGCATCCCTCTGGTCATGGATGAAATCTATTTGGATTTCATGGACGAGAGAAAGCGGCTTGGCGCCTTTCAACGAGGCCGTCATGTTATCGTCATCGGCAGCCTGACGAAAGTCTATGGCATGGGAGATCTGCGTTGCGGGTGGATTCTCGCTCCGGCCGAATGGGCGGCCGGGATGCGGAAGATCATTGATTCCATGTACGTTGAAGCTCCCTTCCTCATCGATCAGATCGCGTTACGGGCTTTTAAGCTGCTGGATGGGATCCGGAACGGACATCGTTCCCGAACGGCAAGGAATCTTGCCGTGATCCGCGAATTCATTCGAAAAGAACCGAAACTGAGTTGGGTGGAGCCTCGAGGAGGAGTGGTGTGTTTTCCTCGAATCGAGGCCGGAGTGTACGGGGATGAATTAGCGGACATCCTGCGGAGGGAATACAATACCGCCGTTGTTCCGGGGAGCTTCTTTGATGCCCCTCGACATATCCGGATCGGATTTGGAGGACCCCCCGAAGTCATCGAAGGCGGGATCAGGAATATCGGCAAAGCACTGGCAACGCTTTTATACGCGGTTGACGCCGGATAAATGTCGTGGTGGGAATGCTCTTCTTGGGGATTACGGGATTTTTGGAGAGTGCCGGGGATCCAAATGGAACCGCTTGAGATTTCGTATGAGAGTGCCACGCGAAATGCTTAATATCCTTGCGGTTTCATTGAGGTTGCGGCTGGTGAACTGAAGCAGATACCGGATATATTCGCGTTTCAGATTCTCCAGCGAAGGAAAATCATCCGGAGCCGCGTGGTGATTCAGGTTGATAAGATAGTCGAGGTAGGCGGGAAGCCGGTACTGCGCGGCTGATGAGTAAAATTTGGTTTCCCGAGTATTCATCGGATCCCCTGGGCTTTTCGGATCATACGGAAATTGTTCACTACGATATAGGACATTACGAAATTACTGAAAAGACTCACGAACCAGGCCGTGCGTTTGTTCTGACGATAGAGCGTCTTCATCAGGAAGTGATTTCCCACCGTGATCCCGGTTTTGACGGCCGCGAAGGTCAAATCGTTTTTTGTGAAGGGTTTCATCAACGGATTGCCTTCAACCAGGCAGTCATATCGAAGTGCTTTCCGGGTTGAAATGAAATCCGCTGCATTCAATGCGATCAAAGCCCAAGCGGAAGCGTTGAAAAGAGATTCTTCCAGACGTTCCCGACGATCCAGCTTTTCATACCAGGCAGTGAGCTTTTCAGGAAGAACCGGATCTGAGGACTTAAGGAGAATCTCCTTGAGCGAAGGTGTTTCTGAAGGTTGGGAGAACGGCCTGGGTTTCCATACGAGCTCCGCGGCGGGAGCGACGGGCGTGAACGTCAGTTGAGGATACGGCTGTTCGATGGAAGCCCCCAGGGCGAGCCTGAGAGGGGGAGCGTCGGTTTCATCGCCGGCGGTCAGCACGGTTCCACTGAAAAGAATCAGCAACGCAGCCGACAAGCTGCTCCAGCGTTTGAGTGTGTTCAGGTTGGATCTGTTCATAAACTTTCTCCACAACGTATCATTAAATCGATATAAGGCAAGAAGAATGCCAAAAGACGAAAAATTGATTAAGTGTAAGAAAATGAAAGAAATATACTATATAGAGAAAGAGCCTTGGGGGGGGATCGTGTTTATTATTTTGACACTTTAAAAGCTATTGGAAGTTTAATGAATAGATTATAAAGGGTTTACGCGGGAAAAACCCCACGTGTTCAAATAGTGAACACTTTGTATGAGGGAGGTCTTCCCGGGAATGCCGGATCAGTAGGGGATTTCGTATTTTTTAAGTTTATTGTAAAGGGTTGTGCGGGAAATATTCAGAATGCCCGCGGTTTTTTTTAAATTCCGCCCGGCGAACTTCAAAAGATAGGAGATATATTCTTTTTCCAATTCATCAAGCGTGGAGAGGTTTTCGCGGCTGATGAAGGGGAAACTATTAGTGGTTTGCGGCGCGTCGCGCAGATATTTTGGCAGCTCTGGGAAATCGATGAAGTCCTTTTGAGAGAGGAGGCAGGAGCTTTCCAGAACATTCTCGAGCTCTCTTATGTTTCCCGGCCAATCATAACGCTGGAAAAGCTTCTGCGCTTCCCGGGAGACTCCTTTGATCGATTTAGAGAAATTTTGGTTGAAAGCCTGCAGAAAGTGACTGATAAGGAGCGGAATATCCTCCCGTCTCTCTCGCAGGGGAGGAAGATGCAGTTCCACGCGGTTCAGACGGTGGAATAAATCTTCACGAAAAATACCTTTTGCAGCGCATTCACGAAGGTTTCGACTGGTGGCGGCGATGATTTTGACATCGACATTCTTGGTGATGTTGGATCCCAGGGGGCGAAATTGTCGGTATTCCAGGACGCGAAGGAGCTTAGCCTGGATCGATAGAGGGATCTCACCGATTTCATCGAGAAAGATGATCCCTTCATGAGCTTCTTCGAAAAGGCCCTTTTTATTCTTGTCCGCTCCCGTAAAAGCTCCACGTACATAGCCGAAAAGTTCGGATTCGAAAAGATTTTCCGGGATGGAGACACAATCGCAAAGCACCAGGTTTCGGTTTTTGGTGCGAGCCCGTTCATGAATGGCGCGCGCCGCCATTTCCTTTCCTGTCCCGGTCTCTCCCGTGATGAGAACACTGGTAAAATATTGGGAGATCTTATCGATCAAGGAATAGATTTCCAGCATATAGGGGCTTTTTCCGACTATGCCGTGAAAGTGATATTTTTTTTCCAGACGTTTTTCCAGACGGAATGTGTCCCTCCGTAACGTTCTGTTCTTTTGGATCTTTTTCAGGGCTCGTTCAAGATCCTTGGAC
>CAYSQW010000023.1:0-46536 GCA_964433135.1 uncultured Eubacteriales bacterium
TGAACCATGAAAAATATGGATTTTTATGCTCTGCATTCCGATGTATGCAAGACTCTCGCCAATCCCAAGCGACAGATGATCCTCGATCAGCTGAGAGAGCGGGAGATGACGGTTAATGAATTGGTCGATCTGACCGGAATCACGCAGGCGAATCTTTCCCAGCATCTGGCGATCCTGCGTTCCAAGGGGATTGTGTCCACACGGCGTCAGGGTATCAACGTTTTTTATTCCATCGCCGATCCCAAGATCATCAAGGCATTCGATCTGATCAGCGATATGATTAAAGATACTTTGAAATCTCAGACGGAAACTGTCAAATCCGCGATCAGGCCGGGAGAAGAATAATCCCGGCTTTTTCCCCGGAAGATCCGCTTCATCCCTTCGAGCTCAGACTCAGCCAGGTCCCTCCTCCTCCAAGCCCCAGCATGATCAACGCCTGAATGAAAGTTTTCCATTGAATCTGCGGATCGAAAAAGAGAGACGCCGACAGAAAATATATTCCCACGACCGCGATGAAGATATAGATGCCCAGCATGACTTTCCAGGCTTTTCGGTTGGCTTTGGGGGTATCGTCCGCAAAAACACGGTTATACCACAACATCCCGACCAGGCAGAGCACTCCGATCCCGGCAAATATCAGCCAAAACAACCTGACCTGGCTAACGACCTGCGGTGAAAGCGCCGCCCCCCGTAATACGGACTCTTCCGGAGGCGCCGCCGGTCGCAGGATTTTTTCATACAGGGTTCCCCCCAAGTTGCTGCCCACCAGACTTCCGATCACACCGTAGAGAAAAGCATAGCCCATATATACCGCTACTTTATCTTTCGGGGCCACGATACCGACATAGCTGTAGTACTTGGGATGAGCCGTCATCTCCCCGATCGACCAGACGGCGATCGCCAGGATAAACATCCACGGATTGTGAGTCAGAGCCAACACCAAGAAACAAGCGGTTCCTATGATGATACCGGCGCACATAACGGGAAGCGGTTTCAGGTTCTTGACCAGACGACTGATAAAAACCACCAGTAGTATGATGGTTGCGGCATTGATGATGGTAACGAATTCGGCATCAAACGCGAAATTTCTCAGAAACGGCACCTTCTGCATGAATGCATCCACGGGAGCACGATGGATAAAGTCTCTCAAATACCACATAACGGATCCGAAAGTCTGGAAATAAAGAATCCAGAAGCAGGAGTAGATCACGATCATCAACATGAAACGTGAGTCCCGCAACACCAGCATAGCTTCAGTCAGAACCTGTTTCATCGCCTTGGTATTCTCCGGCCTCTCGGGATCTTTGTACAGGAAAGCCGCCGGCAGCATCATCATAAAACACCAGGCGGCGGAAGAGAAAAACACATATTTCCAGCTGAAGCCCTTGATCCAAGAGATGAAAAACGGAGCCAGAAAAGCCCCCAGGTTGATGCTCCAGTAATACACGCCGAATCCGAAACCGCTGTTTTCTTTCGTGGTCGTTCTCGCCACGGTTCCGGATATGATCGGTTTGAACAACCCGCTCCCCGTTGCCATGATCAGCAGGAATAGAAAAATAAGCCCGTATGTCGTAACGTTCCCGGCTAGAAAATACCCCATGGTGAGTAGGGAGAAAGCCACCAGCAGCATCTTGCGATAACCCAATCGTTCGGCGAGCGCCCCTCCGATGATCGGCATGACATAGGTGACGGCATAAACAAGGCCTTGAAGAAATCCGACGGATTGTTCGTCAAAATTGAGTTCCTTGACCAGATAAATGGCCAGGACGGCGTTCAAACCGTAATAAGCTCCCCGTTCGAACAGTTCCATGATGTTCGCAACCCAGAAAGTCCCGGGAAACGACATCAGCAAATTTTTCCTGGCTTGTTCTTCAGCCATCGCGATATCCCTCCCTCAATGCACCCTTTCCGCTTATCAACGCGGTTCTCCCGGGTTTCCCCTCCCGGGGGGGTATCTCCGATCTAATCCCCGTTCAAATGAGAAATCGTTTTCAGGTACTGTGATCTCATATAGGAGCCGGCTTCTCCCAGATCCCGCTTTATCAATTCCTGCTGCTTGAATGACAGTTCCCCTCTGAATTCATCCAGCCCTGAGTATCCGCGTTCTTCCATCCAAGCCTCAATCTCACGCAGCAGATTGCGAATCTCGCCCAAGCCTTTTTTATAAAAAAGCGTGCAGACCTGAGCCGCCGATGCTCCCGCCAAGATCTGCTTTACGACATCCAGACCCTGTTCGATGCCCCCCGACGCCGCCAGCGGACAATCCACCCGGCCGGAAATCAGCGCGATCCATTTCAAAACCTGATAGAAATTTCCCTTTCCGATCCGGTTTTTCGTTTTCAACGATTTGATGTCGATATCGGGCTCGAGAAACCAATTGAAAAAAACAATCGCGTCACATCCATGATCGGCCAGCCTCTTCGACAGGTATGCGAGCGAGGTAAATTCCGAAGTCATCTTCATGGACACGGGAATCGAAATACCCTGCTTGACCTTCTTCAGCACTTCGATATGACCTTCCTCAATCTCGGCGGACGAAACATCCGGATTCAACGGAAGAGTGTATAGGTTCAACTCCAAAGCATCCGCTCCGGCGTCCTGCAGTTGTCGCGCGAAACGCGTCCAGAGTTTCGTTGTCTGACAGTTGATGCTGGCGATAATGGGTATCTCCACCTCCTGCTTGGCTTGTCGGATCATTTCGACCATTCTGCGGGGAGCATATTCAAGCAGACCTCCGCTGCGCATATAATCCAAGGCCTCCGGATAGGCGGTATAATCCTCAAGCGGGATATCGGACTCCAAAATAAACTGCTCTTCAAATATCGACTTGAGAACCACGGCGCCCGCACCCGCTTCCGCACATTTCTTCACTCCCTCAAGATCCCGTGTCAGATCACTGCTGGAAACGATAATCGGATTTTTCAAGCTCAAACCCATATAAGAAGTCGTTAAATCCACCATTTCATTCTCCTTTCATTGACATGTTTTCTCTACCTTCGCATCCCGCTTGCATCCACCTGCCGGGACAGCGGAGACACCTCGGATCAGCGGATCGCGCTATCGATCAAACCGGGGATCAGCAACACCGGTACTCCCGTAAGCTCCAACGCTTCGTTGAGCTCGGGGAGTGAATCCGCCAGAAATGTATTGACCACGTCCATCTCCTCCGAAAAGCCGTTTCTCAGTTCTCCGTAGTAGGTTTTCTGAGCTTTGGTAGGCGCGGCATTCACCTCATCGAGCGAACCGAAAAAGGAGCGAATCTTATCCATCAGACGCGCCCCCCGATCTCGATCCAACGGATCCGAGGAACGGACAAGCCGCGATAGAAGGCTTTGGATCTTTTCCAGATACACATCAATCACGTCCAGACTTTCAACCGAAACATCATCACGCATGTTCTGGAGAGATTTTCTGCGCTCTTCCAGTTGTGATTTCACACTATCGAGTGCGCGAAGAGCATCATTTCCGATGGAGATCATCTCAGTCAAAACCTTTTCCGCTTCATACTTTTCTACCAGGTCTTCCCTGGAAACATCCACCGTAGGATCCATTTGGACTTGAAGCGGCTTTTCAAAAGTTTTTCCGTCGACCGTCAGGCGGATGCTGTAGGCGTCCGGAAGCACCTGCGGTCCGCGCCCGGCGGACCTCTCTTCGGGCTCATCCGATTTTCGTTTTCGCGGTCCTTCCACACGGAGATCCCAGGACGTTCGATTCAAACCTCTTTCCCTGGGAATATCACGTATGGTCCGTATGATTACTCTGTTGGAATCCAAGACCTCGATCTTGATGTCGGCATCATGGCTTGTCTGATCGAGATAATACGTGATCAAGGCTCCATAGGGAGGATTAGGGGCTTGAAAAAGTTTATTGCCGATCCCATATCGGGTGGCGAGCATGGAATGGCGAAATGCCGGCCTGAAGGTAAACAGATATGCGCTGTCCGTCAGGTTTTCTTCAGACAGCTCCTGCAGCGCGGAGATATTATCGAATATCCAAATCCCCCGTCCATGGGTTCCCAGGATCAAATCATTATCCCGCGGATGAACGAGGATGTCATGAACCGCAACAGAGGGAAGATTTTCCATATGGAGCGGTAACCATTCCTCTCCTCTTGTCAAGGACACGTAAAGTCCCAACTCGGTCCCCACATAGATGACGTTTGGGTTTCTCGGATCCTCACGGACGACCCAAATATACCCTTCTTCGGGGAGATTCCCTGTAATATCCGTCCATGAACGTCCAAAATCCGTGGTCAGATAAATATATGGCTTAAAATCATCCCAGCCATGGCGATCGAACGCACAATAGGCCATTCCCGCCGATGACCGGGAGGGTTCTACATGAGAAACCGGTGAATGATCGGGAATTCCCGGGATGGCGCCGACGACATTCCTCCAGACCCCTCCCCCGTCCATGGTGACATTCAGATTGCCGTCATCGGTTCCCGCCCAGAGGACACCCGGCTGGACCGGAGATTCGGCTAAGCTGATGATCGTACAGTGGTATTCGGCGGTCGTGTTTTCGGTCCAGACCGGCCCGCCGGCCGTCATCTGCTTTCCGGGATCGTCGGTGGTCAGATCATCGCTGATCTTTTCCCAGGACATACCGAAATCCGTGGATTTAAAGACCACGTTCGCAGCGAAATAGACCGTATTATCATCATGCGGGCAGGGAATGATGGGAGCATTCCAATGGAAGCGGTAGGGCAGCAGAGATGCCGGCCCCCCGCCCGCACCGTAAGGTTGAGGACTGACCGACTGCTGTTCCCGTGTCCGCATATCCGTGCGGACGATGCGGCCTCCCTGGGATTCCGTCAAAAACAGTTCCGGATCCTCCGGATGGGCTACGATATAAAAACCGTCGCCGAAGCTGATCATCCTCCAGTCGTCATTCATGATCCCAAACGGTTCCCGGGTACGGCTGGGCCCGAACCAGGTTCCATTATCCTGCAGGCCGCCTCCAGTATAATAGAAAGGCAATCGGTTGTCGGCATAGATCTGATAAAACTGACCCAGGGGGAAATTGTTCACATTCTCCCATGTTTTCCCCCTGTCGGTGGAGACGGCGATGCCTCCGTCCTGTCCCTGCCACATCCTTTGCGGATTCTCAGGATCGATCCACAGGCTGTGAAAATCGACATGCGTCGAATCCGATATACGCTCAAAATCCTTTCCCGCGTTCAATGACACGAAAAGCCTTGACGCCGCGGCATAAACGACATTGGCATCCCGGGGATCAATCCGCACATCCGCATAATAAAATCCCCGCGACACGATATCCCTTCGTTCGGACATCTGCCGGAAATGATCCCCTTTATCCTCCGAACGAAACAAAGTCCCCTCATTCGATTCCGCAATCACATAAACCACATCCGGATTACTGGGCGCGACCTTGACTCCGATACGTCCCATTAATTTAGGGAGACCTACCGTAAGCTTTTTCCAGCTGCGTCCCCCATCGACCGATCGAAAGACACCGCCTTTTTCATCTCCGCTGGTAAAAGTCCATGGTTTGCGTTCGAAATGCCAGAAGGCGGCATAGATAATATTCGGATTCTCGGGATTGATATCCATATCGGACACACCATGATGATTATCCAAAAAACAAACCCGGCTCCAGCTCTCACCTCGATCATCGCTCCGATAGACTCCCCGCTCATCGTTGGGACCGTAAATATGACCGAGAGCTCCGACGTAAACAACCGCCGGATTTTTGGGGTCGATCACGATTCGTGATATATACCGCGTTTCTTCCAATCCTAGGTGAGACCAGCTGTTTCCCCCATCGGTCGATCTGTATACCCCGTTCCCGAAGGAAACGCTGTTGCGGACATTGGATTCTCCGGTTCCCACATAAATAACGTCCGGATTACCGGGTTCCAGGACCATGTCCCCTATGGAAGCGACGGGTTGATCGTCGAAGATGGATTCCCAGGTCACTCCACCGTTGACGGTCTTCCAAACTCCTCCCGAAGCGGATCCTACATAGACGATATTCGGATTTCCGGGAATTCCTTCGATATCCGCCACCCGGCCGGACATATTGGCGGGACCGATGTTCCGCCATTTCAGCTTATCGAACAGATCCGCCGTTATCGCAGACTCTTCCTGTATTCCGTTTTCCCCAGCGGCAAGGTCACGGGATCCGGGAAGCAAACACGCTAGACTCACAATGATCATTATGGTAAAAAGGCGGATTTTCATGCGATCCTCCTCCTGGAATTAAAGAAAAACTCAACCTCAAAAAAGATAAAAAGATGATACCCCAGAACAGTTAAAAGTTCAAATTCATTCTCTCCCTTATCTCTCGGCTTGTTTATACGGAAAACCATGGATTTCGATCCCCTTATTCCTAAGACGGAGAACGAACCTTTGCGTTTACTCACACACGCTCTTCCGTTTCCGAAATGCCGCCTGGATCATGGGCGGAGTGATAAGCGTGGTCAGGAGGGACATGCCGAGGACGACGGAGTATATTTCCTGAGAAATGGTATGCAGCGAAAGCCCGATCAAACCGACGATGATACCGACCTCTCCCCGGGGGGTCATACAGATTCCGGTTTGAATCCCGGTCGTCCAATCTTCCCGGCGGCAGGCTATGATCGATCCCAGCATCTTGCTGATGACGGCGACGATGGTGATGACGATCATCAACACCAAAATGGAAGGACGAGCAAAAGCCCGTGGATTGAGATGCGCTCCCATCATCACAAAAAAGAACGGCAGGAGAAACTCATTGACGTATTTCACTTTGTCTTCCAACCCGTAGACTCCGGCCAATTCATCGATGACGATTCCCGCCATGAACGATCCGATGATCGCGGCCAAGCCGATCACGTCTGCCAATTCGGCTAATCCCAGGCATAAAATCACGGAGATCACAAAAGGTCCTTCAGGAATGTTCAGGCGCATGATCCATTTACTGGTTCGCCTGGCCAATTTCGGACCCCACCATGTCAGAAAACCTACAAAAGCCAGGGACTCGAAAACCAGCATAACAAACTCGGCTATATTGACTTTTCCGCTTGCCAATCCTTTCACCAGAGCCAGGATGATCAGAGCCAATATATCATCGAGCACCGCGGCTCCCAGCACGATACAGGCCACCCTATGCTTGATGAGGCCCATATCCTGAAGTACTTTCACCGATATCCCGACGCTGGTGGCAAGAATCGCCGTCGCCACGAACAAGCTGGCGATCATGTCCTGTCCCATCAACAGCATCACCAACAATCCCATGACCAGAGGAAACAAAACCCCCAGAATACCGACAAGCACCGCCGTCCGCCCCACGGCCAGCAGATCTTTAACCCTGATTTCCAGACCTACATGGAACATGAGAAAGATCACTCCGATTTCGGCAAAAGACATCAGCACATGGTTTGAAGAATCGATGAGCCCCAACACGTGACTCCCAAGAAGGATGCCGGCGACCAACTCTCCGATCAGTGCCGGCATTTTCAACCGGACAAATATTTCCCCCATGATCTTGGCCGACGCAAAAATGATGAAAAAATAAAATAGCAGGTTTCCGTTTTCCACTGTTCCGCTCCACTCTTCCGCATGATTCGAGCCGAACACGACACGGATCGTCGATATTCGAATCATCCCGAATAGTAAAAAATAATCGATAGCCCTCGCCAATGCAAGTGTCTTTTCAGGATCATGAGAGGGGATGCCGGCCGGGATGCAATCCGGATTCCCGCAGCACGGCCTATGGAACCATTTCGAGCTGACGGGGAAAAGCCAGCATGATCTGAGGATTCCCTTGATATTCTTCCAAAAAACCGGACACGCGGACCATCCTGCCCTCCAAGGTTTCCAAATCAGGAAAATCCATCACTCGTTTCAAGGATATTAACGCCGAAAAACGACCTTTCACATCCGAGAGAAAAACGAACCGCCCTTGCGAACGGGTATGACATCGAAAGCGTATGGATGCCAATTCCCCCAAGTGGTTTTTCAGCTCATTCGGCGGCAGATCAGGATAGGGCGCCTGCATTCGGAATCCGATGTTTTCCAGTCTCGCCAGATTCCGGGCGGCGATAAAACGCCGTCGATAATCCTTCCTGAATGGATATTTCAAAAACACAGCAGCAAATCCTTCCCGAAGGATGAATTCATTGAACATCCGGTTGCCCCACCAGACATATGCCAGGATCCTGCCGTATTCATCCTCCCGCTCCCAATCCAATTCCAGAGAGACCCGTTCCCGGAACAAATGATAATAGGCAAACCGTTTGGCGAGAAAAGCCCTGTACCTGACATCTTCGCGCTCATCGTCCATCTCCGGCGTATCGATTCCGATAAGCCTGACTTTTTGTTCGCCGCCGGACGGCAATTTCACCCGCAGAGTATCGCCGTCGTATACGGCGGTGACCACGCCCTTGAGAACAGGATCCGTCCTTGGGAAAGACGATCCGCCGCCTGCAAGGAAAAGAACGAGCCCTCCCGATAAAAGCCATCGGAACCGCTTCCATGAGGGTGAAACACTATTCATTATTTGCCCCCTATACGGAAGCGTTCAAGAATCCCAACCCATGGACTCGAAAGAAGAAAAGGGGACCTGATGGGTGATGAATCGGAGAAACGATAACCGGAAACGATGGTTCTGGCCGGAATCATCTTATTCTCGATAAAAAGGATTGGCGCGCCTGGCAGGATTCGAACCTGCGACTTCTGGTTCCGGAGACCAGCGCTCTATCCACTGAGCTACAGGCGCGGCTTAAGACACGATCGATGAATACGCCGTCACGCCGGAGCTAGTGTAGCAGATTTCATATATTATTCCAATGCTTTATATGACTTGAAATACGGCTCTCTTTTATCGGAACCGGACATTCAGCCGGGCCGATTCAGGGAGAGGAAGCCGTTATTTCACACTCCTTCCGCACAGCCCTAGGGATAGACCCAGCGCGCTCCGGATCTCCTGCTTTTCCTTTCGGGAAAGCGGAAAATCATAGCCTGTGCATGCCCCCCGCGAAGCGTCCACGACGACAAGCAAAGAGCCTTCGGATACAAAGGAGGAAAAAATCCCTCGGGAGTCCACAACCACACGAAAGCACAATTGATGGGCAGCGATGAAACCACGGATCTTTTTTAGTTGGATGAGGGGGGAAGCCGCGGAGTAACGATCGCGGTCGGACCTTCGGGGGACCAAGATACCCCGGACTCGTGCGTGCTGGATGTCTCGGGGCAGCATCCGAATAAATTCAAGTATCCCCTCCAAACAGTTGAAACACATCAGATCCGCTGAGTGGATAAACAAGAGAAGCTCCCCGGTATCATCCCCGTCCGGATTCTGATCCCTCCCCTCCATAAATTCCATCTTCCCGTAAACATCGGATCCGTAGGCGGTGGAGAGCAACGACATCCCTATCAGCATAAAGCAAAACAGGAAAATCATCCGCGGTCGTGTTCTCATCCCTCCTCTTCTCCCTTTCTGCCGGACGTTCCGGGATCTAGGAGCCTCGCCTTCCTCCGATTTGGCGTGAAGTTTCTATGATTCGATACTTTTTCAGCGTGATTCCCTCGTTGGCGCGTGCGTACAGATTATTTTTGGAGTCTATATAGAGGCAATGACTGGGCTCGGGCAGCAGCAGGTTCCCGCAAGGTTTCCCTTCGGAATCGTAGACATAGATATCCCGGCTTCGATTCCGCGAATACCCGCCTCCCAATACAAAAATCCGATCCCGGCTGTCCAGGGCGATATCTTTCAAAACGACCTCTGTGGGGACCTCCCATCCCCCGATCCGCTTTCGGACCGGTTTGACCTTTTTCAGCGGGTGACGGCGCCACAGAAAAATTCCATCTCCGGTCCACTTCTCGATCCGGTTCTGGAAAGAAAAAGCCAAGTAGAAGTCTCCTCTTCGATCCATGCAGAAACTGACCGATTCCTGCATAAACGGCACTTTTTGATCGTTGTAAACCAGGCTCCCTTTCGGTTCTCCCGACCCGTCTAAAAAATACAACGCCGGCTTTTTGTTGGGCGTCAAGGAAGAGATAACCACCCGATCGCTCGAAATGACTTCGAAATCCACAATCGGCTGCTGAAACATGATCCTCCGACGGTATCTCAGTTCTTCATCAAAGACCTGAAGACCGGGAACATATTGGTCGCTGACATAGAGCCTGCCGTCAAACCAGACAAGATTCCGCGGGGCCAGGAACTGTCCCGGCCCCCGTCCTCTTCCGCCCACCGAATTCAAGAGTCTCCCCTGAATATCGATTTTTTTCAGCCTGTAATCCATGGCATCGGTGACATAAAGCTTCTGCTCCCGATCGACGGCGACTCCCACCCATTGAAACAGAAGGTCGTCATCCAATGTTCCCACCGATCCGATCTCTTCCAGGCATATCTCCGCCGCCTTTTTATCTCCGACGCAAAACACCGCCAACCCTAAAAACAGCGATGCCATCCCCGCCATAAAAACGATCCGCAGGCGTCGCATGAGTGAATTTTCGATGGGGCCGCGGCTATTTCCGCCCATTGGTATGACTTCACTCCACATACTTTTTACAGAAGAGATAGCCCAGCCCGCAGTACAGAGCACCCACATGAATGGACGAATAAATCGGATCGGACATACAACGCATAAAACCGTCTTCACAGGCTTTGGCGTTCAAACCTCCGGGAAGCAAGACTCCGAAAAGAATCAATGTGACGATCACCAATCCGCTAAACCTCTTCAATCTGATGGCTGTGTTCATTCATTTTCTCCCATGCAACTCAATAATAATCCAGACACCATGAGTAGCCCAGCACACATCCGGCCGCATACGCCCCGAAAGCATGAGCTCCTCCCATCAAACCGGCCACGGCCGCGTCCATGGCGCATCGCCCAAGAGCTTCTTCGCATAGACCGACCCGGGCCTCCAGATCCAAGGGGAAGAATCCACTGACCGCAATAACGACCAGAATAAGAGCGGCGGCGACCACCCCTTTCAAAACTTTTTTCTCTCGCATTTCGAACCTCCTTTCAGCTCGATATTCAGCAACATTCATGCCACGGCCGGGATCCTTTATTCGTCTGAAAAAAAAGCCGCCGCTCAATCCCATGTGAAGAAACGGCGACATCCTTTTCCCGCGCATTGTCGACGGAACATGACAAACCGGAATGAGATGGAAACCGAAGGGGAAGATGGTGCGGAGGAAACCGGATGAGAGACGTCAGGGATGAGCCGCAGTCGACTGTGTAGCGCCTATTTCAATTCGACGGGATGAGATCGTCGAGGTAAGCGATTCTTTCCAGGGTTTTTTCTTTCCCGATCAGCTCAAGGACGGAAAATATTCCAGGGCTCACTCCGGTTCCCAGGACGAGAACCCGTAGTGCGTGGATCAGAAGCGCCGCTTTTACACCTTGCCGGTCAGCTCTATTCCGCAGAATCGATTCGATAGAGGAAGCACGGAACTCCGCCATCGCCCGGAAATCCTCTTCGAGCGTCTTCAATGCTTGCGGAAGTCGGGGATCAGCCAGTCGCTTCCGAACCGCTTCGGGCTCATAGTGCACATCATCCGATAGAAAAGGCTTCGCCCGGGAAGGAAATTCCTTGATCGTGTGACCTCTTTCCTTAAGCAGATCCAGAAGACGCAGAAACCAGTCTTTTTTTTCTTTTTCCAGTGAAGCCGTCCACATTCCGGACCGGCGCAACTCCTCGCGGACCAGCGGAAAGAGTTCCTTCGAAGTCATGTTCGATATCAACTGCCCATTGAACCAGGCCAGCTTTTTCATGTCAAATACGGGATTTCCCCGCTTTTTCTTTTCCAGAGCAAACATCTCAAACATTTCCTCACGGGAATAAATCCGTTCTTCTCCCGGGGACCAGCTCATTTGCACCAGATAATTCAGAAGGGCCAGCGGTAGAATTCCGTCTTCACGAAATTGAAGAACCGACGTGACGCCGTGACGCTTGCTCAGTTTTTTCTTGTCAGGCCCCAAAATAAGCGATTGGTGAGCGAAATCGGGAAGAGGCGCTTCTAAGGCGCGGTAGAGCATAATTTGTTTGGGCGTGTTGGAAATGTGATCATCTCCCCGAATGATATGGGTGATCCCTTCGGCGATGTCATCGACGACGACGGAAAGATGATAGGTGGGCAAGCCGTCGCCGCGCAGCAGCACAAAATCTTCGATCTCGCTGTGATTAACGGATATATTTCCGTGCAGCATGTCGTGATAACGAGTGACTCCTTCCGGAACCATAAACCGGATCGCCCGCGGCCGGCCTTCCATCTCCCGGCGGCGCTTCTCTTTGTCATCGAGTTGACGACAGTCACAGCGAACATCCGCGTATCTCCCGCTCTGTTTGGCAAGAGTCCTCCGGCGACTAATTTCCTCCGGAGTGCATGTACAGACATAGGCGGCCCCCTTCCGCACCAGGGCCTTCGCCTTTTCCCGATATACGTCCAGACGTTGGGACTGGAATATAGGTCCCTTGTCCCAATCGACTCCCAACCATCGAAGGCTTTCAATGATCCCTCCGGACATCTCTTCGGATGATCTCCGCATATCGGTATCCTCGATCCGCAAAACGAACCGCCCGTTATGGCGGCGCGCGTACAACCAGTTGAATAACGCCGTGCGCGCGGCGCCGATATGAAGATGTCCGGTCGGGCTGGGAGCGAATCGCACACAAATCATAACGAGAATGAATATAGCACAGGTCCCTCGAAACGTAAAATGTAAAAATCCATTGACTAGGCAGATAAAAAATATTATAAATTCAATTGGGTGGAGGAGCATAATAAGGGGCGTCGCTCCCTGATTTGTGCCGTTTGTAAAAAATCCGAGGTTTGAGGTTTTCAAGAAGCGTGAAGCAACTACCGATCGACAGGCAAAAGAATCGGCCTCCCGCCAACCTGCTCATTCTCAATGATAAGTCGAGCGAATTCGATTGGCTGGGCAGGCATGCCCGGTCCCACGGCGCCGTCTATTTTGCGTCCACGTTGGAAAAAGCGATCACCCTGCTTCAGGTTATCGACTTCAATGTCCTTGTGACCTCTTCCTCATTCGCAGCGTATTCCTCGCTTAAAGGCCTTTTCCGGAAAACCACCAGCATCATCATCACGGGACGCCCGGATGACGACATCCATGGTCTCATCTTGGGTTGGCCGCCCAACCGATACTTGGACGCCTTCACCATTTCGGAAGGCGACCGAAGCGCTGCCGCATATCAGCGCATCCTGCTCACCGCCATCGAGCACTCCTTACTGGTTCATGAAGTGGAAAACCTCAATTTCGCCCTGGAAAAAAACCTTCTGGATTTTTCCGACACCCAAATCCAAATCAATGATATCAAGGCGACGGTCCAGAATTCCGTGGTGCGGGAGATGGAAAAGCGCCTCGCCATGGAATCGGAATATAACCAGCTGAAAAAAGAAAAGCAAAAAACCGAGCATATTCTTAAAAAACTCTACGTCGCGAACGACGTCACCGCCTTTCTTGATATTTTCCACGATATCCGGGAGATCGTCGCCGCCGAAAGCATCTCTTTCTATATCATGGATGAGAATGAAACCCTGGGAAAATATCTCAAGCCTCTTGTATGGGACGGCACATTCCTCTCTCACCCGGATTTCGCCAAGCATGTCGTTCTGGTCGATTCCCGGGATTTTGCGTCAACCGCCGCCCGCCACGGACGTACGATCAATCTCCATGAACTCGCCGGGGACGAACGCATGTCGCACCGATATATCGATCAGCTGGACTCTCCTCTCCGCAGCATTATTGCAGCTCCCATCATACATGCCAAGCAAACCATCGGCGTTCTGGAAGTCTACAATAAATATTCGGGGGATACGCCGGCGGAAACCGGTTTTTTTCAAGAGGATGAAAAGGTATTGAAGAAACTATGCGAGCATATCGCCATCGCCATCAATAAACTCAACCTCATCCGGTACGATGCGCTGACGGGATTGCTGCGCCCGGAACCTTTTTTAGAAAAAGTTCTGCAGAAATTGCGGTCAAAAAGCAAACGCCAGCTGGAAGAAGATTCTTACGCCCTCGTGATGGGGGACGTGGATTGGTTCAAGAATTACAATGATCGCAACGGCCATGAAGCCGGCAACCGGCTGCTGCGGGAATTGGCGACGATTCTCAATGCATCCATCCGTGAAGGAGACCTTCTCTGCCGCTACGGAGGCGAGGAATTTCTCTTTTTTCTGTCTTCCGTGCATGACAGCGAAGAGGCCGCCAGCGTCACAGACAGGATCAGAAAGAATGTAGCCGAACATTATTTTGAAGAGCAGGAGTACCAGCCGCACAAAAATCTGACGATGAGTTTCGGGATCACCATGCTGCCCCAGGATCGGATTCGTGCTCTTCACCCGATCAATCGTTTCAACCTGAAGAAGATCATTACCGAAGCCGACAGCGCCCTCTCGGAGGCCAAGCAAAAAAACGGGGGGATACATTTATCCGCGAAAAATAAAATCTGCGTGTACTATGCGAATCAAGAAACCGACCATCCTTCCGATCTCATCAAAACCTATAAAAACGTACCGGGACACGAAAGACGTAAACAGAAGCGTCATTTCATCAACACCGCGATCATCTACCGTCTGCACCGCGGAAACATGGTCACAAAAACCATCAATCTGAGTACGGGTGGACTCAAGATCAGCACTCCCTCCCGCCTCCCCGCCGAAGAAATCCTAGAACTCATCCTCGTTTTGGGAAATAAGGCTTGTCAATGCCGGGGAAAAGTCGTCTACTCCGAAAAGAACAATCCTAATCTGCCCTACTACCACTCGGGATTAAAATTCACGGACCTCACACTTAAAGATCGATCGGCTATGGAGGAATATTTCACATCGCTGACGACGAAAAGCACCGGATTTTCACAGTAACCGATTCCCTCAATCCATCATTCTGAGTTCTTCCATGATGGCTTTCTCCGCATCGATGCTCCGGCTGTAGAGATTGGAGAAAGCGTCCTTGCGTTCCCTTATATATTTTTCAAAGGCCTTGTAGTCGCTTTCGTTACTCCAGTTTTCCATGGAGACTTTCTCGAGGATCTCTTTCAGTATGTCCAGATTCAAAACCGCATCCATTCCGGGGGGAAACGAACTCTGTTCTTTCTCCGCGATTTTCACGTAGCTCAACATCATCTTACGCAGTTCGTCCTGATGACGGATTATATCCTGCTTGACGAAAAACTGCTCTTTAGGTGAATCGAGATCCACGAGTTTCGAATAAAGGGTTTTCGCTTCTTCAAGACTGTGATCAAGGGCATCGAATATGACTTGAGCATCGATCACGATTTTATCGTCTTTCATAAAATATTTGATTTCTCCGTTTCCTTCGACATGTTCGGATTTACGATATGCCTCCAGCTCCGAAGACTCTGCGGCTAACGCGTCAGGAGAGATTTCATCCTCACCCGAAGGTTCTTCTTCTGAAGCCGTTGATCCCGCTTCATCCGCTTCAGGCTCAATCAGGTTTTCATATTCGATGTCGTCGGAAGCCGCTCCCACCGGGAGAGGCGGCTTCTCTTCACCGGAAATCTCGACGGGGATTTGTTCATCCGATTCCACGGCTTCGGTTTTCGATTCGAAATCGACGATTTCCGTCGGTTCGGGAAGCGACTCATCCACTCCCGAGAGCAGGTCCTTTATCTTGTTCAGCTTGGACAATTCCATCTCAAGATTGAAATCGATATCGTTTTTACTATTGTATTCTGGGAGAGGAGCGATAATTCCGAATTTATTTTCGATGCTTCGTTTCAATCCCGAAACCTGCTCATCGGCCTGGCGGACAACCTCTTCCAGCTTCTGATTGAGAGTGTGAACCGCTTTTAGTTCATCCAAGGTCTGGCTGGTCATTGTTTCGATTTCGGTTTGGTACTGAACGGCCTTATCCAGATGCTCCTGTATTTGCACGCGAAGCTCTTCTTTGCTGCTTTCGTATTCGCTAAGGACGGTACTGTAGTGAGCGAGAGATTGTTTTTCCTCGGAGACCTCTTCTTCCAGCATCGATATCCGCTTTTGCGCTTCTTCCTTTTCCAGCCTGATCTTGTCATCGAGCTCCTTCTGCACCTGGGCCTTTTTGTCCTGCAGAATCTTATTCAGCTGTTCTTCGACCTCTTCAATGATGGAAGAGGATTCTTTCACCAATTCGTTGTCCTTAACCATTATGGCTCTCCTTGGCTTGTAAGAAAATCTTTATCTTCATGTTCTTTTTGATCGATCGGAGCCGCCCGACCGTTTCCGCGCCTCTAGTTTCGCAAATCCCCCCAATCCCCGCAATCGCCTTTTAAGACGATTACCGGGGCTAATTTTTCCTGCTGCGTTTCACCTGTAAAGGTGAGGAGGTGTAATCGGAGAGGCGCATCGAATTATTATATTTTCACTCCCTGCCTGCGCCTTCTTGGGCTTCTCCCCTGCGCCCTTCAAGAGATCTTCATGGGCCTCTTATTTCGGATATCAACCTTTATCCCCAGTATAAACCTTGACATTCCGTCGGTAAACGAATAAGTTTAAATACTCTTATAGGAGTGTTATATGAGCGCTAATCCCATCAAACCGGTTAGCAGTAAAGTAACCATAAAAATCCCCGGCAGTCTCTACAATCGTCTGTCCGAAATCGTCGACGGCAGCGGTTTTAATTCCGTGACGGATTTTATCGTATACGTCCTGAGAGATTTGGCTTCCATCCAACCGGAATCTTCAGATTTTCCGCCGATAAACAAGGAAAATCTCAGTCAAAAAGAAATCGAGGCGATTCGGAAGCGTCTTAAATCCCTGGGATATCTGTAAGAGCGGCAATTCGAAACCAAAAGGAGCATGACACATGACAAGCAATCTCGTCCCACCTCACGGCGGGCGGCTAAACCCTCTCCTGTGCCCACGGGAAACCCTGAAAGATAATTTGGAATCCGTTCGAGGACTTCCGGAAATACGACTCACATCCCGCGAAACATCAGATCTGATCATGATGGCGATCGGCGCTTTCAGCCCGCTGGAAGGTTTCATGGGAGAACAGGACTACCTGAAAGTAGTGGAATCCATGCATCTTGCCGACGGAACCCTATGGCCCATTCCCATAACCCTTTCGGTCGACCGGAAACAGGCGGACGGCTTGCAGCTGGGAACGGATGTCGCGCTGATCGACGATGAAAGCGGCGAGTTGATGGGACGCATGACCGTCGAAGAAAAATACGGTTATGACAAGCAGAGAGAAGCTCAGCAGGTTTTCAGGACCCAGGAAGGAGCCCACCCGGGCGTAGCAAAAGTTTACGCCCAAAAAGATATCCTGTTGGCCGGTCCGGTCACGGCGTTCAGCGAAGGACCGTATCCCCGTCTTTTCGGCTCCACTTACGGAAGGCCGAAGGAAACCCGGGCCATCTTCGCTGAAAAAGGCTGGACGACCGTCGCCGCCTTTCAGACCCGCAATCCCATTCACCGGAGCCATGAATACTGTACGAAAATCGCTCTCGAAACCAGTGACGGCATCCTTATTCACCCTTTGGTCGGAAAACTCAAAGCCGGCGATATCCCGGCCGACATCCGAATGAAGTGCTACGACGTCCTGCTTGATAAGTATTACCCCAAGGATCGCGTCGTTCTCAAAGTGTATCCCATGGAAATGCGATACGGAGGGCCGAGGGAAGCCGTCCTGCATGCGATCTTCCGGCAAAATTACGGCTGCAGCCATTTGATCATCGGACGCGACCATGCGGGAGTCGGCAGCTACTACGGCCCCTTTGACGCGCAAAAGATCTTCGAGGAGATCGGGCCGGGAGAGCTTCATATCAAACCTCTGAATATTGATTGGACCTTCTGGTGTTACAAATGCGACGGGATGGCGTCGATGAAAACCTGTCCCCATGGAAAAGATGACCGGGTTCTGATCAGCGGCACCAAGCTTCGGGAAATGTTGTCTCGGGGAGAAACTCCCCCCAAAGAGTTCAGCAGACCGGAAGTCAGCCAAATCCTGATCGAGTACTACAGCCGTATCAACCGGCAGGGAGACGCAAAATGACGGATCAAAAAGCCACCAACATCACATGGCATGAAGGCGGGGTCGCCAAGCGGGATCGAGAGAAACGGCTCAACCAAAAAGGGTTGGTCATCTGGTATACCGGACTATCTGGTTCGGGCAAATCCACTCTGGCCCATGCCGTCGAGGAAGCCCTCTTCGAACGGGGACATCTTTGTTATATTCTCGATGGAGACAATATTCGCCACGGTCTGAATAAAAACCTCGGTTTTTCCCCTGAAGACCGGGAAGAAAACATCCGCCGGATCGGAGAGGTCTCGAAACTTTTCGCCGATGCCGGGATCATCACCATGACTGCGTTCATTTCCCCTTATCGCGTCGATCGGGACAAAGCGAGGGATCTGGTGGAAAAGGAAGATTTCATCGAAGTCTATGTCAAGGTTCCCCTGGATGTCGCTGAAGAACGGGATCCCAAGGGTCTCTATAAGAAAGCACGGTCCGGTGAGATCAAGGATTTCACCGGGATCTCCGCTCCCTACGAGGAGCCGCTCCATCCTGAAATCACGATCGATACCAGTCTCCACGATATCGAATCAAGCCGGGAGATCATTCTTCGTTACTTGGAAGGCCGGGGACTCATTCCCAAACGGTGATCCCCCGTGGTTGAATTCACGAAAAGATCAAGGATGATATCAAATGGCCTCTTCTAAGAAAATCCTTCTTGTCGATCCCCATGAAGAATCACGCAGGAACACATCTCGCTTTCTACAACAAAAGTCCTTCACGGTTCACACCTCGAATTCCCTGACCAAGGCCGCGGAATATCTCGGAAAAACGCCGGGCATCTCGTTAACCGTCATCGCTGGGGATCACCCCCCCGCAACCACGCAAGCATTCCTGCTTGATATAAAATCATTCCTATCATCCCTGCCGATAATCCTGTTTTCCACCCCGGAAACAGCCGACACGGCGCTTTCGTGGCTGGAAGAGGGGATCATCGACCAAGTGGCCGGGCACGGAAACCGGGCATCGCTTCTCTCCGCCATCACGAATGAGTTCGCTAAAAGCGATCTCATTAAGATCAATGAATCCACGCTCAAAAAATACCGCCGCCTTCAGCTTGAAAAGCAGAGAAGCCTCAGCAAGGCTTTGGCATTGGAAGACATCTATGATTCCACATTGGAAAACCTGATGACCGCCCTGGACCTGCGCGACGTCGAAACCTTCGGGCACTCCCGCACCGTCGCCAAATACAGCCAGGTTCTCTCTCAGATTCTCGGCATTGATGATCCCGGTAAACTCGATAACATCCGCAAAGGATCCCTGCTGCATGATGTGGGAAAAATCGCCATTCCCGATTCCATATTGAAGAAACCCGGGCCGCTCTCCCAGGAAGAATGGCTAAAAATCAGACGACATCCGCAACTGGGTTTCGGTTTAATCAAAGAGATCAAGCTGGTCGAAGAAGTCGGAAACATCATTCTTTACCATCATGAGAAATACGATGGGACCGGATATCCCAACCAGCTTAAAAAATATCAGATCCCATTGGAATCCAGAATATTCGCTCTTGCCGACGCTCTTGATGCGATCACGTCTCACCGTCCCTACCGTCGAAAGCAGAGCTTCTCCTTCGCCCGAAAAGAAATCACAGAAAAGAAAGGCAGTCAATTCGATCCGGATATCGTCGAGGCTTTCCGATCTCTTGAACCGAGACAGTGGGAAAAGATACGCTATCAATCGACCAAACTCCTGCCCGGATTCGAGGACATGATGGCGATGAAACGCCTTTCCTGAAACGGGGGGGCGACGTGAGACTTCACATTTGGGAATGATCCTCCGAGCCGAACCCGCCGCCGGCGCGCATTTATTTTCGTCGTGCGCGGAAGATGCGCGGAAGACCGCTGAGATCGTGGACACACCGGATGTCCGTCCAGGACGGTTTCAAAATCCGAAGGACCGCATCTTTCTGCAGGCTTCCGATTTCCATGATCAGATACCCTCCGGGCCTGAGCCCTTGCCGGGATTTTGCGACCAGGCGTGTGATGATTTCCATGCCGGTTTCTCCCGACACCAAAGCGTTCATCGGTTCGTGTTCACGGATTTCCGGGGGAAGCGATTCCCACTCATGCCGCGCCACATAAGGCGGATTGGATACGATCACATCCACCTTTCCCTCCAATCCCGCTTTTTTCAAAGGAGACAGCAAATCTCCTCTGAGAAAGGTCAAACCGCTCACCCCATTCAAACGAGCGTTCCGGCGAGCCGTTTCCAAGGCGGCGCGGGAAATATCGATGGCATGAATCCGTGCTTTCGGAAGTTCACGGGCTAAGGCCACGGCTATGTTTCCCGATCCCGTTCCCACATCGACCACGATCGGTTTTTCCGAATCGACGACCTTGATCACCTGTTCCACCAGGAGTTCAGTTTCAGGCCTGGGGATCAAAACCGCTGGGCCGACATGGAATTCGAGCGACCAGAACTCTTTCCTCTTTGTCAGGTAGGCAGTGGGAAAACCCTTTTTGCGCCGCGTGATCAAGCGATGAAAACGCCTCTGCTGGCGCCGGGTCAGCAAACGGTCGGGATCCGCATAAAATTCCACTTCGGTGATTCCGGAAACCTCCGATATCAACAGCCTTGATTCGAGTTCCGGGCGGTCAAGCTCCTTGAGATGGTTCTTCCCCTCTTCGTAAGCTTTCCGTATACTTATCGGCGCCACGTTATCAGGCTGATGACTTTTCCATTCGCGTCATCATCTCGGATTGATAATGGATGCGCAATGCATCGATGATTTCATCCACTTCCCCGTCCAGCACACTTTCCAGCTTATGCAGGCTCAGATGCAGCCGGTGATCCGTCACGCGTGATTGAGGGAAATTATACGTGCGGATTTTTTCACTTCGCTCCCCGGTCCCCACCTGCAGCCGCCGATCCTTGGATATCTTTTCCTGCTGCTCATGCTGGGCTTTATCCAGAAGGCGGGAGCGCAGGATCCGCAAGGCTTTCTCCTTATTCCGGTGCTGCGACTTCTCATCCTGACAGGAGACGACCATACCTGAAGTCTTATGGGTGATCCGGATCGCCGTATAATTTCGATTGACGTTTTGTCCTCCCGGCCCCGAAGCACCGAAAGCTTCTATTTTAAGATCCTTGGGTTCCAGCAGAACGTCGACTTCATCGGCTTCGGGAATAACCGCGACGGTTACCGTCGAGGTATGAATACGACCGCTGGTTTCGGTTTGCGGCACCCTCTGGACACGGTGAACACCGCTTTCATATTTCAACCGCGAATACACGTCCCCTCCCCGAATATTGACGACGACTTCCTTGAAGCCCCCGATGGGCGAAAGGCTCGTATTCATGACCTCGAATCGCCACCCCTTTCTTTCGGCCAAACGAGCATACATTCGATAAAGGTCCTGTGCAAACAGGGACGCTTCATCTCCACCGGCCCCGGCCCGGATTTCCAGCAGGACGTCCTTTTCATCTCTCGGGTCTTTCGGCAGCAACAAGAGCTTCAAGGTCTCTTCGAGCGTATGGGCCTCTTCCCGCAGACGAGCCAGATCTTCGGCCGCCAATCCCTTCATTTCTTCATCCATATCGGGATCATCCAGGATTTCCCGTGATTCCTCCAATTCGCTATTTATTTTCAGGAGAGAAATGTATTTTTTAACGATGGGCTCCAGTTCAGCCCTTTCTTTGGCTATCTTTTTTAATCTGGGAGGATCGGTGATGACGCGGGAATCGGAAAGAGATGCAATAAGGGCGTTATACTTCTCCCTTATGGTTTCCAATTTTTGCAGCATGACGCTTATTTGACAACGGTGCCATACTTTTTCCTGAATTTCTCTACACGACCGGCGCTGTCGATGAATTTCTGCTTTCCCGTGAAGAAAGGATGACACATGGAACAGATTTCCACTCTGATCTCTTTCTTGGTGGAACGGGTTGTAAACGTATTTCCACAAGCACAGGTGACGTTGCAGTCAATATATTCCGGATGAATTTCTTTCTTCATTTCCATCGCTCCTTATCAAGGATGGTATTATAGCAAAGCTCATCTGCCAGGTAAAGAGGAATCACCGCCGCAAGCACCTGCGTCAGGAGATATTTCCGCTACGCAATTTCCTTGGGACGCGGTCGATTCCTGATATATCTGATCCGGATAACCAGAATAAAAAGGATAACGGCCGCCAAGACACCCGCCCCGTCCGCATAAATATCCGTCCATTCGAAAACCCGGTATGGGAGTGGGATCTGAACCGCTTCGATAAAAAGTCCGTAGGCCAGCGATATCGTGATGATCCTTATCAATGGAAGCTTTCGATAGCCGGCGCTGTAATAACCGAAGCACAACAACCAAGCGAACACGCCGAAACCGAGTCCATGCAGAGTATGATCGGATACAAGAGAAGCGATCGGGCTCATGATGTTTTGAGCTTCTCTGAAAAACGTAGGGGGAATCACGCCGCAGGTCAGGATCAACCCTGCATATATGAATATGCCCGCAAAAGGATATTTTTTCATGCTGTCATCACTCAAGGCAATCGCATGATAAAGAACGGCCGTCACCCGTTCCGCATCAAAAGACTTCGGACCAATTATTCCCCTTTATCTCGGTCATTCTCTCTTCGTAACAGCTCCAATCGATGAGAAACCTTCGGCTGTTTTCAGAGTCTTTGACCTTATTTTTGTATTCCCGGGTTTCGAAATAGTCCTCTAAGCGTTTATTCAGGGGATAAAGCTGTTCTTCAGCTTTCCATTCATACACCGATCCGTCTTCATTTCGCAGACAATTAAGGTGTACGATCCACGCCATTTTTTTGAATGATAGACTTGGATATGATTTTCTTATGGCGAGGACTTCTCCTTTTTTTACCGGATTGACGAAATGAAAATTTCGCGAAAACAAAAGCGCGTTGTGATAATAGGCGGGGAAAGCCAATATCCCGTCATCCCCGCAGCGCTGCGCAAGATTCACGAATAAATTGATGACTTTATTTCCAATATTGAGCCCCGGATGCTGCTGCCCCGGCAGCGGCGTTTTTTCTCCCGAGAATGCGATCAGCGGATTCTGCAGCGTCAACCACTCAAGCATCAAAAAATTATAGGGATCCATTGAAAAAGGAAAATCGACTTCCTGTTTCGGTCTGAATTTACCTTCTCTGATTTTCAGGTCGACGATCAAATTTTCCGGCTGCTTGTTCTTCAAAAACACTTGAAACCGCTGCAAAGGCGGAAATTCCGAGGAATCCGCATCGAAAACCAGCGGCCACAATCCTCTCTGTCTGGCGATACGAAAAAGATTTTTCTTCTTCAAAACCGCTATCACTTCCCCAAGACTATATTTCCCTAAAAACAGAGAGGATCCCTGCTTATGTTCGAGGTTTGAAAATATATCGTCTTCTTCGATCAGGAAAGATTCTTCCGCACGCTGTCCATCTTTTGATTTAAATACTTTCATTACCGCTCTTTTCCCGAAATCCGATCTCCAATTGTATTAGAAAATCCCACCCCAATTCAACTCCTCCGTCAAAACGGCATGCCCTCCACCCGGCGTCCCCCGCGTAAGGTCGTTCATCCGGTATAAAACTCGATGGAGTCGTCACCGATGGTTGTGATCCGTTTCGCTTTATAATATTTCGGTGCGAATTTCGTCTTATAATGCCGCCGCAGAATGATCGTCCCCCCCGGCTTGATGATGCCGCGTTTGCTGATGACCTTAAGCGGGTTCCTTTCATCCAGCAGCTTATACGGAGGATCCAGAAATATCATATCGCATCGGGCTTCTTCCTTCGATAATTGGATGACGGCCCGGTTGAACTCCTTGTGGATGACCCGCCCCAGATCCTCCGCGCCGCATTTCTCAAGATTTGAGCGAATGATTTTAACGGCCGGATAGAATTCCTCGATAAAGATCGCCGCCCGGGCTCCCCGGCTCAAGGCCTCGATACCCACCGATCCGGTTCCGGCAAATCCATCGAGAAACAGACCGTCCCGGACATCCTGCTGGATGATGCTGAACAGACTTTCCTTTAATTTATCCGGCATGGGGCGCACCCGCATGTTCGGAACCCTTTTGATCCTTTTTCCCTTGAACCGTCCGCTGACAACCCGAATCATATCCGTCTCCCTACAGCCGCGACGCCTATGCGCAGCTTCCATTTGTAACGTCTCTCAAACAACACCAACCGATTTTCCCGTCCAATATTCCAACGGCTCTCCGTTATCAATAGAAGAGCCACAGTTTCTCCTTGTCGGTTTCTATGTCCCGAATCCCATAAGGAAGTTTCCACCAATCATTCAACGTTCCCGCTACTTCATTCTGCGCACCGGCGGCGATAGCCATGATCAGGTCGAGTATTTCGGGCTGGATCGCCTGCTCTCCCAGAAACAGCGAATCTAGGTGCAGGCGTACGGCCTGACCCTTCGTTTCCAGACTTCCGGCAAAATAGAGCACCATCTCCGGATTGAGGATCTGCGGGATCGGCTCATTGCCGAGGTCGATAAGGATCCTGCCTTCGATTTTTTTGCGGGAAAATATTTTCAACCGCAGCTCCCGCAAGATCTCCTCCTTTTCACTTTCGATGCGGTAGGCGATATAGTCGTTCAGCTGATTTTCGGTTACGACCGCCTTTCTTGAAGGGCGCGTTGAAGGAGAACGGAGCGATTCCATTTGAATCTTCTCCAGCAGATGTATGACCTTTAAAGCCTCTTCCCGATTATAGTCGTTCCTCTCCTGAATCCCCGTGCCCCATGAAAAAGCCAAGATACAAAGTCCCAGAACCGCCAGGAGCCGCGTCATGAAAAACCTGCATCCGATGATCATCTCTCTCCTTGAATAAACCATTCTACAGATTTCGGAGTTAAAAAAAAAGAGGGACGGGAGAAGGGTGTTCAGCTTCGAACAGCCGCTCCTCTCCGGCCCTCTATTTATTGGTCTAATACTTTATATAAATATGGTTTTCATATATAGAGGTAGACGTCTTTCCTTCACTTATTGAATGTTTTCAGACAGGAGAAATTACTGGTTGCGCTTCGGAGAATAATCCGGGGGTCTGTCGTTCAATTCGATTGTGGTGTAAAGGATCGCTCCGCTGCTCGCGAGGACGGTGGCCAATCCTACCGGTGTCGTGAAGAAAGGAATCAAGCCCCGGCGCCGTACGACGTAAACCGCATCTCCTATACCGGCAGCTTTCTTCAAGCTGATGGTTGCGGTCTGTCCCGCGAAAAGCCTTTTCGTGTCTTTTCCTTCGTGCTTGAGGACAGAGAGCTTCTGATAGAATTCCTCATCTCCTTTGAGATGGATCCGCACATTCCGCTGCAGCATTCCGGTGACGATGTACACGCTCGCGATCATTCTCTGGGCATCAAACTCAACAATACGTCCTACAAACGATTCTCCATCGATGTGTTCTCCGTACAGCTCTTCCAGCGCTTTCCGTTCCTTGCTGTCATACGGGTTGAGAGAGATGGAGATCTTGGCCGTTTCATTCGGCTGAATCTTGACGCCGATAAGTCCATCGGAGTCGAAATCCCCATCAGATGTCGAAACGGCATAGTTATATACTCCGCTTTCGACACTCTCGATCGTGAAAATTCCGTTTTCATCCGATTGCGTGCTGGTGTAAACAACTCCACTTGAAACATTCAGGGCTTTGACCACTGCGCCTTCAAGAGGGGTGGTCCCGTCTTGAGTGTAGATAAAACCGATGATATTGCCCGATGTCGCTTCTTCACTCCGAACGAATCCCGCACAACAGAGAACGAGGGACAAAAAAACAATAACTCCTGTGTTTGTAAATTTACCTTTTAGCATAAAAATCCTCCGCCTATAGTCATAAAATATGCCTGTTTCCCGTGGTTGTCAAGCTGAATATATTCGATATGCCGGTTCCTCAGTGGAAATCGACTATTGTGACCGGTAATTTATTGGGGGGATTTCCGGAATCGAGGCAGTTTGATCTTCAGCGATTTTTTTTTATCCACCGGATTGATCGGTTCCGGGTGATAAGGAATTTCCTTGTCATCCAAAACGGCCTGGGGATTCGTCGTCACCAGCGCCGCGGCCGGCTCCTCGCCGATCCGCTCCGCCGCCATTTTGACGGCGTCGGAAAGTTTCGGGACCAGAGAACGGAGATTATGGGAATCGCTTCCGATAAAATGAACCAGATTCCAATCTAGAATATTGAATACGAATTCCCTTACCCGCTTCCCATACAAGCCAAGAAAACTACCTCGATTAACCTGGGCCAGACTTCCCATCCGCTCCAATTCGACCAGCAGCTGAGGTTTGTGCATAAAGACCGAATTCCTTTCGGGATGCGCGATGATCGGAGTGATCGCCTCGTTCATGATCTCGAAAAAGAGATCTTTGATCCCTGAAAAGATATGATCGGAAGGGAATTCGACCATCATGTAGGAAGTCCCGCTAATGACCAAATGCTCCCGGTGATCCCGGATCTTGGAAATCAGGTCATGGGAGATGTGAACTTCCGCCCCGCAGAACAGCTCTATATGAATACCGGCGGTTTTCAGGTGCCGTTTCAGAGATTGCGTTTTCCGCGAGAAGACGCCCGGATTTTTGCCTTCAAATTCTCCTCGAAAAAGGTGAGGCGTCAGAACCATCTTTTCGATCCCGTCGCACTCGGCATACCGGAGCATTTCCAAGGCTTCGTCGCGGCTGCGCGCGCCGTCATCCATCCCGGGCAGGATGTGGCTGTGTATATCGATCATTTATTTCACCATGGATCGGGCTGAAAACACCACGGGAGGCATCCCGTGCTCTCCCCTTCTCGGTGGAGAGGTATATTCCCCGAAGACCTCTTTCGCGGCCGGCTTTATCGTATTTTTAAAAAATCGTTTCGGGGACGAAAACGATATCGTTTTCCTTCAACTGGACATCATCGATTTTCCCCTTGATGATATCCTTTACATTGATCCTGATTTCTTTTTCCTTCTCCGTCTCATCCTTGCGCTTGATCAATACGCCTGTTTTCGAAGCCCGTTCAGAGAATCCTCCGGCTTGAGCGATAGCCTGAAGCAGAGTGGGAATATTGGATTTCTTCAGTTCCAGGGCGCCGGGATTGCGAACCTGTCCGAAAACATAGATATTGATCAACTTGTCGATGGGGATATTGATGATGTCATTGGGCTGGAGAGGGATATTGAGGTTGACGTCGCCTTCGAGAACCAGCTTCTCAAGCGGTATTTTCAATGCCGCGTTATTGCCGTCATCCTGCTGACGGATCACGATGATCTCATTCCCCGCTTCAGGTGTCAGCCCTCCCGCCTGGGAAATGATCTGCAGCAAGGTCTGCCGCCCGAGCAGTTCATAGGAGCCCTGTTCACGAACCGCCCCCAATACCGAAACCTTCTTGCTCTGGTATTCCACGATAAAGATCGTCACTTGTGCATCCCGCAGCCAATTCTCTTCCAGAAGGCTTTTCAGCTTCCGTTCCAATTCCGCCGCCGACAGTCCTTCGACCTCCACTTCACCGAGCAGCGGCAAGGTGATATTTCCATCCTCAGATACCCGGACGGTCGAGTTGAGCTCATCGAGCCCGAAGACACGGATTTCCAATAGATCCTTGGGACCGATTCGGTACTCGGAAGAATATTGTTCCTGACAGATAAGCGAAGTCCCAAAGCAGAAAAACCATCCTATGAGAATAAAAAACCCTATATTCTTCACTATCGACTCCTTCGTTCTTGCTCGAATAAGAGGAATCCCCCATTCCGTTCACCAAAAATCATCATATAATTTCCTCACCGGGCGGTCAAGCAACGGAGCGGTCGATCAACCGGCGGCCCGGATGATAACGACTCTCCATTAAATGAAGCCGGATTCCCGACTTCATATCTTGCCTTCCCGCGATTCCCATTTCGCCCGAAAAGTGATCCAAAACGATAGGAGGATAAGCTTTATATCCAAACCGAAGCTCATCCTGCGGATATAAAACAGATCATATCTGAATTTTCTTCTTCGGGGAGCATCCGTCGGCAGGAAAATCTGGGCGACTCCGGTCAAACCGGGCCGGATGCTGTGACGCCGGTCATAACCGCTTAAATCCTGCAGCTTCACCGGAACACCGTTTCCGGCGACCTCTATTTCCTCCGGCCTCAAGGCGCGCGGTCCTACAAAACTCATGTCGCCTTTGAAAATATTGATCAGCTGGGGAAGCTCATCCATGGCCGTTGCCCTCAGGATTTTTCCGATGCCGGTAACCCGGGGATCCTGCTCGCGCGCCTGCTGCGGTCCCGATTCCATTTCGGCGTTTCTTATCATCGACCGAAACTTGAGCGTTTGAAACACCTTTCCGCCTTTCCCGATCCGCCCCTGACCGTAAAAAACCTGGCCGCGATCATCAAGCCATATCAAAAGGGCAATCACAAGCCAGAGCGGAGAGGACAGGATAAGACCGGTTCCAGCCAGAGCGATATCGAAAGGCCGTTTCAAAAACAAGGCTTTCTTGAGATCCGACGCAAACCGTTTTGATTTCTTTTCTTCGGCTTTCATCCGCTCTCCTTCTGAACACGGTGGACCAGTCTAACCGGGGAAACATCCCGGCTGACACTGATAAACGTGAACTTGTTTTCGCCGACCCGGGTTTCCAGGTTCAATAAGAGCCGGGGACTGTTCAGATAACCTTCCCATACCATACGCTCATTGAAGAGGACCGATATCAAAGGTCCGTCTTTATCCGCTCCTTGGTCGAAAAGCAGCTCCAACTCGACGTCGCTTCCATCAAGCAGCAGATATTTCGTAAAACTGTGTCCTTTTTTTATCGTAAAATTCCGGAACGACATCTCGCGGGCGGTGGTGACGGCCGTGATTCCCGCTCGGATTTCCGCGATTTTATCCTCATTGTTCAACCGCTCGTAATTGCGGATCAAACGCAGGAGCAGGTCCACATTATCCGGATCCGCGTCCAAGGCCTTTTGATAAAATTCCCCGGCTTCATAGACAAAATCCGCTTTCATAAAAGCATCGCCGATGACGCGCAGTACATCGACATAGGCCTCCTCTCCCCCTTCCGGGATCACGAGATAACTCTCCCGGAACAGGTTTCCGACACGAATGATGTCCCGGTATCTGTTTTCCTTGAAATACAACTGCAGGACAGATAAAAAAACATCCAGATCTCTCATGTTCTCTTCAAGGATTCCTGAGATAAATCGCTGCTCTTCAAGGAATTCACCCAACTTTTTAATTTCAGAGACCTTATCTTCAAGCTGGAGATACCCGCGGAGGAAAGCCTTAATCTCGGATATCGTTTTCCCGCTTTGAAGTCCGGTTTCGATCAAATTCAGATAGGTGTTTTTCTTAAGTTCCAGAAAGGCTTTGGGATCGATCGGTTTTTCAGTATACAGGTTTTGATGGAATTTCAAGTCTGCCAACAGCGCCAGACAATTCGAAAAGTGCCCAAAAGCTACTTCCATCCGGTAGTAGAGAACCGCGTTTTTGCCGGCGTCATATTCGCTTTCGGCTTCATAATAATCCAGCACATCGGCTTTGACTTGATATTTCCACCGTTCTTCCAACGACATCGATTTTTCACCCAAGAACCGCGCATAAACCCGAAAAAGGAGACCGTCTTCCGGCAGTATTCGATCCATCACGGCATAGTCCCGGACATTCATCTCCCAGATATTCAGCAACGCTCTGACCCGGTTCAAATCGCGCCGGAGCATGATGGATCTCAAGATATCGAATGCAAGGTCTTTTTCCTGATCCGAAAGAAGGTTCCAGCGGGTGAGAAATATTTTCCCCACTTCAAAATAAATCTCGTTGTTTTCACCCACCAAACGGGAAGCCTTCCAGTACTCTTGCAGAGGATCGTACGGCACGGACGGGTCCAACAAACTCCAGTATTGGAGAGTCCGGCCCAGATTATAATGGGCATATTGCGACGCCGGATTAAGGTTCAGCGATCGATGAAACGCCTCCGTTGATTTTCTAAAAAATTCCCGGGACGCCCCGGTATCGGCTAGCTCCTGCATCCCCAGATTGAAATAAGCCTTCCCCAGTTCATAATAAACACGGTCGTTCAGCGGATAATATCGGACGGCTTCTCTAAGAAGATCCACCTTGTCATGGTCTCGACTGGTTTTATCGCTGCGATAAAAAAAATGGTGCCCGCGATAAATCGCGATATCGATCAATCCTAATCCCATAAGCAGGAAAATCAACAAGAATTTTTTGGCGATTTTCATCTTTATTGCATTACCTTCTTCTATCCGATTCTTCTGAAGATCCACCGGATTCCGAATCCATCCGCTTATGATGAAAAGCCGCCACGGCGGTCAGGCTCAACGTCAAAGCGAACAGCAGCATATTAGCTGGAATATGCAGATTGAAATCCGTCAGGCTGTGGATCAGGATGCAAAGCACGGCGACCAGGCCCCCCAGCCCCAGGCCGACGGCTACAGTCAGCCTCCGCGATTTCCAAACGCGGAAGCTGACTGTCATCATATAAAGGATCGCACCTAAAAGCATAACGATTCCCACGAACCCCAGTTCGGCCGTATATTCAAGATAATCGTTATGGGCATGCCCCAAGCTCATAGGGATTCCCGCCGACTCCCCTTCGGGATAGACGGATCCGAAAGTTCCCAGACCAGTCCCTACCAAGGGATATTCCCCGATGATCTTCACGGTATTGGCCCAAAAAACGGGCCGCGCTTCCCGCAGCATGCGGTCCATGGAAAATCTTTCTATGGTGGCGCCGATCCCGACCATCAAAACCAACCCGGCTGCAAGGATGAAAAGCCCCCGGAAAACAAAACGAATCACGGGCCGGCTGTATCTTTCCCCTTCCGATTTTAGCACTGCCAAACCGAAAAAAAGGATAATGCTAAAGGCCAGCAGAAAAACGCCCGAACGCGAGCGGGATAGAATCAGGCCCAGGCCCATGACTACGACGCCCATCATAAGCAGCAGCCCGGAAGCCATGCGTTTTTCGGAAAGCATCAGCAGGCGTTCCCTCCACCTGATTCCGGCTTTCGATATCCATCCTGAACGCGCGATGATGAATCCCACGGCAAGCGGAATGATCATCTCCATATAGCCTGCAAAATGGTTTCGATTGACGAAGGTTCCGCTGACGGAGTCGAGGGCATACACCTTGGGGTAAAAAAGGATGCTGGGACGGGCGCTTGCCAACCCGATCAATCCGAATACGGATTCAAAAAGCCCCATTCCAAACAATACCGCAAACAGGCGCATGATCTGTTTGCGCGATGTGACCGTTTTCAGAACGAGGAAAGCCAGCAGAACATATCCCAGCAGCTCCAGACCGCGCTCCAAAGTATGTCCCGGAACCAGCGACAACGTCATGGTTGTTTTCCGGGCGCCGTTGAGAGCAAACTGCGAATGATACGCCGCGGTCTTTGGAGATATGAAGCGTACGAATGCTGAAGGCATAGGGATAATCTGGAAAATCAGATAGGCGAAAAAACCAATGACCATCCACCGCATTTTATGGAGCATCCGCGCAAGGGCCGGGTTGATTTCAGGTTTTTTCCGCATGGAAATGTACAGAACCGTCATCAGAACAACGGTCAGCTGAATCACCAAAATCGACCATTCGTTAACCGAAGCGGCCGGCAGGGGGCTGAAGACGATCAATCCCAGAATACCCCACTGGATGAATTCCCGGCAGAATCGGTCCCAGCCTCCGTAAGATTTTCCGATGATGTCCGTATTAAGTGCGTTATTGGTTTTCATGAGTGTTATTATTCCACGGCGCGGTCAGCGATTATCGTCGAAAGTTATGTTTCATTCCCCGGCGCAATGAGCAGGCCGGAGGTTCTTCCTCGCAAAAACAGTCGATCAGTCACCCGGGGAGATATTCTCTTCCGTAATATATTCCTCAGCTTGATAGGAACGATAATAATCCATATAGTAATAGTCCCCTTTGCCTACTTTCAGCTCATTCAGAAGCACTCCGATGATATGGGTATTCGCCCGTTTCAATTCTCCCACGGATTTCATGAAATTCTTGCGCGTGGTTTCCCCCGCTTTCACCACGAAAACGGCGCCGTCAGCAATGGCCGCGACGACCACGGCATCCACCACCGCAAGGACCGGAGGCGTATCGATCAGGATGATATCGAATCCGTCTTTCACCGAATTCATCATCTTTTTCATTTTCTGCGATCCCAACAGCTCCGCCGGATTAGGAGGGATCACACCGCTGGGAAGAAGCCAGATATTATCGATCGACGTTTTCGTGATTGCCTCCTTGATCATGATTTTCCCCGCCAGGAAGCCGCTGAGTCCGTTCGTATTCTTGACATTGAATACGCGATGCAGCCGGGGGCGGCGGAGGTCGGCATCGATGACCAGGACCTTGTCGCCCAACTGAGCAAAAGAGACCGCCATGTTCACAACGGTCGAGCTTTTACCTTCCTGGGGCATGGCGCTGGAAAAGATGATGGTTTTCGGCCGCTTGTCCGGTTGAGACAGCAGGATCGAGGTCCGGATCGTGCGGTAATCCTCAGCCACCGAGAGACCGGGATAGCGGTGATTGATAAGCTCGATTTCCTTGACTTCCGGTATGGTGCCTTCCAGATCAGACTTTTCTTTCGATTCCACATTACGGTACCCGGCATACTGCGCCTGAAGCATTTTCTTACTCATCCCGTCTGGAGAAAGATAAGGGATCGCTCCCAGGGAAGGCAGCCCGCTCAACTGATCGATATCTTCGCTGTCCTTAACGGTGTTATCCAGCTGCTCCAGCAGGATGCAAAGTCCCCCGCCCGTGAAAACCCCGAAAATCATGGCCAACAGGAGGTTGAATCCTTTCTTCGGCGCGAAGGGAGCGGTCGGGACTTCTGCCCGATCGATGATGCTGATGCTGCTGGAACGTATGCCCTCCAACTGCGCGGACACCAGGGTTTCATTCTGCCTTTCCACCAAAGAGTTCAAAAGATTCCGCTTGTTTTCCACCTCGATCTTCAGGCTGTTGTACAAGATGGCGTTGGAATTCATCTTGCGGACATCTTCTTTCTGGTTATCCAACAACTTCTTTAAGGAAGATTCCCGGATCATGGCCGTGCGATACTCCGATTCGGCCGCATCCACCGTCTTCTGAAGCTCCAGCTTCATGTTGTCCATCCGAGCCTGCAGCTGGATCATCTCGGGATAATCCGGCATGAAGATCTTGCCCTTTTCTTCATATTCGCTTTTTACCCGCGTGTACTCCGACTTGAGCTGTTGGATCACCGGATCCGTGATGTACTGCGGCAGGGAATCCACATCCAAATCCTTGAGTTCCTGATACTTGGCCTGGGCATTGATACGGTCGATCTGAGCCTGGGTAAATGCCTGATTGATATCCGCGAATTGGTTCATGGTGGTGCTTTCGGATTCGTTTAAAAAATCCAGGTCCTTTTCCCGCCCATACCGATTGATCTCCCGTTCTTTCGCCGCCAGATCCTGCCTTAGATTTGCGATCTGTTCACCAAGAAAATCCGAAGCCAACTGAGTGGTCATATACCGCCGTTCCACTGAAAACGTGATGAATTCCTCTGAAATGGCGTTCACCAGTTCCGCGGCCAAGATGGGAGATGAAGAAACATAGCTGACCTCTACGAGCCGTGTATCACGGATTGCAGTGACTTCCAAACCATTGCGGATCGTTGCTGCAATCGCGGAATAGGGATTGACGGGGATCATGGGTCGGGATGAATTCGGAGTCTCCGCGTCCCTTGAACGCAGCCATTTCAGGGTGACAAGTTCCTTGATGACGCCGATGATGTTTTTTACGGATCCTCCCCCGTTTTCATACTCGGAACGCTCAAGCAAATTCAACTTGCGCCCCACCCGCTCCGCCAGGGACTTGCTTTTTAAAAGCCGCAGCTGGGTGTTATAAAACCTAAGGTCCCGAATCGGGGCTTGATATCCGAAGGTCTCTTCCAGGCTCAGCATGCGGGAGTGTTCATCATCGATCTGGAGCGTGGCGGTCGAGCGGTATTTCGGCGTCGCCATAAAAGAGAAAATTCCCGTAAAAAACATCACCGCCGCCGTAAAAGTGATCAACACCCACCGTCTTTTTCTGATGATACGCCAGTACGTCAACAGATCGATTTCCTTATGGCCGTTTTGGTTGTTCATTTTTTTCCTTTCCGACTCCGAATCAATATAAAAAGGGGCCGGTTCTCACCTCTATAAAAATACTCCATATAATCCATCAGTCAAGGAATGGAGCCGCCGAAAACCTGCTCTCATCCATCCCGGGCATTAAAAATCATATGTCAAGTCCGCCCCGACAAACCAGTTTTTCCGGTTGACGACGGTATAATTTGAACTTCGTTTCCAAAAATTCACCTTGAAACCGACACCGAAATCCTGAACGATCCTGAATACCAGTCCTGTTGAATGGTTGAAAGCCCGGTCGCGTCTGAGAATATCCACGACCGATCCATCCGGTTGGACCTCCGGGATCGGCGCCGGATATCGACTCCTCCAATGCGTCAGGTCGTAATCCAGACGCAAAAACTGCGTCAGGTAAACCGAAACTCCTCCGCCGTAGATGTTGTCATTGTAGAACACATTGTTCGTCCAGTAAGAAAAGAAGCAGTCCCGGTTGTAGCGGAACCGCAGGTTCACCCTCCCCAGGCGCATGTCCATCCTTGTATCCGCGATCAGTCCTGAAAATCCATCCCTTTCCTGATCGCGGGGTTCAAGCCGCTTATATCCCAATGAGAAATTTCCCCGGATCCTTCCCAGCAGGGGGAACTGGATTCCGGAAAGGAATTGATACGAATAGGAATCACGCCAGCTGAACTCTTCACTTTGGAATGTGTAATCGCTGTAACTCGCCCTCAGGGTGAAGAAGCTTTCCGAAAATATTCGGTAATAAAATTCAAAATTTCCGGTCTGTTCATCCCGGTTCAACCGCCGGGACAGATAGATCTCTTCTCCCGGAAGCGTGATATCTTCATACCGGTCTTCCTCGATGCGGCCGGAGAATCCGAAAGACGTCCGGCGGGCGGATTCATACAGGATCCTTCCGGTATAGGCTTTCGTCTTCACGTTGGCCCGCACATCGATTTCGCTGGAAGCCCGATGCCTTCGGTTGCTGTAATCATATCCGGCGGAAAAAACGAACCGGTGAAACAACAGCATTTTAATCTGGGGAGAAAAGGTGTTGTTCCAACGCCGTTCGCGCTTCTGGCTGGAGAAAAAACCGTACTCGGGCCTTTCCATAAAAGAGAGGATCATGGAATCCCGAAACAGAAGATAGGCGTTGATCTCCGGAGAAAGGGTCGCGGTAAAGTCGGAAACGGGATCATCCAGCTCCCGCTGCCGATAGACATTGTCGTCGTACCCGATATCCCGCATGCGGAAAAGCGGATAAAACCGGAGAGGCCCCAGATGCCATTTCGCGCTCTCCTTGATCATGTTCAACTCACTGTGAAAAACCTGGTAGCTCTGCCCGAAGCCCTTCGGCACAACCGCCAGAAAAAGCAGCGCCGGCAGGATAAACACGATCTTACGGGACATATTACGCATTGGAATCAGACGATAATTAATTTTTCCTCTGAGATAATGAAGATGTGAGCTTTAAAAAAGCGGCAAAAGGAGATTTTTTCATGAACTTCAATATAAAATCACCGTGCCAGTCAAATTCTCCCTTTTCCTTCAGGTAGGGAGCCACCCCATCGTTTTTTGCCAGCTGGAACAAATATTCGATCTGTCCATCCGACATATTCGACCATATCTTGCGGGCGTAATAACCGATGAGTATTTCCTTCCGCACAGCCTGCTTCCAATTTCTCTCATATTCGGATAAAGCCGTACGGGAAAGATCTCCCCGGGCCAACTGACGATTCATGACATCGGCTGCGGCTTCGGCCCCCAGCATTCCATAGTAGATCCCCCCTCCGGTCGTGGTCTTGACCTGTCCGGCGGCCTCTCCAACGGCCAGAACGCGGTCGGAATAAGTCCGCGAAACCAGCCCCTGGGAAATAGCCCGAAACATGGGGGGGCACGTTATCGAATCAGGATTTTTCTCTGAAACACCGCACTTCCGAAGCAGCCGGCGCAGTTTCTCCTCAGGCGCGTTTTCCGTCATCAGGCCGACTCGAATCCGGCCTTCGGCGGCAGGCACCACCCAGGCGAAAGCACCCGGAGCGATGTCCCGTCCGACAAAAACATGCGTGGATTCATAGACATCGGATGCGATCTCGGCTTGAGCGCCGTAGAGAAAATCCTTGGGAACACCCAAACCGATCTTCTTGTGCAGGTTGTAATTGATACCGGTCGCCAAGATCAACGCACGCGCCGAACACCGGACTGATCTTTTTTCCTTGTTTCGAAGGACGAGCGTTATCGCATCCTGCTGCGCGACGACATCAACGACTTCCGCAGACACATGAATCCGGGCCCCTTTATCTTCCGCCATCCTCATCAGACTCCGGTCGAAACCTTTTCTGTCAACGGCGTAGGCGAAATTTTCGGGATGCTCATAGGCCGCGGAAGAGAACAGGGGCGAGACGACGGTGAGCTTGCGAAATTCACGAAGGATGGAATCCCGAGGCAGGTCGAATCGATCGAAAACTTCACGGCCTACGATTCCGGTGCAAACCACCTGTTCACCGACCGCGTGTTTTTTTTCAAAAACAACAACCCTCAGACCACGATCGGCAAGCAGTCGGGCCGCCGTCAGACCGCTCGGACCCGCTCCTACAACAGCAACATCACAATCCATGTTATATTCCAATTTAAGTTTCAAATCCCGCGAATTTTCTCGATTTTACCTGATATTCCCCAAGATTTCAATATACGCGTCGACTCGTAATCCCCAATCAATCCGTCTTCCGGTGTTTTGATCTCCCTGCGGCCTTATAGGCATTCAGCAGTCCCTCCACGGAGAATTTCCAGGCCAGCATGCCTTCGATCCTCCGGCGCCCGGCCCTTCCCATCTGCCGTCGGAGATCCGGCCGGTCGGCTAAAAAAATGATTTGATCGACCAGGGCGCCGACGTCATTCGGCTTGACATAAAGCGCGGCGTCCCCTCCCGACACCCGTGTTTCCTTCAGGTCAAAAGCGATAACCGGCTTTTCCATAGCCATGTATTCCATAACCTTATTCATCGTCGAAAGATCGTTGAGGGGGTTCATGGGATCAGGCTGCACGCAGATATCGCATGCGCTGAGCGCGGCCAGCATCTCGGCATCCGGGATACGCCCCGTAAATGTCACACTATCATCCAATCCCCAACTCCTGGATTCCTGATGAAGCCGGGGTTGAGAGGAACCCCCGCCTATAAAAACGAACTTGATATGGGAAAGCCTCCGCTCCCGAACGATCACACGCGCGGCCCGCAGCAGGTAATCCGCTCCATCCTGCGGATTCATGTTTCCCAAATAGCCGACCAAAATTTCGTGTTCGGATTTAATACCTTTATTGGGGGGAACCGGCCGGAACTTTCGCAGATCCGGTCCGTTGCGCACGACGAAAACGTCTTCGGTTCGCTTCTTGCCCCGAACGACCGCCTTCTCTTTATAGGACTCATTGGTGGCGATCACGACATCCGCCAAGCGGTAGGAACGTTTTTCAAACCAGAGAAATATTTTAATGAACCACCCTTGCGGATCGACATTAGACCGGGAAAGGATCAATTCGGGGACCAGATCGTGTTGATCGAAAATAAACTTTTTCCCGATGAGTTTGTAGGGCCAGGCGATCAACCACAAAATATCCATGGGATTGCAGGCATGAAACACGGAGAAACCGTGACGCAGATACACCCAGAACGTCAGCAGCGACCCCAGCGTCAAGGTCACGAAGACTTCCTTGAAATGCCCCATCAAAGTCTCGGCGTCGGGTTTGGGATAGGCATAGGCCCTCAAATCCTCATCGATCCTTCGATAGAGGGGGTCTCCTTTGAATTTAGGAGAGATGACGGTGACGGACCAACCCGCTTCCCTGAGAGCTTTGGTTTCCCTTAAAACCCGGTTGTCGAAGGTGAACGATCCGTCTTCGATGAACAGCAGTACTTTTTTCTTCAATCGCGTCACTCCCTTTACCAACTGAGTCCTTCGTAGCGGGCGCGCGTTTCCACATGTCTGGCGATACGCACCAGGTCCAGAACGGTCTGTTCGGGGCGCAGAAGCGGGAAAGCATCCAAAAATTCCTGGCTCCGGTTCCCGATAATGATCAGCTCCGCGTCCTCGAGAATAACATGAATGTCATCAACCATGAGTTTCTGGATATGCGGGATTTTCTTTTCAATGTACTCCCGATTGGCCCCGATCAGCTTGGCCAGTGAGACTTCCCGGTCGTATATCTTGATCGAGAAACCCTTGCCCAGAAGCGTCTCGATCAATTCAACCATGGGCGATTCCCTCAAATCATCCGTCCCGGCTTTGAATGCAAAACCCAGCACGCCCACGCGCTTTACGCCCATCTCGAGTACACGCTGAATTCCGCTTTTGATCTGCATCTCATTGCTGGGCAGGATGGCATTCAATACCGGGGTGGTTCTGTCCAGGGAACGGGCTTGGTACGTCAGTGCCCGGACATCCTTCGGCAGGCAGGAACCGCCGAATGCAAATCCGGGCTTCAAATAAGCACAGGAAAGATTCAGTTTGGTGTCCTGACAAAAAATATCCATGACATCGTGGGCGTCGACGCCCATCGCTTTACAGATATTTCCGATTTCATTGCTGAATACGATTTTCAGGGCATGAAAGGCATTATCCACATACTTGACCGCTTCCGCCGGCTTGTACCGGGTTCGGATCAAGGGAGCATCAATGTCCTCATAAAGTCGGGCAACGATTCCGGCATCCGAGTCGTCGGCGGCGCCGATAACGATCTTGGGAGGGTGATCGTAATCATATACGGCGGATCCTTCCCGCATGAATTCCGGATTGACGACCACGCCGAAATCGACGCCCGATCGTTTCCCGGATTTTCGTTCCAGAGTGGGGATAATCAGGTCCTCCGTGGTACCTGGAAGCATGGTGGAACGCACAACGACCAGATGGTAGGCCTTTTTCGCCGTCAAATAGGATCCTATCTCGGATATCACGCGCTCCATGGCCTTCAGATCCAAGGATCCGTTGGGTTGGGAGGGAGTCCCGACACAAACAAAAGACAGCTCGGAATTCAGGACGGCGTTTCGACCGTCGACGGTTGCCGAAAGCAACCGCCGTTCCAAGGCTTGTTCCAGTATCAAGGGGATGTCCTTTTCGATAACCGGAGACCTTCCTCCGTTGATCAAATCGACCTTGACGTCATTCAGGTCAACCCCCACAACCCGATGCCTTTCGCGAGCCAGACAGGCCGCCGTCACCGTTCCCACATATCCCAAGCCGAATACACTGATTTTCATGTTTTTCCTTTGATTGAAAACGAATTTACCTTTTGCGAAATCATACGATCATTCATATAAAGATCTCGACCATTAATGACGACGGCGCCTACCCTCATTTTTTTCCATCGCGGTATATTAAATTTATTTCGGACGTGAAACACTCCGTTTCCTCGATTCCGGTTCTGCCGATGAGTGTATGTACCCTCTCTTTAAGCCCGTAGACGGGAGAAGCCCATCCGGATGGGGTTTCTTCGTCTCCGAAATGATCTTCCCAAGTCAGCTTAGGATCCAATTCCAACCTAAGCTCTTTTCCCTTGAGATCCGCGCTCCATGAAGGATTGGATTCCTGAAAGGGATGAATCCCCGGCGCCAGATGAAAAAACACTTCAACCTGATGCCGGCCTTCCGTCTCCAGGACGTCCGTGATTTTCAATCCCGGTTTTTCGGACAAAAGCTCCAAGCTTCGGGTATGGACGACCCCGGACTCCAGCCGTTGGTATCCGAATGATCGACCGGATACCTTGGAACCGGATATCCATTCGCGGCATTCGGCCTGATTATGCTGCAGGGCCAGGAAGGGGCCACCGAAAACCGATTGGTCCAATCCGTCTATCCGAACGGTGTTGTGCGCCGATGTGCCTCTGAAATAATCGCGCCAGAATCTGCTTTTAAAATAAGTGAACGTACCGGGATCGATCAGCACGGCCTCGCCATTGACGTCCAGCACGAAGCTGAGCGCGTCCGCATGGCCGTGACCGGCCAAGGGAGGCAATCCCAATGGGCCGCAGTCGAATACGGCACGAATGCGATCATCACCAAAAATGCGTTCCAATATGAAAATCCCTCCGTTGGGAAACTTCGAACCCTTCTCCGGTGCGGTCGTTACCGCTTTCCGTGAAACGCCCACAAATCCCGAGGCTCCCAGAAGCCAAAACAAGGCTTCATCTTTAAGAACGTTCGCCTGCATCAATCCGTCGTTTCCCGTGAGAACGGCTATCAGATTAAGCAGCGTCCCGGTGGATTCGAAATCTTTTCCCATATCCATAACACGACCGGAATCCGAGTCTCCGATGAAAGGCAGAGATCCGTCATCCCGCATCATCGACCGCAGGAACCGCCCTCCCCGCTCCAAGGCCTGCAGAACCTTCCGAGGCATCTCCATTTCCCGCCGCCTGCAAACCAGCAGGGCGAGAGCGCTGTATTCCAGCGTATGTTTCAAATAGGAAAGGGATTGTTCCGCCCCCACTCCGTCAGCCAGCACTTGAGAGTCGATCTGATCGGAGAGGATCGAAAGCCCCCGGGATATCCATTTCTTTCGATTCATGGCATGCCCCAGCGTCGACAGAGCGAACAGCTCGCTTATCAAGTGATTATTGGCGGAAGAAAAGAGAGAGAGGTGAGAATCGATCCAGCATCCATGTCGATACAAACAGCCCGTCAAGCGGGTCATTCGCTCTTCATTCAAGAGCGAGGAATCATAAAGACAATTCAGTGTTTGGAGCCAGGAGAACGCCCGCAGCGCCAGCTCGATACCACTGGCCCAATTGATTCCGCTGTAGGGGGGATTCTGATCCATCCAGGATTCCATCCAATCTATTGCCTTCCGGCCGTACCGCTCTTCCCCTGTGATCCAGGATGCTTTTCCCAGAACCGGCAGAAATTGATGCCGGTTGAGCTCCCACACATCCTTGGGATCTCCCACCCTCGAGGATCTGTAATCGATCCTGCCCAAAGGCCACATGTTCCCCGTTATCGGGTCCCGCAGCCAATCCGGAGGATCCGCAAACTGGATTTCGCGGCCGAAAAGCACAATCCGATTCTCCATCAACCGCTCCGCCGCTTCGATGGTGTGATTGATTCCATCGGAAAAATGACTCTCATATATAAGTCGAGAATCTTCTTCCAGGAGATTCATCGTCAATGACAGGTCCGGTGGAATACGCCGGCCGGGTTTCCAAAGCGCATCGCGTCCCGTCCGCCAGAGCCGCATGATGAGAATTTCCTTGAGGCTCATGACTTTCAGGCGCTTGATCAGCCAACCGATATCAGGCATTTCTATTTCACCATGGGATTTTTGCTATTCGAAAAGGAATGATCCCATCCGTTCCTTTTTATGATCATGCACCCGGCCGCCCGCATTCTTCAATTGATTTCCAAAACTACTGAGCATATTTTTTCGAGAATTCAGGAACAATGCTTTCATGTCGACATCACCGGCTCATCTTTCGAGGATTTCATACAGCGACAAAAGACGTGAAACCACCCGCCCCACGCTGAACGTCTCTTGAATTTTTTTCAGTCCCAGGGCACCCATTTCCCGTCTAAGGGCGGGATTTCCCAGCAGCTTGAGGATTTTTTCCTCCATGGCCGTCAGATCACCCGGCTCGATAAGGAATCCCGTCACCCCATCATCGACGGCATCGGGGATCCCCCCGATCGTCGTGCTGATAACCGGCAGCGCCGCAGCCATCGCTTCCAGCACGGAAACCGGAATCCCTTCATTATATGAAGGCAGGATAAACATCTCCGCTTCCTGAAAAACAGCGATCTTGTCCTTACCCTTGACCCAACCGGGAATCTCTACATGATTTTCCATTTCACTGTCACGGACGATCTCTCGGACTTGCTCCAGGTCCCCATCGCCCGCCAGGATGAATTTGACATCCTTGAATCCGGAAACGACGCGGGGAATGACCTTGAGAAGGTCGTAAATCCCTTTTCGCTTTCCTATCCTCCCCATGAAAAGCACCCGTGCACGCCCATCGATGCTTTTTCGTTTCGCTTTAAAGATCGAGGGATCCACGGGATTGTAGAGCAGTTTCACATTCGGATTGGTTGAATAGCTACGGATAACCTCTCGCCAGCTTTTTGACAAGACCAGGACCATGTCCGCTCCGTTCATGAGCTTTCTGATGAAAAACGCATGGATGCGGTGCGCGTCATGAAAACGCTGGAACACGGAACCATGACAGTGAATCAAGACCTTCCTTCGGAACAACTTGGCTTCCAGAAAAAGAATAAATTTTCGATAGAAGCTGAAATAGGAGGACAGATGTATATGGACGATCTGAGGACGAAACACCGCAATCAATCTGATAAAAGACAGGTAGGCGATTAGGGCCGTAAGTATTTTTTTGATCTTCGTTCCGTCGACATGAGTGACCAGATACTTGAATTCCGTGCGCCGCGGCAGATCGGACCGCAGGTAATACTGAACCACGGCGGAAATACCCCCCATGACTTCCGGAGAAGGCCCGGCCATCAGTATCCTCAATTTTTTCTTACCCATGGTTGTCCCCATTGGGAATCATTCCTTCCAGCAATACTGCGGTCTTTTCGACCATTCTCCCAACTTCGTATTCCCGGACTACGGAGTCACGGGCGCTTTGACCCATTTTAAGGCAAAGATCCGCGTTTGCGATCATAAATTCGAGCGCTTCCCCCATGGGATTCGGATCTCCCGGCTCGACCAGCATACCGTTCCTTGATTCCACGATGAGCTCATCGGCACCTCCGACGCGAGTGGAGATAACCGGGCGCCCCGCAGCCATGGCTTCCAGCATGGTCATCGAAAACGACTCGGCGAATGAAGATATCAGCACAACATCACATATCCCGAGATAAGGCCGAATGTCTTTTTGATAACCTTCCCAGCGTATGTCCTCCTCCATATGAAGCTGCCGGGCTAAAGTCCGCAATTCATCCGTTTTCTCTCCGTCTCCCAACAAAACCAACTTGATGTTTTTTCCCTGCCGCTTGACCTTGTTCACTGCCATAAAAGCCGTATCGTGTCCTTTTTCCGGCCTGAATTCAGCGGCTAATACGACCACAAAATCCTCCGGCCGCAGATGCAATTTTTCCCGCAAAACCTCTCGACGGTCATGTGTCATTCGGTCCCGGAACGCATCCACGTCCACACCGTTGTGAATGGTGACCATTCGTTTCGCCAACCAGGGATATTTTTTAATCCAATGACGTTTCTGATTTCGGCTGACCGTGATGATCCGATTCGCAAAAATCATAAGAGGAGAATATAAGAGTCTATCGAAGATTTCGTTTTTAACGCTTCTGTGGATCGTGGTATGCAAAGTCGCAACCAATGCGCTTTTCCTTCCCGATATCAATCTCCCCAGAAAAGCAAAGAGGAAAGCGATCTGGTTCGTGCAGTGTATGATCCGTATATCTTCACGCCTGATGATATCCGCGATCTTTTTGATGATCGCAGTATCGAATTTAAATCGACGCGGGCACATGTAAAACGTTATCGTCCGCGTATCCAGCTTCGCTAATTGATCCAGATGATCCTGAAAAATAACGGCATGGATATTAAATTTCCGCCGTGACAATCCATTGATGAGATTCACCGCCTGCGTTTCAGCTCCCGTATACCGCAGCGAGGGCAGGACGAACAGGATGTTGATTCTTCGGTGCTTCATCGGTTCATCACACGGGAATATACTTGAGTGGTTTTTGCAGCGATCGTTTCCCAGGACAGCACCGTATCAGCCATGAAACGCGCGTTTTTTCCCATGGATTCACGCAGCGGATGGTCACTGAAGAGTCTGAGGACGGCTTCCGCCAATTCCTTGGGATTGTTGGGAGGCACGACGAGTCCTGTTTCGCCATGCGGAACCACTTCGGAAATGCTGCCTACAGAAGTAACAACGACGGGCTTTCCAAAGACATAAGCAAGCGGGACCACCCCGCTTTGACTGGCTTCGGTATAGGGAAGTATTACGATGGCGGCTCTTCGGAAAAATCCAGGGATATCCTCATTGGCGATGAATCTATCGTGAATCTCAAAGTGAGGATTATCGACCATCGCCGATCGAAGGCGCGTCAGTTCCGAACCTCTTCCGGCCAAGATGATTTTCATATCGGGTATCTCCCGTGAGATGAGAGGCGCCGCTTCCAGAATGACGTCCAACCCCTTGTAGGGAGTCATCCGTCCGAAAAGCAACATGGTCTGTTCTTCTTCGGCGACTTCCCTATCATCCCAATGCCGGTAAATCCCGAAAGCTCCGTGCGGGATAACCGTTGTCTTGCCCGCATAAGCAGAGGATTCATTCAATAATTCTTTTTTGAGAGTCTCGCCGTGAACAACCACTTGAGCGGCCTTGCGGCGAAATTCCCTTTCCATCCATTCCGCCGTTCGGTTTGCCTCGCCCGGATGGCGGTTGACATCATGAACTGTCAGAACGGTGCGCCGGAACCCGAACCACCACGAGATCAGGAAAATCCTCCAATCGGAATTTTCCTGTATATGGAGGACATCGGGCTTGAATTCTTTTATCACACGAAGGATACGTCGGACCTCCAAGAGATTCCTCATATCACTTCGTCGGAATCGAAGAACTTCATGTCGAACATTACGATTGAGGCACCCATTTAAAAAATCCTTCAGTTGCACCGGTTCCTCGGGGGATGAAAACTCGAAATTGTGGTCTCGGGTGATCAGCATGACCTCATGGTTTTCCGCGAGGGCATTGGCCAGTTCTACCGTGTAGTAAAGAAACCAATCGATAAGCAGAACGATCTTCAACGGATTTTCCTCAAGGATTCCTTCCAGCCAGCGACTGTCGGATGATCGTGCGGGCCGCCTCCATTCGCTCGCGGCGGTCCGGTTTTCGGTAGAATATTTTATTCTTAACGAAAGAGATTCCATAATATATCATCGTGATCATTTTCAGCGCCGCTTCCCTCGACCTGCCGTAATTTTTCCGAAAAAAATAGTACCGGCTTTGAAACAAGTACTCCAGGATCATGCGGTCGTGAGGATTAAACTCTTGCCGGGAAAGCGAGCTTTGGCCTCCGAAATGGATGATCGCCGCCTCAGGAAAAAACACGGTCTTCCAGCCGGCTTTTCGCGCGCGGTAGCACAGGTCACATTCCTCCGAATACATGAAGAATCCCTCATCCAATCCACCTAATTCATTCAGCATATCCTTCCTTATCATCAGAGAAGAGCCGGTGATCCAGTCCACTTCACGGGTGTCTCCGTAATCCCAATATGTCATATGTTCCCGCCCGAATATCCGGCTTCGAGGAAAATACCGCCTGAACTGCAAATAATCCCAAAGGGCCCCGGAAAGCGTGGGGAAATGATGGCAGTTCCTCTGCAGAGACCCATCGGGATTGAGGTTCCGGGGTCCCGAGATGCCGATTTTCTTATGTACATCCATAAAATCAGCCAGCTTGTCGATGCTTCCTTCCATCACCAAGGTATCTGGATTGAGCATGAAGATGTATTGTCCGGAAGCCTTTTGAAATCCCTGGTTGTTGGCCGCGGCGAATCCCCTGTTCTCCCGGTTTTGAATGACGATGGCTTGAGGATGCCTTGTTCCTATGACTTGAAGGGAATCGTCTGAAGAACCGTTGTCGATCACAATGATCTCATACCGCCGACGCATTTCCTTCTCGATGGATTCCAGACATCGATCGAGATATTCCGCGACGTTATAACTGACGATGACAAACGAGATATCCATCTAATCGCTCGGTTCGACCGAAGGAGCGTCCTTTCTCATCTGACTGATCAAAGCGAGTGCCAGAGCAAGATATATGACAGCCCTGTAACGCGTAAAGCTATTCAATGTCAGGAAAGTGACAATACCGAAAATGAAATATCCCACAATCCCCGGATGTATCATGGAATTTATTTTCAGTCCTTTCTCGAAACACAGTTTGAATACACGAGACAAAAGCAGTATGAGCCATACGACTCCGGCGATCCCCATATGAAAGGCCAAACTGGTCATGCCGATATCACCGAGATGCAATCCCATGTACTTCATATCTTCCGGATTGTTCTGTTTCCATTGATCATTCCAGATCCCGCGTCCTATAATAGGTGATTTTTTTATTTCTTTAAGGTAGTAATCGTAGGTATCCAAACGAACTCCAAAGTTCCCCCCCCGCTGCCGGAGCTCATAGCGCGTCAGTTGGTAGAGATCCCCGAAAAACGTTGATTGTATGATAGGAACCAGCCAAATAAACACGACGAAAATAGGAATGCCCACAAACACGATCCGTTTGAAATCCAGATAGTCCATGAGATACATCAATAATAGAAAAGTGAGAAATATGCCGAATATCGTCATCCGGGTTTGCCCCTGAAAAACAATGGTAAAACCTATATGCACGGTAGCCGCAAGACACCATTTTTTTTTCGAATGCAGAAATTCCGCAAAGGCGAGGATCAACGAAAATATCAAAAAAAGGCCGCCCGATAAAAACCGGATCTGACCGATTCGGAACATTTCCCGATTA
>CAYSQW010000024.1:0-12756 GCA_964433135.1 uncultured Eubacteriales bacterium
CCCATATGTCGCGTCTGCTCTCACACCGCCTTATCCTGGATTTGGTGCTTAAAGACGTCTTTTCACTGACGGGATTTAGTCTGAAAAAGCCTTAATACCAGGGTGGGGCGGGATACCGGGTGCGGGTCGGCGGCGGGATGACGGGGGGAAATGCGCATATATATAAAGATTCTTCTTGAAAAGTTTTTCAAGCGATGTCAGGATTATTCCCTGTTCATGTTAAAGAAAATGCGATCGAGCCGACCTGTCCTGAACAGGTGTTCAGGGCAGATCATCAATAAAGATAAAACCGTTATTTTAACGAAATATCGGCATTTTTTATGAATAATTCATGTTAGGAGGTTTTATTGAATAAGACAAAAAGAACCATAATCTTGATCCTCTCCCTTTGCGTTCTCATCTCATGGGCATCCGCTCAGGTGCCTAAACCGGAGGATGTCCTCGGGTTTAAAGTCGGAGCGGACCGGAAGCTGGCGGATATGCATCAGATCGTGGAATACTTCCGGAAGCTGGACCGGGTCAGCCCGCGGGTTCTGCTTCAGGAAGTCGGAAAGACCACCGAAGGAAATCCCTTTATCACCGCGGTCATCACTTCTGTGGAGAATCATAAGAACCTGGAGAAATACCGTATGATCCAGCAGCGGCTGTCGGATCCCCGGCAGCTCTCCGAGCAGGAAGCAGAACGAATGATATCCGAAGGCAAAGCGATCGTCATGGTGAACTGCTCCCTGCATGCCACCGAGGTCGGCGCCGGCCAGATGTCCATGGAATTGGCCTACGATCTGGCCACCCGTGATGATGACGAGACCCGGCGGATCCTCGATAACGTCATCCTGCTGCTGACCCCCATGCACAATCCCGACGGAACCCAGATGGTGGTGGATTGGTACCGGAAAAACCTCGGGACCCAATACGAGGGCGGCCGCATGCCCTGGCTGTACCAGAAATATACCGGGCACGACAACAACCGGGACTGGTATATGTTCACGCAGGTGGAATCGCGCCTGACGCTGAAGGTCCACAACGCATGGCATCCCATGGTCATCGTGGATATGCATCAGATGGGGAGCACGGGCGCGCGCTTGTTCGTCCCTCCCTACGTGGATCCTTATGAGCCCAACGTCGATCCCATCCTGAGACAGGAAGTGGCGATGATGGGGACGTATATGGCCACGGAATTGACATCCCAGGGAAAGGGCGGCGTCGAGCACAGCAGCGGATTCGATGCATGGACCCCGGCCCGGGCTTACCATCACTACCACGGCGGTATCCGGATCCTGACCGAGGCGGCCAGCGTCAAATTGGCCACCCCGATCGAAGTGCCTTTCGAGGAGTTGAGACCCGCGGTCCAGGAAGAATCCGTGCGGATGCCCCTTCCCTGGAAGGGAGGAGCCTGGACCCTGCGCGATATCGTGGATTACGATTATGCGGCCGTCATGGCGGCGTTGACCAATACCGCGGGACTCCGCAAGAGCTGGTTGCGCAACTTCTACAATATTCATAAAAAGGCCGTCGATCCCGACCGCAGGCCCTACGCCTATGTGATCCCGGCCGCTCAGCGCGACCTGCCGGCGGCCCTGCGGATGCTGGAGGTCTTCAGGTTGGGCGACGTCGAAGTGCACCGGGCGGAATCCGGCTTCAAGGCCGACGGGCATTCCTATCCCGCGGGCACATTCATCGTGTTCATGGCCCAGCCCTTCGGCGGATTCGCCAAGACGCTGCTGGAACGTCAAAAATATCCCGAAATCCGGGAATATCCCGGAGCTCCCCTGAAAACGCCTTACGATGTCGTGGGTCACACGCTTCCGCTGCTCATGGGCGTCGATGTGATGAAGGTGGAGTCGCCTTTCAAAGTGAAAACCAGTGCGCTGGATACGATCGTGATCCCCAAGGGGCGGCTGGCGAAAGAGACCGGCGGATTCGGATATGTGTGGGGGCATGAAACCAATGACGATATCGCCGCATGCAACCGCCTGCTCGGCAGGGGATACCGGGTGTACTGGAATGCGGATAAATTTCAGGCTAACGGAACCGATTATCCCATAGGCCGTATGATCGTTGAGAAAAAAGCCGGACTCGAAGCGGATCTGCGGGCGATAGCCGGAGATCTTCCGGTTACGTTCCAGCCGCTGCCCGAGAAGCCGAAGGTTCGGGTCTATGCTTTGAAAAAACCGCGCCTGGGGCTGTATAAAAGCTGGACCGCTTCCATGGATGAAGGCTGGACCCGTTGGGTTCTGGAAAAGTTCGAATTCCCTTATCAGAGCATCGTCGATGCGGACATACGGAAGGGAAATCTGCACAGGGATTTCGACGTGATCTTGATCCCCGATATGCGGGATGCGGCCATCGTCGAAGGTCTCTCCGAAGAAGACGTCCCTCCCGAATATGCCGGAGGGATCGGAGATGTGGGCGTGAAGAACCTGGAGGATTTCGTAAGCCGGGGAGGCGCCTTGATCACCCTGAACTCGGCGGCCGAATTCGCCATTCAGCGTTTCCATCTCGGAATCGAGAATACGGTGAAGGATCTGAACCGGAAAGAATTTTTCATTCCCGGATCGATCCTCAAGGTGCTGAACGAGACGACGCATCCTATCGCTTACGGTTTCGAGCGGGACGCCTCGATCTTTTTCCGCCGGAGCCCGGTGTTTGCGGTCAATGAAGGAACCAGCGTGGCTCAATATCCGACCGCCAGTCTGCTCAGCGGGTGGGCCGGCGGCGCCGAGCACCTGGTCAACCGGAGTGCTCTTGTGGATGTGCCCATCGACAAGGGGCGGATCATCCTCATCGGATTTCCGACCCAATATCGGGCACAGACCCATCTCTCTTTTCGCTATCTGTTCAACGCCATCTTCTACGGCGCGGCCGCACCCGAGCGGTTCTGAACTTTTTCCCGCAGCCGGAAAACGCGTGCATTGAGACGGCCGGCCGGTGTCATCACCGGCGCGGCCGCTTTATCGACGGAGGAAGGGGAATTGCCGCCTTGCTCCGGATAAAGGCACAAGAAGGAGGAATCATCATGCGCAGGAATATGCAAGCCGGTTTGGTCTTAGCGCTTTGTCTGAGCATCGGGATGGGATTCGCCGCGGAGAACACCGAGGTCCTTCCTCCCGGCATCATGCCGGTCGTGATCCTCAGCGGCTCCAACTATGAGATGGGGGTTCAGTACGGACAGCAGGCGGGCCGCTATATGGAACAGGCCAAGCAGGCCGCTTGGGCCGAGGCCCTGCAGCGGTTCAGCCGGGCCGAAGTGATCCGGACGCTCAAGGCCAATCAGGTTTTCATGCGGAAATATACGCCTGAAGTGATTGATATGATGAAGGGGATGGCCGACGGGGCCGCGTCGCGGGGATTCGATATCACCTATATCGATGCCGTTCTTCTCAACTGCACGCTCCCCAAACCGAAGACCTCCACGCTTCCGCCGGGAGCCGAGGATACCGAACTACCCCCGCGAAAGCGCTGTTCCGTCTGTTCGGCCTGGGGGAGCGCCACCACGGACGGTCGGCTGATCGGCGTGGATACGCTGGATTCCGGAGAAGCCGGTTACGGAGTGGTCATCGTCGCCTTCCCGGATGACGGGAATAATTATATGTGCGGTGCCATGGCCGGTGAGCTCAGCGATCATTTTCTGATGAACGATAAGGGGCTGTTCGTGGGCAACAGCGGCGGCGGCGGTTCGCCGAGGGATCAGGATAACAACTACGGTCTTTCCTGGTCATGTTCGCTCTCTCATCTCGTTCGCTATGCGGGAAGCGCCGAAGAGGCGCGCCGGATGCTGATGCCCTGGCAGATCAATATCCCGGAGAATTTTCATCTGGTCGACACCCGCGGCGGCGCCTTCGTGGTGGAAAAAACCGCTGCGGTGCAGGGAGTGCGAAAACCCGGAGATTTCGGGGAAAAGGATTTTCTCTACTCAACCAATAATTACCTGCATGCCGCCATGAAAGTCACCAAGGAAGGGGATTTCATCAAGGAGCATGGAGGATACGGAGCCTATGCCGCGCCGCGGAATCTCATGCTGTGGGATATGCTGCATAACTACCACGGCTTGATCGATGTGCCTTTCGCGAAAATGATGCTGCGTTTTCCGGGCAGTCCGCCTCCCGCTCCCCCCGAAGGAGGATGGGACGCCAAGATCTGCCGCCCCTCGAACTCCTGGGTGGCGGTCCTGCAGCCGGATGACGGAGACCGGGGAGTCGCCGACATCTGCACAGGCCCCGCCGGCCGCGTCATCCATTCCTCCACCGCCTCGGACGGCAGCGTCATGCGGGCCGGATACCCCTATATAGAAGGCAGTCATACATTTTTTCGGCTTCGGCTGGCCGTTTCGCCCAAAGAGATGGTCGAATCGGCGCGGGAGCGGGCATCCGAAACGATCGACGCCGCTTATGCGGTCATCATGGATATGAACTATACCGATATCGGATATGACGGGTTGAGTCGGCTTTATTCTCAGGCCAACCGCGAGTTCTACCGGGGCAAAAACGCCTATCATCGGGCCTTGCTCGGTTCCGGCAACCGGGCTCTGGAGTTTTTCGCCCAGGCGGCTTCGGCTTTTGCGCGCGCGCAGGCGCGGGCGCTTCAAGTATACGAGGCCGTGGTCCCGGCGCCCACCAGCCCTTCGGATCTCGGGCACCGCCCCTTCGGCAAGGATTGGGCCTCCTGGGAAACGCGCGTCAAATAGAGAGAACCATCGGGAGCGGTCCTGATTTGTTTTCCCGTCATCCTTTCATGCGGGGAGTCGTTCTTTACTTTATATAGATCCGCATGATACGGAAGAAGTTATAAAACAGCCTGGTCCGTTTTAGAGGAGAATATTGATGAAGCGATCTTTTATCCTGTCACTTTTCGTCATGACCGCTCTGTTATCGGCGTGCCGTGAGCCGGCCACGGAGACTCGGGCCGTTGATCGGTTCGGCGTGGATATTTCAGCCTGTGAGGAGATCTTTGAACTGCTTAAAGAGATGAAGTCCGGATGTTCGCAGGCGGATGCGGCCGCCCGTCTCGACGGGATCATGGATTCAAAACCCTACACCGTCATGTTCGCCCACTACAACCGGGATTGGCGTCCCGATCACCTGCTGCCGGACGTCTTCAAGCGGATGGTTCTGAGTCTGGAATTTTCCGGGCTGTACACCCCCGGAGAAAATCAGCGCGCGGACCGGATGTTGACGTTCTGGACGAAATATTACGGCGACCTATCGGAATATGAGCGGAAGCTTCAGATGATCCGTGATACGGATCTGAACGGAATGATCACCGAAGCCATCGCCTTTGCGCAGAGTTGGCTGCCGCCTGAGATGATCGTTCCGGAGTTCTATTTCACCATCCATCCCAACGGAGGAAGCCCGGGATTCATCATCGGCGAGGCACAGGGATATGATTTTTTTCAACTGCCCGAAGACATCTCACAGCTCTACGGGATGATCGCCCATGAAATGCATCACGCCGGGCTGGATATTCCCCGGCGGGAATTCGCTGAAGAATCCGATGAAGCGGCATACTCGGTCCTGGAGATGTTTGTCGGAGAAGGAACGGCCAATAAATTCATCAGCAATGTTCCCGGCGGCTGCGTTCCGGCCCTTCGTGAGAACGAAGCCATGGATTACTTCGACGAGGAGACCCTGCGGGCCTGGATGGAGGAGTGGAATCGATTGGCCGAAATCGAAGATGAACTTTTCCGGAAGTTGACCGATACTTTCGATCGCGCTTTTTCCGGTGATCTGACCGAGGAACAACTGAGCGGGGAGATAAGGGATTTCTGGTTGAAAGGATTCGTCCAGCCGCTCTATTTCGTGGGATCCGAGTTGTTTGGCGTCATCTATTTCGGCTCGGGCCGGGAGGCGTGTTTCGGTGCCATGCGGGACCCGCGCCTCATCTTCGATCTTTACAATCGATCCCTGCGGAACCGTCCCGATCTGTTGGGGAAATGCCCTCGGATTCCGGCCTCGACGGCGGAAAACGCGCGTGGGCTCGGACAACAAGGCGTTTCCTGAAGATCATTTCCATCGCCGCCGGTTTCCGGATTGACGCGATCTATGAGGTTGCGGCATACGTGTTCCCGTTTCTCGGCGTCGTCTCGGGGATTTCTTCTATCGAGGGAATGCGGATTACGGGTTCGCCGCAACCGCTTTCTCGATCTGCATCCGCGATCGAACTTTTCACCGGGAAATTCGTAGATTACATTGAGAGCGCTTTTCGTTTATAATTCGTATTGAAAGGTTTCCTGACCGATTTAACCGAGAAGGAGGAGATCCATGAAAGTTCTGCGCGTCCTTCTGGCGCTTTTTATCATCGCTGTTTTCGCCCTTCCGATTTTATTCGGAGTGATCTGGACGGTGGGGATCACGAATGCGGCCGTCTCGCCGCGTTTTGTATCTGATCTTCCTCAGGATATCATCGCTGAGATCCCCGGCTTGCTGGATGAGATCTTCGAGGAAGCCCGGGATGAGCGGCAGATCGCCGATCCCGAAGTCCGGGCCTGGTTTGAGGCGGCCGACAGACTGGGAGTCTCTCCCCGGGAGCTGCTGCGGCAGGCCGGTCTTCAGGATTGGCTTGAAAACGAAGTCGCGAAATCCTTGGAGGAAGTGGGGGAGATGCTCCGGGGAGAACGGCGTGCGCGTTCCATCGCCATCGATTTGAGGCCGCTCAAGGATTCCTTGCGAACGGGAGCGCTCGAGGATTATTTTCTGGATCTGCTTGCCAATCTGCCTCCCTGCGATGAGTTCGGCACGGAGGAGTGGATAGATTTCTTCGAGTTCAGGGACAGCCGGTCCCGTATGCCCGCCTGCCGTCCCGATCTTGTCATGGCCGGGGAATACCTGGAAAGACAGCGCTGGGAGATGCTGGAAGACATGCCCGATGAGATAAACCTTTTCGAGAATGTCAGGGTGCTTCCCCTGGGGATAAGCCGAACGGTTTCGCTTATATCCTATGGGCTGTTCATCCTGCCCGCGGTTCTGATCTTCGTCGCGGCTTTGATCGCGGCCTGCACGCCGTCCGGATTCTTCAAATGGTTCGGCGCCACCACTCTCGTCGGGGGACTCGCCACGTTGGGAAGCGGTGCTTTCATTCAGGGCGCTACGAGTTTTGCATGGAAATTCATGCCTTATGTCGAAGCTGAAAGATGGACCCGTGATCTACAGGAGCTCATACTCGCAAAAACCGATTGGATCTTTCACCGAGTGCTGAGCCAGCTGTTCTCTCCCGTCATCAGCTTGGCCGGAGTGGTGTGCATCATCGGGCTGGTGTTTTTCGTAATCTCTTTCGCCGTCCGCAGCCAACCCCGCAGTCCGCGTGCTCCCCGCCCGGCCTCCAAGCCGAATGCGCCCGCACTCGATCCTTCGCGATCCGGAGAGTCGAAACCGGAAGAGTCCAAAGCGGAAACACCCGCCGCGGATGCTCCGAAATCCATGGAACAGAAACCGGCGGAATCCGTGAAGTCCGTATCCGAACCGGATGCGTCCGAAGCCCCGGACGTCACTCCCTCCGACGATTCTGCGAAAGAGACGGATCCCAAGCCGAGGGTCAAGAAAACGAACGAATAGCGGGTGGAGTACGGTCAGAGTATAAGAAAATTCGAACGGGCGATAACCCTGCCGTTTTCATCCCGGGCTTCCACCTTGTAGACCGAAGTGCGTTCGGAAGGGATCGTCGGATCGATGAAAGGAATGTCGTTCCCTCCGGTTTCCTGGTAGGAAGTGTCCGCCAGCAGAGAGAATGGGTCTCCGGGATCCATACGATAGATCATGAGCTGCGAAACCGCAACCTTTGCCCCGGGATTGTCCAGGGTGATGACCAAATCGGCGTAGGGTTTTTTTAGGATCCATGACCGTTCCAGTTTCCGTTCTCCTCTCAACATAAGGCTCATATTCGCCACCATCACCCGGCTTTGAACGGATGAGGATCGACCCCGCCGATTTATGGCTGTCGCCCGCAGAATGTGTTTTCCCTGAGGTTCGGCGATGGTGTCCCAGGTACAGGAATACGGTGGGGAAAGGGCGGTATGGTGCAGCCGGCCGTCCACGAAAAATTTCACCTTGTTGATCCCAACGCCGTCTTTCGCGTCGACGTGAATGCCGACGGCGCCTTTGACCGTGGACCCATGCCGGGGGCGCAGGGAGGTCAGGATGGGATTACGGCTTTTCGTGGAGGTGTAAAGGGACAGGGGATCGGCATGGACCGAAGTGCCGAAGGCATCGAAAACCTTAACGGTCCAGAATGTAGGATTGAAGGGGAAATTTCTAATGATTGCGGCGGGCGGGGATGAGGTTTCCGATACGATCGTGCTCAGGTTATCGGGATCAGGGCCGAAGAGGAGCTGGTAGTTGAGGGCGTTTTTGCTGGGAGCGCAGGAGAGGAGGGCCCCCGATTCTCCGATAAGGGTTCCGTCGGCGGGTCCCTTGAGCGTCACGGCCTGAGGAAGTCTTCCCGGATATGTTTCGAAATCCGCGAATTCCAGGATTTCGAAGGTGCCCGGATCCCAGACAAAGGAATAAAACGTGTTGTAGGGGGCCAGCCTCATGTTTTTGCAGGGACCGGCGACGGAGAGATAATAGCCGGCCGTGATCCCTTGGTGATAAGGATCCTCATTCGGCCAGTTGATGCTCAAAGCGGAATCCCGGAACCATTCGTAGACCTTCATGTGAACGCTGGAGGGAAAGCGGACATTGAGGGATGCGGGCTGGAAGGGGGCGTTGGCGGTATAATTGTCGACCCATGCGGGTTCTCCGTTTACGGGGTGAAGGGTGAAGCGGGAGACGCGTTCGCGGTAATTAATGTTTTGACAGGTGGCGTCGAGAAGTGTGAGCCGGTTTACGGCGTAACGGGGATCGTCGTACGTCTCGTTGATGTGATTCGCGGCTACGGCCGCCGGGTTATTGCCCGTGCTGAATCCGATCATCTGGATGGGCTGCCGGTAATCCGGAGCCAGTTCCGACAGCAGGACGATCGCCATGTTCCCCTGGTCGGTGTAGGGCGGGCAGTAACCGCCGCTTATGAGATTGGCGTTTTCATGCCATAAAGAAGGCTGGCCGAAAACCAATTCCTGTCCGCATTCGCAGTCTCCTCCGCCGAAAGCGATGATGGTGGGAAGCTCCGGATTGAAGGGGGGATTCTTTAAGTGAAGCGGGTTCGTCTCGTAGTCGGGAACGATGATGATTTCGAGGGTGTCGGGTTCGCTGAAAGCGCCGCCGTCGCCGACCACGAGTTCTATGATGCAGGTCTGGATATCATCGGTCGGAGCGAAGCCGCTGATGGTCGGCCGTGCGGTATGCGGCGATCCGATGGAGAGAGGCGGGCCGGAGAGTTGGCGCCATTGATAAAAAAGGGGAGTGTGTCCGTCGGGATCATAGGAATCGGATCCGTCCAGAGTGATCGGAGCGCGGGAGACATAACGGGACGGCCCCGCTACGGCGACCGGAGGGGAGTTGACGCTTTGACCGAAAGCGCCGGTCGTCAAATCGTTTCCACGGAATAACGTCCAAAACAGCAGCATTCCCCCCACGAAGACGATCTGTGATCTGTTCGGTTTCCCCATCCGAAACTCCTTTTTTGACGGATACTATTTTATGCGAGAATCATGCCAAAAAATAGCTTTTTATTGCCGCGCCCTGCCCCGAGGGATAGGGCTTTCGCGGGGCCCGTTATCTCAAATATGAAAAAAATCTTGACAAGCGGAATCCTGGAGGAGCATCATAGGAGTGCCATAAGAGTGCCATAGGAGTGTTAAGGGAGTGTTAGATGAAAAAAGCAGGTTGGATCATCCTCATGATCGGTGTGACGCTGTTCGCATGCCAAGGGGGGAAAACCTCGGGCACTACGAACGATGTGACGTTGACCCTGGGAGCGTACACCGTTCCCAAAGAAGCCTATGAGAAAGAGATCATTCCCGCTTTTCAGAAATACTGGTTGGATAAGACCGGCCGGTCCGTGCGCTTTGAAGAATCCTATATCGCTTCCGGAGCTCAGTCCCGCGCCATCGTGGCCGGTTTCGAAGCGGATATCGCCGCTCTTTCGCTGAAAAAAGACGTGGAGCGTTTGCGGGATGAAGGGCTGATCACGCATGATTGGACGGATATCCGCACCCGCGGATTCGTGACCCGCTCCGTCGTCGTCATCGCTTTCCGGCCGGGCAATCCGAAGTCCATCCGGGATTGGACGGACCTGACCAGGGAAGATGTCGAAGTCCTGTATCCCAGTCCTAAAACTTCGGGAGGCGCCATGTGGGACGTCAACGCCGTCTATGGTGCGGGCTTGAAGCTCAGCGAAGCGGAGACCGGAGCCAGGGATGAGCTGCAGGCGCGGGAACTGCTGAAGGCCGTGCAGAAAAACGTTCGCGTCATGGATAAATCCGGGCGGGCTTCGGTCACGACCTTTGAAAACGGGGTGGGGGATGCGCTGCTCACTTATGAGAATGAAGCGATGCTCCGCCGGCTGCAGGGACGAAACATGGATTATATCGTTCCCGATGCCACCATCCTGATCGAGAATCCGATCGCGGTCATCGACGCCAACGTGGAAAAACACGGCAACCGCGAGGTGGCGGAAGCCTTCGTCGAATTTGCTCTCAGACCCGAATCCCAGCGGGCCTTCGCAAGATACGGATTCCGTTCCGTCGATGACGCGGTGGCGGTGGAGTTCGCCGACAAGTACCCGCGGCCGAAGCACCTTTTCGATATCGGCTATCTGGGTGGCTGGGATGAAGTGCACACAACCATCTTCGGCCCCGAGGGCGTCTGGACGCAGGTCGTGAAAGAACTTGCTGATGAATAAAGGGGTTTTTGCTCGCTTTTTCCGGCGGCACGGCAGCATGGTCCTCAGAGGGCTCTCGTTTTTCTATGTCGGGCTTCTGATCATTCTTCCCATCCTTGCCATCTCCGCGGAAGCCTTGAAAGGCGGTTTTCCCAACCTCTGGACCAATATCACCGCTCCCGCGGCGCTCGCATCGCTGAAGCTGACGTTTCTGACGGCTTTCATGATGGTGATCCTCAATGTGATCACCGGAACCGCCACGGCCTGGGTGCTGGTTCGTTACGAATTTCCTTTCAAGAACCTGATGAACGCCTTGATCGATCTCCCGTTCGCCATTCCCACCGTCGTGACCGGGATCATGCTGGTGGCGCTGTATGGGCCGAACAGCCCGGTCGGCGGTTTTATGGAGAAAAAGGGCATCGATATCATCTTCGCCCGGCCGGGGATCATCATGGCTCTGCTCTACGTCTCGTTTCCCTTCGTGGTGCGGGCGGTACAGCCCGTGCTGCAGGAGATGGACAAGGATATGGAGGAAGCGGCCAAAACCCTGGGCGCCCGGCCTTTTACGATTTTCAGGCGGATCGTGCTGCCCACGCTGCTGCCGGCGGTTCTGACAGGGGCGGCGCTCTCTTTCAGCCGGGCTATCGGCGAGTTCGGTTCCATCGCCATCGTATCCGGAAACATTCCGTTTAAAACCCAAGTCGCTTCGGTCTACGTCTATGGAGAGCTGGAAAGCTACAACCCGCAGGGGGCGCTGGGATTGTCCGTGGTGCTGCTGCTGTGTTCCCTGTTGATCCTGATCTTCCTGAATCGCCTTCAGGTTTGGAGTCGGAAACATGCAGCGGCATGATGAAATCCCGCCCGCCGGCGCCGTCAAAGTGGTCCGAAAGCCGAACGGGCTGGGAAAGAACCTGATTACGGCCGCCGTGATCGGATGGTTCCTGGTGATGATCCTGGTGCCGGTGATCGGGATCGTCAAGCAGGCCTTCGGCTCCGGATGGAAACCCTTCATCTCATCTCTCCTGACTTCCGCCACCGGCCATTCCTTCATCCTGACCCTCGCTATAACCGCGGCGGCGGTGGTCCTCAACACTTTTTTCGGAGTGATCCTGGCGCTGACGCTTGTCAACCAGCGTTTTCCCGGCAAACTTCTGTTTGAAGGCCTGGTGGACCTGCCCTTCGCGGTGTCGCCCGTGGTGGCCGGTTTCATGTTCATCATCCTGTTCGGTCCCAAGGGATGGATGGGACAGTGGTTCGAAGCGGGAGGGGTCAAGATCGTTTATGCCGTGCCGGGGATGTTGATCGCCACCCTTTTTGTTACGCTCCCCTTCGTCGCCCGGGAGATCATTCCCGTTTTGAGGGAATTCGGGCTCGAACAGCAGGAAGCCGCCTATATCCTGGGGGCGTCCCGGTGGCGGACTTTCTGGCGGGTTACGCTGCCTTCGATAAGATGGGGGCTTGCCTACGGAGTCACCCTCACCATCGCCCGCGCCATCGGTGAATTCGGCGCGGTGCTGGTCGTCAGCGGCAGCATCATCAACAAGACGCAGACCGCGACCCTGCACATCCACCAGGAATTTACGGATTTCAATTACGTCGGCGCTTTTTCGGCCGCCATCATCCTGGCTCTGCTGTCTTTCGTCATTTTAACGGCCATGCAGCGTCTCAACCGAAGAAAAGGAGTTTGACCCATGGGCATCCTGGTTGACCATATCAGCAAAAGGTTCGGAGATTTCGTCGCGGTCGACGATGTCGGCTTCACGGTCGAAGCGGGAGAACTGGTGGCGCTGCTGGGACCCAGCGGATCCGGTAAAAGCACCATACTCAGGATCATCGCCGGCCTGGAAACTCCGGACAGAGGAGAGATTTTTCTCACGGGCAGGGACGTCACCTCGCTTTCGATCCAAAAAAGGAAGGTGGGTTTCGTCTTTCAACACTATGCGCTGTTCAAACACATGTCGGTGGAGAAAAATATCGCCTTCGGCCTGGAGATCCAGAAGCAGA
>CAYSQW010000024.1:12856-45401 GCA_964433135.1 uncultured Eubacteriales bacterium
GACCAGAACGAGGCCATCGAGATTTCCGACAAGATCGTCGTGATCAACCGGGGCCGGGTGGAACAGTTCGGCGACGCCCGCAGCGTCTACGAACACCCCGACAGCAAATTCGTGGCCAGTTTCATCGGCCAGGTCAATGTCGTGGATGCGGTGGCCCGGGATCGGGAGCTTTACATCAAGGACACGGCGTTCAGGATCGAGAACCGGACCGGAGAACCCCTCCGGGACGGTGACGTGGTGCTCCTCGTAAGACCGGAAGACGTGGAGCTGACGGCGGAATCCGGAAAGGATGCCGTTCCGGTCGAGATCAATCGGATCCATTACCGAGGAAGTCACTACGAGATCGACTGCGCCGTCGGAGGGATCGAGCTTCATGTTTCCGAAAACAAAAATAATTTTCAGCGACAACAGTGGCGTCAACACCAGAGGGTGTTCGCCGGATTCAAGAATTACAGGGTGTTCGAGGCGGAAGAAGGACACCACCGGATCCATGAGAAGTTGAAGGAACTGGGCTATATCGAATAGACCCGGAGCTTCAAACGGAGATTCCTTTCTTGCAGGGAAGCGGATATTCTCCTATCATTAGGGGCGCGGACTTCACCAAATCGACCCGCGGCGCTGCTTGCGTCGGCGTGACAGGGAGATACAATGGATTTTCGATCGAACGCCCCTCAAAAGATCAACGACGTTCCCGCCCTATTGGCTTTGGCTCTGGTAATAGGGAGCTTTTTCCTTCTATCGGGCTGTCGCCACGCGGATCCCGTAAAAAACTTTATCCTGATCACACTGGATACGCAGCGGGCCGATCATGTCGGCGCCTATCCCGGAAGTCGTGCCTCCACTCCCTGCATCGATTCGCTGGCGGCCGAAGGCGTGCTTTTCGAGAACGGATTCAGTCCGATCCCGATCACGCTGCCGGCTCATGCCGCCATGCTTTTTTCACAGCCCCCGCATAAGATGAAGGTGTACAACAACCACCAAAGGATCACCCCCGACGAGAGCCGGCCTTCCCTGGCTTCGGTTTTTCGGGACCGCGGTTTTGAAACCGCCGCCTTCGTTTCTCTGGGAACCCTTCAGGAGGGGACCGGGATCGGCGAGGGCTTCGATCATTTTGACGACCGGTTCCCCGAAGGGCAGTGGTACCTTCCCGCCGAAGAGGTCAACCGCCGGGTGTTTCCCTGGCTCGAACAGCACGACAAGGAGCCTTTTTTCCTCTGGGTCCATTATTCCGATCCCCATGAACCGTATTCTCCGCCCTCGGATCCCGAAGATCTCACCATCATGCTGAACGACCGGATGCTGGAAGAAACCCGTCTGAATATGAACGTCGAACGGGAAATCCCGCTGAACCTGGATAAGGGGAAGAACCGAATCCGGTTTGTGGTCGATAATCCCATAAAAAAGAACCGCGGCGGATTCCTCGCCAAATTTTTCACGCTTGAATTCGCTCCCGGTTCCGAAGCGGAGGGGCTGACCGTTACCCGATCAGAAGGCTGGAGCGATCCGGCGAAGACCGGAGATCTGCTTTGCAGGGATGAGGCCTTCATCGTGATCGATAACCTGGGACCTCCCCGGGAGGTCGTCATGACTTACCGCGGGATCCTTATACTCGGGGATGCGGGGATAAAATCCCAATACAAACAGGAAGTGGAATACATGGATGGGGAGATCGGACGTCTGATCGACCGGTTGAAGGAACGGGACCTCTTCGATAAAACCTATATCCTGCTCGTGGGAGACCACGGGGAAGGTTTGGGGGAATACAGCGGCCCCAAGGGGCAGCTTCATTTCGGACACATCCACTATCTCTACAACAGCTATACCCGGGTCCCCTATATCTATTACGATCCCGAGTCAAAACACAAAGGCGCCGTCGATACGCGCTTCGTCTCCCTGCTCGATATCGCGCCCACCGTCATGTCCGTCATGGGATTCAAAAAACGTTCGTTTCACGAAGGAGAGAATTTCCTGGCCGTAGGCAGGATACCGGAGCGATCCCTGTTTCAGGAAACCTATCGACCCGAAGCGTTTCAAGAGAAATTTGCGATCCTCCGGTTCCCCCGGCACCTGATCCTGACGCCGGAATCCGGAGCATACGAGCTGTTCGATCTGAGAACCGATCCGGAGGAGCGGGAGAATCTCTATCGAGAGCAGGAGCTTTCCTCCGAGATTCGGGAACTCAAGCGGGAACTCGATGCTCGGGCGATCCGGATCCTCAAAAACAAGATCGAGGTACAGCCGGACAAGGCAAGTGAAGAGATGTTGAAGGCTCTCGGCTATATCAAATAAGTGCCGGATTCCGTTGTCCGGTTCCTGTGTCGAGGCCTGTGCGGCCCGCCTTTTTACCGGGATGCCCCATGAATGGATGATAGCCTTTCAGCTGAAAAGCACGCTGCCTTCGTAGCGGAAATAGCCGTCGGCGTTCATCACGGACATCCTGACGGGGCCGCGTCCTTTCATGGAAGCGCATCCGAAAGCACCCTGCTTGTTGATGGCGACGAACTTTTCTCCCGGGAAGAAATTCGGATTCACCTTCTTGTATTTTTCCACGATCATCTTGAGGGCGTCTTCACAGGCCTGCTGCGGGGTTCTCCCGTCCTTCATGCGCATGATGATGTAATAGGAGGCGCAGGATTTGATGACATCCTCGCCGCGTCCGGTGGCCCCTGCGGCTCCGACTTCGTTGTCGACGTAGAGACCGGCCCCGATGATGGGGGAGTCGCCCACGCGCCCCGGGATCTTGAAGCTCAACCCGCTGGTGGTGGTGATGCCGGAAACGTCGCCGTTCCCGTCGACGGCAAGCACGTTGGTGGTTCCGTAATGATGTTCGACATCTCCCGGAAGGTGATAGTGGGCCTGACTTTGGGGCAGGTCCGCCAGATGTTCGGGGGGTCCCCAGTCGTCACGGTCGCTCAATCTCTCCCGCCAGCGCAGCCAGATCTTACGGGCTTTTTCCGTCAGCAGGTCTTCTTCCCGGAATCCCCATTTCTTGGCGAATTCCAGGGCTTCCCTTCCGACCAGCAACACGTGGTCCGTGCGTTCCATGACGATCCGGGCCACCGAGCAGGGAGTCTTGATGTTTTCCAGGCAGGCGACCGCTCCCGCATTGTAGGTTTTACCGTCCATGATAGAGGAATCGAGCTGCACCACACCCGCTTCGTTCGGGAGCCCGCCGTATCCCACGCTGGTGTCTTCGGGATCGACTTCGATGATGTTGGCGGCGGCCTCCACCGCATCCAGGGCTGTGCCGCCGGATTCCAGGAGCTTCCAGCCGGCTTCCATGGCCGCTCGGCCGGTTTCATTGCTGTGGCTGGTTATGATCAGGGGGAGTTTTCCTCCTTGCCGCGTTCGGATCAGGGGATCGGCGCCGAACAGCAGGGCGCCGGCTCCGAGCCCGAAACCGCTGTTGAAAAATTTTCGCCGTGATATGGGTTTTGCCATTGGTTGCCTCCTGATAAATCGGGGATATCGATTCGAAGCCATGAGTCCTCTTTTTGCCTGATACTGCATACTATAAAGCGGGGAGAGGTCCTGTCAAGGATTTCATCCTGAAGGGTTGGATCCCCTCATGAAAGGAGATCGGTTCTTGCCCAAAACCGGGCTAAAGGAATATGCTGGAAGAGGAACGACGGCAAAGAGAAGGAGTCTCGGGATGTTTTCAGATGCGCGCAGCAAGCAGGTGATTTGGATGGCCCACTGTATTTTGAATCAGAACTCCATATCGGACGGGACGGCCGATTATCCGGGACCGATTCAAGAGATCATGGAATATTTATCGTGCTCCCGGATCGGGATCGTGCAGATGCCGTGTCCCGAACTTCACTGCCTGGGATTGGACCGGGGGGATCCGCGGGGATGCGAGCGGCCCGTCGTGATCGAAAACACCCGGATACGAACCGCCCTCGACCGGTCGGCTTCCCGCCGGATATTGAAACGGCTCGTCGATTCGGTGATCTTTCAGATGGAAGAATACCGCCGGTATGGATTCACGCTCGTGGGAATCGTCGGGGTCAATCGTTCCCCGAGCTGCGGGGTGGATACGACGTCGAAAAAAGACAGGGAAGTCCGGGGAAAAGGACTTTTCATCGAAGCTCTGCACCGGGAGTTGGAGAAACGTCATCTCCGGATCGAAACGATCGGCATTAAAACCGGCGAGATGAGCCGATCGCTGAAAAAGCTCCGTGCTTTAGTGGATGGATATCGTTCGGAAGAAAATCCGACGACAAACCTAAATCCTTGAAAGCGTCGGATCTTTTCCTGAAACGGGCAGGGAGAAGCCCGATAAAGGATGGGATCCGCCCCCGCTGTCTTTGAGTTTATGCGCTAGAACCGAATGCCCAGGCTGAGCCGGAAGCGGGTTCCGCCCATTTTGAGAGACCGGGTGTCGATATCCTTGGCTGCGGTCAAGTAACCCACCGTGCTTTCCACGTAAAGCGGAGAGTCGAAATTAAAGATGAAGCCCAGATCGAATCCCAATCCGAAGCCGCTGAGGTCCACTTCCGGGTCCTCACTCGAATCCATATAGGAAAGATGAAACAGTCCCATCTCCGCGCTGTAGTCGATGTGCTTCGTGACGGGAGGGTAAAATCCGAATCCGGCGAAGGCGAAATGCTGGCGGCTTTTCACGGCGCCTGCAAATTCCGCAAGCTCGGCGCTGCGGCTGAGATAACCGTAACCGGCCAGCAGGTATAGGTTTCTTTTGATCATGAAACCGGCCCTCAGCTCGGGCAGCACGGCTGTTTTTCCATAGGTCTCCTGGAAAAAACCGTCCGAGGGAAGAAGCAGGCTTCCTGAGACGTTGACCAGAAAACGTTCCTGAGCGCTGAGGGAAAGCACTGAAAGCATGATGATAAGAAATGCCGTGATTGTCTTTTTTATCATGAGGTTTCCTTCCATGTTTTCATTGACGCTTAAAAGATGAACTTCAATCCGATGGTCACATCCAGTCCGGAGAGATTGAAATCGGCTTCCCGGATCGGAATCAGGGGGGATGTGCTGTTGATGGGATTGAAGCCCACCATATTCTCCCAGCCGTATTCGGGGTGCTCGTGATACAAGAGGTCGCCTTCATAGACGGTTTCATCCGGAGTGCCCTTGAAAAAAGTGGTCGTCCCCTTCATTTTATTGAAATTGACGATGCGTACGCGGGCGTCCAGGAAGCCGATCCAGTTGGGTGAGAGGGTGATCTCCGCCAGTCCCCCGAGATGGAAGCCCCAGGAATTCTGACTGTAGAGGTCCTGGGCGACGATCGTGCCGTTTGATTCCCAGACCAGCGTGCTGTCGAAATCGGCCATGTACAATCCCACCCCGCCGACCAGGCAGGTCCGGAGGAAGGACAGCTCGATGATCTCATATTTCAAGTTCAGCACGACCGGCGTGACGTTGAGAGTGAAATTCCATGGCCCGGGATATGTGTGATGATACCCCCGCTCCTCATAATCGCGCCGAAAAGGGCCGGATTCCACTCCCACGGCGAAATGATCCGTCTGGTACCCGATTTCCCCCTTGTAGCCGAGAAAAAGCGGGGATCGGGTACTGCTGGCCGATCTTCCATAATAGACTCCGAGCCTGAATTCTTCTTCCCTATTGTAAAGATAACGCTGCGACACCACCAAATAGTAATCGCCGGCGCGGGAAAACATCGGGCCTCCGCCGATCTGAACATAAATCCCGCGAGCTTTCTGCCGGGGCGTGCGCTTGCGCCAGGATTCGGGGGATTCCGGAAACAACTGCCGGGCGAGTTCTCCGGTTTCCGCTCCGTGGATCTCCGCCGCCTCCATGAAATCGTGCGATTCGTCGGCTTGGTTGTCGCGTGCGGCGACGCGCGCCATCCGGATCCCGACCTTTTCATTGCTGGCCCCATGTTCGAGGGCTTTGATGAATTCCTTGCGGGCCTTCCGGTACTCGCCCAATTTCATCAGGATATCGCCTGAAGCGAGAAAATATTCGAAGGGGATCGATTGTTTGACGACCGCGGTTTTGGCCAGCTCGAAGGTCGTTTCATAGTACTGTTTTTTCAGATCTTCGATTTCGCTCCGGATCCGGAGGCGGTGAGATTCCGCTGTTTCGAGGTCTTTTTCCCTCCGGGCGATTTTTTCCGCCAGCTCGGCGAGCTTCTTTTCCAGATCGGGTTTGGTCTTATGAATGGCGGATGATTCGTATGCGTACATCCCCAGATAATGCGCGATGGCGGTTTGGATATGTTCCCGGGCCTCGGTGTATTCACGGCGGTCGTATTCGATCAAGGCCAATCTATAAGCGGCTTTCGCGTGTTTGGGGAAAATCTCCAGGCACGCTCTGAACTTTTCCGCGGCCTTTCCGGCGTCTCCGCCGTCAAAGAGGCGTTCTCCCTGTCCGAACGCGGCGTCGGCTTCGATAAAAGCCCGGATTTCATCCAGGGGGATATCGGGAATCTCCTGGGTGAATCCTGATCCGGAAAGCATCGGAAGAACCAGGAAAACAGCCGATAAAATGTTTATTCCTGACCTTTTCCAAGATTTCATGGGGCATGGTCTCCTTCATCCTTGACGGTAATATCATGAAACGGGTCGATTTTGCGTCCTTTCATTTTGATCACAATCACTGCAATATGTATGCCAAACACGGAACAGCCCGCGCGAATATCCCGTGTCGCAGAAAAACCGTTCCGGAATCAGGACAGTTGTTGCTTGGAGCGGACTTTCCGTTCATGGCGCTTATTTTCCCGCGGCGTTTTCCCGATGCCGCATTCGTCACCACAAAAGATAGCCGATCAGGATCGAAAAATAAAGAACCTTTACCGTATCCCGGATGAGGAGATGCTTTCATCCGAATCGTGGCGGGGGGACGGCTTGTGGTTTGAAAGGATATGAGCTAAAATAAATTTCGACATCGGATTGAAGGACCGATGCCGTACTGCATTTTTATGGGAAATGGGACCGGATCGATTTTGAGGCCGGAAAAGCGAATATGCCAAAAGGGATATTTCATGTCATGATCGGTGCCGCTCTGGTGCTCAGCGTCGTGCTTTCCGGACCGGCGGCGGTCCCGCCGCAGGAAACGGATCAGCAGCCGCTTCAGTACGAGGTGTCGGTGATCTTGAAATTGGTTCAGGTTTACGTGACCGACAGGGGAGGACACCCGGTAACCGATCTTACCATCGAAGATTTCGAGCTCTACGATAACGATGAACGCCGGACCCTGAGTGCTTTTGAAAAACACGTTTTCACCCGACACGATCCGAATGCGGGATCGGAGGGCGGACCCGTCGTTTCGCCCCCTCCGCGTCTCAACCGTAAGTACTTCCTGTTTTTCGATTTTGCCTTCAACACGCCGGCCGGCATTCTGAAGTCCAAGGAAGCGGCTCTTCATTTTATCGATACCGCTCTCGATCCCACGGATGAAGTGGGCGTCGTTTCCTATTCGGCCGTTAAGAACCTGGTCCTCAACCAGTATCTGACCGACGATCATCAGGAAGTCCGGCGTGCGGTGGAAGAGATCGGCGGCGGCCGCCTTCTCGACGGCGGCAGGAACACCGAACGGGAATACTGGCGGCTGCAGGATAAGCTTCACGAGGAAGACGAACTGTCGGTATTCGGATTCACCGAAAGCAAATCCCATCTGAAGAACATGGAGGAGCGCGGGGTCAAATACGACCGGGAAGATTATAAGGTGCGGGCTTCGAAGTTTTCACTGCGGATGAAGGATTTCGCCAAAACCCTGCGCTATATCCCGGGGACCAAGAACATCATCCTGTTTTCCACCGGGATTCCCCATTCTCTCATGTACGGCAAGGCGGCGCCTCCCCGGATGAAAAACGCCCGGAGGATGACCCAACCGGGGGATGTCAGAACGCGTAATTATTACGAAGCCATGCTCAAGGAGCTGTCCGACGCCAACTGCACGGTTTTCACCCTCAATGCCGAAGAGTTGAGATCGACCGTCCGGCAGGATGACGACATGGTCGGGGGTTACCCCTTCAGCCCGGACGAGATCATGGGCGGGGAGAGTCTGAAGCGCCTCTCCGAGGTTACGGGCGGCCGGCATTTCCGCGATCTCAATGACCGGGAGGCGGTGTCCCGGGAAATCAACGATCTCACAGGATCATATTACACTCTGGGGTATTCGATCCATTCCCAATGGGACGGCAAATACCACAAAATAAAGGTTAAAGTCGGGAGAAAGGGCTGCCGGGTTCACGCTCAGGCCGGTTATTTCAATCCCAAGCCGTTTGCGACCTTTTCCGACATGGAAAAGCGGCTGCATCTCGCCGATCTGGCGCTCAGCGACAATCCCCAATTCCAGGTTCCGCTGGAGTTCCCGCTGGCGGCTTGGTACGCGGTCGCCGACCACCGACCGCATCTGCTTTTGTTCTCTTCCTGGGACCGTGACCGTTTGGAAGCGGTGCTGGGGCCGGAAGTGGAGGTCGTTTCGCTGATCCTCGACAAGCAGAACCGGATCGTCTCCCAGCAGCGATCGGTAGAGGATCTCAGCCGGCTGCCGAAAGGCGCGGTCATCCACACCGCACGGTACCCGCTCGCACACGGCGGTTATACCTGCCGGGTGGTCCTGCGCAACCTGGAGACGGGAAGGGGAGCCGTCGCCTCGGTGGTGGGCAAAGTGGGACGTCCCCCTGAAAGCGGGATCGAGCTTTACCCCCCTCTGCTGCTCCAACCCGACAGGAATATTCGCTATCTCGGAACACCGCCCACCTCGATTCCATTCAATCCGGGTTCCTTCCGGCCGTTTCCTGCGGAATGGCCGGCGGGCCGGGACGAGGCGCTGGCCGTACTTAGGTGCGCAACATCCGGAATACCCGAGCCGGAGTTCCGGCTGGCGGTCTATGCCGTAAACCGTGAGACCGGGAACCGGATACCGATATCCTCCTCCATGAGCAGACGGCGATCCGAGGCGGCGGGAGAGATCCTGTGGCTGAAGCTTCTGCTGGGGGAACTTGAGGCGGGCTCGTATTACCTTTATATCCTGGTTCAGGAGATGACCGTCGGCGCCCGGGCTCACGAGACCGTATCGATCCTCGTGCGTTAGAGATCCCGCGGTTTTTCGGTTCCCGATCTGTTCGAATCACTCTTTGCCCCGGAACCTTGCCGCCGGCTGTCCGATCTGAATTATTTTTTTCTCTTCGTTGGAATTTGTCCCGGGATGGATTAACATTAAGGTCCGAGGGGAAGTCACCCCGGAACCGGCGGGACCCGCGGAGTCGGAAGAAAAAAAGGGAGGCTCGGCATGAAGATCAAATTGACCAGCGTCATCGTTAGCGATCAGGGGAAAGCCCTGAAGTTTTACACGGAAACATTAGGTTTTGTTAAAAAAACCGATATGCCGGCCGGAAATCACAGGTGGCTGACGGTGGTTTCGCCCGAAGCGCCGGATGAGGTGGAGCTGCTTTTGGAACCGAATGAAAATCCCGCCGCCAAAGTGTACCAGAAAGCGCTGTTTGATGCGGGAATCCCGCTTACGGCGTTTGCCGTAGATGACATTCAGGAAGAATTCAACAGGCTCAAAGCGCGGGGGGTGTTTTTTATATCGAAACCGACGGCAGCCGGACCGGCCGTCGTCGCCATATTCGACGATACCTGCGGCAATCTCATCGAGATCTATCAGACCTGAAGATGCCGCATGAATGCGGCGCCGCGGTACGGAACCCGGATATGAATAGAGGCGAGAGGAGGAACACATGAAACGCAAGGCATCGGCTGTATGGAAGGGTGGAATAAAAGAAGGGCGGGGAACGATTTCGACGGAAACCGGGGTTCTCTCCGACACGCCGTATTCTTTCAGCGCCCGCTTCGAAGAGGGAAAAGGCACCAATCCGGAAGAATTGATCGCCGCCGCGCATGCGGGGTGTTTCACGATGGCGTTATCCGGCCAATTGGGGGAAGCGGGACTCACGGCGGAACGCATCGAGACCACGGCGGCGGTGACGCTGGTGAAAACCGAAGCCGGATTCACCATCACAAAGGTTCATTTGGATGTCGCCGCCAAGGTTTCCGGAGCCGATCGTCCGGCCTTTGAGCGGGCGGCTGAAAACGCCAAGACCGGCTGCCCTGTTTCGCGGTTGTTGAACGCGAAGATCACGATGGATGTCCGGCTCGAAGATTAGGATGAAACACCGATCCGGGGATCCGGAGCTTCGGCTTGGAAACGCGAAACGGATAAAAAGAGTATTCGATGGAAAATGATGTGCCGACAATGCACAATCAAAATTTATTATAGAGGAGGCATGTTATGCCGGATTTTGGAAGTCCATTCTCGGGATTGGCGAAAGATCGCAAGCTCACCGATGAAGAATTGATCCGAGCCATAAGGTTTATGGTTGCGGCGGAATATGAGGCCATTCAGCTGTATATGCAGCTGGCGGAATCGACCGACAACAAATTGGCGATCGAAGTCTTGAAGGATATCGCCGACGAAGAGAGAGTTCATGCGGGTGAGTTCTTGCGCCTGCTGAAGGAATTGGCTCCCGACGAGGAGAAATTTTATGCCGAGGGAGCCGAAGAGGTCGAAGAAGAAATCGAAAAGCTGTAAACCACGGCTTTCGCTTCCGGTCGGCCGTACCGGTTGGCCGGAAGCGTCGGCTGTTTTGAAGGAGGGGAGTTCATATGATGAAACGGTTTTCTTTTATCATCTGGTTGTGTATACCGGCATTATTGATATCTACGGCGTATGCCCAGACGGATCCCGTTGTTGAGAAGATCATCGATTTGGGCACGACGGACAATCGGGTCATGGATCACCTGGATATCCTGACCAACCGCATCGGCGGCCGTTTGATCGGCTCCGGCGCCTATGAAGACGCTGAGAAATGGACGGCCTCGGAGTTCAGGAAATGGGGCCTTGAGGTCGACATGGACGAGGCCGGCGAGCTTCCGGTCGGTTTCAACCGCGGGCCCTGGTTCGGCAGGATGCTTTCGGAAGACGGCATGATCCTGCATTTCGTAACGCCTTCCTACACCGCCGGAACCAAAGGCGTGCAGCGCGGTCCGGTTCTTATGGAACCCCGCTCTCAAAAAGAGTTCGACAACATGAAAGGCGCCTTGAAGGGCGCCTGGGTTCTGATCTCCGGGAAAAGCGGCGGCCGGCCGATCGACGCGTCGGAAAAAGCGGACGAGAAAAGAGCCAAGATCATCGCGGAGAACGATGAGATAGAAAAAAAGAACGAGGAGATCCGTCGGGAGAACCGCAAAAACCGCGACAAACCCGATGCCCAAAAGGAATATCTTCCGCTCAAGGATGAGCCCGCCCTGTTCTACAAGCAGATGAAAGCCGCCGGGATCCTGGGCATCATCCAGTCCGCGCCGGTTCCCTTGAGAGCGCTGCGCGATACGGATGCCATCCTCAATATGTCCTGGGAGACGCTGCCCACGGTACCGGATATCAAGCTGGATGAAAATCAGTATGCCGTGATCAAGAAGAAGGTCGAGGAACGTCGGTACTTTCTTCTGGAATTCGATATCCGCAACCACTTCAGGATGGGCCCGGTGAAATACCACAACGTGATCGGGATCATCCGGGGCACGGAATTTCCCGACGAATACGTGGTCGTGGGGGGACATCTGGACGCCTATGACGTGGCCACCGGCGGCGTCGACTGCGGTGTCGGCGTGACCAATGCCATGGAAGCCGCGCGTTTGATCATGGCGGCCGGTGGCCGGCCCCGGCGGACCATGCTGTTCTGCCTGTATGCGGGAGAGGAGTTCGGTCTCTTCGGCTCGAAAAGCTGGGTGAGACGGAATCCGGATAAGTGGGATAAGATCTCGAACATGTTCAATCGAGACGGCGGCCCTTCCTGTCCCACCGGGATCAAAGTGACGCCGACCATGCGCGCGGATATGGAAAAGGTATGCGCCCCCGTAAACGGCATCAATCCCGAATTTCCGTTTGTGATCGAGGACAGGGAGCCCAGAGAGATCCCGGCTCGGGCCGGAGGAACGGATTCCGGGTCCTACGCGGTCAAGGGGATTCCCACCATGGGATTCGAGTCGGGCTATCCGCGGGGAGACAACTTCAGCTACCAGGAGATCTGGCATACCGAGCGTGATCTGTACAACAAGATGATCCCCGATTACCAGGCGCACAGCTCCGTGGTCACGGCGGTTGTTGCTTACGGCGTCGCCAACCTGGACCACCTGCTGTCGCGTGAAGGTTTCTATCTCCCCAGAAAAGAAGAGGAGCTCAAGAAGAAATAACAATCTGGGGTCGGGCCTGAAATTACCTATCGGAATTTTTGGGCCCGACCCCAGATTGCCGATCGGGAATTCCGGGCCCGACCCCGGTTTATTTGCTCAGCATGTATTCAACCGCCAGGCCGGCCAGCGCGCGGGTGCCGATGATCAGCGCGCTTTCATCAACGATCAGATACGGCGAGTGGAGCGGGACCGCGTCCGCCGGATCGGTTCCCCGCGAGCGGACGCCCAGAAAGATGAAAAGACCCGGGATCTTTCGGGCATAGGCTGAAAAATCCTCGGCGCCGGTATGGGGTTTGCAGAGGATGAGATTTTCTTTTCCGGTCACCCGTTCGAGCGCCGGGACCATCCGGGCCGTCAGCTCCGGGTCGTTCCAGGTCATCGAAGTGCCGCCGCTGATCCGGACCTCGGCGGTGGCGCCGGCGCTTTCGGCGATCTTGATGACGGTTCGCTCGACCCGTTCCCGGATCTCTTGTTGCATGTCCGCGTCGAACGTCCGGATGGTTCCGCTCATGGTGACCTCAGCCGGGATGATGTTGGAGCGGACGCCGCCGTTGATGGTAGCGATGGTGATGACGGCCGGGGCTTTCGTCAGTTCGAGCTGGCGGCTGGTTATGGTCTGAAGCGCCAGGATGATCTGGGAGCTCACGACAATGGGATCGATCCCTTTCCAGGGATAAGCGCCGTGGGTCTGGCTCCCGCGCACCGTGATGTGCAGGCTGGAGGGGCTCGCCATGGACGCTTCCGGCCGGTAGCCGATCTTTCCCGTTTCCCAGTCTGTGAAGATGTGCTGCCCGAAGATGACTTCGGGCTTCGGATCCTCGAGCACCCCCTCTTCGATCATGAGGGAAGCGCCCCCTCTTTCACCCGCCGGTGACCCTTCCTCCGCCGGTTGGAAGATGAACTTCACCGTTCCGGGAAGGGAATCGCGCAGTTCCGCGAGGATCGCGGCCGCTCCCATAAGCATCGCCGTATGGCAGTCATGCCCGCAGGCATGCATAACGCCGACGTCCCTGCCGTTATAGGTCGCACGGGCTTTCGACGCGAAGGGGAGGTCGACCGCTTCCGTCACCGGAAGCGCGTCCATGTCCGCTCTCAGCGCCACCACCGGTCCCGGCAAGCCGCCCCTGAGCAGCCCGACCACCCCAGTGTGTCCCACTCCGGTTTTAACCTCCATCCCCAGCTTCCGGAGATGCTCCGCAACCTTTTTCGCCGTCCGGAATTCGCGGTTCCCCAGCTCGGGGTGTTCATGGATATCCCGGCGCCAGGAGATGATCGCGGCTTCTTTTTGAAGAGCGAGCCGGTCGATCTCCTCGAGGAGTCTTTGGGGATTCCAGTTTTGTGACCATAATAACGGGAGGGATGCCAACAGCATGAAACCCGTAAGGAACATGCGTGCCGCGCGGCCGTGAGATCTTAAAGAAAAAAATGGATGATGAGACGTTTGCCTTGGATTAATCATGCAGCCTTCCTTTTAATCCGTGAATTATGGTGTGACGGGGAAACGCTCTTGCACGGCTCCGGAGACATTAAGCCGGGAGCTCCGGCATGCCCGCGTATTCCACGATCGATTCCGGTTTTCCGCAGAACACGAAGCTTTTGTTCATGTGATCGCGCTCATCCAGCCCGATGCGCCGGAAAACATCCGCCCAGGTCGTAAGACCTTCCACCTCGCCGGCCCTTTCGGTATGGGCGGGTTGCTCTTCCCATTCCGGGTGGTCCTCCACGAATCGGGCATAGACGTGTTCGGCGTGGTCTTCGAATTCCGCGTTGAAAAGAAAGGCGCGTCGGATGTTGAAAAAAGCCAGCAGGCGGGCGAATACCTTATAGAAACCCACGATGAAAACGGTGATCGCCGGGGCCAGGAACCAGGGATCCTTGATCCCGTCTTCTTTCATCTTCTCTTCGATGACCAGCAGATGCCAGAGCTCGTTGTCCTGAGCTTCACGCCCCCAGGCCGTTATCCTGCGGGCTTGTCGGATGAGGTCCGAATCACGGAAGCGCCGCGTCATGCGGGCATACTGGCGGTTCTCCCATGCGCGGTAGGGGATGCTGGCCAGCATCTCGATGAGCTTGGCCTTGGCGAGTGTGGTCTTTTTCCCCGTGACGAGATCCATTATGGCGAAAAACAACCGGGCGCTCACAGAATAGCGGAGACGCGGTCTTTCCAGGGATGCTTTCTGCTCCCGTCTGAGATCGACAGCCATTGTATCCTCTCTTTTTGCCTGACTCGCCCTTATTATACAAACAAGGATACATCGGAAGCAATAAATTGGGGACGGGCCCGGAATTTCCGATCGGGATTTTTGGGCCCGACCCCGAATTCAGTGTTTTTTGAGGATGCCGACTACGGCGGAAACGAGAACGGCGATCGCCGCCAACTGCAGGGGATGGATGCCGTCGCCGAACACCACCACCGAACACAAAACCGGATAGATGATGGAGGCGGAGTACTGAACCGGTCCCACCCGCATCATGGCGCCCAGCTTGTAGGCCCACTGCAGGCTGACGAAAGCGCCCAGCGAAAACAGGAGATAGAGATACAGCACCGGAGAGGCGAAATAGGCGGAAACCCGGAAGCCGAACAGGATCACCAGCACCTTGAGCGAGATGACGATCATCCCGGCCGCGATCCCGGAAAATCCCGCCAGAAACACGGTCCGGATCCGTTTGGATGCGCGCTTGAAAAAAGCCGGCAGCACCAGAATGAAAGGCAAGGCGGACGAACCCACCAGCAGGGGGAGATCGAAACTTTCTTCAACGCGTGGTGTCTCGAAAAGATTGAGCAGGATGATCGATCCGACGATCAACACCGTATACAGACCATCGGAACGGAAGAGCCGCTCGCGCAGAAGCAGGGACGAGAGCGCCACCATGACGATCACCCCCCATCCGGCCGTGGAGGAGACGATGTGCGGCGCCAGGTATTTAAGCGCCATGGTGTTGGGGATGACCGCGAGGTTCATGACGATGAATCCGACGATCCAGACAAACAGGTTCGTTCGGAAGATCCGATCCTTGGGCCCCTTGAAGCCGATCCAGCCGATGCCTTTTTTCATCAGCACGAAGCCGGCGGAAAGCAGCGTGTAGCCGAAAACCGCAAGCGGGAGGCTCATCCATTCAGGCATAGCTCTATTATATCCATCCACCGGGCTTTCTCCAGCGTTGATTCAAAAAGCTGTCGATTCAGAGGATCCTAACCGATTTCGATCTCCCCGCGCTATCTTCCCGGATGTTCTGATCGGGGGCCGGTACTTGATGTTCAGGCGAAACGAGGGTGATGTTTTTTTGTGTTTTTAAGAGATATGGAAGATTTCTCTAAATAGTGATTATGGGAATGTCGTCATGGCAACACATCTTATTGCCGTTATTTGATCCTGATCCCATGGCCGGATCGGCCTGGTCCCTGAATAATCCGTCTGGTCATATGGATCAAACCGGGGTCTTGAACGGTTCGGGCGAATGCCGCCGACCGTTCCGGAGGGGGGGCTTTCACGCGGTGGACGGCGCTCCGCCTTCCCGAATTTAATCGTATTTAAGGGATTCCACCGGATCGGCCTGAGCGGCCCGGATCGCCTGGTAGGAGATGGTCGAAAAACTGATGAACAACACCAGCAGGGCCGACAGCACGAAGGGAATCAGCGTCAGGGAAATGCGATAGGGGAATCCCTGAAGCCAGCGGTTGAGCGCGAAATACGCGGTGGGCCAGGCCACGGCGTTCGCAATCGCCACCAGAAGCAGGGTCTCTTTGCTCAACAGCAGGACGATCCTCCAAGTCGAGCTGCCCAGAACCTTGCGGATTCCGATCTCTTTGGTGCGCTGTTCCGCGGAAAAAGAAGCCAGCCCGAAGAGTCCCAGACAGGAGATGAAGATGGCCAGCAGCGTGAAGGAGGAGAAGATCTCGCGCGACCTTTCGATGCTCCGGAACTGTTCATTGAATGTTTCTTCGAGGAAAAAGTAATCGAAGGCCTCTTCGGGAAAAAGCGAGCTCCATTTATTCCGGATGAATTCGATAGTGGCGCCCACTTCTTCGGTTCCGATGCGGATCAGGATGAGGTCGAGATAATTGTAGGAGTAGGGGAAATCCGGATCGCTCAACATGTAGATGGGTTCCACGGATTGGGACATGGGACGCAGGTGAAAGTCTTTCACCATCCCGATGACGGTCTGTCTGGCATATCCTCTTGCATAGGGATTGTTCGCCATGATGGTTTTGCCGATGGGATCGTCCCATCCGTAGCGTCGGGCCGCGGTCTCGTTGATGATGACGGAGTTTTTCTCATCCATTCCGAATTCCGGAGAGAAATTCCGCCCGGCGATGATTTCCATCCCCATGGTGGGAATGAAATCCCCATCGACGTTGATCTCATCCATCAGTTGGATTTCGCTGCGGGTGAAGCCTTCCGGCAGCTTATCGTTGGTGACGGAACCCCATCCCGGAATCGTTGATGAAGCGGAAACATGGATGATCCGTTGGTGGGCTTCAAGCTCCTGCTTGATCATGGGCAGGGACTTCTGCGTGGCCCGCTCCCGGGCGCGCACCACCACCAGCTGGTCCTTATCGAAACCGGCGTCCTTGTTTTTCATGAACCGCAGCTGGCTGATGAAAAGGGCCGTTCCGATGATCAGAGCGATCGAGATGGTGAACTGGACGACGACCAGGAGCCGCCGGAAGCGGATATTCGAGGCGGCTCTTTTGAGGCGGCGGTTGAGCACTTCCACGGGCTGGAAGGCGGAGAGATAAAAAGCCGGATAGCTTCCCGCCATGATCCCCACCAGCAGGGTGAGTCCCAGCAAGCCCGGTAAAAGCCAGGGGATTTCCACAAGATCGAATCTTATTTCGCCTCGAGTGAGCCGGTTGATCTGGGGCAGGGCCAATTGAACCAGGGTGACGGCGATAAACAGGGAGATAGCGCTGAGCAGCAGGGATTCGCCGAGGAATTGGGTGACGAGACGTGACTTGTAGGCTCCCATCACCTTGCGCATCCCCACTTCCCGAGCCCGGCCCGCCGATCGCGCCGTCGCCAGGTTCATGAAGTTGACGCAGGCGATGATCAGGATGAAGAGCGCCACGATGGAAAAGATGGTGACATACTGGATGGGGCCCACATCCTGTCCCAGAGGACGAAGATAAATATCCTTGAGGGGATACAGAAAGATTTCTTCCTCGGCTCCCTTGGCCTCCAGTCTGGCGCCGGCTTTTTCCGTGAGCTGTCCCATGATTTTTTTATCCACCTTGTGGTAGTCAACATTCTCTCTCAAGAGGACGAATGTGCGAAAATTGAACGAGATCCAATCATTGAGATGGGGGTGGTCCGCGCCCAGCAGGCTGTAAACCGTCTGGAACGAACACACCGCATCCAGTATCAAGCTTGAATTACGGGGGATGTTTTCCATAACTCCGGTGACGGTATACAGCTCATCGTCGTTGAAGCGGAGAAGCTTGCCTAACGGATCTTCGTCGCCGAAGCATCCTCGGGCGGTATCTTCGGAGAGAACGATCGAATAAGGAGCGCTCAAAGCGGTGCGCGGATCGCCCTTGATCAACGGCCAGGTGAATATATCGAAAACCGATGCGTCGGCGTAGTTGATGCGCCGGATGTAGAATTCCTTATCTTGATAGGTCGTGTTCGCACCGGGCCTATGGTAGAAGCGGACGGTGTTTTCGACCTCGGGCACCTCGTCCAGAAGAGCCTGGGCCGAAAGCGCGTTGCTTGAAGAATGAAGCAGATCCATGTCGCCGATTTTGACATGGGCGCAGAGGCGGTAGATCCGGTCGCCTTTTTGGTGCTGGTTGTCGACACTGAGCTCGGAATGGATGTAGAGCACCAGCAGGATGCAGCAGGCCATGCCCACCGCCAATCCCGCTATATTGATGAAGGAATATCCTTTGTGGCGCCTCATGTTTCTTAAAGCAAGGAGCAGATAATTTTTGATCATGGTCGGTCTCCCGGTTCATTCATATCGATTCACGGAATCAATATTTGCAAAAACCATACCAACAGCCGTTCCGGGGAAACTGGGGATCGGGAAAAGCGGAGGATGACCGTTTGTGAACAAAAACGTTCGTATCTGAACAAAGCGAGGCTTTCAGGCCCGGGGTGCGCAATGCAGGAACCGTCGCGGAAAAGGTGCCGTGCAGGATCCTCCCGGCGCTGTTTTCAGCTTCTGTCGGCGATCAGGGTTCCTCCCACCCCCACGTTCTCCGGCGGATTCTCTTTGATGACCACGATCAACGCCTCCTTGGGTACCGGATAAGCTTTGAGTGCGGCGTCGGTGATTTCTTTGACCAGAATGCGTTTAACTCCCAGATCTTTCAGGGGAGGTCCGTCGATTGTAATATTGGGCATGATGCCCTCCTTTTATTTGTGCTGTTTATAAACAACGGTCGATATGTGTCCATGAAATAAATCTGATCTCATTACAGCTTTTTTTTCTCCTCAATACCAGTGTGGATTGGGAGAATCGCGCCTTTTCAACCCAAGGGAGAACCGACTTATCCGCCAACTTGTCTCTCCGCCGACAAAGAGCGGCTGAGGAGCAGGAACGCTCCGAACAGAAAAGCGCCGGCGGCTCCGCACCCGAACCACAGGGTGCGTGGACCGTAATGCCCGTACACGGCCGTTCCCGCCAGCGGCCCCAGGATCATGGACAGGGAATAAGCGGTGCTGATCAATCCCATGTATTTTCCTTGACTTCCCGGCCCCGCCCGGACCGCGATCATGGAGCCCAACAGCGGCATGCTCAGCATCTCTCCGAAGGTCCACACCACGACCGTCAAGCCCGCGAAGGCGAATCCGCGCCCCAGGGGCATGATCCCGAATCCCAGTCCCGTCAGCAGGAAAGACAGCGCAATGAACCGGTGAAGCGGTCTTTTCCCGATCCAGTGCATCAGCAGCATTTCGAATATGACGATGATCAGGGTGTTGACCATGATGAGCTGGCCGATCCGGTTTTCCGCGAAGCCGTAGACCTCGCGCATATATAAAGGAAAGGTGGCGATGAGCTGAAAAAAGATCATCCCCCAGATCACCATCAACGGAAGCAGCAGGAGGAAGGGGATGTCGCGCCAGGGACTGCGGCCGCTGGGGGTATCCTCCCGAGCCGCTGTCCGAAGCTGCCGTTCCGGCCGCTTCCAGATAAGGGAGAAGAGCAGAACGGCGGCCAGGCAGGTCAGTCCGTCCACCCAGAAGAGAAGACCATAGTTCCGCAGGGCCAGAAAACCGCCCACCGCCGGGCCGATGGTGGCCCCGATGTTACCGGCCAGGCGGTTCAGGGCGAAGCCCTTGGTCGTGACCTCGGGAGGGCAGAGACGGGCCATGGAAGTGTTGTTGGCCGGGAACAGCCAGCCCGAAGCCGTGGCCAGCGCCAGCATCATGAGATTGATGCTAAACGGTGTCTGCAGTTGACCGAGCCAGATGAAGAATATCCCGGTGAAAAAAAGACTCAGTTTTTGTACGTTGGTGGATCCGATGCGGTCGGCCAGCCAGCCTCCGGTAAACGATCCGATCAGCATTCCGATGCCGAAGAGGCTGAGCGTGCGTCCTGCCTGATGTACGGAAAATCCCATTTTTTGGGTCAGATAAAGAGACAGGAAAAAGAGCACCATCATCCCGGCGGCGTTGACGAGCTGAACGAAAAAAAGCACCCAGGCCTTGGAGGGAAGGCCTGCATAAGCGCGTTTGTAGAGTTTCACGACGGGATCGAGCATAATGGATGATCGCCTCTGAGATATTATTATCGATATCATAGACTATTCTATAAGCCGCGACAAATCCTGTCGGGCGTCTGGAAGCCGTTTGGTCGTGAAGAAATCAAGACGAGGCGTTCGAAGAATAGCGATATTGAATGATGTGCTTTCGGACTGCCGGGATTATAGATGATCAAGCGCCCGGGCTGCAGGGTCTCCGGGCACCGGAGTCAAATAGGCAGGGAAAAAAAGGAGGATGACATCGATTGGAACGATTCACATGGTATGAATGTTCCAATCAGGTTATGTAAAGGTAGAGTGATGCCATCCTCCTTGTTTGATTCGTATCTATACCGCATGACACGCTGAGCCGCTCGACTTAAAACGAAAACTCGAATCCCGTATAGAACGACCGGGGCCGCGTGGGCCCGTAAACGTATCCGGAGTCGCGGTCGATGCCTTTATCCAGGTCCTTCTGGAAATCATCGAACAGGTTGTAGATGCCTGCCAGAAGATTGATCTTTTTTCCTTCGCTGATGGTGATGGCTTTTTTAAGCCTTAAATTTACCACCCAGAAGGTCTTTCCCGTCTCCAACCGATCCTCATCGATATAGCCCGCGAAGTGAGGTACCTTCATCTTTCCCGTGTATTCCAGCGACAGGTTGACATCGACCAGTTTCGGGTCCATGTAGTTGAATTGAGCATAACCGTATGCGTTGGGCGTGCGGAAAAAATTACGGGAACCGAAATCCGGTTCCGGTTCGTCCAGCCGGCTGCGCTGTATGGTGAGCCCGGATTTGAAGGAAAGGGTGTCTCTGACCTTGAAGCCGAATTCGCCGGAAACGCCGTAGACCCGTGCGTTCGCGCCGTTGATCCTCTGGAACAGCATCACGTTTTCCCGTCCGACTGAATCCTGTTCATCCAGCAAGAAGGCGTCCGCGAGCAGGGTGTAAAAGCCTTCCAGGCTGACCTGGGTTACGATCGGTCCGTTCACGCTCCCATAATCTATCCCGGTGCTCAGACTGTAGGACTTCTCTTCCTTGAGATCCGGGGCGTTCTCGATGACCATGCCTTCACCGCCGACCTGGGTGATGTGGAGGTCTTCATCGAAGATCTGGGGGGCCCGGTACCCGGTCGAGAACGTGGTTCTCCAGTTCAGACTCTTCAAAAAATTCACCAGGATGCTCATGCGGGGATTGAAGATGATATTATCGATCAGCGAGTGCTTGGTTATCCGTAGTCCCGCCAGCAGGGAAGGTCCCCGTCTGATTTTGAAATCGTCCTGGATGAAGAGTCCGAATTCGTTGTAGGCGTCATCGATCATCCGGCCGTAGCCCAGGGCTTTGTCCTCGATCCGTTCCGCCCTGAACTGCCCTCCGGCGCTGAAGAGATGCTCGCCCAGCTGGTAATTGAGCTGGGTGTTCAAGAAGGTGACGGGATTTTTGCTGGAGCCGTAGGCGTCGATATCCATCCGGGAACCATAATATGTTTCACGGGCGGCGTGTACATGAGACGCCGAGACATTGTAGTACAGATTGCCGGAAAGATAATGGTTCCAGTCCGCGGACAGATTCACGAGATCGGAGCTGATCCATTCCGCGACATTCGCCCGGTGCGGCGGCAGGTCGAAGAGATCGCCACCCCGCCGGTTTTCCGCGAGACGGAGGAATCCGAGTTTGAGCTTGCCGTCGATTCCGGTGAAGGTGTTGTAGAAATTCACGCCGAAATTGGTGCTCCGGAGCTTTCCCGTCTCCGAGAGCTGGTCCCCGTTGAGATCGACGGGTTGTCTCCTTTTATAATTGGCGAAGAAGAAACCCTTGGAGTTGCCGTTCTTCGATACCAGGCTGTTCTGAAATCCCAGGTTCGTGTAGGGTTCCCCGTGATTGGCTTCCTGGTGCAGGCGCAACGAGGTGTGGTTCCTCTGCGGTTCTTTGGTCAGGACGTTCACCACACCGGATACGGCGTTGCCGCCGTAAAGCGCGGATCCGCCGCCCTTGACGACTTCAACCCGGTTCAGCATCTCCATCGGGATCTGTTCCAGCCCGTAGACCCCGATCATGGAGCTGAAGATGGGGGAGTTGTCGACCAGGATCTGGGAGTACTTTCCCTCCATGCCGTTGATGCGCACCTGGGTGAAATTACAGTTCTGACAGTTGTTTTCCACGCGCAGCCCGGAGGTGAAAGAGAGCGATTCCGCCAATTGGGTGGCCTGCTTGGTCTCGATATCCCGGGCGGTGATGACCTCGGTTTTAACCGGAACTTCGTCGTAGAGCTTGGGCGTGCGGGTGGCGGTGACGACGATCTCTTCTTCGAGTTTCTTGAAAAGCTTGACGTCGATGATCTGGGTGTTCTTTTCGACGACATACGGTTCAGAGTGGAAATCCATGAAACCGGCGGCGAAAACCTCAAGATGATATTCTCCGGGAAGGATCCCTTCGAATTCAAACCGCCCCGTTTCTTCGGTCTCGATGGATTTTCCGGTTTCAACAAGAAGGACAACGGCCTTCGGAACGGGCTCTCCGTCGAAGTTGGTGACTTTTCCGATGATTTTGGCTGCATTCTCCGAATTGGCTCCGGACGTGTTGAAATGTGGCTCCGCCGCGTGAAGCAGAGGCAAGGCCATCAGAAATATTGCCGATAATGAAATGATTGTGCGCTGCTTGATCATGTTCCTCTCCTGAAATCGATGGGATAACTCGAGGTGTTGCACGAGTCGGCGCCTGCTTGAAGCGGAACAGCCGGCTCGAAACGAGAACCTAAATTTCAGGAGGGGAGCGCGAAGAGGTTTCGACCGTAAACAGACAGATGTATTCGAAAATACGAGCTGAATCGACAAAGCCGTTTATGGGAGGAGGAGGCAGGTGGAAAAAGGCGATCTGGCAGGTGCTGAGAGCCGAGGTCTGAAACTGACAGGCGGGACAGTTGTCGCTTTTGTTGATCGTAGTTTCGGTGTGCAGGAAGTTGATGAAGAGGGTGATCGCGAAGAAAAATGCCAGGAAGGTAATGTTGAGAACTTTTTTTCGATCCAAGCGCATTTTTTTCATTCAACAAGATAAACAAGATAATTAATTAACCATATAAATATAGAGGGTCTTACAAAAGATGTCAAGAGATGATTGGAAGGACAAACAAATTTGTCGCTGGGATGGATTGCAGTAGATGACAATTTTGTTACCGGGAATTTCTTCAGAATGCAACATATTTGTCGTAAAAAGAGTCGAAAATAATCATCAGCATATTTTTGGACGCCGGCGCCTAAAAACGGGGTCGGGCCCGGAATTTCCGATCGGAATTTTCAGGCCCGACCCCGGTTTTTATTGTTAAAACATTAGACCCGGTCCCGGTTTTAGTGATACCATCTTATTTCGATTATCTTTCGTTATTCAGACGGTACGAGGGTGGGACGTATGAGAAAGAACGTGAAAAGGAATTCATTCTCCTGACATGGATTCAAACACAGCCGGGAAATATCCGTCCGATGGAAATCCCACTCTCTCCTATCTTTCCGACCTCATCGCCGCTCACCCGCTGAACGAAAAAATCCTCGTGGTTCCCTCCTTCCACATCGGGCACCAGATAGGGGAGGCGCTGGCCGCATCCGGCTGTTCCTGGATCAATCTGCGGACCGCCACTCTCTCCTCGCTCGCACTCGATACCGCGGGCGCCGAGCTGGCCGCATCCGGCGTCACTCGCATCCCGGACATGGCTTCGCGCTTGATCCTCAACCGCATCCTGCGCGATCTGAAAGCAGCCGGTCTTCTGCCCTTTTTCGGCCGCCTCGAGATCCGCTCCGGGATCGTCAACGCCATCCACCGCTCACTGCGCGAACTCAGACTCAGCAACATCTCCGGCTCGGACCTTAAACCCGAGCTTTTTATCGACCCGCAGAAAGGCCGCGAGCTGAGCCTCATTCTCACGCGCTACGAAGAAGCGCTGGCCGCCGCCAACCAAGTCGATTCCGCGGGACTTTACACCGAAGCCATAAGCCTCCTAAAAAAGCGTCCATCCCCCCCAACTGAATCCGGCTCCGCGTCCCCCCAAGCCAAATTGCCCCACGACTCTTCTAAAACCGATCCCGCCGAATCCACCTCCATCCCCTCCACGCACACTCCATCCGACTCCGCGCTCCCCTCCGATCCTCCCGCTTCCGCCCCTCTCATCCTCCGCCTCGAAAATCACATTTTCATGCCCCTCGAAAAAGCATTCCTCCAATCCCTCGCCGGCGATAAGCTTTTCATCGTCCCCGAAGGCCGGGTTTTCGGCCTGGATCGTCCCCGACGCTTTCTCCCCCCTTCCGATCTTCCTCCTATCCCCAAACCGCCCACTAATCTCGGCCGCGCCCCCTGGCTTTTCGATCCCAAGCAAACCCATGCGCCCAGCGAAGACGATACCCTGACCCTCTTTTCCGCCGTGGGTCTCTCCAATGAATGCCGGGAGATCTGCCGCGGCATCCTTGCTCATGAGATTCCGTTCGACAGTGTCGCCGTTCTCCACCCCCAGGGTTCCCACCACCCCGCGTCCTTTTTCAGCCTGGCGGAAAAAACCGGCCTTAAAATAACCTCCCAGGAAGGATTCCCGCTCGCGCTCACCATCCCGGGAAAGGTGTTTAACACGCTCTCCCAATGGCTGGAGAACGACTTTCCCGAGGCATCGCTGCGCATGCTGATCGAAAGCGGCTGTCTCAAGATGCCCGAATCCGCCACCGGCTATCCGCTCGCCGCTCTCACGGTCGCCCGCACCCTCCGGGCCGCCGGCATCGGCTGGGGCCGGAGCCGTTATCTCCCGCGTCTGAGATCCGTTGCCGATGCCGCCGCCCAAAAGGCCAAAGCCGCCCGCAAAGAAAAAAACGACACCACTGCCGAGCGCCTCGAAACCCAAGCCGATGCCGCATACCGCACCCGGCGCTGGATAAAAGAGATCCTCGAGCTCTTGCATGCCTGGCCCGAATCGGCCGTCTCCGCCGATACCCCCGTCCCCCCGCCGTCATCGCCCCCATCTTCCCCCGCCGACTGCCCGCTATCCGAATTAACCTCAGGCCTCTCGTCGGTCCTTAGAAAATACTGCCGCGTCACCAATGCGCTCGATAGAGAAGCCCTGGCTTTCCTCTCCTCACGCCTCGACGCCTCAGCTCCCCATGCCTGCTTTCTTACCACCCGGGAAGAGGCCCTGGAATGGCTGCGCCAAACCGCCGAGAATCTCCGTGTCGGCGCCTCCAATCCCGCTCCCGGGCACCTCCACCTCGCGCCTTACATCTCGGGAGCGTTTACCGCCCGACCCCTGACTTTTATCACCGGACTCGATCAGACCACGGTTCCCGGCTCGCGCCTGCCCGATCCCATCCTGCTCGATGAGGAGCGCCGGGCCCTCTCCCCGGACCTGGTCCTGACGGCCGACAAGCTGCGGGAAAACCTCTATCTCATGGCATCGCTGCTCTCATCGCTTAACGGCCGCGCCGTCTTGAGCTTTTCCGCCTACGATATGCTCGAGGACAAGCCGTCCTTTCCCTCCTCGCTCCTGCTGCAGGTATTCCGCCTCATCACCGGCGATCCCTCCCTCGACTACACGGCGCTCATGTCGGCGCTCGGGGAACCGGGCGGCTTTATTCCCTCCTGGTCCCTTGCGCTCGATGCCACGGACTGGTGGCTCGGGCGGATCGCTCCCTCCGGCCGCTTTCGGTCGGCCGAAGAGAGCGTGCGGCTCAATTTTCCGCTGATTAACGTCGGCGTCTTGGCCCGCGCCGAACGCACCGGCCCCCGTCTCTCTTCCCACGACGGCCTGGTCTCCGTCTCCCGCGAAGAGGTCCACCCCTGTGTTAATTCCAAGATCGTCATGTCGGCCTCGCGCTTCGAAACTCTGGGCGCCTGTCCCTTTCTTTATTTTCTCAAATATATCCTCCACATCCGCCCGCCCGACGACCTGGTGCTCGATCGCTCCCGCTGGCTCGATCCGCTCCAGCGCGGGGAGCTGCTCCACGAGATCTACTGCCGGTTCATGCGCACCATCACCCAACGTGGTGAAACCGCCTCTCCCTCGACCCACAGCGACCTCCTCCATACCCTCGCCCGCGAGCTTATCGCCCGCACCCGCGAAGCCAACCCGCCGCCCTCCGAAGCCGTCTATGCGCGCGAGGTCCAAGAGCTTCTGCTCTCCTGCGACGTCTTCCTTCACACCGAGTCCATCCGCACGCCCCCTGTCGAGCCGCTGCTTTTCGAGGTCCGCTTCGGTCAGGCCCACGGCGATGACGATGACGACGACACCCCGGCCGCAGACGCCGTGCCCATCGCCATTCCGGCCGAAAAGCCCTTCCGGCTCAACGGCCGCATCGACCGCATCGACCGCACTTCACCCCACACCTACCGGGTGATCGATTATAAAACCGGGTCCTACAACCGTTACGAGGACCTCAAAGCTTTCGGCAAGGGCCGCTGCCTTCAGCCCGCCCTCTACGCCCAGGCCGCCGGGATCCTGCTCAGCCAGCTTGACCTGGACGCCTCCCCGCGCATCGCTCAAAGCGGCTACGCTTTCCCCACACTCCGGGGCGACGGCCGCGAGATCCTGATCGACACCCCCGATCTCAAAACCCTGCAGACGCTTCTCTCCGAACTGCTGCATCTGCTCGATCAGGGCCATTTCCTGGCGCCACCCGATGCTCAATGCTCCTACTGCGATTACGCCCCGCTTTGCGGTCCCGAAGCTCAGGAATTGGCCCGGCAAAAGAAACTTGCGAATCCCGAAGCCTATGCGGTCTTTGACCGCCTCAACGAATATGAATAGGAGACACACGACGTGAAACCGGTTGACTGGAAAGCCCGCGACAGGATCGCCAATGATCTTGACACCACCTTTCTGGTCGAAGCCGGCGCCGGCTCGGGCAAGACCAAAAGCCTGGTCGACCGCATGCTGGCGCTTCTGCGTTCCGGCGCCTGCCCCATCCATACCCTGGCCGCCGTCACGTTCACCCGCAAGGCCGCCGCCGAGCTTCGCGAGCGTTTCCAGACCCAGCTCGAAAAGGAATACGCCTCCAGCACCGACGAGCCCATCCGCCTCCGCCTGGGCGAGAGCATGCGCAACCTCGAGCAGTGTTTTATCGGCACGATCCACTCTTTCTGTGCCCGCATGCTGCGCGAGCGCCCGATCGCCATCGATCTGCCCCCGGACTTCGAAGAGCTCGATGATGTCGATAACTCCGTTTTCAGCGAGCAGTGCTGGTATGATTATCTGGCTGAAGTCAGAAACGAAAATCCCGCCGCCGTCTCCGCTCTCGAAGAAGTGGGGCTCGGGCCCGAAAGCTTGAAGAAGGCCTTCGGAGACGTCACCGGGTTTCCCGAGGTCGACTGGGCCCTCGGCTGCGAATCCCCCCCGGATTTCGCTTCGCTCCGCCAAAGCCTCGAATCCTTCTGCCTCCGCGCGGAAAGCGTCATCCCTTCCGCCGCCGAATCCCCCAAACGCGACGCCATGCAGAAGCGCATGATAAGGCTTTCGGTCCGCCGCCGCAACATCGGCTTCTCGGATCCTTTGGTGTTGATGGATACGCTCGAATCGCTCGAAGGCGGGATCGGGATCACCCAGAACCGGTGGCCGGATAAAGAAACCGCCAAGGAGCTTAAAAAGGATTTCGACGCCTTCCGCGAGGACACCATCGTTCCCGCTCTGATCCACTGGCGCGAGTACCGCCACACTCGGGCCGTCCGTTTCCTGCGTCCCGCGGTCCGCTATTTCGACGAGAAGCGCCGCCGCCGCTCGCTGGTCAACTTTACCGATCTCCTGCAGATGACGGCCCGTCTGCTCCGCGACGATCCCGATATCCGCCGCTACTTCCAGCGCAAGTTCACCCACCTGCTGGTCGATGAGTTCCAGGACACGGACCCCATCCAGGCCGAGATGCTGCTCTTTCTGACCGGAACCGATACCGAAGAAATCGACTGGCGCAAACTCGCCCCCCGTCCCGGAGCGCTGTTTCTGGTCGGCGATCCCAAGCAGTCGATCTACCGCTTCCGTCGTGCCGATATCGACACCTACAACGCGGTCCGGGACCAGATCCTGCGCTCGGGCGGCGAAGTGCTGCGCCTGACTTCAAACTTCCGCTCCCTCCAACCGCTGGCGGAGTGGAACAACCCGCTCTTCAAGCAGACCTTCCCTGAAAAAGCCGACCGCCATCAGGCCGCGTTCGCCCCGCTTAACACCGTGCGCAAAGAGCAAACCGACTGTTTCTCGGGAGTCTTCAAGATCACGATCGGGAAAAAATCCCGGCACAAGCGCGACGATATCGTCATGGAAGACGCGGGGATCATCGCCGACTGGATCCGTTGGGCCTGTGATGGCAACGCGCGTTTTGCCCGCACCCCCGATGAACGGGCCCGGGGGATAAACGAAACGGCACGGCCTTCGGATTTTCTCATCCTGTTCCGCTATAAAAAACGCATGAACTTCTATGCCCGGGCTTTGGAGGAGCGCGACATCCCGTTCGAGATCTCGGGTTCCGAAGCCTTTGCCGCCTCACCCGATATCCGCGAGATCGTAAACCTGGCGCTGGCGCTCAAAGATCCCGACAATCCCGTCTATACCGTGGCCGTACTCCGCGGCCTCTTCTTCGGCGTCAGCGACGACGACCTCATGCAGTTCAAGCGGGCCGGGGGCCGGTTCTCCTTTACGTCACCGCCCAAGATCCGCGGTCAAAAAGGGGCCGAGTACGTCTCGCTCTGCCTGACCGTACTGCATGAGTGGTGGATGTTTTCCCGAAGCATCCCCGCTTCCACGGCGCTGGAGACCATCCTCGAGCGTTCGGGATTGATTCCGTACCTTGCCGCTTCGCCCATGGGCTCCGGCAAGAGCGGCAATGTGTTTAAGCTCCTCGAGTTTATCCGGCTTCGGGAGCGCCGCGGCGACACCTCTTTTGCCGCCATCGCCGACTTCATGCAGGATCTTATCTCCGTCCGTGATGTCGAGGAAACGAGCCTGACCCCCGCGCGCACCGACGCGGTCCGGCTCATGAACCTGCACAAGGCCAAGGGCCTGGAAGCCCCGGTCGTCTTTCTGGCCAATCCCTCGGGCTCCCGTCCGCGCCCCCCCGAAAAGCACATCGTCCGTTCCGACACCGAATTTCCCCGCGGGTATTTCGTCTTCAAGCAGTCCGTCGGTTTCAACGATCGCATCCTCTCCCAGCCCAAGGACTGGGGCGCCTGCGCCACCGAAGAGGAGCTTTACCTCCAGGCGGAAAACGACCGGCTCATGTATGTCGCCGCCACCCGGGCCAAGAACATGCTGGTCATAAGCACCTATGACGGCGCCATGGCCAACAAAGCCTGGCAGCTTCTGGATCAAAACTTGATCGGCATCCCCGAACTCGAAGCCGCGGCTCCCGCGGACCGACCGCCGCGCGAGATCCTCACCATCTCACCGGATGAGCTTGAGGCCGAGGCCGCCAAAACCCGTCTCCGTATCGGAGCCGCCTTACTCCCGAGCTATTTGACGGCGAGCGTCACTTCGCTGGCCAAGGGAGAAGGCGCTTATCCCGGAGCGCGAACGCCGGGAAACGGCAGCGGCGGCGATGGGGGAGACAACGGCTCCGGACATGACGACGAAGCTCCGGATTGGGGTGGTGAAGACGCCGGCAAAGGGAAAAGCTGGAGCGGGGAAGACACCGGCCGCGGCATGAGCTGGGGCCGCGTGGTCCATGCGGTACTGGAAGCCATGGGGCGCGGCGCTTCCGGCGAAGCGCTGGAAAAAATCGCTGAAAACACGCTCCAAAACGAGGAATGGGATCTCTATGAGATGCACGAGCTTATGCGGCTTGTCCGTGAGATCGAAGCGTCCGCGTTCTGGCGGCGGATGCAGGCGGCGCCGCAGCGGTTTTTCGAGATCCCGTTTGCCCACAAGCTCGAATCCGATGACCCCGACACCCCGCCGCTCATCGTCTCGGGGACCATCGATCTCATCTTCCGCGAATCCGACGGCTGGATTATCGTCGATTACAAAAGCGACGCCGTCGACGGCGGGGGAGAGGGGCGCTCGCTCGAGGATCTCGTGGAATACTACGCGCCGCAGGTCAGGATGTATGCCGATTTCTGGAGCGGGATCACGGGCGACGCGGTCAAGGAAGCCGGACTGTATTTTACGGCGCTCAGGCGGTGGGTGAAGGTGATTTGAGGGGAATCGGGATGATGAAGGTTCTCTCTATCAACCCCTCCGCTCTGAAGCTTCCTGCTCTAATCGGATCTTAAGCAGGAAGACGAGATCCCCCTTGAGCTTGGTTTTTACCCAGGTCTTCTGCTTTTCATCCAACAGCTCGCCCATGCCGGACAGGATAGTCCGGTTACTGAGGGCTTCGACAAATGTGATGCATTTTTCGAGAAGGCTTATAAAATCCATTCCCGTGCGCTTCTCGATGATTTCCTTGTTGACCGTCCAGCGGTGCTTCAGGAAATACCAGATGTCGTAAATATCCCGATTCGCTGTTTTCCTTCGCTCGAGCACGGCCGCCAGCTTATGGGCAAACATGTCTTCCCTTACCATGACAAGCATGGGGATGCCGAGATAGCTCTTCATTTCATATCGGGAGGTGAAAGATCTCCGGTTGATCTCAACTTTGATATTCTGGGCCTCTTTCTCATAAGAAACGACATACAGCAAGGTGTTTCTTTTTCTGTATTGTTCCTTTACGGTTCCGTATCGAACGAGGGTCCTTCCCAGTTTTTCAAAAACGATTTTGTCTTTCTCCCGCTCCAAAAGATCGAAATCCAGGTCCACGGAAAAGCGGCCGAGACCGTAAAACAAGTGAGCCGCCGTCCCCCCCTTGAATCCCAAAACAGGCCCGAGGGTGCTGTCGGTATAGATGTCCTTTAAGATTTGGAGCAGGATCGTTTTATGGTGATTTCGATCAAGCATGTCAAGCCGACCTTCGATAAGATGCCACTCTTTTTGCCATGGCGTTATTGTCATAAATCGGGAGTATCTCGAAGCACAACTCCCAGTTGATCGATGACAAATTGTCGAAAAAATAATCCTTGTTCAAATAGATCGTGTCCAAAAAGGCCCTTTCTTTGGAAGCGATATGATAATTTCCTCTCTTTTCAACGCCGTGCGTATTAGTAAGAATGATTTCTTTCATGCGATGGAAGACATAAGTCCGGTTGTCGCAGAATATTTCCCGGCTCAGGTAGCTGACTACGAAAACGCGGTCGTAATGCTGGAAGACGACGCCTTCCCGGGACAATACGGTTTCCAAGCTGATATAAGCCGGAGTGTATATCTTTTGCGCCAGCTCCAGCCGGTCATAATCTTGATTTTTGGCGTAGATTCCTCTTCGGATGGGATAAAGCTCTCCTGCTTTGACATAACGGTGGACACGTTTTTTCGTCGCGGCGACATCCGTTTCTTTCCAAAGCAAGGAAAGTTCTTTGAACGTAAATACAGTGTTGTGTGAACGCAGCAGGGCCGGAAGATAATGGTTCTTCATTTTTATGAACTAAAAGTACCCATATTTTGGTACTATTAGTTTAAATTATTTGTTAAGAATGTCAAGTCCTCGTTTTAAATCGCCGATGAGACGAATTGTTTTCCCGTTGCCATTCCGGATGGGCAAGGATGTGATATCCCATCCTTACCCTTTGCCTTGACAAATCTATCCCTCCGTTTTATATTAATCCGTTTTTCATGCTGTATAAGCAAATTATTAAATTGCAATATAGTCGAGGAAACGCCGGAAACAGCCGTTCCCTCATCGGAAAGGTTCTTCATCATGGAAAGAAGATCCCATGGAATACTTACGGAAAGCGGGATCGCTCGTTTCTCCTTTGCGATCATCCGTTTCATGCACGACAATCCGCTTGTCAGGAGCTTAAGAAATCCTCTCCCGATCCTGGAATCGCTGGGAGTCGAACGGGGAGGGAAGGTCCTGGAAATCGGCTGCGGCCCGGGATTTTTCACGTTCCCCGCCGCCCGGTTGGTGGGAGACTCCGGGAGGATCTATGCCCTGGACGTGAATCCCTACGCCGTTCGTCATGTTAAGAAACGGGCCGGCAGAGAGCCGTCGGACAATATCGAGGTCCTGCATGCCAACGCCGCGGACACCACCCTTCCCGACGGAAATATCGATCTGGCATTTTTTATCGGCGTTCCCCATATCGCGGGAGGGCTCAAGCCCGTTATCGAAGAACTGGGGCGTGTCCTGAAGCCTGACGGGAAGATTTCCTTTCACCTCGGCCGCCGCCCGGAAGCCTCGCTGGAAGAAGAGATGGCCGCGTGCGGATTCAAACGGATCGAAGCCGACGGTCTCATCCGGATATTTCAGAAAGAGAGTGCCGCTCATGAGAGGCTCGACTGACACGGGTCAACGCGGCCGCTGCCCGGCGACCGCTCTGGTGTTCGCCGGCGGTCGGAACCGCCGCATGGGGAGAGACAAGGCTTTCATCCCCATCCGGGGGATGCCGCTCATAGAGAGGATCCTGTCCCAACTGAAACCCCGTTTCTCCGAAATCCTGCTGTGCGTGTCCGATCCGGAGCGGTACCGGCCTCTCGGTGTTCCCCTGGTCGTCGATGAAAAACCGTCTCTCGGCCCGCTGGGGGCTTTACTGACCGGCCTCAGAACATCCCGGAATGACGTCAACTTCGCCGTCGCCTGCGACATCCCGGAGATCAGCTTCACGTTTCTGGATCACATGCTCGAATCTTCCCG
>CAYSQW010000025.1:0-44233 GCA_964433135.1 uncultured Eubacteriales bacterium
GATGAATCCACCTTAAAAACCCCAAGTTTTTGTCTTGACAATGGGTAGGGGTATATTGATTCCGTCTGATGGGCCTTATAATTACGTCCTTTATTGACGAGAAATGGATTTGGGCTTGTATTTATGGCCAAAAAATGGTATAATTCTGTGACTTTATACATTGTGCAGAATAAGCATTGTTTTATGAGGAGCGGAGAGAAAATATATTCCCGTAAATCAACTACCTTAAACTCAAGTAAATTGAAGAAAAGAGCGTTATCGGTGCGCTGTTAAAATAAAAACTCTTTGAAAAGGATAAGAAAATGAAACCATTCTTGAAAAGAACTTATTTACGGATTTGTTTAGTGCTTTTCGTCTGCGGTTTCCATCTTCTGTTTGGAAGGGGATTAAATGCGGATCAGAAACCTCATTCCGTCACCGCAATAAAAAATGTCCGCGTGTTCGATGGAAAAGAGCTGCTTCCATCCCGCATGGTGCTTATTCAAGATGAAACCGTTAAGTCCTTGGGGATTGAGATCGCCATCCCAACCGATGCTGAAATTATCGACGGCAGTGGAAAAACTCTGCTTCCCGGGCTGTTTGACTGCCATGTTCATATCTGGCATGCGGATAATCTGAAACAAGCCGCCATATTCGGAGTCACGACCGTTGTGGATATGTTTATGGACACGAAAACCATGAACAGCATAAAAAAAGCACAGTCTTCAGGGCGTGCGAAAAACATGGCCTGGCTGATTTCATCCGGTATACTGGCGACGGCGCCGGGGGGGCACGGCACTCAATACGGGATGCCTATCCCGACGTTGATAAAACCGGAGGATGCCGGTCCCTGGGTAAAAGCAAGAGCGGAGGAAGGCTCTGACTTCATAAAGATCATTTGGGACGACGGCGGTACATACAAAATGAAACAACCGACCCTGGATGGGGATACCGTGGCCGCCGTCATAAAAGAAGCGCACGCCATAGACAAAATGGTGATTATCCATGCCGCCTCCTTGGAACAGTGCCGTTTTGCCCTGGACGCCGGTGTGGACGGCCTGGCTCACCTTTTTTTCAACAATGCCCATGATCCAGAATTCGGCCGTTTGGCGGCGGAAAAGAATGCTTTTATCATTCCCACCTTAGCGGTATTGGAAGGCATGCACGGGATTGGAAATCCGGACTCCTGGATCAAAGACCCAAATCTGCATCCACTCCTAAATCCGACCGACATTCAGATGCTTGAGATGCACTCTCCCCTTTCGACCGAGGAAGGATCCTATGAGGCGGCGGAAACGGCTCTCAAACAGCTCCTTGATGCTGGTGTTCCTATCCTGGCGGGGACGGATGCGCCGAACCCCGGCACCACATACGGAGCCAGCATCCACAGGGAGTTGGAACTTTTAGTCCGTGCCGGGCTCCCCCCCGTTGATGCTCTGCGAGCCGCGACATCGCTTCCGGCTGAGATATTCGGGCTTAAAGACCGCGGCCGCATACAGCTCGGAATGACCGCCGACCTGGTCCTGGTGGAAGGCGATCCGACCAACGATATCCGACGGACCCGCCACATCATCGATGTTTGGAAGGGCGGACGGAAAATCGACCGGGAAAAATATCGCGCGGCCGCGGCTGAAGAAAGGGAAGCCCGGAAGAATCAACGGAATGCTCCGGCGCCGAAAAATTCTCAATCGGGCCTGATCAGCGATTTTGAAGGCGATCGGATCACATCCGAATACGGAGCGGGCTGGAGCATTTCATCGGACACGATAATGGGCGGAAAATCCAAGGCGGAATACAAGCTTGTTGAAAGCGGCGCCCAAGACAGCCGGGGAGCGCTGCTGGTGACCGGGGAAATCAATGAGGGAGCTCCGAACCGCTGGGCGGGCGCTTTCTTCACTCCCGGTGAAACCATGATGCAGCCCGCCAACCTTTCCGCGAAAAATGCCTTGAGCTTTTGGGCCCGGGGAGACGGAAAAACCTATTCCGTCATGATCTTCGCACAGAGCTTGGGATTCATACCCGCCATGGTTGAATTCAAACCGGGGCAAGAATGGGAGGAATTCATGTTCCCCTTCGAAGATTTCGGCATAGAGGGTTTCGATATACAGGGTATATTTATAGGCAGCTCATCGGAACTCGGTCCCTTCCAACTCCGGCTGGATCTTATCAAGCTCCAGAAAAATCCTTGATTTACTGGCATAAAAAAGATGGCGGGGGCACAAAGCTCACTCAAGAGCCTTGATATCGCTGAAACGAGCTTCTGTTTGAGATGATATCAGAAGGCCCGTTCGCCGGATATGACGGCGTCGGTGCAAAACACCCCTTCCCCTGATTCCTTTTCCCTCTCCTCCGCCCCACTTGACAGATTTCGGGCTTATTCTTATTGTGTTTGTTTGAGGTCGGAGACATCGCTTGATATGAAAGCCCTCCGAAAGTCCGCCGTTTCCCGTGAGGATTCATTTCAATTGTGAATACAGCGGGCGAACAGGGAGCGCCGCAACAAAGCCCCATCGTTTAAACGGCCGCACCAACCGACTGAGGAATATGACACATGAATAAAAAAAGGAACCGCATCTCCTTCGGATCTTTCACTGCCGTTCTGCTGCTGTCCTTGGGCTTCTTTCGGACAACCGCATCGGCACAGCTTTTTCCCGATATCATGATCAACCGGGATCTTGCGGGAACGCATATATCGGATTCCCCGCAGATCATATGCGACGGAGACACGATCCATGTCGTATGGGAAGATCGGCGCAACGGACTGAAAGACATCTATTACAACTCTTCCCCGGATGGAGGAAAAACCTGGCTCAACGATGATATCCGTCTGGATGTGGGGACAGTGCCGGGCTCCAGCGCATCTCTCCATCCCCAAATAGCGATCAGCGGGAACACCGTTTACGTCGTCTGGCGGGATGATCGCAGGAAGCGCGACAAGAATAAAACATTAGACTCCTTCCCGGGAGACATTTATATGAATTGCTCGAGCGACCGGGGACGAACCTGGCAGCCCCTCGATTTCAGGGTGAACCGTTCGGAAAACCGCGGGAATACCACCCCCCGCATCGCCGCCGTCGGCGATGCGGTTTACGTGCTGTGGGAGCAGCTGTTCGGATCCTACTCCGTCGTCAACGCCGATCTGTTCATCAACGTTTCCCACAACCGGGGAGGAGACTGGCAGCCGGAAGATCTTCAGATCGATGATCCCTATGCCGGTCTCTACCACAACACGCACAATCCCGCCCTCGCCGCGGCGGGAGATTCCATCTATGTCGCCTGGGAGGAATACTACCATATCTCGTTCATGGGAGATATCTATTTCATCCGCTCCCCCGACCGCGGCGGCACGTGGGATGCGCCGCAACGCATCAGAGCCGATGGACTCGAATGGTTCAACGCGGCATCCCCGCAGATCGAGGTCTCCGGCGGCATCATTCATCTTGCCTGGCTGGATGCCCGCGACCGTGCAGAAAACGTCTATCACACACGCTCGCTCGATGACGGACGCACATGGGAATCGGGAGGACTCCGCCTCAATCTCGGCTCGGCGGCCGGCAGCGCCTTCTGCTACGAGCCCCGTATCGCCGCATCCGGCGACAACATCTGCGTCGTCTGGAGGGACAATCGGAACGACCCGAATCAGGATGAATACTGGTACAACAACAAGGACGACATCTTCGCCAACACCTCCGACGACGGAGGCGAAACCTGGATGGGACAAGATTTCCGGGTCAACATCGGCGATCCTCCGGGAGATCATCATGCCTCCTCTCCCGTCCCCGCCATGCAGGACGGCACATGCCGCATCGTATGGATAGACCGCCGCAACGGCCTTTCGGATATTTATTGCAATCAAGCGTGGGGAGGGGGCTGCGGCACGCCTGCCCGACTCGATACCGGAGACAATGCCGGAGCGGGCGCAAGTAATTCTCCCACCGCGGGAGTTTCATACACCGCGGTTCACGCGGTCTGGGTGGATTTCAGAGAAAACGCCGATTATGGAGATATCTATTACAACCGCATGCCGGGATCGAACCTTCCCCTGCGGATCGAAGGCGAAAAAGTCATCGAGAGATCTCTGCTTCAGACCCGCAGACTGAATGCCGTGACGATCCGGTGTGATCCTGTGTGGACGGCGGAACATGGACCGATGAGGATCCAGCTCCTGAGAAAACCGGTCGCTCCCGATCCCTCCTGGACGCTCGTCTCGGAAATGGATTCCCTGACGGCAGACGCCACCCCCTACTATGATGTGACGCCGGACGCCGAGGGAGAATACATCTACCAGGCACGGGCCGTGGACGCGGCAGGACACGAGACCGCATATTCCAGCCCCATCCGAATCCCCTGATCCCCCTTCGCCGATTCCCCAAGCCAACCCGCCCTGATATTATGGAAACAATCGTGCGCATCGCCTTCAAATATCTGGCTGAGATATAGGACCATCCGATATAAAGGTATTTTCAGGCTAAATCTCGTAAGTGAAAAGACGGCTCTCAGCACCAAAGCCAGGAAAAGGCTGTGGGGAGGAGCCGCGCCATACGCGATTTAGTCTGAAAATCGGGCTGGACGAGGGAATCCGACGAAGGAGGACGCTGAGTATGTCTGAACTCCGAAGGAGTGAGTTACGCAAGCACCGAGGTAAGTCCAATTTTCACGACGTTAAAAATCGCGTCTAAGAGGCGACTCCTTACAGCCGTTCCTCCCTTTGATTGATTTCACCCCCCCCTCTGTGCTATACATTTTAGCGAAAGGAGCCGCCCGGGATTGACGACATCGCATTCGCTTTACGCCGCTTTCACCGCAGGCGCTCCCGCATCCCCATCTCCACAGAGGAATCGCTCATGAAAAATTCATCACCAAAGGTTTGTCTTTTCGCCCTCGCGGCATTGTGTCTTCTGGTATTGTCGGCGACATCCTGCGGCACGGAAGCCGCCGCGCCGGATTCTCCGCTTCGCTTCGGCATCTCTTTTTCCGCCGAGCAGAGCTCTGAAGCCCTGGACGGACGCCTGCTGCTCATGGTGTCGACCGATCCTTCCGCCGAGCCCCGCTTTCAGATCAGCAACGGTCATGCGACCCAGCTCATCTTCGGATCGGACGTCGAAAACCTGGCTCCGGAAGAATCCGCCTTCATCGACGCCGGGGACTTCGGCTTCCCGCTTCCAAGCATCGCCGATATCCCGGCGGGAGAATACTGGGTTCAGGCGCTGCTTCACCGCTACGAAACGTTCCAACGATCGGACGGGCATACGGTCAAACTCCCCATGGATCGAGGCGAAGGCCAGCAGTGGAACCAGGCGCCGGGGAACCTCTACAGCACTCCGCGCAAGGTGGCCATCGATCCCGGTAAAGACGAGACGATCGCGATCTCCCTGGACCAAGTCATCCCCCCCATCCCGGAACCGCAGAGCACGAAGTTCATCAAGGTGGAAAAAATACAAAGCGCGCTTTTGAGCGATTTCTGGGGGCGTCCCATGTTTCTAGGAGCTCACGTTCTGCTGCCGGCGGGTTTCGACGAACATCCCAATGCGCATTATCCGCTGGTGATCAATCACGGGCACTTCCGCAACCCCTACATGTTCGATATCTTCCGCGAAACGCCTCCCGATCCCGCCCTCGAGCCCGAATACAGCGCCCGTTTCGATTGGGAAGGGTACAACCGCACCGTCCAGGAATACGCATATAAATTCTACAAATACTGGATCGCTCCGGACACGCCCCGGATGATCATGATCACCATCCAGCATCCCAATCCCTATTTCGACGATTCCTATGCCGTCAATTCCGCCAACCTGGGGCCCTACGGGGATGCCATCAACCAGGAACTGATCCCCTATATCGAAGAGAAATACCGCGGCCTGGGAGAAGGCTGGGCCCGCTTCACCTACGGCGGCTCCACCGGCGGCTGGGAAGCCATCGGCGTTCAGGTGATGTATCCCGATTTCTATAACGGATGTTTCGCCGCCTGCCCGGACCCCATCGATTTCCAGGCCTACCAGCTGGTGAACATCTACGAGGACAGAAACGCCTATTTTCTCGACAGCAAATGGAAGAAAACGCCCATCCCGGAAACCCGCAACTACCTGGGTGAAGTCAAAGCCACCATGGCCGAAGCGAACCATTTGGAACGGGTGCTGGGAACCAAGGCCCGCTCGGGAGGCCAGTGGGATATCTGGCAGGCGGTTTTCGGTCCCACCGATAAAGACGGCTACGTCAAACCCATATGGGACAAAATGACGGGCGAGATCGATCCCGAAGTCGCCGCCTATTGGAAAGAAAACTACGATCTCGGTCACATCCTCCGTCGTGATTGGGACGTCATCGGCCCCAAACTCGAAGGCAAGATCCACATCTATGTCGGCGACATGGACAACGCCTACCTCAACAATCCCGTTTATCTCGTGGAAGAGTTTCTGGAAAGCACGCAGGATCCCTATTACAACGGCGAGATCGATTACGGGGACCGCTTCGAACACTGCTGGAACGGAGATCACGATCAGCCCAACGCCGTCTCCCGGCTGCGCTATCAGCAGATGTTCGCCCCCAAGATCGTCAAACGGATCATGGAAAGCGCGCCCCAGGGGGCGGACCTGAAGAGCTGGCGCTACTGAAACGCGGATCCCCCCGGTTTCGATCGCGGATTGTCACGCCACCATCCCTGCGGTAGAATGATCGCATGGAAGGAGACCGCTTCATCGTCCATGTGGATATGGACGCCTTTTTCGCCGCCGTCGAACAGCGTGACCGGCCCGCTTTGAAGGGAAAACCGGTCGTCGTGGGCGCCGATCCCAAGCAAGGACGGGGGCGGGGCGTGGTTTCAACCTGTTCTTATGAGGCCCGTGTTTTCGGCATTCATTCCGCCATGCCGATATCCCAGGCATACCGGCGCTGCCCTCACGCGGTTTTCCTTCGTCCCCGCATGCATGTCTACTCCCGCGAATCGCGGCGCATCTTCACCGTCATGCTGCGCTTCACTCCGGATATCGAGCCGATCAGTATCGATGAAGCTTTTCTGGACATCACCGCCAGCCATCACCTTTTCGGCACCCCGGAAGGAACCTGCCTGCGGTTGAAACACGCCATCCTTAAGGAAACGGGATTGACCGCATCCGTCGGGATGGCGCCCAATAAAACGACGGCCAAGATAGCCTCCGATCTCAAAAAGCCGGACGGATTGGTGATCGTCAACCCTGATAATCTGCGGGATTTTCTCCACCCGCTCCCGGTGGAAAAGCTCTGGGGGGTGGGGCGGCAAACCCGCGATACGTTCAAAAAAATCGGGATCCTGAATATCGGGGACCTGGCCTTACGCGAACCTGAAGATATCGCGCGGCGCTTCGGAAAGTCCGGAGAACACGCCTGGATGTTGGCCAACGGCATCGATCCCAGAGAGGTCAAGACCGTTGCCGGCGTCAAATCGGTAAGCAACGAGCATACTTTCGATCAAGATGAATCCGATCCCGCCCAAATCAGAACGATCCTGATGGCCTTGAGCGAAAAAGTGTCGAGACGGATGCGAAAGGCGGGACTCAAAGGCCGGACCATAACCTTGAAGATCCGGTTCCATGATTTTAAAACCCATACGCGGGCTTTCACCCTTCCGGATCCCACAAATTTTATCGAAGAGATCTTCTCCCATGCGGCCCGGATGGCAAAGGCCTTCGATCCGGGACAAAATCCCGTTCGTCTTCTGGGAGTGAAGGTATCGAACCTCGCCGACACGAAGGATCAGCTTTCGCTTTTCGGTGAGGAATCAACCGTCGATCAAAAAAAGGAACGCCTTCATCAGGCTTTGGACAAGATCAAAGACCGCTTCGGTGAAGAATCGATCAAGCTCCGCGACACATGAGGATCGAAGGAAAAAAGCACGTTTCCCTGATCATCCCTTTTTCCTCAGGTAGGAGACGGCCCGCATCGCCGCCACGCAGCCTTCGCCGGCGGCGCTGATGACCTGCATCCCCCCGCATGTGATATCGCCCGAGGCGAACACCCCCTCCAGATTGGTGCGCTGAAAACGGTCGACCGAAACACACCGGCGATGATCCAACTCCAAACCGCTTTTCGTGTAAAAAGAATCCGTAGGGATATCACGGAACACGAATACGCCGGCCGGTTCGAGTTCCCGGATCTCCCCCGAAACCTCCACCTCGACCTTCTCCACCTTCTGCTCCCCCACGATCTCCCGCACACGCGTTTTCGGTTGCGGAACAACCTTCGTCCGTTCGATCTTCTCCATCAGCTCCCTCTTCACCTGCCAATCCTTATCATCACCGCTCACCCAGAGAACGGAACAACCCATCTGATCCAGAGCCAAAACGTCTTCGGCCGCTTCATCCGTATTCCCCACGGCAAGGACCATCCTGTTTCGGTATAAGGGACCGTCACAGGTGGCGCAGTAGCTGACGCCCATGCCGAGCAGTCGCTCTTCCCCCGGTATCAGCCGAGATTTCGAGATCGGGCGTCCCGAGGCAAGGATGACCGCACGAGCCTGAATCAGGGTGTCGCGCATGGTAACGAACTTGGGGTCAGAGGCCAGGTTGAAGTCAAGAGCATCCCCCTTCAAGATCTCCGCCCCGAAATACAGGGCGTGCTCGCGGAATTTACCCAGAAGCTCCCGGCTGTCGATCTTAATGAATCCCGGGTAATTCTCAAGGTCGTAACCGATCGACAATCGTGATGATTTCCCTTCCAAAATCGTCGTTTTTTTTCCTGAACGGGCACCGTAGATTCCGGCCGTCATTCCGGCGGGCCCGCCGCCGACCACCAGGATCTCCGTCGTGATGTTTTCGATCCGCTTGTCCATACCGTCCTCCTTATGAATTCATCTTCCAGTCATACCAGACACGATGGGAAAAATCCAGTCATACAACTCATCGACGGCTCAAACGGGTTCGGTATCGGTTCATGTTCTCCGAAGCCGCAAGCCGCCCGCGACAGCCAGTAAGACATGGATAAAAAGGATCAATCCTCCCAATTCCAGGGTTTCCTCCGCGTTGGCCATCATGGCATAGCGAAAATTAGACGCACCCCCGGCTTCCACCCAGCGACCGGCGATCATCTCCATTCCGATCGAACCGGAAATAAACAAACCGGCCGAAGCCGCTGACAGGAGCCGAAGCCGCCCGGGCAGGGAGAGAAAAGGCCGCAGAAACAGAATCGCGGTTCCCAAGATCACCGCCATCCCGAGAATCACCCAGCTGAAATGCAGGTATCCCCCGGCGTGAAAAAAGTCTCGCAGGGGATCGACCGTCATCTCATGCAGCGCGGAGATTTCATCAACGGATAAGATCAGGAATACGACCGCCATGACTCTCCACCGCAACGCCAGCGGGTCCATCCGCGCTCTGAGTTCCGTTCCGATCACCCACAGCAGTACGGCGCCCAGCAAAAAAAGGAACGCAGAAAACCACGTGGGGATGTTCATCTCCCGATCCAGATTGAAGAGCGGAACGAAACCATGCAGGTGACCGTCTCCCCAAAAGTACGTCGACACCTGGCCGATAATGCTGGCCAGGGTCATCACTCCCATGGCGGCCGCCAGCCGGCGCACAAGCCGTTTGGGATGAATTTTGATACAAATATCCAAGAGGCGTCCTTTCCTTCGGAATCAGCGATCTGAAACAACCGCTGTCAAGCTGACCATCATATCAGGCATGGAAGCCGGACCGAGGAAACATTTCCACCCAGACCGCCCGGCAGCGGGAATGATCCCAGGTATCAATTCTTTGATCTCAGTATGATCTTCCCCTGTTTTTCCAAATCATCGAAATACTCCCCGACCGACTCGACGTCGGGCCCTCCGAATTCCGCAGCAATGATCCGTGCGATCTCCAGAACACTGCGTTTGCCGTCGATAAAATCGGCCAGTTCGGCGGCGGCATGGCGCACGGTGTAAACCGGATGATCCCGGGATAGCTTGGGTCTCAGCCGGGATTCCATTCGTTCCAGCATCCCCTGAGCTTTGCGTTCGGGAACCAACCGGCCGAGCCGCGCTTCTTCGGGAGTCAGCTTCCGCGTCCGGGCCGGAATCCCCAACGCTTCGCAGCGGAGGCCGTATTCACGATCCAGCGCCGACAGAACCTCGTACTTTTCTTTCTCCAGATTCTCCACCGCCAATCGGATCTTCTTTAAAACCATAGGATCTTTATCGGCCACGGCCTGGATGGTTTCCAGGTTCTCAATCTCATGAAGGAATGCCCCTTCCACCACCGCCGCCGACCATTTGTATTCCGAAAAAATATCGTTTCCTCCCGCGACGGCCAAACGGTTAAACACCGAAGCCCGGATCTCCGCGATGCGGCGCCGGCCTTTTCCCGCTACCAACGCCACGAACTTCCCGGCATCGTCCGGCCCCGCCTGAGCGGCCGTGATCATGGAAGCGGCGGCGATGAACGCCACCCGTTTCAGCTGCGTGGGATCGGTCTTATCCGGGGTATCCATGCTGCTGTGATAAAAATCGTCCGGCCAACATTCGAAATAAACCGTGGGCACGCGCACGGCGCCGTTGCTGAACATCTGATGATCGCTTCCGGTATCCAATCCCATGACATTGAGCAGGAAGGGGGTCGCGCTGCCGTGGGGCGAAGTGATCTCGAGGTTCAATCTCCCATACTCCTTCGCGAAAGCGTCGTTGTTCAGTTTGACGGTCAGTTCCGCGAACTCCTGTACGATATCGTTAAAAAAGGAAGGGATGGAATGAGGCGTCCGGCTGACGTTGAAAAGGGAACGGGTCTTATACAGATCCTCCCCCACCATGTCCATATTGATACCCGCCAATATCCTTCGGATCTCATCCGGATGCTTTTTGATATAGGCCCGGGTTCCGATGATTTCAGGAACCCAGAGGAAGCGGATGGTCCGCCGCAGCGGAGGAAGCTCGCCTCGGCGCATGAGTTCGAGGATGGTCCGTCCGGTTTCCAGGATGCAGACCACGCCGCTGTTGTTGTCGTTCGCTCCCTGCTTGGATACTCCCTCGAAAAGATGCGCGATCAGCAGCAGCTCCTTTTGGTCGGGATCGGTCCCGGGTATCACGGCCGTAACGACCTCCAATTTGCCGGGATAGGTTTCGGTTTCGACCTCGGCGTGAACCTGGATCTTTTCCCCTCCATTCAATCTTCGAACCAGCTCCAATCCCTTGGGGTGACGGATCATGAATCCGAACCCCTTGGTGCTTTTTTCCCCGCGGGAAACGGAACTCCAGCCGATCAGGTTGGGATACCGATCCGGATACCGCGTGGAATACGTCACCGCGCCCGCGGCGCCGAAACGGTTGACCGCGTTGGCGTACAAGGAACGGATCCCCCCTTCCGATAAAACGACTTTGCCCGTAACATCGAGGTTTTGATAGCTGTCGGCATGGGTTCCCCGGGGAACATACACCAATTCGGCATGCAGGTCCGCGCCGGCCGACCCCCCGGCCAAAACAGCGGCCACCTCATCATGATCGGCGATCTTTTCCCGAAAGGGGCTGGTGACGGTCAAGCGTCCCTTGACCGCGTCCCACTGCGGCCGCGGGGAAGGGAATTTTTCCACATGCGCATCGGAAAATCCGTATTCACTGAGTTTTTCCAGCATGAACCGGGTTTCCCAATAATCTCCGGTATATTCCCTCTTGGGACGGTTGCGCTCGAAGGGAGCCAGCATCATTTCATTGTTAAGCGCGATATCTCCCGAGACTTCCGCAATGACGGCCCGAACGAGCTTATCCGGAAGCACGATCGTCGATTGGGCGGACGCCGACAGCGCGATAATAACAACGCCGAGACTGAACACGACGGCCTTGTGAATCCATTTTCGATATCGAACCATAAAATCCTCCTCAACCGTTGTCCTTAACCATCAAACCCTTTTGTAAGATAAGACGTAAAGATAGATTAAAAAGGTTCACTTTAAAAGTAAAGCACAATCCGTCTCTTGATCTTTCCGGCGATTTCGGAAATTATTTATAAACCGTTTTCCCCTTCTCTACACCTCCTCGATTTTGCTGTTTACGGACCGCTGATTTTACTGGTATACTGAACCCGCCATGAAAAAATCAACCGCCTTTGGAATATTGTTCTGTCTGATGCTGACGGGGCCGATCCTCACGAAAGCCCAGGAAACGGAGACGGAAAAAGCCGTAAGCCGCACCGATAAAAAACAGGAAAAGATCAAGGAAGGCTGGAGTTTCGGAGCCCTTCCCGCCGTTTCCTATGATGCGGATCTCGGGTTCAATTACGGCGCCATCGTTAATCTTTATGACTACGGCGACGGGACGATCTACCCCAACTACCGCCATTCCATCTATTTTGAGGTTTCCCGCTGGACCAAGGGATCGGGCGTCAATCGGCTCTACTACGATTCACGCTTCCTGATCCCCGGCATCCGGGTGACATCGGACCTGAGCTACTTGACCGAAACAGCCATGGACTTCTACGGATTCAACGGGTATCGTTCGGCCTACAACGCCGGTTGGGAAGACGATGAAAGCGAGGATTATCTCTCCCGTGTATTCTACAACCATGACCGCCGCATGTTCCGGTTCAAGATCGATCTGCAGGGCCGACTGCTGACGGAGCGTCTGAACTGGATAGCGGGAATCGGTCTCTACGATTTCGGCATCGGCCCCGTGGACATCGCAAAAATCAATGAGGGAAAGGATGAAGAGGAACGGCTCCCGGATATCCCGGGACTCTACGATCGTTATGTCGGATGGGGGATCATCCCCGCCCGGGAAAGCGATGGGGGATTCCTCAGTGTCCTCAAGCTGGGATTGATCTACGACAGCCGCGACAACGAGCCCAACCCCATGTCCGGGATCTGGACCGAGGCGGTCCTCACCAGCGCCCCCACCTTTTTAGGGAGCGAACAGGCATATACGCGCCTGACCTTCACTCACCGGCAGTATTTCACCTTGATCCCCCGCGACCTCTCCCTGGCATGCCGGGTGGGGTATCAGGGAACGGTGGCGGGCCGCTGCCCCTTTTATATGCTTCCCATGATGACCACGTCCGTACTCACTGGCGCCACCATCGAAGGTTTAGGAGGAGCCAAGTCCCTGCGGGGCATTCTGCGCAACCGCATCATCGGGGACGCTTTCGTATACGGCAATTTCGAGCTGCGCTGGAAGTTTTATCGAACGGTTCTCTTGAATCAGAACATCTATGTCGCCCTCAATGTTTTCACCGACGTCGGGAAAACCGTCAAGGCGATCTCCTTCGATCGGGAAGCGGCCGCCGCAGCGGCTTCGGCCGAGGATCCGTCATTCCGGATGGAAGATTACTTCCCCGGCGGCGGCGACGCCTTCCACCTCGCCTACGGCGCCGGAATCCGGATCGCCTTGAATGAAAATTTCATCCTGGCACTCGATTACGGATTCGCCAAGGACAGGCGCGACGGACGTCAGGGAATGTATATGGGATTGAATTACTTGTTTTGATCCCTCGGCTTAAAGCATCTTGAGCAGATAGGCGATGGTCACGCCCAGGTAATTTCCGACGGCGTACCCGATGATCCCCACCGTCAATCCCGAAACAATCACCTCTCGATTCTTGATGGCCGCGGCCACCACCGGTACGAACGGGGGGGAACAGATCAGGGCGGCGGAAGTGACCATCACCGTATCCGCGTCCACCCGAAACAGCTTGGAGAGCAGAACATGCAGCAGCAGAGAACCGAAGATGACCAGGGCCACGTACTGAAAAAGGTGAGGAGTCATCCCTTTGAAACGCGAGGCGTCCGCCATCGAAGCGACGGCGATGCAAAAGATGAGGATGAAATACATCCCCAACTCGAAGGTCTTTTCAATGCGGTTCATGGCCGGCCAGAAAGATCCCAGGATCCCTAAAGTGGTGATGCCCAGGATCACCACCAGCATCGAAATCCCGCCCGTGAGAAGCAGGCTTAAGCCGACCGCGGCGATCACGATCAGGATTGAAGCCCCCAGGGCTTTGGCAAGCGGCCGGTAAAGTTTCCTTTTCAGCATCCCCGCATAGGGATTATCTTCCATCCGGGCGGCTTCCTCGGCGGCTTGAGCGTTTTCATGATGAAATTTCGGTAGAAATTTATGGAATACTTTCTGGCCCACCGTGATCAGAAAGAAAAGGTAGACCGTCGAAACGACGATATCGTAGGTGTTGACGATGATGAAGGTTTCAGGGGGGACTTTCAATGCGGTTTGGATCGCGGCCAGGTTAGGCGTACCGCCGGAGTATACCCCGACCAACATGCCGCCGATCTTCCATATATTCGGCAGATCCGAACGGAACATCAGGTATCCCAGAGCTACGGTGACGATCACACCCACCAGCCCGAAAGCCATGGATAGCATGGTCTTACCCGCAACGATCGACCACCTGCGGATATTGACGGAATACAGCAGCAGCGGCAGAGCCAGCGGAACGGCGGCCGAAGTAATGATTTCCTGCACTTTCTCGCTGCCGGCCGGCAGAATGCCCAGATTTCCCAGCACCAGCCCCACGGCGTAGGCGATCAGAACCGCCCCCAGCTTATTGACGAATTTGTAGCGGTGGCAAAGGTGAAGGATTCCGAGCGGGGTGAAAACGTAAAATAAAGCCAATAAGATTAAGGCCATGGGTCGCATCCTTAACCGGGATCTCATCCCGGAAGCGGATATACCTTATTGAAAATTCTTGTAAAAAGCAACCGGTTCCTTATTGATCGTGAATCCCGCACCCCCCGCTCCCCTTCGGCCGCCGGTTTTATTTGACCATTGTTTTATCTCTATGATATAAGCATTATCTTCCATCAGGGGTAATGGATATCATGAACACACGGATTTCATCCGAAGGAGGAACCCATGCAAAAACACACCCGGTTGTGTTATCTTACGCTGATTGTAATATTTATATCGGTTTGTCCGGCGCCGCGGGCAAACGCTCAGATCAGAGGAAAAGCTCTCTACGAGAAACTCGTCAAGGAACAGCGTTCTCTGATCAAATTCGACGGCATGCGCTCTGTCGAATGGACCCCGGACGGCCTCGCCTATTTTATTTCCAAGGACGGCTCGTTTGTAAAGATCGATGCCGAGACCGGACAAGAAAATCCGCTGTTCAACGATGCACGGTTGATCGACGCCTTCAACACCCTGACCGGAGATAAAACGGACAAGCTTCCCTTTCGACGGTTCCGCTTCCTGGAAAACGGGAAAAAGATCCATTTTTCGGTCGGCGCACGCGCATTCATCTACGAACGCGAATCCGGACGGATGATCTCCTATAATCCCGAGCCTGAGATCCCCGGAGTGAGGGGCCGGATGTATGGGGAAGTCCTTTCCCCGGATCTGAATTATCGGGCTTATACCCGAGACTACAACCTCTACGTTAAAACACTTAAGGGCAAGGAAACTCAGCTGACAACCGGCGGCCACAAGGATCTTCGTAAAGGCTTTCCCGATTGGGTCTACCCCGAAGAACTGGCCCAGTACGATGTGTTCTGGTGGTCTCCGGACTCGACCCGGATCGCCTACATGCAGTTCGACGAATACCCGGTCCGCAAGTACCCCATCGTCCATGACGTCTCCCCCTCACCCCGACTTGAGATGCAGAGCTACCCCAAATCGGGAGCCAACAATCCCATCATCACTTTTTTCATCGTTGACGTTAAGACTAAAAAGACCGTCCGGATCGAATCCGGCATGGAAAACAATATCTATCTGCTGCGCGGGAAGTGGACGCCCGACGGAAAGCTTTTCACCTACCAGCGCCTCAATCGCCTGCAGAACCGACTTGAACTTTTCGCCGCCGACCCCGTAACCGGAAAAACCCGGCGTATCCTCTCCGATGAAGATCCCTGTTACGTGGAAGCGGACTTCGATCTTCATTTTCTCAGCGACAACCGGCATTTCCTCTGGACGTCGGAGCGCAGCGGGTGGAACGAGATCTATCTCTACGACATGGACGGCAGGCAGGTCAGACAGATCACCGACGCCAAACTTCCGATCGATTCGATCCTGGCCGTGGATGAAGACGGCGGATGGATATTTTTCTCCGGAGCCGAATCCCGTGGTTTGGAGACTCACGCCTACCGAGTCAAACTGGACGGAAGCGGATTTTCCCGGCTGACCAAGGCGGCCGGAACCCACCGGACCGCTTTTTCCCCCAATGGGAAATACTTCACCGATCTCTTCACATCCTTCGACACCCCCACGACCGTCACGCTGCATCGGGGAGACGGGAAACTCATCCGGAAGTTGGGAGAATCAGAGATAAGCCAAGAGTTTCTGGACCTGGATTTGATCGCGCCCGAACACTTCATCTTCAAATCCGCCGACGGAAAATATGACCTGGACGGCGTTATCTACAAACCCGCGCATTTCGAGCGGGGCGACCGATATCCCCTGATCATGTCCGTATACGGAGGACCCGGCGCCAAACGGGTATTCAACCGCTACCTCGGCACCGACGGCAATCAGGCCCTGGCCCAATTGGGATTCATCGTCGCGTCCATTGATCATCGGGGCATTTCCCGCCGAGGGAAAGCCTTCCAGAACCTGATGTACATGAACCTGGGGCGGATCGAGTTGGAGGATCATGTGGCGGCGGCCGAATTTTTGGGAGCCAAACCCTTCGTCAACGCCGACCGCGTGGGAATTTTCGGGCACTCTTATGGAGGATACATGACCTGCATCGCGATGCTCAAGGCTCCCGACGTCTTTCACGTGGGCGTAGCCGGAGCACCGGTCACCGACTGGCGCAACTACGACAGCATCTACACCGAACGCTACATGCGCCGGCCGCAGGACAATCCCGAAGGCTACCGCTTGGGCTCGTGCATGACCTACGCCAAAGACCTTAAAGGACGTCTGGCGATCCACCACGGCGCGGTAGACGACAACGTACATCCCGGCAATACCATCCAGTTGGTCCAGGAGCTGTTGAAGCACAATAAAGATTTCGATCTGATGATCTACCCCGAACAGCAGCACGGCATCCGTTTCCGGAGATATCGTGAAGCCCGCGTGGAATTTTTCATCGAACATTTAAAACCTGAAATCAAATAATCGACTTGCCGCTTAACTCGGGGATGGACTTCTCAATAAGGAGGACATCTCGTTTCTAATGAGGGTTCGGGAGTCCTCCCCGCTCTTTTTCTAAAAAAATATTTTTTTTGTGCAACAAAACTGGTATAATCAGCGTTCTAATAATCTTATAGGTTAACTCGGAATAAATTTAAGGGGTGAATCAATTGGAATTCGATATAAATCAAGATTTTTCTCCGTTCAAAAGCAACAAAACGACCACCGACAAGGCCGTCGGTATGAAGTCCGTTTCGAGAATGATCATTCCGGACAATCATCAGCCGACCGAAGATCCCATCAAAATCTATCTGCGGGAAATGGGAAGCATCATGCTTCTTTCCAGGGAAGGAGAGTTGGCGCTGGCTCGTAAAATCGAGCGCGGTCGAAAGGCCGTTCTCTCCGCGCTTTCACAAACGCCTCTGACCCTGAATGAGATCCTCGCGGTAGAGGAAAAGATCTCGGAAGGAGGGGAGGAACTCCGCGCCTGGTTCGAATTCAACGAAGAAGAGGATTCCGAAATCGAGGTTCTCCGGCGGATCAACTCTGGTTTTCAAGCGATCAAGGAACTGCGCCGCGAGCTTGAAAACCTGCCGACCGGAACGCAAGGCAAATTTGCACGCGGCCGAAAAATCATCGTCATCCGGCATCTCATCCATGAACTGGGAATAAAATCCGAAAAGATTGATTTTCTCATCGGCCGTATCCACCTCAAACTGCGCGCCGTCCTGCTCGCCGATCCTCCGCCTGCGGAAGAAGAGCTGGCTCAGCGGGTGCTCTCCGCCATCAAGAACGGCAGAGTCATGGAACAAAACGGTAAGAGTGAAATGGTCGCGGCCAATCTTCGGCTGGTCATCTCGATCGCCAAGCGATACCAGAACCGGGGACTTCCGCTCTTGGACATGATCCAGGAAGGCAACCTCGGCCTTATCAGGGCCGTGGAAAAATTCGAATATCGACGCGGGCACAAATTTTCCACCTACGCCACCTGGTGGGTCCGGCAAGCCATATCACGCGCGATCGCCGAGCAAGCGCGCACCATACGCATTCCCGTGCACGTAACCGAAACCCTGCAGCGCATTAACAAGGCATCCCAGGCTCTGCTGCAGGAAAACGGCCGCGAACCCAATGCCGATGAACTGGCCCGCAAGACCCGGATTCCGGTTGCCAAAGTCAAAAAGCTCCTGCGCCTGACCCAGGAACCGGTCTCCATCGATAAACCCGTCGGAGAAAAAGGAGACACGCTCCTCGGCGATTTCATCGAGGATAAAAGCATCGGCTCCCCTACGGATATGGTGATCCACAAGGACCTGCGGGAAAAGATCGAAAACGCGATGCAGGATTTATCCGAACGCGAAATCAATGTGATAAAGATGCGCTTTGGGCTCTCGGAAGAAGGCGAACGCACCCTCGAAGAGGTCGGAAATCATTTCAACGTCACGCGCGAACGAATCCGCCAGATCGAACTCAAGGCTCTGAAGAAGCTGAGACACCCTCAGATCAGCGAGAAGCTTCGTTCCTTCTCGGCCGGCTATTAGGAGCGGCCCTTCACCGTGATCACGGCATCGCGCGCAGTATCGCACTCAAAGGCGATGCGCAGGATCCGGTAAACGGGATCGTATATCCAGCCACTGCTCTCGTCGATCGATCCCACCGATACATTGGTGCAGTAACGGGCCAAGTCCAATCCCGGATTTTTTCTCCCCCCCGGCCCGACGCAGGCGGCGCTCAGCAGAATCAACGCGGTCAGGATCACCGCCTTTCTTCGGTTTTTCACGACACCTTCATTCTCCCCGGTATGTTTCGACCCGGACCTTTTCCACCATTATCTGATTGAAAAGATCGGCTTCTTCAAAACACGGATAGTGGGCGGATTTTTCAAACCAGACAAGCTCCTTACGCGGCGCCTGAAGCGATTTGAAGTAGGCTTCCGCCGCTTCGGAGGACGTCAGATAATCCAACCGCCCCAAGAAGAAATATACCGGAACCTTTACACGAGGGACACGTTCGACCAGATTGACCGCCGGCAGCACGTCCGCGACCATACGGCGGCGCGCCGGAAGCTTGAAGCCTTTCTGGAGACGGAAAAGGTCTTTCAAACTGTACTCCCGCGCCAACATCATCTGCCACCGCAGCGGATTCAGGCTTTTCTTCCCGAGCAGGCTGCCTCCGAACCGCATCAGCCATTTTCTCTGAACGGTCAGCCCCGTGATCCCGCCCCGATAACGACCGTCCTTAGGGGGACCGATCGCCTTCAACTCCCGTTCGGCCTTCAGATTCGACAGGGTCCGGGCCCGTTCCAGGGTGAATTCATAGGAAATGCGTTCGGATTCGGAGGGATCCGACCACTGCCCTATTCCCACGTAGGCATGAAAGGATTCCGGAAACCGGTCGACGACCAACATCCCCAATAAGCTTCCCCATGAATGCCCGACCAGATAAACCTTCTTTTTATCGAAGCGGTGCTTCAAATATGCGACGACATCCCGCGTGTCGGTGATGAACGTTTCCAGTTCCCAGGAGGATGTTGCGGTCTCTCGGCTGTAGGATTTCCCTCCTCCCCGCTGGTCCCAGTTCACCACCATGAAATGGCTTTCCAAAGGCTGGTTGAATCGGCGGAAAAGTCCCATTTCGGAAAGCCCGGGTCCGCCGGAGAGAATAAGCAGAACCGGATCAGCGGGATTTCTTCCGCGGATCGACAGCCACTGCGCCGTCTCTCCGATCCGGACGGGTTCCAGTTCCGTGATCGAACCGGAATCAATGCCGCCTCCAACGTACTTGATCGGAGGGGTGGATGGAAAAGACTTCCACAAAATGATCGCCGCCGCCGAAATCAAAAAAAGATACAACAGAATCCATCCACCCTTACGCTTTTTCCCGGATTCCCTTCGCATCATAACCTCCCACTGATATGACTCTCTCCTATTCTATAAAATAGGTCTGGAAATTCAAGGGTTAGTGGAGAGACTTTATGTTAATCGCGCGATCAAACGGGAAAAAGTCATCACCGGAAGACAACGGGAGGACGGCGGCGTCTACCGTGCAAAGAGGGAATCCTCCATTCCGGTGTTGATCTTGACTTCGGTGATCGCTATCCGGAGATATTCTTCTCCATCCATGAAGCTGGTGATCGAGTGGGCCATGACCATTCCGCTTTCTTCTCTGAAGTCGGATAGGATCTGAACCACATCCGACCTTCCGCCGAATTGGTTGGCCACATCCGATTTCACCTGATGCGAAAGATAGGTATCCGGATCGATGTACATGGTTATTTGGGATCCGTCTTGATAAGTCTGTTCCAACACATAGCATTCTTTTCCGTCGACGGTTTCCTTGTCTTTGAGGACGAAGGAAATGCCGAATTTTTCAGGATCGAGCATTGAAATGATGGGCATCGCCTGCCGCTTGAAGTCAGCGGCCTGGGCTTCCGGCATATCTTCGACCTCCCCGCTTTGAGGATTGGTCATCCAAGCGGTTTCACCGTCATAACATTGGGTGATGATCATGCCCATCACTTCAAAGTCCATCCGGCGTTTATCCGGCTCTTTTTTGTAAGTCGTGAACGTTCCGGACAATCCCTGCTGCAAAAGATCCAGATCACCGCTGACCGTCATGTCCTCCAATCCCGTAAAAATCGCTCTGCCGCCTTGGGCATCGACCATTTTGTTCAGAATTTCTTCGGCTGTCTGAGCGGTTCCGGGGACGGTCAGAACACACACTGTAAAAACCGCCAAGGCCGACAAAATGATTGCTTTTTTCATTCCCGGCTCTCCTTTCATGTGAAAATCTTATATCTTTTTATACGCATGGCTCAGGTAAAAGTTATTCGTGAAAGACTGAGTCTTGAGGTCACCGACTTGACATCATGGGGTTCCCCGCCTATATTCTCATCATACAAGGGGATAACGGAAAACCCTAGACATTCTGAACCAGCCCTCGAGTCGGTTTCTCCGCAACGGCATCGTTTTTTTTATCAAGGGGAGGGAAAAATGTCTGATTTCAAAAGAATCATTCCCAATTTCGGCATCGGCATTTTAGCCTTTTTAATCATTTTATCACCCGCCTGCCGACAAGGACGGCAGGACGACATTCCCATCACGACGACATCGAAGGAGGCGCGCAAGGATTTCATTCAGGCAAGGGACCTGTCCGAATTTTTTCATCTGGACAAGGCGAGCGATTTTTTATCCCAGGCACTGGTTAAAGATACGGATTTCGCACTGGCTCATCTCTACAGCGCCATGACGTCCACCCGGACCCGGGACTTCTTATTTCATCTTCGTCATGCCGAGGCCCTGGCCTCCGATATTTCCAGGGGAGAACAGCTTCTAATCCGATCGTTTCTCGCTTTCTACATGGATAACGACCCCGTCAAATCCATGGGGCTCTTCGAAGAGCTGGTCCAAGCACATCCCGGTGACAAGCGCGCCCACTGGTATCTCAGCCGGGCGTACACCCATCGCGGCAAAACGGAAAAAGCCATCGATTCCTTGGAAAATACGCTCGATCTCGATAAAAGGTTCGCGCCGGCCTGGCAGGATCTGGGATACCTCTACACCGAGACGGGCGAATACAAACGCGCAGAATCCGCGTTTATGAAGTACATGCGCTTGAAACCGCGGGAACCGAAAGGCCATGATGGAATCGCCGACTTGTATACGCGGGCGGGAAGGTTCGAGGAAGCCGTCACCCAGTATGAACAAGCCTTGGAGATGGATCCCGATTTTCTAACCTCGAAGCGCAAGTTGGGAACGGTGCTTATTTTTATGAATAAATTTGAGGAGGGACGCGAGGCCGTGCGTCAGGCCATGGAGCGGGAGCAGGATGCGGGCCGGAGGGTATACGATCAAGAACATATCTTTCGGTCTTATCTCTATGAGCGTGATTACACGAACGCCCTGGAGGCCGTGGATCGTACGATTCAAATGGCTTTCGACCAAGGACTCCCGGGAGAAGCCGCCCGCTGCAATCTGGCTAAGGCCGCCGTTTGCTGCGAGCTAAAAGCCTATGAAAACGCGATTCACTGCATGTCCAACTGTCTCGAGGTGATCGTGAGTACGGACCTCGTGCCCTCTCAAAAAGAAGCCATCGCCAATGATGTTCTTTTCTGGCAGGCCGCCATCTCAGCCAACTGCCGGGACTTTGAAAACGCATATAAGCGGGCGGACGAGCTGAAAGCGAAACTGGAAACCGGCAAAGATCCGTCCCGGTTGAAGTATCACACCGCTCTTCTGGGACACATCGCGATGCGGCAGGAAGACTTCGGTTCGGCTTGTGAATTCTATGCGCATGCGAAGATCAACGAGCCTTTATTCCTCTATCAAGAGGCCGTTGCAAAAGCCAAGGCGGGGAACAAGGGGGAAGCCAATACACTGTATCGGAAAGTCATCAATTGGAACTCCGACAGCCTCTGGTACGCACTCGTCCGCCCCAAAGCCATCGCCAGAGAATGAATGCGTGTGATCGGGAAACGGCAACGATACCGCAGGAAGGCCCCGATACGGTCTTTTCTCCGATTATTGGGGGAGGTGGATATTCCTTTAGTCCATTTTAATGGTCAAAGCAGCCACCATAAAGGATTTTGGCCTCCCTTACTTCAAAGCTCCCTCGGTCGGCGGATAGAGCATTCTTTCTCTCTCAGCGGTTGAAGACGATCCGTTCTATATCGGCGAAGTTGATGAATTTTTCATAGCCGGTATTAAGATCCAACCCGCGAACTTGAACGTAGTCGGAAAATGTCTCGCAGTGACCCCGCACTTCGAAACCACGGGTCGTCACCTTGAACTCCCAGCGGTTTTCTCCAGAACATATACTCGGGCTTTGTCCATAAAAAACAACTTCCGCCATCTCTTCCGTCGTAACCGTGGAAACAATACATTCGGCGTCCGTGATCTCGAGATAGTCCTGGAGCGCAAACATAAAACCGCCCAGCTGATAGTTTTCCGTCCGGCCGTTGTTAAGAAAAACCTGAACATAGCCGGCCGGATCATCGGCTGCTTCCGGTCCCGTGCTCGTGCTGCAGGCGACCAACCCCAGAGCGAACAACCCTATCAGAATGAGGGCTTTGTTTATCTCGTGCATATGCACCTCCGCAAATAATCAGAATAGGATCTCATTATCTGCAAAAACCATGCCATGGTGGACCATTCGTTTTTTCTCTCCGGCATCTCATCGCCGGACCGAGAGCCGCCCTCGATATCAGTCCCGAAGTGTACCCGGCAGAGGACGTCCCGGGCAGCCGCCGACGGTTTTCCACCGATTTGTTTCCGGATTTCAGCGGCGTTTCGACAGCAGTTTTTCGATCGCGTCGATCTCCTTGGGAACATCCCGGCTCAGGACTTCACAGCCGTCTCTGGTGATAAGTACCGTATCCTCCACCCGAATTCCCAGAGACTTGTCCGGATAATAGAGTCCCGGCTCGATGGCAAAGACCATGCCCTCCCGCAGAGCCACCCCCCGCGGTCCCACGTCATGCACTTCCATCCCGACGTAATGCCCGATCCCGCCTCGCTGACCGCGGGCGTCGATCCCCTTGGCTTTCATGGTATCGGCCACGTGTTTCTGAACATCGGCCGTCGTCACTCCGGGGCGATAAGCCTCGATGCAGGCTTTTTCCACCTCGAGACAGACACGGTAAGCCTCTCTCTGTTCGGGAGAAAACTTACCGGAAACCGGCCATGTGCGGGAGATGTCCACCATGAGGTAGTCCAACTCTCCGCCGAAATCCATCAGCACGAGGTCTCCATCCCGCGTGGTATCCGCGTTGCGGCTGTAGTGAAGCGTACAGGCGTTGAGTCCGGAAGCGACGATCGGAGGATACCCGGGTCCTCTGGATCCCAGGCTTATGATGGTTCCCACGGCCGCCCCTTCGATCTCATATTCCCATCCTCCCGGCCGGGTCGCCAGCATGGCCTGACGCACCCCCTCAGCCGAGATCTTTCCGATCCGGCGCAGCACTTCTATCTCTTCACGGGATTTGATGACCCGGAGCTCATCGATAGCGGAAGACACGTCCTTGAACTCGACGGCCGGAAACCGTTCGTGGAATTTTTGGATCCGGTAGTTATCGAGCGTCACCCGGTCATTGTAGTGGAGCTTGCTTCGGCGCGCTGTGTAAAGCAGGGTGCTGCGCGGGATCAGCCGCATATGAAAAGTCCAACCGTAGCGGCTGAGGCTTCGGGCGAGGAACTCATCTAAATAATCCAATTCGTAGATTTCACTGAATCCGGTTTTTTCCTTGGCGTTAGGAACGCGGAGGAGGTTGGCCCCGGTGCTGCGCACTTCACGGTCGGTCTGCCTCGGCAGAAACAGGTAGCTCCGGCCGTCAGCCGGTGTCATGATCAGTGCGGAATGCTGATCCTCGCAACCGGTAAAATAGTAGAAATCCGGATCCTGCCGAAAATGTGAGCCCGGATTCAGATCAGCGCTTCTTATGTAGCGGGCTTCGCCGAAAAGGATGATGAATCCGTCTTCGACCTGATCCATCAGAGCTTGTCTGCGGTTTATATACTCCTGCTTGGAAAAATGCGTTCGCTGCGCATACAGCGATGGATGCAGCCCGATCATAAAAAATATGATGAGGGCGAGCACCCCCGCCAATTCAGTTTTTTTCATGAATGCGTCTCCTTGATAAAGTAGGATCCTATAAGTTTAGAACAAAAGGAAAGCCGGGAAAAGAAAAATAAGGATCCGGTCACGGCAGCTTCGATTCCAGGATCCTATTCAGCAGCCGGCCCACGTCTTCCGACGTAACAGATTGGCCCCGTTTGTATGTGTTGACGCGATGGACCACCACCATGTCGTGGGAAGGGATGACGAAGATGTAGTGACCGCCCGCCCCCCGCGCCGAATATGCGCCTTCGCTCAAATTCACTCCGGGGATATGGGGGTGAGGATTGCCGTGTTTAACGACCCACCACATGTAGCCGTAACCGTCGCAGCCGTAGAGCGCGGCATCCGAATGATAAGCCGTGCTCTCCTTCACCCAATCCGCGGGAATAATCTGTTTTCCGTTCCAGCCCCCCCCCCTCAGCATCAGCAGTCCGAAACGCGCCATATCCCGGGCGGTTATCCGGAAGGGATAGGCGCGGTGGATGGAATCCTCACCGCTGACATACCAGCCGTCATCCGCCGTGAAATGCTCCATGCCGATGGGCCGCGCGATCTCGGTTTCCAAGGCCTCGAAGATCTTATTTCCGGTGAGCTTTTCAAATATCGTGCCCAACACATTGAAATCCCAATTGTTATAATACCAAAAGCTGCCGGGTTCATGACTGTGACGGGGCGGTTTCAGGGCCTTCATCCCGGCCGACTCGTAAAGAGCGGTATGGTAAACGCCCGAACGGGCCTGAATGCAGTCACGGATGGTCGCCCGTTTCTCGACCTCGGTCAGCGGCGGCACATCATCGATTCCCAGTTCCTCCATGTTCTTGTCCAGATCGATACGGCCTCCTCGGACATAATTTCCGTAGAGAGCGCTGAGAAAGCTCTTGCGGGTGGAATGCGTCATGAATTTTTTATCGACCTCCCCCCACTCGAAAAGGATCACACCGTCCACAACCACCACGACCGCGGCGGTTTTGAGTTTCCGGGCAAACCGCTCTGCCGCCTGAAGCTTTTCGAGGGAATACCCCAGGTCCTTCGGGCTTGCGGCTCTATCCCAGGTATTTCCGGGAAAACGCTGCTGACCCGGAAGCAAAAGCACCGTGAAAAGCAGCCATCCCAAAAACGCCGTGTAATAAAAGCGGCGATTCGCTCCCCATAATTTCATGACGGCTCCTTGTTATTCCCCATGCATCATTCCATCCGGTTCTTCTTCAGGAAATCCTGTATTCTTGCTTCCAACCGCACCACCCTCCGGACGGCCTCCGTTTCCGTCAAGGCTCCCTTTTTACGGCGAATTTCCTCGCGAACGGCTTTGATCCTGGTGACCGCGGTATCGATATCCGTGCTCATACCCAGCTCGGTTCCCCCTGAAAAACGACCGCTTCCGACAAAAAGACGGGAAGCGGTTTCGTATTCATCTTCCCAGGCCTTGACGATCTTTTCCTGATCGGAAAGCGGCGGGTTGATATAAAGATAAATCAGATAACCCGCCGAACCCAGAATAACCAGAAAAACCAACAGTTTGAACAGCGCCTTCATGGTCGCATCCCCTTTACTAATATCCCCTTTAACCGGAAGTTCATGGAACACCGGCAGGGTCCCTTTCGGGAATGATGGCCTCGATTTGAATCCGGGATGGATCCCGGGCGCCTGTTCTCACATGATATCGTTCTTCCGGCAAAATTCCGCGATCCGCATCTCCAGATCCGCGGCTCGCCGGACAGCTTTTTCCTCCTTCAATCCGCCCTGCTTGCGGCGCAGGAGGTCGCGGATCTCCTTGATCTTTGCGACGGCCTCCTCGATGCTGCTTCCCGGGTCCATACTGATGGTTCCGGACATCCGCGCTCCCCCGATGAACTGCCGGGTGGCCAGCTTAAACTGCTTATCCATATCCTTTATCATCTGTTGTTCTTCGGAAAGCGGTTTAACGAATTGGTTGTAGGCAAAATACGCTGCGAGCGCCAGCAAAACGATTACGACAACGGCACGCATATTCCCTCCATAAAAAACTCTCTTCTTAGATCGACGGCGGACCGGCCGGTTCCTTTTCCGGCTCAATCCCCCGCGGATGGATTCTCCCGGAACATCACGAAAAGGTCTTCCGCCGCCCGGCGCAGTCCTTCCGTGTTTTCAAGCTGAGAGCACCAACCGGGCGGAATGGCGTTCTCACCGAGCAGCGCGCCCAACAGCGCCCCGGTGATCGATCCCGTGGAGTCGCTGTCCCCGGAATGATTGACCGCCGCGCGAACGCCCTCGCAAAAATCGTCTTCATACACCAACGCGCAGTACAGGGCAATCCCAAGCGCTTCTTCCCCCACCCAGCCATCGCCCAGATGTTTTATGGCCACTTGAGGCTCCGCGCCCCCTGCCGCCAATCGTTCGGCCTGACTGATTTTGGCCTCGGTCTCCTCATAACCGGGATACTGCAGGAGCGTCTGGCGGCTTAGGGCGACGGCATCCTCCAGAGGTGTTTCCTGCCGCAGATGCGAGATCATTTCCGACAGAAATCCCGCCGAGAGATAGCCCGAGGGGTGTCCGTGCGTGATGGAGGCAAAGCGCGCGCCCTCATGAAAGGCCCGTGAGTGGGAAAAGGCCAACCCGACAGGCGCCGTACGCATGACGCCGCCGCAGCCTTTGCTGTCATTGATGGGCGATTCTATGGTTCCCATAACACCGCTTTCCAAAGCCTTCAGGCAGGTATGCCCCGGAGCCCGGCGCTGGGAAGGATCGGACTGCGTGGCCAGCCAGTCAAGGTAGGCCCGGTAAACGAAGGGAGCGGGATCGAAAATCGACTGAGGCTTCCATCTTCGCGCGGCTTCCAAAAGGCCCTCCGTCGTCGCCAGAGACATCTGGGTGTCGTCGGTATAAGCTCCGGATGGAAAACCGCGCCAGGCGGTGAACTCGAGGATCCCGCGATCACCGAAGCGCGCGCGGATCTGGCTGTCGGTGAGGAATTCCACGGCGGCCCCCAACGCATCGCCGGCGGCCAGGCCCATCAGACAACCTGTGAATTTTTCCCGCAAATTCCACCCCTCAATTGAATCGACTCCCCTCGTCATTCGACTTTCGTTCCTTTTACGGAACGGGAGCCGACGGTACCCGGATATGAATCCCGAAGATGATATGATTATCTCAATCCATGCGGAGAATTGTCAACAGTCTCTCTTATGTTCAAGCCCGGAATCGGAATCACGAGCGTACCATCCCGAAAAATCTCAGGATCGGGCCGCCATCAACACTTTGATTCCGGCCCCCCCTTCGGGGCTACAGATTGACGACTCCGGCTTCGGCAAGCAGCTCCACGAATTCCCTCACCCATGCCACAGGAACCGGCTGATACTCCGCGCTGACCGCGTTGCGGATATCGAGCAGGCTGTTTTTTCCATCGATGAAATTGAGGATCTCATAGGTCATGCGCCCGTCCACCCGGTTGATGGGCATTTCGGCGGGCACACTCCCGGGGCCGACCTTCTCCGCCACATACTCCCATCCGAGCGGTCCTTTAAGATCGGCATTGCGGGCGGGGATGATCTTGAGCGCTGATTTCTCTTCCGCCGTCAAGCCGAGCTTCTTCGGCACCACGCCCCGCGCTTCACAGGAGAGGATATAATATTTCTCAAGGTCAGAGATGCAGGTCGACCGCTTGGCTTTCAGGTTTCCGATCAAGCCGTCGATCAGCTTATCGACCTCGCCGTCCCTCCCCGAGTACCCTTTGACACCGGCCAGTGTGGCGATCTCCCGTTTGAAGGCCTGGGTGAGGAAATTGAGCCCTTCCTTGCGGTTCTGCGGCAGCGAGGCCTCATCGGAACCGTTTAGCAGGTCAAAAGCCCGTTTGACTTCGATCTCGATCCGGGATGCGGCCCGCGTATACACTTCACCGGCCAGGCGGCGGGCCTTGTGGGGACAATCGTCCGTCAAGTAGACCAGGGCCGCCGCGCCCAGGAAAGCGGAGCGCTTGAGCTGAGTGGGGTCGCAGATCTCGGGCTTATCTCCTGACGTATGATAGAAATGATCGGGCCACACCAGGAAAAACACCGAAGGAACCCCCAGCAGACTGTCGTTGAAGATATACTGATCGCTTCCCCCCACATACGGGTAGATGCGGTATCGGAAAGCATCGCGGCTGCCGGAAAGGGAGGTGATCGGATAGCCGAATCCGTTCCGGTTGACCAGAGCCTGGACATTGTTGGCTCCCATGAATTCCGTCAGGTTGATCAGGATGTCGTTGATGAAATGCGGCTGGGAGTGAGGCGTACAGTGCATGAAAAATGTGGAATTATTGTCGTTCAGGTACTGTCCCACCATATCGTAATTGATGCCGGCCTTCATCCGCGCCACGATATCGGGATGTTCGGCGGCGTAAGCGATGCTCCCGCTCATCTCCGGCACCCATAAAAAGCGGATGGTCCGCTGCGGCCGTTTGATCTTGCCCTCGTCGATCAGCCGTTTCAACGCCCGTCCGATCTCCAGCAGGCAGGCGCTGCCGCTGGCATTGTCGTTGGCGCCCGGCTTGTAGTGACAGAGATGAGCCGTCAGCAGGATCTCCTCCCGAGCCAAATCGGAACCCGGGATAGTGGCGATTACGTTTTCATAATATCCGGGATGGATCTCGGCTTTGACCACGGCGCGAACGGTCAGTTTCTCTCCCCGCAGCAGACGGTCCCGCAGCTCCTCCCCCCGCCGCCGGGAAAGCCCGAAAACGAAGGTCGGAGTCTCCGTAAAGATCCGCATCCGGCTGACGATATCCGCATGATCGTTGGCATATCGCTGGTTGATGGTCACGGCGCCCAAGGCGCCGAATCGATCAACCGCCAGCGAAACGACGGCCGCACCCGGACCGGAGGCCAATACGATCTTATCCTTGACGTCCACTCCGGAATAGTCTTCGGCATGGGATCCGTCGCCGATAAAAACAAGCTCTCCGGTTACATCACAGCTCTGGCTGCGGTTGGCCAGTGATACCGGAATATCGGCGTAGCTCGTAAGCTTTTCCTCGCGTGGTCCCGTGATCCACAGTTCCCCGAATTCGGCGTCCCACCCACCGCGGGCCTTGCGCATGAAATAGTATATGTCGTCGTCCGCCGGATATTTTTCGATATGCACGTCTTCCAGGCCGAATTTCTCAGCCTGCCCGGCTACCCATTCGGCGGCCACATGATATTCATAGCTGGCCTGGTCGCGCTTGTGATGCGCGATGTTGCGGATGTAATCCTGGGCCCGTTCGCCGGATATTTCATTGTTGAGCGCCCGGATGGTTTTTTCCGAAAGCAGCGACATATCATTTTGAGCCCAAAGTCCTCCCGCCGGCAGCGAGACACACAATAAAATCACCCAAATCCCTGATCTGAAGCGCATACGTTCTCCTCTTATGAAAATGGGATATAAAACGGAAAGCGGCGAAAAAAAAATCATCACCATGCCTTCTATTTGAATATTTAGCCGCGGAGTTTGTCAAGCTGTTGAAGGAGAAGAGCAGCCTGAAAGCGTATACCCGCTTGAAACCGAAAAGACAACCACCCCCTAACCCTTTCGGGTGCCTTCTTGAAACGGAGAGTGGTTGTACAAAGGTTGCTTATATCCCAATATGCTTATATCATATCGAAAAAACCAGGTCAATCGGGATGATGAAGCGAGCGATCCTGGCCGAGGATCGCCTTTTCGGTATATTAGAATTCCGATTGTTTCAATAAATCTCCTAGATTTATCCTCTCGGGTGAATACCACTTTAAGTGTTTATTATCTACCACATATAAGGGGTTGCTATTTTTACGGGTTTTCGTCTATAGTAGGGTGATCGATAAATTTGGAGTTCGCCTATGCCTTGGATGAATGACCCCAAATTCCACCGGTATGGAATTTTATTTCTGTTTGTGTGCTTCATAGCTCTATCATTTTCCCTTTCCGGATACGCCGATGTCGACACCTCCGGATTTACGCTGGCCCGGTATCAGGCGAACGACGAGACTCTCTCGCCCACTCCGGTCGAGGTCCGGCATGCCGTAAATTGGGAGCTGCACTATCTGCTCAGCACCGAGCGCACCGAGCCCTACATGTGCCCTTCTCTCTCGTCACAGATCATGTCCCCCAACCAAATTACCCGGTATTACGAAAAACGCAACCGGAAACAGCGTCTGGAGGACAGTCTTTTCACCGCTTCCTCCATGACCCTGATCGCCCTGAATATCGCCGATTATATCTCCACCAAACAAGCGCTCAAGTATGATATCCTCCAAGAAGCCAATCCCTTCATGAAGCCCTTCGCCAAAAGCAATCTTGCTTTCGCAGCGGTCAAGGTCGGACTGACGATCGGCAATCACTACTTGATGCGCAGCATGTTCCGCCGCCATAAGAAAACCGCCTGGATATTGAATCTGGTGAGCAACGCCATCATGACCGCCATCGTGGTGAACAACTTCTCTCAGATCCACAAGGCCCGTCACGCCTACGGGATCTGAGGATATAAAAACAGCCCCACCCCTCGATCCCGCCCCCTTTTTGCATCCCGTCGCTTCCAACCGAAGCTCTCCGCGACTTATTCGTATTATTCGACTTTACTCGCCCCTATCTTTTCATATACAGTTATTTTAAGGAGATATTGCGGTGAATAGGGAAAATAGCGACGCCGGAGAACTATGGAAAGCCATCCTTGAAAGCATGGACGGCGGCGTCATCGCCGTCGACAATAACGGCCGGATCATATTCTTCAACCGTTCCGCTGAGACGATCACCGGCTTCACCCGGGAAAAAGCCATCGGGGAAAAATGCAGCGATATCCTCGGAGGCAGTCTCTGCCGGGACGCCTGCCCGCTTGACGAAGCCGCACGATCCGATCAACCGATTTTCAATTATGAGGCCAGGATCAAAAGCAAGGCCGGCGTCAGGGTGCCGGTCAACATCACGACATCACCCCTCCGTTCCGAGGCCGACGATAGAATCGGAGCGGTCCTGAATTTCAGGGATCTTACCAAACATAAGGGATTATGGGGAAAACTGCGCAAGGAAAGGAACAAGGCCCAGCAGTATCTCAATATCGCGGACGTCATCATCGTCACGATCAACAACCGGGGCGTCGTCACCCTCATCAATAAAAAAGGCCTCGATGTCTTGGGCTACAAAGAGCACGAGATCATGGAAAAGAACTGGTATGAGCTGTGCGTACCCGAACGGGACCGCGAGTCGAGAACGGCCGATTTTTTCAAGCTCATGGCCGACCAGACGGGAATGGTTGAAGATTATGAAAACACGATCCTCACCAAATCCGGCGAGGAAAGGATCATCGCATGGCACAACGCTCTGCTGACCGATGAAAAGGGGCATCCCATAGGCACCCTCAGCTCGGGTAACGACATCACCATGCGTAAACAAACGGAAGCCGAACTCATCCGCGCCGAGAAGCTGGCATCCCTCGGCCAACTCGCCGCTTCGGTGGCGCATGAAGTGAATAACCCGCTGGCGGGCATCATGGTCTATATCAAACTTCTGCTGAAGAAATACCGAGCCGATCAGATACAGAGCGATACCACGGAAGAACAGCTTCTTCGTATGGAAAAAGAGTTGGACAGGACCACCCGGATCATCCGAAATCTGCTCGATTTCGCGCGTCAATCCAAATCCACCATGCGCCCGGTCGATATCAACAAGGCCATCGACGCGGCCTTGCAGCTTGTCGGCCATCAGATCAACCTTGAAAACATCCACCTCGTAAAGGACCTGGACGGCGATCTGCCCCTGGTGTTGGCGGATTTCGACCAGATCCAGCAGGTTTTGATCAACATGATCCTCAATGCCACCCAGGCCATGCCCGAGGGAGGGACCTTGAGTCTCAAGACATCGAAGACCGTCGGGATCAAAGCCAACAAACTGTATACCGACAGCATCCGGATCGACATCATGGATACCGGGATCGGCATCCCCAAAGAAAATCTGAGTCAGCTCTTCACGCCTTTCTTCACCACAAAGAAAAAAGGCAAGGGAGTCGGCCTGGGACTCTCTGTGGTTCACGGGATCATCGGTCGGCACAAAGGTCGGATCGAGGTGGAAAGCACACCCGATTCCGGAACGACCTTTTCGATATATCTGGAGGCTATGAATGAACCAAAAGGCCAGAGTCCTCATCGTCGATGACGAGGACATTGTCAGAGACTCCCTCCGCGACTGGCTTCATGCCGTAGGTTATGAAGTGGACACGGCCGATTCCGGCGAAGAAGCACTCCGCATTCTGAGCCGAAAAAAGGTCAAAATCATGCTCGCCGACCTTGTCATGCCCGGTATGAACGGCATCGAGCTTATGAAAAAGGCTCAAATAACCATCCCCACGCTTTCCACCATCATCATCACCGCCCACGCCACCATCGAAACCGCCATCACCGCCATGCGGGAAGGGGCTCATGATTACATCGAAAAGCCGTTCTGCCCGGAAAAGGTTGAACTCCTGATCGATAAACTTGTGGAACACCAGAAACTCCTGGAAGAGAACATCTCCCTGAAAAAACAGATCCGGGACCGGTTTCGCTTCGAAGGCATTATCGCCAAAAGCCCTCAGATGTCCAAGATCATCGAACTCATCAAAACCATCGCCCCCAGCTGCGCCACCGTGTTGATCACGGGAGAAACCGGCACGGGCAAGGAGGTCGTCGCCCGCGCCATCCACCACCACAGCGGCCGCCGCGAACGGGTCTTCATCGCCACGAGCTGCGCGGCGCTGCCGGAAAGCCTGCTGGAAAGCGAGCTCTTCGGCCATGAAAAAGGCGCTTTCACGGGAGCGGCGGAACGCAAGAAAGGCAAATTCGAAGCCGCTGACGGGGGCACCCTTTTCCTCGATGAAATCGGAGAGATGAACCCCTCCACCCAGATCCATCTTCTGAGGTCGCTGGAAGAAAAGCGGATCACCCGGATCGGCAGCAACGAAGCGATCGCAATCGATGTCCGCTTCATCGCCGCCACCAATAAAGATTTGAAAGCCCTGGTCCACCAGGATAAATTCCGGAAGGATCTGTATTACCGGTTGAAGGTGGTTTCCATCGACATTCCCCCGATAAGAGAACGCAGGGAAGATATCCTGCCTCTGGCCGAGCATTTCATCATGAAATACGCCCGGGAAAACGGCAGAGAAGAAATAAACCTGTCCCCGGAGGTTGTCACGTTCATGTTGAAATACGCCTGGCCGGGCAACGCGCGGGAGCTGGAAAACATGATCGAGCATGGCGTGCTGCTCGCCAAGGATAAAACCATCACCATGGCGGAACTTCCCCGGGACATCTTCCTCTCTTCCCCTCCGGACGACAAGACCCTCGAGTCGGTGACGAAAAATCATATCCTCAAGGTGCTCGAGCAAACCCAAGGCAACATCACCCATGCGGCCCGGATACTCGGAATCCAGCGGATGACTCTCTACAACCGTCTGCGGAAGTACAACGGAGCCGCCAATAAATTAGACGGCTAGCGTCTAATTACTATACGTTCTTATCTCCGATTCAACTTCCCGGTAAGATCCTGATATTTTCAATTCATTTATTTATATATATTTAAATCGACAAGTCTTGATTTTTACAATCGTTTATCCGGTTTGGCACACCACGTGCACTACCTAGAGTGAAAGATGGCAATAAAGCTTTTTTTCCACCATCATCACAATGAGGTAAAGAAAAAGACCGGAGGGTAGTATGCAAAAAGAATCACTCTTGGTTATCGAAGACGAAGACATCATGCGTGAAGCTTTGGCCGATTATTTTTCAGGAGAGGGGCATCGGGTCGACACCGCCAACGACGGCGGCCGCGCCCTGGAAAAGATCGATTTTAAAGATTACGACGTGATGATCATCGATCTCAAACTCCCCAGCCGCGACGGACTTTCCGTGCTGAATGATGTCAGAGCGAAAAATCCCAAAGCGAAGGTCATCATCATCACCGCCTATCCATCGCCTGAGACAAAAACCAAAGCCATGCGTCAGGGTGCTTTCGAATATCTGCCGAAGCCGTTCGAACTGGACCACCTGGAAGATCTGATCCACCGATCATTCGAAATCGATGTCGTTCCGGCCCCTCCGGTTGAGGAACCCAAAGCGGAATCCGCCCTGCCCACACCCTGCATCTGGACCCAGGCCGGCATCATCAAGAACCGCCAGTGCCCCAACCGGTATGAATGCCACAAAGGCTGCGATTTCTTTACGGCGATGATGAATAAGGAAAAATACCGGGAAGACCCCAGGATCAAACCCTATCTCGACCGGGTCAATGAGCTTCTGGGAAAAAATCAGTGCCGATACACCCTATGCGGGGAGCTTTCCTTCAGGGCCTGCGCCCGGGTCTTCAACTGCGCCAACTGCGAGTTGGATCAGGCGATCGGTTACCAGCGCGACATCCAGCTCGCCCGGAAGATGGCCGAAAAAAAGAAGAAATCGAAGTCAATCGCTCAAGTGACGGTGAAAGACAAGCCGGTTCGCACCGATCACTGAGTCCGATCCGGGAAGCACCGCACGAATTCAACGCGCCTGATCGGTGAAGATTTTTTTTAGCGACCCGAACCGCCCGGCGAGCGATACAAACTGTTCATGCTCGGCTCGGAAACCCACTCTTGGCCGTCGAAATAACGGACGCCGTCTTTAAGCGCTTCGATATAATCATTATTCAGCACAGAGCTGATCCGCCCTTCCCGAACCGCTTTGCGGTGGGCTTGTTCAAAGCTGTTGCTCAACCGCACGTCAACCGGTTTAAGATCATAATCCAATTCGTAAAAGATGTTGCTTCGATGCGTCATAAGCGATACTCTTCCGTTTTTGAAAATATCTATTCTCCATATACAATCCATTAAAAAATCAAGTCGATCCACATCTGTACGCGGGAAACGCAGGTAATACATCTCGGTCCCGGGTTTGCATGCGGAGCAGGTGTATTCATTATTCTCCTGCGGTGACGCACCTTCGATCCAGCCGACATCGAATACGACCAGTACGGGACATTTGTATTCGTTGTTCATCCCCGCGGTAAGGATCTCTTTTTTTCCATTCCCATTAAGGTCGAGGAATTGGAGATCGACCAATCTTCCCGAATTCCAGAAATCACCTCTCACTTTCCCGTTCGCATCCAGGACGCTCAGCCGGGTCGGGAAATAATATTTGTGATCGGCGATAACGACGATCTCGATATTGCCGTCAAAATCCAGATCATCGATCATAAATCCCGATATCCTGTAATCGCCCGAATACGGATCTCTGCCGAAAACAAGTTTCATACCCGTTTGGAAGCGCCAGATTTCCGTCCCCGAAGCGTCAAAACACAACAGTTCACCTTCCCCGAACTCATCCTGGGTCTGTATGCTGAAAAGCACTTCATGCACCGCATCGCCATCGATGTCCGCGATCATGATCTGAGGTAGAAAAACCTTGTTCACACGGCGCAGCGTCTGTCCTCTTCTCCGGTACTGTGACCGCTCACGATAGGCCTCATCGTCGACCAGGTTCTTCTTTTCCGTATCGTAGCGCCAAAGCTCCCGACCTTTATCGTTTACGACAACCAGCTCCGAATCTTCGATCCTGAAATCGGCCGGATTCTTCGACGACCGGGGCAGAAAAATAAGAACGGCGGCCATCACCACGGCCGCCGCCAGCACGAAGTAATGCACTTTCATCCGTTTCCGGCGGCTGGAAGGCTCTGATTTATTTTCCAGCGGCCGGCTGTGGGCGCGCTTTCCGCGCCAGGCATCGATCTCCGAGCGGTAGGCGAAAACCCGCGATTTCCCCATACCCTTCAAGCGGTAGACCGGAAGTCCCAGATCCCTTTCCCAGCGGGCGCAGGTGCGGGAGTCGCAGCCGAGGTAGGCGGAGATCTCCTTCCAAGTCTGAAGCAGGTCATGCTTTTCCTTTCCCATTTTTATGAGAAATCATATTAACCGATTTGATCCGAGAATGGAAGGATTCTCCTGCCGCGGCAGCATCCGCCGTGGATTTTCAGCCGGACAAGGACACCCTTTTGCAATCCGGTTCCACTCCCGTGCGCATTCCATTCGGCTGGATTCGATTCCCCCCTTCTGGTAAGATAGCCGAAGCTTTCCGCCGCATGCGGCCGGCAAATGTTAAAAATGAAAACGAGAACAAAACGAGTGCTGTTGTTTCTGGCCCGGGGTTTCGAGGAATACGAAGCCTCGGTCTTCACCGACGTCATGGGATGGAGCCGCACCGATGGAATGGAAGGCGTCGATCTGATGACAGCCGCGCTTGATTCCCCCGTCAGAGGCGCCTGGAACCTGACCGTGATCCCCCAGTACCTTCTGGAGGAAATCAGGCCGGATAATTTCGATGCCCTGGCCCTGCCCGGAGGATTGGAGGACAAGGGTTATTATGAGGATGTATATCGCGATGAGGTCCTTGATCTGATCCGAGCATTCCATGGATCGGGGAAACCCGTGGCCTCGGTTTGCGTCGGTGCCCTGGCCTTGGGACGCAGCGGTATCCTCGAAGGACGCCGAGCCACCACCTACCACGGAGCGGACAGCCCGCGCCGCGACCAGCTGGCGGATTTCGGAGCTCGGGTAAAGGACGTTCCCTTTGTGGTCGACGACGGTCTGATCACCTGCCACGGACCCGCCGCCGCCCTGGACGTGGCCTTTACAGTGCTGGAAATGCTGACTTCCAGGGAAAACGTCGACACCGTGAAAAAAGCCATGGGATTCTGAGGAGACGAGATGGACGGAACGAAACGCGGGGATATCCGCATCGGCGCCCGAGTCCGGGTGGTAAAGAAAATGGATCAACCCACGGGAAAACTGACCGAAGGGATCGTCCAGAATATCCTGACCCGTTCGGCCCGACATCCTCACGGCATCAAGGTACGCCTTCAGGGCGGCATCGTCGGCCGGGTGAAAGAGATCCTCCCGGATTGACGCCGGATTGCACGGGATCTATGAATCTACACTCGTTTTTCTACTCTGACGCGAAAGAAAAATGCTGCTGGACAATGACCCAGCGGCCTTCCCTTTTCTCCAGAACGCCGGTCCATCTCGCATTTTCCCAATTCGCCGGCTCTCCGCCCCAGGTGTTGATGTCATCCAAGACACAGTAGTACCAGGCGACGTCTCCCGATTGTGAAAGATTGATGGCAAGATCTTTGAGCTCGTGACGGACATATTGGAATTCCGGATCTTTAAATACTTCTGAATTTTTCTTGAATTGCTCATATCCGCGAATAACATTATCCGTCGGGTGAACGCTGAGATAATTCGGATCATGTGCGACCACGCTGAACAGCAGATCGAAATCCTTGTTCTCAAACCAGCCGATACAGGAGCTGACGGTTTCCGCGATCGTTTCAATCTCCGCCTCCTGCTTTGCTTGCTTGTCGACTTGGGTACAAGATCCAAAAAAAAAGACAAGCCCCACACTGAACAACACTCGGATCAATCGATATTTCATTTTTGTCCCCTTCTATATTTGCATACGTTTATTCACCGGATCGGGTTTTATTTTCTCCGGAAATGAACATTTGCTGTCCGCTCCTGTACATAATTTTCAATCGTATTCCATCTTCCCCCCCCATCATCCAAAACTGGCATAAATTTTGCGATAACCAATGGCGAGGGGATCGAACATGCTGAAAAACTATTTAAAAACCGCCATCCGAAACATTACCCGACATAAGGGTTATTCATTCATCAACCTGGCCGGTCTGGCCGTGGGACTGGCCGTCTGTATCCTGATCCTGCTTTGGGTCCAGGATGAGTTGAGATATGACCGGTTCCATGAAAACGGGGACCGGATTTACCGGGCCCTGGAACACGAAAACCTGTCGAACGGAAACGTGCTGACCTATCCGCTCTTCCCCCCGGCCTTCGGACCGGCTTTGAAAAACGATTATCCCGAAGTGCTGGAAACGGTCCGGTTCCGAACCCCTCGTGGGCGCATCGTTACCGTAGGCGACAACAGCTTTTACGAAGACGGCCTGGCCTTCGCCGATCCGGCTCTTCTGACGGTTTTTTCCTTTCCCTTGATCAAGGGAAACTCCGAAAAAGCCCTGCTTAATCCCGATTCCATGGTGATCACGGAAACCATGGCGGTAAAATATTTCGATACCTCCGATCCCATGGGGAAGATGGTCCGGGTGGACAACATCCATGAATTTCAAGTTACCGGCGTCTGCCGGGATCTTCCGTCCTATTCCCAAATCCGATTCGATTTCATCATCCCCATCTCCAATCTGGAAAAGTACGACTGGGATATGAACGGTTGGAACTCTTTCGGCATCCGCACCTATGTTCTTCTGGCCGAACGGACGGACTTCTGCGCTTTCAACTCGAAGATCGAAAACTTCCTGACGCGCTACAACGAGGACAACATCATGACCGTATCCCTGCAGCCCATGAAAAAGGTCCACCTCTATTCCGCGGGCATCAGCTCCTCCAATACCAACGGAAATATCAAATATGTCGCAATATTCTCCCTGATCGCTTTCCTCATCCTGCTCATGGCCTGCGTCAATTTCATGAACTTGACCACCGCACGCTCCGAGAACCGCGCCCGGGAGGTGGGACTGCGCAAAGTTGTGGGAGCCCAAAGAACCGAATTGATATTTCAATTCATAGGAGAATCCATGCTCTTGGCCCTCTTTTCTCTCATCATCGCCCTGACCCTGGTTCAGACGGTTCTCCCCTATTTCAATACGCTGGCTGATAAACAGCTTTCCTTCCCGCTTTTCTCCAATGGCATTCTAATCCTGGGGATCCTGCTGACCACCCTGGCCGCCGGATTGATCGCCGGCAGCTATCCGGCCTTTTTCCTGTCCGCCATCCAACCCGTCAGAGCTTTCAGTAGGAATGCCGCCCGAAGAGGCCAAAGCGGCCGGTTCCGAAAACTCCTGGTGGTCTCGCAGTTCGTCCTGACCATCGCTCTCATCATCGGAACCATCGTGATCCATCAGCAGATGCTCTTCATCCGCACTTCGAATCTGGGTTTCGAAAAAGAGCACATTCTCTGTTTGAGCTTGAAGGGAGATCTGGCCAAAAAACATCAGCTTTTAAAAGACCGGATACTGGAAAACGCCGGTGTTAGGGGAATCACGGCGGCCTCGGATCCACCTGCGGGGAGCCTTTGGTCCATGAGCCTTAATGATTGGGAAGGACGAAAGACGGACGCCGTCTACCTTATGAACATCGTTTCCGCGGATGAAGATTATCTCGATGTATTAGGCCTCACGCTCACGGAAGGTCGCTTTCTCTTTCCGGAAAAGGGGGAGGACATCGTCAATCTCGTGATCAATGAAGCCGCGGTCAAGGCCATGGGAATGACGGACCCCATGGGAAAACGGGTGCGCGAGTTCCGGATCATCGGCGTCATCAAGGATTTTCATTATAACTCGCTGCACAGTCATGTCGGCCCATTTGGTATGTTCCACGCTCCCGATGAATATGACAACCTTCTGGTCAAGATCCGCCCGGAGAATATCTCCCACACGGTGGCCGCTATCGAGAAAAACTGGAATGAGGTTGCGCCGGGCTATCCCTTTGAATTCCGCTTCCTGGATGAGACCATCGGCGCCCTTTACCGGAACGACCGCAGGATGGGAAGCCTGATCAACCTCGCCACCCTGTTGGCTGTCTTCATCGCCGGCCTGGGGCTTTTCGGCATGGCCTCATTCGCCGCCGAGCAGCGGACCAAGGAAGTCGGTATACGCAAGATCCTCGGCGCTTCCATCCCTAACGTCTTCATACTCCTCAGCCGGGAATCTTTCCTGTGGGTGTTGACCGCCAATCTGATCGCCTGGCCGGCGGCTTACTTCCTCATGAACAAATGGCTGTCCACCTTCGCTTTTCACATTTCCATCAACATCATGATCTTTTTCATCGCCGGGGCGGGCACGCTCTTGATCGCCATCATGACGATCGGTTATCAGACGTTGAAAGCGGCGCTGGCCGATCCCGTTCGCAGCTTGAGACATGAATGACGCTCTGGAAACATATTCATGCCTCCCCGGATCAAGTCATCCTTTCTTGCGTGTCGAGATCTTTAAGGGATAATAGAGTGGGCAAACGCTGATAAGGCTCGTGATGACGAAAACTCCAGCTACGACACCCAGCACGATGGCCGCCGTTCCCGTCAAATACTTAGTCAGGATGAGAACGGCAATCACGGCGGCCAGAAGGATACGGATAATACGGTCGGCGGAACCCATGTTTTTTTTCATGCTAACCTCCTTTATGGTCATTATAGAGAAAATCCGAGCAGGTTGAAACAGATCCGTCGTTATCTGCCCTCGAATTCTCCATGTTTCCTTGGAGCCTGACGACAAGAGATTGAACACCCGATACGATTATGATATACATTTTTTATGGGGAAATGATTTATACCTGCTTCATATTTCGGCACAATTGCCCTTTCCGAGACAACGTCTGCTTTGCCCTTACAAGGAGGTTATCCGTGAAACGACTCCGTAATTGCACATTCTTTTTGGCTGTTTTATTGCTTACGATCTCTTCAGGTAAAGCCGAACCGGCGATCTTAAAATATTCAGCCGGTTGTGAATTCTCAGCACTACAAAAGGAGGATGGAAGCGCGAAGACGCTCGTCCGACCGGACCTCACCCTTTACTATAAGGTTTTCGGACAGGGAAAGCCGGTGTTGGTATTGAACGGCGGACCGGGCTTCTCGGGCGAGTTGGTTGAGCCCATCGCACGGGTTATCGCCCGGCGGGGATGCGCCATCGTGCCGGACCAGCGTGGAACCGGACATTCTATTCCAGAAGATGAAACCGCGATCACTCTAGACAATTCAATCGCCGACTTCGAAGCACTGCGTGATGAACTGGGTTATGCGCAATGGACTGTTTTAGGCACATCTTGGGGAGGAATGATCGCGATGGACTATGCCTCCAAGCACCCGGAAAGCCTGAAAGGCTTGGTTCTCGTGGATAGCGGAGGAACCTCAGCCGCTTCCTTTTCCAGATCATTCATCGACAATATCACCGCTCGGATGACATCAGATGATCGCGCAGCCGGTAAATTCTGGGCACAGCCGGAGATTATCGCTCGAGATCCATATCGGGCCGCCATTGAAAGCATGCGCTGCATGATCCCGGCCGAATACTTTGACCGAAGCAAAGCCTGGCGGTTCATCGCCGGAATGAAAGTCGGAAAACAGCATTACAATCCGGCCGCCTCAAAATTTCTGAGCCCTGAATATGAAAAACAAGCCGCCTCCAGAATTGAGGCCCTGGGTAAAATCGACATCCCCACGCTCATCATGCACGGCCGACAGGATCCCATGCCGGAATCAGTTGCGCTTGGACTCCATGAGCTTCTTCGCGGAAGCCGTCTGGTATTTATCGACAGGTGCGGCCATATGCCTTGGATCGAACAGCCCGAGGAATTCAAAAAAACTCTCTTCGAATTTCTCTTTGATTGAATTGTCCATCCGGTTAAAATCTTTTCATCAAGCGCTCGAAAACGTTATAACTTGAATTATCACTTAGTCTTAAAGAACGAATACTTCTAAGATCCATTTTCTCCCCAGCGGACATCCTGACTCTGTATTTACATAAGAAAAAAAAGCTTGACAAACATCCCCGCTGTATTTATATTATAGATATGTTTGCAATACAAAGTTATCTGCACGAATAGAAAAGGAGGGAATAAGATGTCTGAAAAAACCGTCATGAAAGATATCAATCGAAGGATCTTTCTATTTTACACCGAGGACGGATTGATAGATCTTGCGATCGGTCTGGTTCTGTTCGGGTTCGGCGGCCTGCTTTTCCTGGATATGCCCGGATACATCGGTGTTCTGGGCCTGCTTGCCGTCGGATTATGGTACCTAGGGAAGCGCCGCATCACCATGCCCCGGATCGGGACCATCCGCCTGCGGCAGGCTGAGAAAGAAAAACTGGCCGGTTTCTTCATCACCATGATCCTCCTGGGCTCGGGAGTGCTGGCGACGCTGCTGACGCAGTCCGGAGGGATGAAATCAGGCACCCTGCCGTTATTGATGTTTGCCCTGGTGCTGGCCTTGGGGATCAGTGCACTGGGATTCATTCTGAAAGCTCATCGCTTGTATATCTACGCGATTCTCGTCTTTTCGGCTCTTTCCGGCGGAAATGTCCTGAACCGAGCGGTTGGAAGCACGGATCTTTTCATTCTTTTCGTCATGGTCGCGGGCCTCATCATCCTCGCGGCCGGGTCCGTGGTCTTGTCCCGCTTCCTGCGCAAATATCCCAAGGTAACCGAGGAGACGGCGTGATGTCCGCCGCAAAGAAAAAACCTCCCGATTTCGGGGTGGCGTTGGAACGTCTGGTGCATGAACCGGCGAGGCTCAAGATCATGGCTTACCTCTATATGGTTGAGAGCGCGGATTTTGTTTTTCTTATCAGCCGCACCGGATTGACCATGGGAAACCTGTCCGCCCATATGAGCAAACTGGAAAAAGCCGGCTACATCGAAGTGGAAAAAGAGATCAAAAACAACCGGCCGCACACCATGCTGTCGCTGACAGCTGCCGGCCGCAAGGCTTTCGAGTCCTACCGCTCGGATCTGCAGCAGATCCTAGGAGATTTATGAACGAGAAAAAATCACGTTCGTTCCCTTTCCAACGTCATTCCAAACCCATATGCTTCAGAACGGCCTGAAACCGAGGCTCGCTGCGAAGAGGATCCCACGCGGAGACCTGATTTATCGTTATGATAAGAGGGTCCCGTCTCCCGCTGGACCGCTCGAGCCAGGATAAAGCGCGATCCCTTTCATCAAGAGCGAGGGCAATGCGTGCGATACTTAGGGCGGTGTTTCCTATGTCTCCGCTTTCAAATAATCGTTCCAATTCTTCGATGAGCTGCGGAATTTCGGCTTCCCGGCCGGCGTTTGCGAAAGCCACGGCCAAACCCGCCAGATGAGACGGCAGTCTTCCATCCCGTTCGATCAACGTCTGAGCCCTCTCGATTTCTTCCCCCTCAGGTGGAAGCTCAGGTCTCAGTTCGTTTCCTTTCCGGAGATATTCCCCGGCCTTATCCACCTCTCCCTTGTGTCTTAGTACCGCGGCCAGATTCCTGTGCGCGGCCCACGAAAGCGGGTCGATGCGCAGAGATTCCTCGAGCTCGGCCTGAGCTTCATCCCATCTTTTCAGCCGGTCCAGCAGCAATCCATATTCATAGCGGGCATCGAAGTGATTGGGATTCAGCGCCAAAGCACGTTTGAACGCCCTCTCAGCCCCCGGCCAATCCCAGTCGAAGACTTCGAGGATGACACCCAGCGATGTGTGGGCTTCCGCCGAATCCTCATTCAGCTTCAGCGCTTTCAAAACCGACTGTTTTGCTTGCCGGGCCGATTCCCCTCTCGGCGCCATCCCGAAAAACCCCAGCAGCATATGCACATACGACAGTTCGGCATAAGCGGAAGAATAATCCGGATCCAATTCAATGGCCTGTTCGAAGCAGGACACGGCTTTGAGCAAATCCCGCCCGGTTTCAGGACGGCGGAGATGTTTCCCCCGCAGATACAATTGATACGCCTCGGAGCTGGTGGTCGCCCGTGAGGTCAGACCGGACTTTTCTCCGCTGCCGATTTCGAGCTTCAATTTATCCACCACCTTGAGCGTGATTTCATCCTGGATCGCAAATACGTCATCGAGCTTCCGGTTATACTGCTCCGACCACTGAATCGACTCG
>CAYSQW010000026.1:0-44028 GCA_964433135.1 uncultured Eubacteriales bacterium
CGCTTCATCGATGCTGTTATCGACGACTTCGTAAACCAAGTGATGAAGACCTTCTGTTCCCGTGCTTCCGATATACATCGCCGGGCGCTTGCGAACCGCCTCCAATCCCTTAAGAACTTTTATGCTTGAGGCTGTATATTTGTTGTCTGTCATGGTCCTATTTTTCAGGAAAAAAGAAGGCTATGCGGGAAGGATTTTCACATAACCCGAAACACATCTTTTCCAGAGGAAATTATATCGTATTTCAAGATATTTTGCAAAGCAAATCACCAAATAATTTCAGCAAAATGAACCACCGAAACGGCAGCTTGAAACATGTGGAATAAAGGCTTTTCGGATTTGCGCCGGGCTGTGAAAACAGCTCCTGTATTTCATTCCGATTTTCATCGGAGCGGGAGGCCCTCGCACCCCTCAACGGCATTTCAATATAAAAGCAAACTCCAAGTTTTGCGTTCGGTGCAAATACGAGCTGAACGCCCGCCATCGTTTATACCGGGCGCTTCGGATTCAACTGCGCTTCTCTCCCGGAACAGGAGTATGAAAAACGGAATGTCTTCTCGAAATTGGGACACATCGTCCATCTTCCGAAAATACTAAAGGAAAAAAATGGCCCCCCCTTATTTGCATGACCAGGGCCTCACCTTTGATATCCGAAATAAAGATAAATCCGCCCACCGGAACATGTCAACCGCGAACGGGCGAATACTCCCTTTTTGTCCTATTATGTCGCATAATACCGCTTTGGAGGGGTCGTCTCTATCGAAATTAGGGATAACCGGATCCAAGCACAGGACTGAATCCAAGCCCCGCGAGCCGTTCTTCAGGGTGTATCTTTTCCGTGAGTCTCCAGGAAACCGCTAAGGATAGAATCGGCACATAAGAAGCTTTACTCCTTCAGGGTTTATGTTTATAATGAGTCCGCATTATTCGGGGCGTAGCGCAGTCCGGTTAGCGCACAGCGTTCGGGACGCTGGGGTCGTGGGTTCGAATCCCACCGCCCCGATTCTAATGCCGAAATATATTGAAATCCGGACATACCTTTTTCGGATCATGCCGTCCGAGGATTTCCAGTTCATATTTCAGTCCCCGTTATCATGCGGCCGCTCAATCCAGAATGTCCAGCACATACTCGGTATTTCCCAATCCTATTTTCTTCCCATGTTCGAGTTGGACGCGCCAATCGACATGGTTTAGGTCTCGCAGCAGATTCCGACCGCTTTTTTCATGGACGAGATCGACGGAGGCTTGATCCACGGCCACCGGATCAACGGAAGCAAGAATCCCGATATCTTCCACGATCGCGGGAGCTTCCTTGCACATGCAGTCGCAATCTTTTGTCATTTTGATCAGAAAATTCAAGCACACGATTTTTTTTGGAAACAAGGAAACGACCGAATAGGCATATTCCGCCATTTTTTCCTGGATGCGATCTTTATCAGCGTCCCACGGAATTTTGACCGCTCCGGCCGGACACACCACCAGACACTCACCGCAGCCGATGCATTTCCGGTTGTCGATATACGCTTTCCCTTCCCGCTCGATGATGGCGTTTTCCGGGCAGTAATCAAAGCACGTCCCGCAATTTCGGCATTTCTTCGGATTGATTTTTGGAGAGACATCGGCATGCTGCTCCAGCTTTCCCGCACGGGAAGCACAGCCCATTCCGAGGTTTTTTACGGCAGCCCCGAATCCGGTGAGAGCATGCCCCGTGAAATGACTGAGACATACCAGCATGTTCGTATTTACGAAGGCGGCGGCGATCTTGGCCTGTTTGATCCGGGGTAGATCCACGGAGATCTCTTCGCTGTCTCTGCCGATCAAACCATCCGCAATAATGCAGGGTATCCCCAGAGCTTGCGGGGAAAATCCATGCCGATAAGCCAGATCCAGGTGATCAACGGCGTTGGAGCGACAACCCACATAAAGCGTATTGCTGTCCGATATATACACCCTGTCTGATTTCCGTTTCAGATGAGCGATCATGTCCATAAGCCAGACCGGTTTGATGTGCCCCCGATTCCCCTTTTCGCCGAAATGGATCTTGAGTCCGATGAAATCTCCGGGTGCGATCGCTTCATGCAGTCCTAACTTCGCAAGAGCTCTCGCTGCTTTTCGGGAGATGGATTCTTGGGATTCACGGCCCGATGCCGGGATCAGAAAAACTTGACTCTTCATTTGCATCTCCTCAATCGGCTTCCAGGATATTTTTCGCCGCCCGAATCCCGGTTCCGGCCTCGAATCGGTATCCCAGGACCTTCAGGCTGTCCTCCAAAGCCTCCAGAGCATAATATATTTGAGAGAACGAGAGGTTTCCCATATGCCCCATCCGAAATACTTTGTCCGCCAGATCCCCCAATCCCCCCGCCACCACGATTCCTCGTTTGAGCAGTTCGCCGCGCAGGGATTTACCGCCGATACCGGATGGGGAAAAAACCACCGAGAGGGTTTCCGCTAAAAACGCATCCCGGGTCAAATACGTGAAACCCAAGCGCTCGAAAGCCGCGCGGATCGCCTTCGCGGCCGTTTTGTGGCGTTGGTATCTCGCTTCCAATCCCTCTTCCAGGATAAGTCGCGCTCCTTCCGCAAAGGCGCGGATCTCATTGACGCACGGCGTCGAAAAATACCGTGAAGGATCCTGCATGATCGGCAACCAGCGCATCAGATCCGCATAGTATGCCGGCACCGTTCCCATGCGCCGGCGCTTGTCGAGAGCCTTCTCGGAGAGAACCAGCACGGCCAAACCCGGGGGAACCCCAAAACACTTCTGGGCGGCCGTGAAGATCACATCGATGCCCCATCCGTCCATGTCTTCTTCGATCCCACCCGTGGCGCAAACTCCATCGACGATAAAAAACGTATCCCTTCCCTTAATCACCCGCGCATAATCTTTTATGGGCGCGCAGGCTCCGGTTGCGGTATCCACGTGAGTGGCAACAACCGCGGCATAATTCCCCTTATCCATCTTTTTTTCCAACTCAAAGGGCATAACGGCTTCACCCCTGGGGCTTTCCAGAATCTCACACGTCAATCCAAAGCTACGGGCGATCTCCCGCATGCGCCGGCCGAAATATCCCTGAGAGAGAACAAGGATCTTCTCTCCCGGCCCCACGGTATTGACCAAAGCCATCTCCATCGCCAGGGTTCCCGCACCGGAGATAAGGAAGGCCTGTCCCCGGGCGCAGTTTACGATCTTTTTCAGGTCAATCAGAGCCTGCTTGAACTCTTCGATAAAAACCGGGCTGACATGCGAAACCGTCGGCAGGGATAAGCTGTTGATGATTCGAGGGTGGACGGGCGTCGGGCCCGGTATCAGCAGTAATTGTTCTCTCGGCATCTTTGCCTCTCTTCAAGGATTTGTCTTATTCATTCTATCGATTATATTCTGTTGCTCACACGTTTTCAAATTCGGATCCACGCCGAAAAGCCGCCTTTTTCGTCTCATGGAACCCAAATCCGATCTAGCAGCCCAAGTGTTTTCTCAACTCCGCTACGGAGGAAAAGATCTCCGCCTCACTCCCGATGAATTCATCACGATCGGCATTCAGAATAAAGATCCGGGAAATTTCCGCCTCGCTCGCGGCTTTGATATCAAACCAGGAATCCCCTACGGCACAGCATTCCCGGGGAGACAGGTTCATCTTTTTCATGGCCGCAATCAAAGGGGCTCCCGACGGCTTCCATAAACCGCATTCCCGGCTGAGAACGACATCGAAGCAGAGCTTGAACTTATGCAGCAAATAATCCACATTCTTACGGGAATTATTGGTGACCAAGGCTGTTTTTCCGCCCCGGTTCTTGAGGCTGGAAAGAAATTCGGGAATCCCGGGCATAATCTCGGCGCGGAGCGTCGCCGTTCGCTCGAATTCCTCAAGCCGGCGGCGCTTCATGGATTTTTCCGGTTCATCCAGGCTTTCGATATAAGACAAGATAGGTGTTCCACCGGTGTGCAATTCCTGCTTGATCTTTTTCCAATCATAAGGCACGTCGACGACGGTACCATCCATATCGAAGAGAAATCCTTTTATCTCCAATCGAACTCCTTGTCATCCTGAAAATTGAATTTTTTATCATAGCTTATATGATGTTCGAGTACAAATGAATCCGGCATATGACACCCACAGCTTCCTTAATTGGTATTGCCATAATGAACTTTTTTTTGCTATAATTTTTTTGATTTCGAGCAAATCAATTGAAGGGAGAAGAGTAAATGGGTAAGTTTTTGGCTATCCTCGGTGGGTTGATCATGATGGCCCTGGGTGTTTATCTGGTCGTCTTTGTATGGTGGCGGGAGTTTTATGAGCTCATTTTCGGTATTATCCCGCCGATTCTCTTTTTCAGCGGCCTCATCGCATTCATCGCGGGCATCAGCGGTCTCAAGGACACGAAGAGGATCAAGAAGCTGGAAGAGGAAGAAGAAAAAGAAACTCATGAAGTCGATATCCCGGCGGAGTGAAATCCTCTCCGCCCGGATTTCAACCATCTGCGCCTAAACGAATGAACAAGTTTTTCCGCCCGGTTCCCCGGGAATTCATGGGTCTTTAAAGTTTGTGATTTTCTTGAAGTATGCTATTATTTTTTTGTGGGCCAGCTGATCATCTCTCTTTTTATCGCCATACCTTTATTCCTCACCGACACTCCCCAAACAATCGAAAAAGCTTTCCTTCAGAATAATCCCAAACTTCTCATCTCCCTGTTTTCCACACGCAATCGCGTGAGCATATCATTGCCTGCTCCCTTGGTTTTTTCCGATCAACTCTCCGCCCAACAGACGTATTTCTTGTTGAAGGATATTTTTTCAACATATTCCACCTTCGAATTTTATTCCGAGCCGGCGCCTTCCGCCGTATCTGAAAAGACCATGATTCTCAGGGCCCGGTGGTCCTTTCGACATAAACGCAATAAAGATCAATATGTGTTCCACGTTTTTTTCCTGCTCGTCCCGGAAGAACACAACCGGGATATGAATCCGAGTCCACAATGGAAAATCACAGAGATCAAAGCTCAGACGCTCTAATCGAGCCCCTCCCCGGGAAGCGGAACCGCCTTATGACAGGAGTCATGATCTCCGCGGGTCTATCCCTCATTTTTTTCCTCTTCGCACTCATCCTCCCTATGCTGGTTTCATCCGGCGGCTATCAAAAAAGCCTGCACCAGCTGCGCAAAAAATCCCAGGCCGCAAAAAACGCCTTTCATCAAATCCAGGAAGATTTCGAGTATAAATATCAGCTGCTGGATGTGGAGTCTTTTCCGACGGAGCAAAGTGAAATATTTTCCCGCATGAAGAAAGCACCGCTGGATCCGGATGCGGAAGGCATCGGATACACGGATGCCGGCGGACAGCTTCTTATCTGGTTGGGAAACGTTATCGATCTGGAAAATGTTTTTTTCGCCGATTCCCGAAGCCGGCTCTTTGAAGAGCAAACAAGTCCCCTGTTGATCAGGCATAAGGCCTCGGTGCATTTCATCTCCTACAGAAAACTCGATTCCGGCGCATACATCGTTCTTTTTCGACGGCTGGCATTTCTCCCACGGTTTCGTTCACCATATCTGCAGAACTCTCATTTCCTCCCCTCCAAAATCATGAGAAACGGCCATCTCGACTACTGGGATTTTCGCGAAGACGTCTCCGGATTCGAAAAAATATTCACAAAACACGATGATTCCTATATCGGACAGCCTCGCTTGCAGGGAGAAGTTCAGACCTTGTTTTTCCCTCTGCGCGATGTACACGATCGTATCGTCGCCACGGTAACCCTGAGTTCCCCCTCTCTGTCCGCCCGAACCTCACAGCGCAGGGATGCGGCCTTGCTTATGGGATACCTTTTTCTCATCGCCGCATTGGTTTTGCTGATTATTGTTTTCATGTCCTCGCGTCTTTTTCGAGAGAATTCAGCCAAAGCCTGTATTTTGATCGTCATGCTCCTGATCGGACTGAGAGCTCTCTTTTTCCCATTGAGCAAGCTGATCTGGGTCCACCATCTGTCCATATTTTCCCCCACGAAAGCAGGCTTTCTTTCCCTCGGCGGGCTGACGAAGTCTCCGGCCGATATCTTCCTCTCCGCGCTTTTCCTTTTATTGGCCGTCGGCTTTTTATTCCGCTATATTAACCATGCCGCCGCATCCAAAATCTTTCTCCCCTCCCTGGGAAAGGCCTTAATTTTCCAAGCCTCTGCAATTCTGCTGGCTTTGGGTCTAACGGATTGCGTGCGAATTTTTATCGATAAGATCGTTCATCACGCCAACTTGAACCTATTGTCTTTTTCTTTCGAACCTTCTTTTTTGTTTTTGCACGCCTCCATTCTATTCGCAACATTGGTTGCCTTCATGCTCGGTTTTCTGGGTGTCAAAACCGCATCACGCTGGGCTCCCCGACGTTTCCCCGTCCCCCTGCTGCTGCTCATATCCTCCGGCGTATTTTTCCTTCTTTTCCTGCCGGATCATGTACCCAAACCGCTTTATCTTGCTCAACTGGGGATCACGGCCGTCGTCTTGATATCAGGTCTTTTTCCAGAATGGACATCCAAAAAACGAACTGTTTTTTCGATATTCACACTGATGATAATATTCATAACGATGTCTTTGCACTCATCCGCGGAGGCAAAGAAACGCTCTCTTCTAAGCAATTCGCTGAAAACCATCATCCTCAGCCAGGAAGATTGGGGGAAATTCCTGTTGGAGCAATCCCTGATGGAAATAGATAATTCCAGCGATATGATCACCCGTTTCATCGCGGAATCCGAGCCCGCCGATCTTGCTCAAGCACTTTGGGGGCGGACATGGCTCGCTCGGTTCAACTGGTATTCGAGTCTCGAATTTCTCTCCCCGGACAAAGTCGTTCTGACCCGGTTCTCATTGAATATCCCCGATTTTTATAGAGTGGATGTCGATTTCCCGGAAACCGAGGAATGGGTCATTTTTTCCCAGAGCATTCCCGCCATGGGCACCGAAAAGAATTTTCTCATCGCGTATAAAGACTGGATGTTCGACAACGTCCCGGTCGGACGGATGGTCATCTGTATCAACATCGATTACGACATGCTTCCTTTCCTTTATTCAGCCAATCCATACTTTGAATCCATGCGAACGGCATCGCTTCCCTCTTTGAATCAATTCGATCTGGGGGTTGCCGTATACGACCTTGACGGAAAACTCATTTTCAATCCGGACAACACTTCCTCCGGTATTCCCAAAACCGTTTTAGAGACGCTGCTTTCCGATCATGATATCCGGTGGGGAGAATTTTCGGAGCGCAGGAAAAACTTCTCCTGTCTGTACATTCGGCATCATGATCGGATTTATGCTTTGTTTTATCCTCAAAACAATTTGATCGGGACATCCATCGAGTTTTTGAAGATCTTTTGTCTCTACGGCGTCTTTTTTCTAATCATCGTGATGCTGTTTCTGATCCTCAACCGGAAAAGCCGACTTAAAAATCCTCTTTGGTCATTCGCCAATCGACTCTATCTTGCCTTCATCATTATCGCCGTCGTCCCGCTGCTGCTGTTTACCTTTTCCTCACGTAATTTTTTTGCCCAGATGTTCTCCCGGCAAATCACCGACAAAGCGGAATCTCAAGCCGAATTCACACAGCGGGTGATGGAAGATTTCATGTTCCTTCAGCAGGAAGATCAGGTATCCTTAACGCTGCCGCCGGACACCATCGTATCCTGGATAAGCTCCACTATTTCCAACGATGTGAACCTGTTTGGAGAAGGGCGATTGATCTCTTCGAGCCGCCGCGAATTCTTCGATAACGGTCTGCTGTCGGAACTGATCGATGGAGAGATCTTTTATAAAATCCAGTTTGAAAACAGCCTTTTCTATACACAAACCCAAAACATCGGAGATTATTCCTTCCACACGCTCACCATTCCATTCTTTCTCGACGATTCCCTCTTTCTCATCTCCCTTCCCTTTCCATTGGAGGAACAGGAACTTTCACAGGCCCTGGAAGAGCTGATCGATTTCCTTTTCCTGATAACCGTTCTTTTCTTCATCGCCGTGCTGCTCCTCGCCCGCGGGATCGGGGATATGCTGGTGACGCCGATCAAAAACCTGCTTTTGGGAACCAAGGAAGTCGGTCTTGGAAACCTTGAAATTTCCATTCCTTATCCTCACAATGATGAGATGAGGACCCTGATCGAGGGCTTCAACACCATGGTCAAAAACCTCAAGCGCCATCAACAGGATATGGCGGACCTGAATAAAAAAACGGCCTGGGCGGAAATGGCACGGAAGGTCGCACATGAAGTAAAAAATCCCCTCACTCCCATACAGCTGTCCGCGGAACATCTGTTAAAGGTCTATGCGGATAAAAAAGAGAATTTCGAGGAAGCCCTGGAGGAATCCACGTCCTATATCATCAAAGAAGTGGAGAACCTCAGGAAAATCGCTCAGGATTTCCTGGAGACCTCAAAGGAAACAATCCTCCATAAAGACCGGATGGACTTGAAAGTCCTGATACGTGAAACCATAGAACCCTATAAAAAACTGCTGGCGGACCGCATCCGGTTCACGGAATCCTATACCGGAAATGATTTCATCATACATGGCGATCGAGCCAAGCTCAGCATCGCTCTCCGGAATATTTTTACCAATGCCATTGAATCGATCCAGGGAACAGGGAAAATAGAGATCCTTTTGCACGGGAACTTGGAATTTATTCTCTGTCAGATTAAAGATAACGGCTCCGGAATCGAAGAGGAGATGTTGGCGCGCATATTCGATCCTTACTTTTCCACAAAAGACAGCGGTACCGGACTCGGGCTTCCCATCGTCAAGCGGATCGTCGTCGAACACCGGGGCTCAATCGAAGTCTCAGGAGCTCCCGGACAGGGCATGACCATTTCCATCACCCTTCCGCGAAATCAATCGGAACACATTCCCGACCGCGATTGATTCCATGGCAGGTCAATAAGAACTCCGATCGAATGACTCGATTCCCAATAAAATGGAAGGAATGACGACTAAATCCTAAGAAACCGGCGGGCCCGGGATCGTTACGTGTCGGTAGGGCGGTTTGAGGACGCATCGCGACACGTATTCAAATGCGGCGATCGAAAATCGGCGAAGCCGACGCCCGATCCGCCGTTCTCCTGAAAAACGCCAGCCCAGCCCTATTTCATGAGCGGATCGGGCTGGAAGAAGGACTGGTACTTTTTAATGAAATATGGAATAATAGGAAACCCAATGGTAAAAAAAAGATTCACCCTTCCATTAATACTATTGCTGCTGTTCGCCGCCACCCTGCCTCTTCGCGCTGAAAAGATAAGCCTTAAATTAAGCTTCAATTACAATGTGATTCCGACCAATGATATCGATACGTGGGTGCAGTCTTATAACTCCCTTTGGACAAATTATGCGGCCGTCAAAGAGGGCGTCCTTACCGGAGCCTTCGATTCGCCCGCTTTAAATCCAAAACTCGATATCGAACTCCGGATCCCGGTGATATACGGACTCAGCCTTAATCTGGCGGGGAACTGGTCTTCCGATCTGGGCGAAGGCCGCGCGCTCTTTCAGGCGACCAGCGGTCTTCAGGAAGAGCAGCAGATGCTGTCCAATAAACTTTCAGGATTGACTCTGAAAATCGGCTTCAGCTATATCGTCCCGATTCCCTTTCTGCCCAAAACATACGTCTTCGCCGGTGTGGGCCGCAGCCTCTCATTCGTATCCTTCAATCTTCAGGATAGTTACGAAGCCGTTTTTCGCAATAACAAACGGGACTTCAATTATTGGCACGAAAGAGACGACATGTTCCACACCCAAGCTCTCGGTACTTATGTTCATTTCGGGGCCGAATACGATGTTCTCAAGTTCCTAGCCGTTGTGCTCGAATTCGAAAAAACATGGTCGAAAGCCGACGGCTTCAAAGGCGATCATTCCTACATCGACTATACCGAAGCCGAAGAATCCGGAAAAGCATCGTTATATTACTATGAAGTCAAACAACCTGCTCTCGACCAGTACTATTCCGTACTGACAGGGCACGTTACCCGGCCGGAAGATCCGGATATCGCCAATCTCAGACCCGGAGAAATCAACCTCAATACGTTTTCCTTCAAATTGGGAATCAGATTGAAGTTTTAGAGGAAAACCGACAATGTCAAAAATTCTCGTTACTTATTTTACCCAAACCGGAAACACCCAGACGATCGCGGAAGCCATACATTCTTCCATTGAAGAAGAGGCCGAGATCAAACCGATAACGGATACGGACGATGTAAACCGCTACGACCTTATTTTCATCGGATTTCCGGTCCATGCGCACAGCATCCCTTATCCCGTCAAACAACTCATCGAGTCGATCCCGGCGAATAAGAATATCGCATTCTTTTCAACTCACGGCGCTTTGACAGGCAGCCGACTCGCCCGGGAAGCATTGGAATATGCCACCACCCTCGCTGTGGGAAAGAAGATCATTGGAACCTTCGCCTGCCGGGGAAAAGTGTCATTCAAGGCCCTCGAGGTCTTGAGTGAATCGCCGGAACATCGCGCTTGGGTCGACATGGCGCATTCCGCTCGAACCCACCCCGATGCCAACGACATCGCGGAAGCAAAAGCTTTCGCCGGGTGGACATTGACGCTTCTTCACCAGGAATGACGCTGAACAACTATTCCCTTCCGGGAAAACCTCATCCCTTTTTTAATCGTCCGCCTTTTGTTTTTTTTCTTTAAGCTCGAGAAGAACTCCATTGAAATGGCGAGGGTGAATAAAAACCACCAGATCTCCTCCCGCACCCCGGTGGGGTTCCCGGCGAATACAGTCAATTCCTCTTTTCTCCAACACGCTGATAGAAGCACGGATATCCTCAACTTCCAAGCAGATATGATGAATCCCTTCTCCCCGCTTGGCAAGGAACTTAGCCACGGGAGAGGCCTCGTCCCACGGCGCCAACAGTTCCAGTTCCGGCCCATCCGCGGGCCTCAGATGTGCACAGACAACACCGTTGGATTCCAACTCTTCGATTCCCCGGCCTGTAATCCCCAAACTTTTCTCCCAGTGACGAAGGCTGCGTTTGAGATCATGCACCGCGATTCCGATGTGATCAATTCTATTTATCATGCAACTGCTCCTGAATCCTGTCCCAAATATCTTGAGCCGCCGTATACGGATCCAATCTGCGTTCCCGGATCTTAGCGACGGCGGTCTCGAATTCGCCCTCTGCAAGATTTTCACGAATTTTCACAAATACCATATCTCTTAGGATATCCACGAGCCGTTCTTCGGCCCGTTTCCTCTTTCGCATCTCCAGCCGCCTCTCGCTTTGGGGAGAAAGCAGAGCATCGATCGCCTCGATCAGGCGATCCGTTCCCCTATCCCGTATCGCAATGGTTCTGATGATTTGAGGCACGGCTTCCCGCTTTCCCTCATGGTCGAGAAGGGCTTGAATCTGAGTCTCCAGCTTTGCGACATCAGAATTATCCGATTTATTCAAGACGAATATGTCCGCTATCTCCATCAATCCGGCCTTGAATACCTGAATCCCGTCCCCGGCATCGGGAGACAAGACAACCAGGGTCACATCCGCCAATCCCGCAATCTCAACTTCATCCTGTCCGGCCCCAACGGTTTCGATCAACACCACTTCTTTTCCCGCGGCCTCCAGGATTTCCACCGCTTCGCCGGCAGCCCGCGACAACCCTCCCATTCGGCCCCGCGTCGCCATGCTGCGCATGAATGCATCCGGATCCGTACTATGCCGCATCATCCGGATCCTGTCTCCCAGAAGCGCCCCTCCGGAATAAGGGCTGGAAGGATCGACCGCCAAGATTCCTAATTTCTTTTTGCGATTTCTGTAGCCCGCGGCAAGCCGGTCCACCAGTGTGCTTTTCCCCGTTCCGGATGCACCAGTTATCCCGATAACCAGAGATCTTCCGGTGGAAGGGAACAATGCTTTCATCAAATGAAGCGCTTCTGGATCCTCATTTTCAACCAACGTGATCCCCTTGGCAATGGCACGGCTGTTTCCATTGAGTATTTTTTCAGCCAGTTCTTTCATCGTTTCATTTCTTCTTCAATTATATTGTCCCGAAGGGAAAAGCCGCCGCCGAATCCAAGGCCGGGATTTCATCGCATGCGCCGACGTCAGAACTCACTCAGAATTTTTTGGGCAATGATCCAGCGTTGGATTTCCGATGTTCCTTCCCCGATCGTCGTAAGCATGGAATCGCGATAAAACTTCTCCGCGGGATAATCCTTGATGAAGCCGTAGCCGCCGTGGATTTGAACCGCTTTGGCCGATGATCTCACCGCAAGCTCGCTGGCAAAAAGTTTGGCCATGGCGGATTCTTTAGGTATGATTTTCCCCTGATCTTCCAGGAATGCCGCCCGGAAAGTCAGCAGTCGAGCCGCCTCCAACTCGGTGAAACCATCCGCCAGCATCCATTGAATAGCCTGAAAATCGGCTATGGGTCGATTGAACTGCTTCCTCTCCTTGGCATAGCGTACGGATGCCTCCAGCGCGCCCGCGGCGACACCCAAAGCGAATGCGGCGATGCTGACACGTCCACCGTCCAATACGGTCATGGCCTGCCGATACCCGCTTCCGGGTATATCGAGGAGGTTTTCATCCGGGACTTCAACGTCTTCGAGTATCAGTTCCGACGTATCCGCGGCGCGGATGCCCAGCTTGTCTTCCTTTTTTCCGGGCCGAAATCCCGGCATGCCTTTCTCCAGAATAAACGCCGAAATCCCCTTGCGTCCTTTCCCGGGATCGGTAACCGCCATCACCACATGAATCTCCGCCAGGGACCCGTTGGTGATAAAAAGTTTGGAGCCGTTCAAAATCCAATGATCCCCCCGCTTTTCAGCCTTGGTCCGGAGATCGGCCGCGTCCGAACCGGCTCCGGCTTCGGTCAGCGCCCAGGCACCGAGGGTTTTCCCACTCGCAAGACGAGTGAGGTATTTCTTTTTTTGAGCTTCCGTGCCGAAAAGATTGATGTGATTGGATGCCAGTGAATTGTGTGCGGCTACGACCAATCCAACGGAAGGATCCACCTTGGAAATTTCCTCCAGCACGATGACATAGTCCATATTCGAATAGCCCGCCCCTTGGTATTGCGGCGGCATCACAATGCCCAGCAAACCCATTTCACCCAGTTTTGAGGTGAGTTCCCCCGGCCATTCGGCATTCTGGTCGCTTTCTTTGACCAAAGGCCGAATCTCCTTCTCAGCAAAATTCTTAATCGATTCCCGCAAAATCTCTTGTTCCACAGACAATAAAAAATCCATTACGTCTCCTTTTAAGGCATGAGGTGGTGAAAACGAAGAGTCAATTTTCTTTCTGCCTTCTGATATCCCGATTTTTATTCATGTTACTGATTCGAGCCGATTTTATCAAGGAGATTATCTCATCCGGCGAAATCGGAATGATCCTTCCATACCGGATTGACATCCCAGGGGATATCGCTTAAAGTGATTTTATGTTTCGTGGACTGTTGATGCTGGCCTTCTATGGTTTTATCGCCTACATCATCTATGCCGTCATCCGTTTCTTCAACACGCTCGGCAAAGGCGGGAAAACCGCTTCCCCACCCAGGCAAGTTTCGGGGATGATGGTCAAGGATGAGATCTGCGGCACCTACCTTCCCAAGGAAGATGCTCTCATCGAAAAAGAGAAAGGGCGCATCTATTATTTCTGCTCTGAGGAATGTCGGCGGAAATTTTTGGAATCCGGTCACAAACGAAAAAACTGACGAATCCTTTTCGGTGAAAAGCCCTCAATCCAACCGCACGTAAATGCGCGACAAGGGAGGACATCGTCGGGGTATGAGCCTGTGCGGTTCTACGGCGTCATGCTCCAGGAGTCGATCGTATGCGTCTCTTCCAACGTTATCTGTTCATGCTCAAAATGGGGAGGGACCACGTACGTCTCTCCTGATTCCACCATGAATTCCTCTTCTTCACCGTCGCCCCGGATGATTATCTTTTGTTTCCCTTCGATAATGGTGGTGACCTGCTCAAATCCATGCCGATGCGGAGGAACCCTTGAACCTTTTTCATACTCGAACTTCGCCATCAGCACATCTTTCCCGCAGCCGAGAGTCCGACGAACAACTCCCTTAAAGACCTTGACTATACGTTGATCCTCTTTTGCGATTTTAAACATGGTGCTCCTCCTTAAGCCCGAATCGGAACAGCCAGCCTTGGTCGACCGCCGTGCACCTTGATCACCAGGTGATGCGAAAGTCCTCGAATTCGTTCAGATAATTCTCCCAGCCGACCGTCAATTCATCCACTCGGCTCATCGGCGGTCCGCCTCTCATCTTTTCGATCAGGCTTTCAAGGTTATTCTTCTCGCCTTCGAGAACGGCTTCCACGGATCCGTCGTCGTTGTTCCTGATCCATCCTCTTATCCTCAGGGGGGCTGCCCATCGGCGCACATGCTCACGATAAAAGACACCTTGAACGCGACCGGATATCAAAAGATGAGCCCGAGACATCATTTTATGTTGAAAACATCCTACCACAATATCTCCGGCAAGACAATTCTCTCACGCTCTTCCCGATTCCGGTTGGAGATCAAGGAGTTTTTTGCTACTATCCCCTATGGAAAACGATGGACATCCTATTTTCGTTCGCAGGATTCGACGCCACGGGAGGCGCCGGAGTGATGTTGGATTTAAAGGTGTTCCATGCTTTGGGATTTTACGGCATGGCCCTTCCCTCCGGATTGACCATCCAGAACACCCGGTCCGTAAAGGGCCGATTCTCTCCCCCTCCGGAATTTCTCCTTCGTCAGTACCTATCCCTGACCGATGACGTCGACTTTGCCGGGATCAAGATTGGAATGTTGGGAAGCACGCTCAACCTTTCGCTTCTGGAAAGAATAATATCCGAACATCAAGCCGTCCCCATCGTCGTGGATCCCGTATTTCAGTCCAGTTCAGGAGCTTGGTTGATCGAGCGCGGATCTCTCTCCGATTTCATGGATTGCATCGCCGGCAGAATCAACCTGCTGACACCCAACCTGACGGAAGCTGCAAGGATGACCGGAAAAACGATCGAGACCCCATCCGATATGGAGGAAGCATCCCGAAAAATCCACCATCTGCTCGGCGTCCCCGTTCTTCTCAAGGGGGGTCATCTTCCCGGAATGCCCAAGGACATCCTCTTTGACGGATCGAACCTCACCGTCCTTGAAAAAAAGCGCCTGGACGTCAAGGTCCATGGAACAGGATGCTTTTTATCGGCTGCGGCGCTCGCTTTTTTGGCACGCGGTATGTCCCTGGCGGCGGCTTGCCGTTTTGCGGGAGACCTGATTCACAAATCTTTGAAAAAAGCCTTATCTCTAGGGAAAGGTCAATCTCTTCTCGCTATCGGGATCGATACGCCCCGCGCACATACACATAAACCGTAGAGGTACGACCAGCCTTCCGCATCATGGGAATCTTATTCCGCGGCGCGCCCGTCTTCGCTTCCGTATAAAGCGAATCGGGAAACGGGTTTCTGGGGGATTTTTTTCCCGGCTTCCCCTACTTTGACCAGCAGTTTCTGCAACAGCACGGGGCCGATGATCTGGTTTACGGCGATCACGGCCAGAACCAGGGTTTTAAATTCTCCGCCCCAGGAAGGGAATGTATCTTCGATAATAATCGCCATTCCCAAAGCGACTCCCGCCTGAGAAATAAAACCGGCCCACCCGAACCTCCGGATCTCCCGGCTTTGCCGCGACCACCGACTTCCCCAATAAGTGCCCACGAATTTAAGCGCTCCCCGCCAAACGACATAAACCAGAGCAAACAGCCATCCCGCCCGGAGAGCGCCGAGATCCAGCGACGCACCCGATATCGCAAAAAAAACGACATACACCGGAAGCGAGATCTTTTCGATCGCCTGAATCAAGCTGTCCCCTTGGGCGGATACGTTCTGAACCATAAATCCCGCTATCAGACAGATAAGAAGCGGGTGAAATCCGAATCCATGAGTGATCTGATAGGTAAAGAAGGCAATGCTGAGGATAAAGATCGTCATCTCACGGCGAATGAATTTGAGATAGAGAATGATTCCTCCACCGACCGCCAAGCCGATCAAAACGGAAACACCGATATCCTTCAGTACATGCAGAACCGCCATAAAATCAATCCCGAGTTCGGGAGTAGACAACGATTCCGCCAATGAAAGAGAAAAGGCGAACAGCATGATCACGAAAAAATCTTTCACCACCGCGGCACTGAGTATCAGATCCGTACAGCGACCGGCTGCCTGGGATTCCGTCAATACCGCGATCGTCGTTGACGGAGAGGTGGCGGTCGCCAAGGTTCCCAACAAAAGGGCATATGCCAGGCTCTGCCCCAAAGTCATGCCGGCGAAAAACGGCAGGAAAGACCGCCCGATCCATCCCAGCAGCATGAATCCGGCCATAATGACCAGAGTCTGGGAAAAGACCACGGTCCCGATAGCTTTCAAGCTTCCCCGCAGCCGGGGAATGCGCATCTCTCCTCCCGCGGTCAGTGCAATCAGGCTCAAAGCCAATCCGTCAAACAGCTGCAGTCCGTGCACATCCGTCAGACTGAGGAATTTGAGCACATAGGGCCCGCAGAGAATCCCCGCCGCGATGAAACCCGTAATTTGGGGAAGCTTCAAGCGGCTGACCTGTTTCCCGAAGAGCGCCGCAAAAAGGAGGATGAATCCCAGGGCAAGGGATGTGCTCTGCTCCCAATCACCATAAAGCTCCAGCCATCCACTCTTGAAAACAAACATCAGGACGAATACCACCACAGCAGGTATCATCCCGTCTCTCCTCCATCAGTCGGGCGCAGGGATATCCGAAGCGCGATCGGGCTTACGATCTCGCCGAGCAATATGCTCAGGAGCGCCGCGGAAAGAAAATAATCACTTTCCGGCAGCGGGTATACCTGGTGCAGACTTACCGCATATGCCACTCCGATACCTCCAAAGGACAGGAAGCTGAGGCCGAACCGCGAAGGAAGCCTCCATGGGAAACCGAAAAGCCTTGCGAAGACGGGAGATGAAACCGCATACCCCAGTATCCTCACCAGGAGCAAGATGAAGACCATCAGCGCTATCTCGTATCCGAAACTTAACTTCCAAAGCGCTCCGATCAGTATCAGCAGGATGATATAGAGGGGTTTCTCCGTGGAAAGCAGAAGTCGGTAAATTTTTTCCTGTTTTTTGGTCAGATTCGAAAACGTCATGCCCAGTACCATACAGACGTAAAGTGGAGGAAAATGGAATGTGAACGAGGCGCCGGAAACAAAAAAAACCAATCCAAGAAGATAAACCAGCAAATCCGGTTCCGAGATTTTGCGCCGGGTCAACAGATGAAACATCCAACCCAGAAGGACCGGAAATGCCGTCGAAACCAGCATCAACATCACTCCCTTTCCGAGAGACCGGGGATTCGCTATCGGGAAATGCCAGAATGACGTGACAAACGATAATCCGAGCAAGGCCCAAAAACCGCTGATGCTGACCAAAAATCTGGCCAGATAATAAGACCGCCCTTTCCGATTCATCGTAAAGGCGGCGGCATTCAACAGGATGGGAGAATTGAGGCTGATGAGCAGCCCGAATGCGACGGCCATACCCGTATGGATCCCGGATCCCGCGGTCGGCAGGAGGATTCGCAGCAGGGGCAAGCTTCCCGCAAAACCGAAGAACATTACCACCAGCGATTGAAACAACGAAAGCCCCAAATAATTTCTTGGGAACTTTCTGAGATAGCGATGCTCCAGCTGGAAACCGAAAATGAAACCGATCCAACCCAGAGAAAAGCTTAGAATGGGCGTAAGGCCGGTCAACACATTTCCACTCAAGATCCCCGATCCCATTTCGCCCAGATACAATCCCAGGAATAAATAGACGATTCCCGATAGCCAAAAAAAATTGAGCGGGGATAGTTGGTTCCGACGACGGAAGGCAAAACGGGAACCGAGGAAGGCGATTAGGATAATCAGACCGAAAGCATAAAACGCATACATATGGGTGTTTACAACTCGGGTTTCAGTCCTTCGACATCATCTATGGGGAGAGTAAAAATAATCCCTGTGCCGGGATGATTCATATCTCCCAATATTTTTTTGACCATCCGGATCGCCGACTCCGCTTTTTCCTCCCGAACCGCCGATAGGACGATCTTATTATGCGGTTTGGAGCCGGCAAACATGAATCGCAATCCGGCGAAGATCGGGATCTCGTCACAGAGGATGTGTCCCATCCCCACACTGTCGATAACGGTGGCGCCGGTAACGCCGACTTCGATAAATCCTTCCAGTATTTCCTCCAGCTTCTCAACCTTATTGAGGATTAAGATCAAAAGCTTCATTCCATCTTTCCTTCCTCATCCGTTATGATCCTGCAAACCTCCGACGCCGATTCAGCGTCGCGCACGCGTTCGACAAAGCTGGTTTCTTTGACCATACGACAGATATGAGCCAGAACTTTCAGCTGAAAACCCGGATTGTCTTTATTTCCCAGCAGAAGAAGCAGCACATATGTCGGTTTCTCATCGACGGCACCGAAATTCACGCCGTTGCGGAGGACCGCAAGCGCCAACAGCGGGGAACTGACGGCGTTCGTCAGAGCATGCGGAACGGCAATCCCCTTCTCCAAGCCGGTACTGCACAATTTCTCACGCTGCAGAAGCTCGGAAAGGATGACATCAGGCTCGTTAACAAATCCCCTTTCTTCAAGACCGGCGACAAATTCCTCGAGGATATCTTGTTTGACCGTCGATTTCAAATCAAAAAAGATATGATCCTTCTTCAAATAACCGCATATTTTCATATCAGCCCTCTATCCCGGATATGATCATTATAACTCATTTTCTCGGTGGGCAACAACCGTTCCTCTTTATGGAGCTTCCATGAAAGATCACGATCCGGGGTCTATTGAAATCCTTTAAGGAAACACGAATGCCTCCTCCGGTTTGATCCGCCTAAGTTCCACCGGTTCCCCGGGATATCGGAGTGTCCTTGGTCATGATTTCATCGGCTGCAAGCAGTATCTTTTCGCTGAAGCGGACAGACTGTTTTCGGGCGGCATCCAGATTCAGGTAGAGTTTGGCGGTGGACATATACTGGATAGGGATCGCTCCCGGGCTTTTCCCGTTCATAACATCCAATGCAATGTCTCCGGCCTTGTAACCCATCTCAAAAAAATCCCAACCGAGTGCCGCACACGCCCCCATTCGTGTTGACAGCGGAAAGCCACCGAAAAGAGGGACGGCGTTTTCTTCGGCGACCTGTCCCAAGGCCTCGAATGATTGGTTTATCGTGTTGTCCGATATCTGATAAACGGCATCGATCCGCCGGCTTATCAAGACATGAGCGGAAAGGAGAACTTCGCTTGAATTCGTGATGGGGACCGAAACGATTTCAAAACCGAGTTCCTGTGCCGTCTCGCGAACCCGATCCAGATAAAAAGTGGAATTCAGTTCGGACGGCGTCCACAATGTTCCGATCCGGCGGGCTCCGGGAAGGACTTCCTTAATCAGCGCCAGGCTTTTACGGATGGGGCTGCGGGAGGAGACTCCGGTGACATGTCGTACATGTTCGGTGTCCGACTGCCCCACTCCGGCAAGTAAGGGATTCGCCACCGAAGCGAAGATGATGGGAATATCACGAGTCGCATGCAGGGCAGCCTGGAGACAGGGGGTGGAAATGGCGAATATCATATCGACATTCATGTTTACAAAATCCTGCGCGGTTTTTTGGACTTCCGAAATATCACCCCGTGCATTTCTGGCAATAATCCGAATGTTGGAGCCATGGATCTTGTCCCTGTCTTGGAGAGAGCGGATAAAGGCTTCGCGAACCTGATCCATGGTGATCGCCTCATTTGCCTGAAAAACCCCAATGGTGTACAGAGGACTTTCTTGTTTCGAAGTACACGCAAAGAGGCAAAAAATCCCTGTCAGGATAAAAAAACCTTTTTTCATGTGCTTTTGTTTCCGCTTTTTCATGATAATTAAATTTATCGGACGGTGTAAAGTTTTTTTTCCGCACCGGTTAACGGCAGACAGATCCGATTGAGGGTAAATCATTGGAAATTTGCAGGATACACCATGGTGGGATTGAATCTAAAAGGCTAATATGCTATAAATATGCGTCAGCTTATCCATTGTAGGATCGAGGACGATGGGACGGTGGAAACGGTTGTTGCGGCACTGTCCCGCAACATATACTTAAGGCATTTATATCATTCATATTAAGGCTGTTTTATTCAGTCGAGGAGTTATCTTATGGCAGAAAATCTTTATGTTACCGCAACCGATTCAAAAAGTGGGAAATCCGTGGTTTCTCTCGGGCTTATGGAAATGCTCTTGAGAAATGTGGATAAAACCGCCTTCTTCCGCCCTTTGATCAATGTCGAGGAAGAAGCCCAGGATCATGACATCAAATTGATTTCCAGCTACTACAAGCTGAACATCCCCTATGAACGCATGTACGGTTTCACTACCGAAGAAGCCAATCGATTGATCGCTCTGGGTAAATACTCCGAGCTTTTAGAAGGCATCGTCGACAAGTACAAAACCCTGGAAGAGGAATACGATTTCGTACTTGTCGAAGGAACGGATTTTGAAGGATCGACGTCCGCTTTCGAATTCGATATCAATGCGGATATCGCCAACAACCTGGGCTGCCCGGTGCTTCTGGTAGCCAACGCGCATGGAAAAACGGAAGAGACCACTATCCGATCCATCGAACTATCATTGGAATCGCTGGCTGATAAAAGCACTAATGTCGTATCGATCATCATCAACCGGATGAACGGTGGAACCGACCTCGTGGAGGTGCTCAAGAAAAATCCACTGGTCACCGACCAGCTGGTCTTCGGCCTGCCGAACGTGCCGACGCTGGGAAATCCCACCATGCGGGAAATCGCTGAAGCGCTCAATGCCCGGGTTCTTTATGGAAAAGAACATCTCAACCGGCACGTGGAAGGCTTCGGAGTCGCCGCCATGCAGGTGCACAATGTCCTTTCCCGGATATCGAATGGAGTGGTGGTCATAACACCCGGCGATCGAGCCGATGTCATTTTAGCCTGCCTCTCTGCGCTTTCCTCCATATCCATGCCCAAAATAGCCGGTCTGATTCTCACGGGCGGACTGGTTCCCGAAGATTCGGTTCTCAAAATGATAGAGGGCACCAGCAATCTGATCCCCATCCTCAGCGTCAAGGGGAACACCTTCGAATCCGCCCGTCAAGCCGATAACGTTCATGCCGTCATCTCACCCGAAGACACGCGTAAAGTCACCCAGGCCCTGGAAGTTTTCGAAAAGAACATTCAGCTTCCGGAATTGCGGGAAAAAATCATTCAAACGAAAATCGACATCATCACGCCCAAGATGTTTGAATACCGCTTGATCCAAAGAGCTCGCGCCGACAAACAGCACATCGTCCTTCCCGAGGGGGAGGAAGAGAGGATACTCCGCGCGGCCGAGATCTTGAACCGCCGTTCGGTTGTGGATTTAACATTGATCGGCGATGCCGCCACCATCAAAAGCCGCACGGAACGTTTGGGATTGGAAATGGATGGGATCAATATCGTCGAGATCACCAAATCCCCCTTGTATGAAGAATATGCTCAAACCTATTATGAGCTGCGGAAACACAAAGGTACGACCCTGACCAATGCCCGCGACAACATGACGGATCCTAATTATTTCGCCAGTATGATGGTCCAAAAAGGACATGCCGACGGGATGGTTTCCGGTTCCATTCATACCACCCGAAATACGCTTCGGCCGGCGTTTGAATTCATTAAAACCAAACCCGGATTTTCGATAATTTCCAGTGTGTTTTTCATGTGTCTCGCCGATCGGGTTCTGGTGTATGGCGACTGCGCCGTCAATCCCGAGCCCAACGCCAAACAGCTCGCTGAAATCGCCGTCAGTTCGGCGCAGACGGCCCGCATCTTCAATATCGAACCGCGGGTAGCCATGCTTTCCTACTCCACCGGCGAATCCGGAAAGGGTGAAGATGTGGAGAAGGTCCGGGAAGCCACTCAAATCGCCCGGGGAATGATCAAATCCGCCGGATTGGATATCCTCATCGAGGGTCCGATCCAGTATGACGCCGCCATAGATCCCTCCGTAGCCAAGACGAAACTGCCGGGAAGCGATGTCGCCGGCCGCGCCACCGTTTACATTTTTCCCGATCTCAACACCGGCAACAACACCTATAAAGCCGTCCAACGCGCCGCCAAGGCCGTTGCCGTGGGTCCCGTCCTTCAAGGACTTAACAAGCCGGTCAATGACCTCAGCCGCGGGTGCACCGTAGCCGACATCGTCAACACCGTAGCCATCACGGCTATCCAAGCTCAAGCTGAGAAAGGACTGGAATAGAATAACCAGAAAGGAATCCTCTAATGAAAATCTTAGTTATCAACACCGGAAGTTCATCCATCAAATACCAGCTTTTCGATATGGATGAAAAGCAGGCCCTGGTTTCCGGTCTGGCTGAAAAGATCGGAGAAGAAACCAGCATCCTGACCCATAAATTGAACTCCGCCAATGGAGATCCTCGTTCCAAAGTGGAGAACGACCGCCTGGCCGACCACGGAGCGGGCTTGGCACGGATCGTCGAACTGCTGACCGACTCCGAATACGGCGTTATCAAAGATAAATCCGAGATCTCGGCCGTCGGTCATCGAGTCGTGCACGGCGGAGAAGCCTTCAAATCTTCCATCGTCATCGATGACCTGGTCATCGGAGCCATCAAGGAAAATATACCCCTTGCCCCACTGCACAATCCTCCGAACCTTACGGGGATTGAAGTCGCTCGCAACCTTTTCCCCGACGCTCCTCAGGTCGCGGTTTTCGACACCGCTTTCCATCAGTCCATCCCCCGCCGTGCCTATCTGTACGCGGTCCCCTATGAAATGTATCTTAAGAACCGGGTGCGCCGCTACGGCTTTCACGGCACCAGTCATGCCTATGTCGCGGAAACGGCCGCGGAATTTCTGGGACGCCCCCTTGAAGAACTGAAGCTGATCACCGTCCATCTGGGAAATGGAGCCAGCATGGCCGCCATCAAGAATGGAGAATGCATCGATACAACCATGGGACTGACCCCGCTTGAAGGGCTGGTCATGGGAACTCGTTCCGGCGATCTCGATCCGGCGCTGCCTTTCTTTCTGGCGACGAATCTGAACCTGTCGCTTAAAGACGTCGACCGAATCTTGAATAAAGAAAGCGGGATGAAAGGTCTCTGTGGTACCAATGACATGAGAGACGTCGAGGAAAAAGCCGCTCAAGGGGACGAACGAGCCAAAGCCGCACTTGATGTATACGCTTACCGAATCAAGAAATATATCGGGGCCTATTGCGCCGCTCTGGGAGGACTGGACGCAATCCTGTTCACGGCCGGAATCGGCGAGAACTCCTCTTTGATCCGACGTATGTGCTGTGAGGAGTTGGGCGATATCGGTATTACTCTGGACGAAACAAAAAACCGGGAACGCCGGAAAGACAACCGGGAAATCAGCGCATCCGATTCTCGCATCAAGGTGCTGGTCATCCCCACCAACGAAGAAAAGAAAATCGCGCTGGAAACCATGCGCGTACTTCAGAATCAATAAGCGATATTTACAGCGAGTGGGATGCCAACTGCCAAAAGCCATTCCACTCCGCTGTTTCCTTTAAATGCAAAGAGCCCCCTTCTCCGCTTCGCACGGTCAATAGAAACATCGACTTTTTATTGGATATTCCCCTCCGATGGATTACAATAGGGACGGTATGGAGTCCCTTTATTCCATCGGAACGGCGGGTTGGAGCTATAAGGATTGGGAAGGAATCGTCTACCCGGTCCGCAAACCTCGTGATTTTCATCCTCTTCAATACCTGAGCCGATGGATCAACGCCGTTGAAGTCAACAGCACTTTTTACCGCCCGCCTCAACAAAACATGACTCGAGCCTGGGCGAAAAAGGTCGCCCACTATCCTGAGTTTCGTTTTTCCGTCAAACTTCACCAGGCCTTCACCCATCAACGGAAAGGCTACGCCATAAGGGACGTCGACATTTTCAAACTGGGAATCGATCCCCTGATGGAGGAACGACGATTGGCCGCTCTTCTCATCCAATTCCCCTGGTCTTTCCGGCGGACATCCGCCAACCAGGGCTATCTCGATGATCTTTTTCGTCATTTCACGGAGTATCCCAAGGCTCTGGAAATACGCCATGCGTCCTGGAATCAGCCTGATGTTTACCGCTTTTTATCGGAACACGGGGTCATTTTCTGCAACATCGACCAACCGCTTTTTCGCGACTCCATCGCCCCCAGCGCCGTTTGCACCAATCCGGATATCTCCTACGTAAGGCTTCACGGTAGGAATACCGGGAATTGGTTTAAATCCGGAGCGGGACGCGACGCTCGTTATGACTATCTATACGGAGAAGGTGAACTGGATGAATGGATCGAGCGAATCAAGAATTTAGCGGGAAAAAGCAACCGGGTTCTCATTATCACCAACAATCACTACCGAGGGCAAGCCTTGGCCAACGCGCTTCAAATCAAAAACAAACTGACCGGAGAAAAACTGGAAATCCCGGATTCTCTTCTCCAACGCTATCCCGCACTCAACAAAATCACCGAACAAATCCGGCGAGGTCAGCTCGGACTGTTTTCGGAAAAAGAAGAAGATTCCGCAAAGGACGGGAACGGCGGCAATCCTGAAAGCGGAAAAAAATGGTAACGCACATGGAGTGGTGGGAAAATACTTTCACAAGAGCGATCGACGGGAAACTCCGACTCCACGAATATAAGCCTTCCGAACTTGTCGGAACACACGGTTCACCTTTGTTTGTATACAGCCGCAAACAGATTCTGAAAAATCTTGCCGATCTTCGTGCGGCCTTCTCTTCAGTCATCACACCGCCTGTCCGTATCTGTTATGCCATGAAAGCCAATCCGCATCCTGAAATCCTGGACCTGCTGCGGCGGCATAATACCTGGATCGATGCTGTATCCCCTGAGGAAGCCGAGACCGCGCTCAGAGCGGGATTCCCGGGGGGGAAAATCCTGTATACCGGAACCAGCGTCAGCATGAAAGACCTGAGACGAATTTTCGCCATTGATGGAATCACCGTCAACATCGACGCCCCCGAACAACTTTTCCTCATGAAGGAGCTGAAAGAAAACGAGTTCTCCGGAAAATCCATCCGGGTGGCCGTTCGCTGGAATCCCGGCGGGGGTCGAGGATTCAGCCCCAAGGCAATTACAGCCGGAACCGGCTCCAAGGGCGGAATCCCGATAAAATTCGGCGTGGAAGATGTACAGGTGCTCCCCGTGTTTTCCGCCGCTCTCGAATCCGGATTTCATCCGGTGGGATTTCACCAGCATCTCGGATCGGGTTGGGTGAAAGGAGATCTCGAAGGAGTTCTCCTTGCCGTCGACAGATTCGTGCAAAAAGCCGTGGAATTGAAACAAAGCGGATTTCCTCTGGAGTTTTTAGACTTCGGGGGAGGATTCGGCCCACGCTATACTGAAAAAGACATGATTTTCCCCGTATCTTCCTATGCCGCGCATATCCAACGCCGAATCGCAGATGCCGGCCTCGATCTCAAAGCCGTCACAATCGAACCGGGGAAATATCTCGTCGGTGACGCCGGGGTTTTACTGCTCCAAGTGGAATACGTCAAACAAAACTACGGCAATCATTTCGCCTGCGTCAACGGAGGGACCTTCAACACCGTTCCCCGGCCCGCCATCTACACACAGGCCCAGCACCACATCCTCAACTGCGGCAACCTTTCTCCCGGGCCGGGACCTTCCATCACCGTGGCGGGGAATTTGTGTGAAACCGGCGATGTCTTTCACAAAGGGATCGTCATGCCTCTCCCCAAGCGGGGAGATATTCTGGCTCTGCTGTGCGCCGGCGCTTACTGCCGCACGATGGCATCCCACTACAATCTGCGCCCCATCCCGGAAGAGATCATTCTCTAAACCGCCGGTTTGCCTCTCTTTATTTGAGATCGACCAAGGCATCCGCGAACAGATCATATTCATTATCTTCGTTGAGGTCGTGAATCCTGATCTTTTCGACGGAATTAAAACCGGATACTTCCAGTATGCGGGATTCGAACAGTATTTTCACATCCGACTGCTTGACGCGGATTTTCAACCCTTTCTCCGCACTCAGCGATTTCGATACGGTCACAAAAATCGCTCTTGGTGTATGTTCGCTGATGGCAAGGACCTTTTCCAGGGATGATTCTCCCCGGTCAATAACGATAACGCGTTGATCCTTAAGCTTCTTCGGGTCCGGAACATCCTCCCAAACCCCACGGCCGATGAAATCCGATTTTCCCCTGATCTCTTCCGGTGCGGCCGGTTCCGAAGGCTCTGCGATTTCCTTCCCTCCGTGCTGCCGCTGATAATTTTGAATGGCGTCACGAAGAGCATCCGCCGCTAGATTGGAACAATGCATCTTGACCGGAGGAAGACCGTCAAGCTCATCGGCGACGTCATTCCGGGTGATTTTCAGCGCCTCTTCCAAGGTTTTTCCTTTGGCCATTTCCGTAATCATGCTTGCCGTAGCCACAGCCGAACCGCAGCCGAAAGTTTTGAATTTGATATCGACAAGTCGATTGTCCTTGACCTCGATATAAAATTCCATCAGATCTCCGCAAACCGGATTGCCGACGCGTCCCTTGGCCGTTTCTTCCCCTTCCAGCGTTCCCACGTTACGGGGTTTGCGGAAGTGATCCAATACCTTTTCAGAATACGATGTCGATTTCATTTTCAATCTCCAGATTCATAAAGGGGCGACAACGCCCTCAGTCTCTCGACAACTCCCGGAAGCACATTCAGGACGGTGTCGATATCCTCATCCCGCGTGAATCGGCCGACGGTCATTTCCAAAGAACCGTGAGCTTCCTCATGCAGCAAACCCAGTGCGATCAGGGTATGGGAGGGCTCCAGCGTTTTCGAAGAACACGCCGAGCCGGTGGAAACCGCAATCTCCTTATCTTTCAAGGAAAGAAGGAGGGCCTCTCCCTCGATCCCATCGAACCGGAAATGTACGTTGTTCGCCAAGCGCTCCCGGGGATGTCCATTGAGACGGCATCGCGGGATGGAAGCCGGGAGAGCGGATATCATGCGATCGCGAAAAACACGCAGCCTTTCCACCTCGGATTCCATTTCCTTTCGGGCGATTTCCGCCGCCCGGGCCATACCGACAATCCCCGGTATATTTTCCGTTCCCGAACGCAACCCTCTCTCCTGTCCGCCGCCGATGACGACGGGATTGATTTTAACTCCCTTTCGAATAAAAAGCGCTCCGAGTCCCTTTGGACCGTAAATATCATTCGATGAAAACGTGAGCAGGTCGATGGGAATCGCGGACATATCCAGGGGCACCAATCCGGCCGCCGCCACCGCGTCCGTATGAAAAGCGATCCCTTTTTCTCGGCATAAAGCGGCTATCTCGGGAATCGGCTGTATGGTACCGACCTCATTATCGGCATACTCAACGGATACCAATATCGTATCGGGAGTGATTCGCTCCGCGATCTTCCCGGGATGAACGCGACCGTATTGATCGACGGGAACTTTGGTAACCGTGAATCCTTGTTTGACCAGATACTTACCCAGGTTGTGGATCGAAATGTGTTCGACCTCGGAGATGATGACGTGGCGGCCGCGGGCTTGATTTCTGAGTGCATAACCGACAAGCGCCATGTTGTTCGCTTCGGTGGCTCCGGAGGTGAAAACGACCTCCGATGCATCGGCGTGGATAAAATCGGCGACGGCTCGTCGGCTTTTTTCCAGGGCTTCCGTAGCTCGGTCACCGACATGATGCAGGGACGCAGGATTCCCGATATTTTCATAAAAATAAGGCAGCATCGCCTCGGTCACCCGCGGATCGACCGGTTTTGCGGCCACATAATCGAGATAGACGGTCATCGGCGGTTTCCTCCTCTCATTAGAACCACATGGTGGCGCCGACTTCCAAGGCAAGGTCATTCAGCGTACCGGCTCCCACTATTTTTACTCCCGGGATAAGTTCGACCTTGTCCCATCCCAACATCTGCTTGGAAGCTTCACATACATAAATCGGAATTCCCATGGCCAGCGTCTTCTCTATCATTTCCTTAAGGGAAGGAAAGGAGCCGAGCTGGATTTTCTCCGCCGCGCCCTCCGCCAGGATTTTCAAACCCATCCCTAAGAAGTAAACCTTGGCTTCGATATCCATGGCCTTTGCGGTTTGGGCCAATACAAGCGGTGAATACTGTCTTTCCGGCGCATCGCTTGTCTGCACATATAAGATGGAATCTTGACTCATGCGTATCCTCCTCCTATTTTAAGCGTCTGATGATAAATCTCAGAATGCCGTCTTTCTTTTCAAAACGAACGATTTGATGTCCGGCCCGCTTGGCGAAGCGCGTGATATCTTCCTCCGCCGCGGGATCATCCGTCACCAACTCGAGGGTCTTTCCCACCTCAATCTCATCCATTTTATTCCGGGTTTGAAAAAGCGGCTCCGGACAGTAAAGCCCGATACAATCCAAGATCTCAACGGGTTGATCCTTTTCGCTCATACGCAATCTCCTTTTCGGAAGATTTCATTCATCGGATAAACAATCATGCGCAAAACAGAGGCTTGTAAAAAATGAAATCCGCTTCCGCATATGATTTCCATCCCTCATCCTATTCCCTATTTTTTTTATGGGTTTTATATATTTTACCACATACCTCCCCGGCGAGTCAAAATGCAATCCGGTTCGAAACTTGAAGTGACATGAAGATTTAAACCAAACCGTTTCGCCGGCTTTCAAGCCAGCGGGAAAGCTCCGGTTCCCTCTCGATGGTTCGGTACGATAGAGGGAGGGAGTTTTCGGCATAAAGCCCCAGCGATTGAACAAATGTTTTCTTTTTCGGATTCGTATAGAAAACTCCCAGCGGAATTTTCTCCTGTTCCACCGCCCGTGTGAAGGCCTCTATCCGGTCATGGATATTATGTTTATCGTCAAGATAGAACGTGTTTTCCTTGAACCAGGAGAATGTATTCACTCTATTGAAGGAAACACAAGGGTGCATCAAATCCACCAGGGCATATCCCCGGTGACTGATGGCTCGTTTCACGATATCCACGGTTCTATCTTCGTCCCCGGAAAAAGCACGGGCGACGAACGAAGCATCCAGAGCGATCGCCAACGCCGGTGGATTGAAAGGAGCAGCGAAAACACCCCGAACTTGAACAGGGGTTTTAAACCCGGGCAGGCTCGTCGGAGAAGCTTGTCCCTTGGTCAATCCATAAACCATATTATTGTGAACGATATTGGTGATATCCGGATTGCGGCGAACCGCATGCAGAAAATGATTGCCGCCTTCCCCGTACATATCCCCATCTCCGCTTTCCGCGAGAACCGTCAGGTCGGGATTCACCGCTTTGATCGCCGTAGCCGGAGGCAGCGCTCTCCCATGAAGTCCATTGAAAAAATGAGTCTTGAAATAATGCGGGATCTTGGCCGCCTGACCGATGCCTGAAACCACCACTAATTCTTCCGGCTTGAGGTCAAGCTCTGTCAGAGCCCGTTTCAATATCTTGAGGATGCTGAAATTGCCGCAACCGGGGCACCAAGCGAGATCCATTCCGACCGCATCGAATCGGTTTTTATTCATTCGACGTCCCCCTTCCCAGGATCCCTGCAATCCCCTCAATCACTTCCTCTACGGTAAAAGCTTCTCCATTGTATTTGAGAACGGCATGATCGGGAGCACTTCCCGTGTGAAGCGCAATCAGGCGACCGAACTGCGAAGTGGCGTTGCCTTCGACGACAAGCGTTTTTTCCGCCCGCGCCAGATACCCGGCCAAATCCATGGGAAGCGGATGAACCTGCCCGAAATGCAGGCCGCCGACATCGGCAAACCACGGCTGTTCCAAGGCCTCACGCACCGCCTGCAGGGTGGATCCCCAGCAGAGAACCAGGTGCCGGTAGTCCTCGCTGCCGAAAAACGTGGCCTGCAGAACGTCCCGTTCGATCAAACGGGATTTTTGCAACCTTTTATCGACCATGCGAGTCCTCATGTTCAAATCTTCCGTGATATGCGCCTCTTCATCGTGTTCATCACTGTCGACTCCGACCAATCCTTCGCCGAATCCCGGAATTCCACGAGGAGAAAGACCCGATTCCGAAAAGACGAAACGCCGATAACCACGATCCGTCCGAACCACGTGGGGTTCGATGGCCGCGGAATCCAGATTGAATGACGGAATGTCGGCCGTGGAATCCATCAGGAATTGATCCGTCAGGATAAAAACCGGCACTTGATATTTATCCGCCAGGGTAAAGGCCTTTTCCGTGAGCAAGAAGGCCTCTTCCATGTTTCCCGGCGTCAGAATGATCCGGGGAAATTCTCCGTGTCCGGCATACAACGCCAGCTCCAAATCCCCCTGTTCTGTCCGGGTCGGCAGTCCCGTCGCCGGACCCGGTCGCTGCGCTACATGCACCACGATGGGAGTTTCAATCATCCCCGCCAAGCTTATCCCTTCGGTCATAAGCGCCAAACCGCCGCCTGAGGTCGTGACAAACGCTCTGGCCCCCGCATAAGAAGCGCCCAGCGCCATATTGACAGCACTGATCTCATCTTCTGCCTGCTCAACGATCAGATCGTGGTTGTCGACCTGACCGGCCAGAAAAACCATGACCCCAGTAGAAGGAGACATGGGATATGCGGCTAAAAACGTGCACCCTCCGGCCAGCGCTCCCAAACCGACGGCCTCGGCACCGCTGCACAGGATGTCGTTTCCACCGAGATCGCTCGATGCAGGGGTAATATTCATGTCCACGATCTTCCTTAATTCAGCTCCCTCCAAATATCCTTTATCGGCGGCGGCGATATTCGTTTCAATCATTCCAGATTCTTTCCCCGCAAAATACCGCCGCAGCACGGCCGTCAGTGTCCCAGCGTCGAGATCGAAAAGTCCGGATACGACACCGACCGCAACCATGTTCAGAAACAAAGGACCGCCAATTTCCTCCGCAATTCCGCCGAAGGGAACATCGATGACGTTCCAAAACTCGCCGGAGGGCTCAAGGCCCAGGATCCTTCGATCACCCAGGATTACGGATTCCGCGGACAGTCTGCCGGCCAGATGCTTCAGGGCCTCCGCATGAAAGGGGATGCAGAAATCAATCCGCTCCAACGGAGCCGCCCGCCTGCGTGTGGAAATACGGATCGTCGTCGAATTGCTCCCGCCTCTGATACGGGACATGAATTCACTGCAGGAAAAAACATGATACCCGGCCCGCTTCAAGATCCGCGTGAGGATCCCTTCCACGGTCTTGATCCCCTGGCCGGCCTCGCCGCACAGCACGAGAGAAACATCATCCGAGAGACGTTTTAATTTTTCGCGCATCGGATCTCTCCCGATTGACGGACGTCAATCCTTAACTTCGATCCCGCCGAACAGAGCTGTGGCCCGAATGAACAGGGTCGGAGGCGTTTCCTCCGCGGGGACTGCGGGAATTCGCTTGTCTTCCACGGCCCCGAAAAGCGCGTGGCTTTCGCTGACGATTTTCCAATCGCGCGGGACCCTGATTCCCACGCCTCCGAAAATCGCCGTCAGTTCGACCGTAGCCTGATTCCCTTCCAGGCGGGTGGAAGTGAAATCCAATTCAAGGCCGCCGAAAAGCGCGGTGGCTTTCCCGCCTCGAAACCGCTCGGATTCGATCCTCCGGTTTCCACCGGAAAATAAGACCGACATATTGATATCATCTTCTTTGACCGCGGGAGCAGCCCCCGTGAATCCGCGGGTTCCCGGGCGCAGCAGGATCCATAAGCCCGCGGCGATGATCAAAATCGGCCAGAAAATCTTCCAGGCGTTGACTCCGAATACATTCCACTTGGCCAGCATGAAAAATCCACCGAGGGCGATCAGGATAACTCCCGGCCCCAAATCCTGAACCCGGTTGGCCAGCAGCAGCCAGCATCCGCCGGCGATCAGGATCAACGGCCAATAGCCGGCGATGAGATCGCCCACATTCAACCGCCCCAGACTGCCTAGCAGGAAGATGAACCCGATCACGCAAATAAAGATGCCGGCAAATATCCGACTTGAAGGTTGCCTCCCCATTATCGCCTCCACTTAAAACTGGGTGATTTAAAAGATATCTTCAATCGCTTATGTTCATTGTATCGTTTTCATCCATATATCACAAAATTATTATTCCACCCGGAAACCGGGATCGCCCCCGCGCCTATGAATTCATGAAGGTCTCATCCGGGGCGAAATGAAAGAACAGTTGAACATCTTCGTGCGGCCGCCGCCGTCCCGGCGAATTTCCCCCCGTACCCAGCAGGCCGGCGGCGCACCGAACATCAGGCTCTTCATCGCTCCCACACCTTCCACCAGGCCGGTTTCATCCTCGAAGAGGAAAAAATACCTTGATTTTCCCCTTGCTCCTTTCAGCCGGGCGTCCACCACTCGAACCACAAGCTCGACCTCCCGGCCCAATCGGCTCGGCAGGTCCTTTATCCTGAGCTCCGGCCTGCGGCCGTTGAAAAGAGACAGGGAATCACCCTCGGGATCGAATCCCAGGGCCTCGACCAGCATTCCCTCCTTCTGCCGGGCATCCAGGTCGGAGACCTCCGCCACATCCTCCAGTCCCTGGAAAAAACGGAGGATCTGCTGGGATCGACGTGGCTCCAGCGAATCGAACACCCCGGCTTTGATCAGCGAAAACAGCTCGGATTTGCTCAGGGAAACCCGAGTGAGGGCATCCGTAATCGAGGCATATTCTCCGAGCCCCCGCTCTTCGATCAGCTTTTCCGCCGTTTTCCGTGCCAATCCCTTGATGGACATGAATCCCACCCGGATATTCACGCCTTCCACGGTAAACACGTATGCGCTGCGGTTGATGTCCGGAGCCAGGATTTTGATGCCCCGGCGCTTTGCTTCCTCGACATACTCGGGGATGTTGTAATATCCACCGCCGGCATTGAGCACCGCAGTCAGATAAGGGACGGGATGGTGCGCCTTTAAATAGACGGCCTGGTAGGCCATATGGGCATAGGATGCGCTGTGCGCTTTATTGAAAGAATACGCGGAAAACTTTTTCATTACGTTCCACAGCCGGGTCACTTCGGCCGTGGTGTACCCTCTCTCGGCCGCCGCCCGGAAAAAGATCGGTTTGAGAGGCGACGGTTCCTTCCGTTTCAAGCCGCGGCGAAGGAGATCGCCGTCTTCCGCGGACATGCCCGCCACCCTGTCGGCCACCTGCATCACCTGCTCTTCGTACAGCAGGAGTCCTCCCGTTTCCGGCAGGATTCGAACCATGACGGGATCCCGGGGAACGGAGAGCCCTTCGCGACTTCGCAAAAGCGCCCGCTTCATCCCGCTTTCGGTCGGGCCGGGGCGGATGAGCGCCAGGGCCTGAGTCATCTCGCGGATATCCCGTGGCTTCATCCGTCGGATAAGGTTTATCATGGCCGGGCTTTCCACCTGAAAACATCCGATCGTCCGCCCCTCCTGCATAAGCCGGTAGGTTTGCTCGTCACCCAAGGGAATGTTTTTGATGTTCATCCGTTTTTTTGTTTCGGAGATCGCGGCCAAGCCGCGCACGGAAAGCAAATCCAGCTTGATCAACTTCAGGTCCTCAACCGCATCCCGATCGAAATGAGACATGACATAGCCTTTCGCCGACGTCTCCAGCGGAAGGTAGCGGTCCACGCCTGCGGGGGTCAGGATAACACCGCCCACATGAAGGGAGCTTTCACGATAGACGGAGGTCAAGTCCGAGGCCATCCTCCAGATATCCAAGTATCCGGCAGGCGGATTTTCGGTCTTCAGATAATCCGGAGCCGCAAAATAAGGGGCTCGTTTGCTCAATTCCCGGGACTCGCCGGGGGGGAGGCCGAAAGCCCGCGCCGTTTCATACAGAGCCGAACGGGCCCGGTAATTTTTCAGGCTGCAGACGAAAGCCGCTCCGGTCCGACCTCGTCCATACTTGTCCAAAACATAAGCCAACACCTGATCCCGCATGCGGGAATCGAAATCCAGGTCAAAATCCGGGGGATCATCCCGTCCCCGGTTGAGAAAACGCTCAAAATAAAGATCGAACTTCATCGGGTCCACCCGGGAAATCCCCAGGAGATAGGCCAGGTAGGAGGAAGCGCCCGATCCCTTGAGGTTGTGCAAAATCCCATGGCGGCGGGCAAACCGGACGACATCGTGCACCACCAGGAAATATGGAGAAAACCCCGAGCGTTCGACAACCTCCAATTCCCTTCGAGCACGCTGTCTTTCTTCCCAACTCAGGCTCTTCAGCTCCCGCAGACGCTTCGTCACCACTTCGCGCAAGCCGACCGGGAACAGATCACCGGGGAGGGAGGGCACCACGTCCGAAAATGAAAAACGGCATTTTTCCGCAACCTCAAAGGTCTTCTTCAATGGAGAGTCCACGGCCGAGCCGAACTTGCGTCGGGCATGAATCTCCTGATCGGGACCGAACACGGATATCCGCGGGCCGAATCGATCCCTTTCAGGGGGAAAGGGGATTTTTTTGTGGACGGCGTGCAGAAGCAGCAGACGATCGGGACTGCGGACGAATTTCAGCGGCTGAGCCCAGACCATCGGGGCCCGGGTCTTTCCGGCATACTCGTGAGCTCTTTTGAAATTAAACAGATCACAGCCCACATAAAAATCCTCATGCGGCAGCGGCACGGGCGTCTCCTCGGATTCTCCTTTTCGCACCCCAGGGATCCATATGGTCACCAAATCTTCCGTGCAACCCATTTCCCGCCGATTGAGAATCGCCATCAGGTTGCCGTACCCCGCTTGATCTTTGATCAAAAAAACGAAAACATGATCCCGCAATTTCACTTCGCATCCGAAAACGGGGGAAAATCCGTGCCCGCGGGCCGCGCGTTTCCAACGCCCCCACCCATAGAGATTTCCGATATCGGTCAGGGCCGCGTGCGGAAGTTTTTTTCGCGACACCCAGGATGACAGCTCATCCAGGGTGCCTCCTCCCCGCCCCTTACTGTAAACGGAATGGATGCGCAGCGGAATAAACATTTTTTCTCCTGTATTGTCGTCACCGGTACTCGAGTGAATAGCCTGATCCGGAATCACACGAACGGAGTGTTTCGGTTTTGAGGCGCCTTTTATTTCGTCAAGGAGGCGGTTTTCAGGATGAAGCCGCGGTCTTTTTCAAACCCGTAGACTCCCTCCAACATCCTTTCCCGACCCGTCAGCACGGAGCCGAATCCATATTTTTCCCTCACTCGATCCACGGCGAACCCCAGTTCTTCCTCCCGCGCTCGGTAAGGCTCATAAAGCGAGAGCGGTCGGGACCTCACCAAATCGGAGACCTTGACTCCCACCAAGCGAAGAGACAGCCGCGATCCCGCGAACAGCCCCCAAAAAAGCTCGCGGGCCACCCGGTAAACCGGCCCCATTTCCTGAAGGGGGCTCAGTAAAAGACGCCGGCGGGCCTCGGTTCGAAAATCCGAATAACGCACTTTGACTTCGACGATGTGTGCGAACAGACGGCTTTTTCGCAACGGCAGGGCCAATCGGTCACAGAGGTAAGCCAGGTGAGCGAGCAAAAGACGCTTGTCCCAAATGTCTTCAAGAAACGTGGTTTCCCGTGAGATCGACTTCGGGATGGAGGCCCTCGCCAGCGGACGACCGTCGATCCCGCGGGAGTGAAGGTATAAATCTTCTCCGTTAAGTCCAAAGAGCGAGCGCAGCGTCCCCCGCGGCAGCCCCCACAGATCGCCGATTTTATTGATGTTGAGCATTCGAAGGATAGCTTGGGCCTTGGGGCCGATTCCGGGCATCATCTCGATTCCCAGGTCCTTCAAAAAAGACTCCTCCGCGCCGGGGACGACCTCGAACAGGCCGCCCGGCTTGGCTTTGTTGGTAGCCAGTTTCGCCAACAGTTTGTTGGGACCGGCGCCTGCCGAAACCGTCAGCCCGAGTTCTTGTTCCACCTCTTGCTTGATCGAGCGAACCGCTCGGGAAAACGAGGGGTAAAGCGGACGGCACCGGGTCAAATCCAGATAAGCTTCATCCGGAGAGGCTTCTTCAACGTCCGGCGTATAGCGGGAAAGGATGCGAAAAAACTTGCGGGAAAACACGCTGTAATTTTGAAAATTCCCCCGGATAAATATCCCGTGCGGACAGAGTTGATACGCTTTCCGCAACGGCATTCCGGAATGAACGCCGTATTTCCTCGCGGCATAGGATGCCGTCGACGCCACCCCTCGCTCGTGCATCAATCCGCCTACGATAACGGGTTTCCCTTTGAGCTCCGGGTTGAGCAGTTCCTCCACGGCCGCGAAAAAAGCGTCGATATCAATGTGAACGATGTAACGCTGCTGCATTTTCAAGCCCTCGATTTCCTTCCCGACACGCTCTTTCGCATGCGCGCGCCCGGCGATATTCTTACCATGATTTTCTCCGGGAGGGTACCAACCCTAATATTTGCGCATAACCCCGATGACTTTTCCCAGAATTTTCAGATTTTTTGCCTTGATCACTTCGAACGCCGGATTTTCGGGGACCAGCAAGGCTTCCCCTCGTTCAACCTTCAGCCGTTTCAGCGTCACCGAACCGTCCTCGAGAAGAGCGACCACCATTTCACCGGAGTTCGCGGAATTCGTTCGCTCCAGCAAAACACGGTCTCCATCATCGATGAAGGCATCCACCATGCTTTTGCCTTCGACCTGGATGCAGAAGATATTGCCCTTTTTCCGGCCCACCATCCAATCCGGGACATCCAAGGCTTCCCCGGAAACGTCGAAGGTTTCTTTCGGATAACCTGCAGGGACGAAACCGACCAGAGGCACTTTGACCTGTTTCGGGATCGATTCCCGAGCCCCCGTCAATCGAACCTCCCCTCCGGTTCGCGTCAAATAGCCCTTGCGTTCCAGGCTCAATACATGCTTGAAAACAGCTGAGGGATGAGCGATTTCCAACTCCTTCCCCAACTCACGGATAGAGGGAGAGAAGCCGCGGCTCAGCACGAAGTTTTCGATGGCCGCCAAGACCTCGGATTGCCTTTCGGTCAGCTTTACACGCAGATTGTTCACCATTTTGTTCACCTTACATATAAATAGGATCTTCCCGTGTTTTTGTCAAGCGGAAAATTCCAAACGAAAGAAAAACGCCTAAGGATTCGGCCGAAACACGGGTTCGAAATCACCCTCCTCCTCTCTTTTCTCATTGCATAAAACAAATAATTCTATTATAAAGAATCTTCATAAACGTCCATGCGCAGGAAAATATTACGATTCTCGCTTTTGATCGGGGTCTTCCTGTTCGTGCTGCTTTTCTGCAAAATCGGCCCGGCGCAGATATGGGCCAAGATCCAACAGCTTACATGGCGGAATTTTTTGATTCTTTTCGGCCTGCGCTGGCTTTATTGGAGCCTGCGCACGCTGAACTGGAAGATCGTGTTCGAATGCTACGGCCGGCGGGCTTCATTCTTTCATCTTTTCGGCGCCCGGATGGCGGGCCATGCCTTCAGCTATCTCACGCCCTCGGCTCTCCTGGGCGGTGAAGCGATCCGCGCGATGAGCGTGCGGGATGAAGATCGCGGAAAATGCTTCGCATCGGTCGTCGTGGACAAGACGATCGAATTCCTGACGATAATCGGATTCGTGGTCATCGGTCTGGCCGTAGCCCTGACCAAGATCCCGATTCCCCTCCCCGGCAAGATTTTTTTGATCGTAACCATCCTGGGTGCGGCCCTGCTGGTTCTGTTGCTGTTTTTTAAGCAGAGGCGGGGATTTTTCCTCTGGCTCATCAACTGCCTGAAAAAAGTCAAAATCCGCTTCGCGCTCATCGAAAAAAACCGGGAAAAGCTCCAACGGGTCGACACGTACATCTCCGCGTTCTATTCCAAACATAAGGCGGCATTCAGCCTGGTCGTGTTCCTCTACGCTCTGTCTTATCTTTTCTGGACTTACGAAATCCATATGACGCTGGTTTTCATGGGCGCCGACAACGTCACCTTTCTCGAAAGCTTTTTGATTGTTTCCCTGGGCACCATCGCTTTTTTCATTCCGGCCGCCCCCGCTTCCCTCGGAACATATGAAATAATCTACGTCGGTCTCTTCGCTCTTTTCGGGCTTAAAACGGATGCCGGAATGACCCTGACGCTCGTGCGGCGCATCATATCGCTGTTTTACGCCGGAATCGGATTGTTGGTCATGATGAAAAGGCAGGTGCGGATGAAATCATCCGGAGGAATCTAGACGCTTTCGCTGTTTCAGAAGCAGCACGACCAGAGCGATCGTGATGCCCAGGGATACGATCAGCAACGTCAGAACCCCCGCCTCCAAACGGTTGGCCACCCCGAATACGGCGACCAGGAGCATCAGCAGCGCCCGCGGCTCATCCATCTGCCCGGTACGTTTGCTGTGTACCAGTCCCCGGATGATGTAATACAGCGTAACCTGCAAAAAATAAAGTCCCAAGGTCAATCCGCTCAAAACCAGTAAAGTCAGGCTCCCGCGGTACAGGTACAGTCCCACGGAAAATCCCACGATGATGAAGAATTCGTTGACCCGGTCCAAAAAAATATCCAGATAGGCTCCGAATTCAGAGCATGCATTGCGGGCCCGGGCCAACATGCCGTCGGCGCAGTCGACGATAGAGGAGAGCTGAACCAAAATCGCTCCCCAAACAAAATATTGGTATTCACCGAGTGCAAAGAAAGCCGCGCCGGCGACTCCCAGAAAAAAAGAGAGGACGGTCAGCTGATTGGGGGTGATATTGGTATTATAGACGGCTTTTACCAGCAGGGAGGCCAGCGGCCGGTTCAGATACCGGTTCACCCGGATGAATCGATCCGCGGTCATGCTCACATCGTGCTTCAACGACCGTTCGTAATCGAATTCAAGCGTCGAGTTTAGCATAGATTTCCCCTTGCGCGTACTCAAAATCCGCGAGGCAATCAATCTCAACCCAGGGTCGCCCCGTCAAAAGGACGCCGAATCTTCCATGGTTGGAGCAAAATTCCTCGATCCCTTTTTCAAAAAAATGCTGAAATTCCTCTTTTCGTTCCAAGTCATCGAAGATGCGCGAAAGTTCCCCGATGGCGCCCGCTGAGATCTTGTTGATCCCGATCGCTTCACCCACACAGCGTTTAGGATCGATCTCTTTGCTGATCTCCTTGATCCGACCATCGGAAATCGTCACTTTGACTTCCTCTTCATGACAGACGTTGGAATCATCCACGACCACGCAGTTCTTTTCCGGATGCCGGATGAGATCCTTGAGGATATCTCCATCAAACAGCATATCCCCGTTGATCTGGATGAAATCGCTGTCCATGTGCTTCAAAGCGAGGTTGAGCGAAAAAGCCGTGTTGGTGGAGGCAAAACGCTCATTGACGACAAAACGGATACCGTCATAGCCCCTGGCTTTCACAAGATGTTCGATGCGCTCCCGATGGAAACCCGTAACCAGAAAAATCTCCTCCGTCCCGCACGCTTTCAGGTCCTCGATGATACGTTCCAAAATAGTACGACCGCCGAATTTCAAAAGGCATTTGGGTTTGTCTTTCGTCAAGGGGAGAAGACGTGTTCCGCTACCCGCACACAAAATAACAGCTTTCATTTCCCTGCTTTCATCCGAATTCTCAAACCGGAACTCATTATACCTTCCAAAAAATGAAACAGCAAACGAAATAAACCTGGAACATTCACATGTCAAGCCGCACGCTTCCGCCGGCTTTTGCCTTTTATCTATGATTACGATAAACTCGTATGCAAAACCGGCCGTGCCGGATTCCTCCAACAAGGAGTTGAAACATGAAGAATCGAGGTTACTCATCCATGGTCCCCTCCCCTCATGTCAACCGTAGAGAATTCTTGAAAATCAGCGGCGGAGTCGGCTCCGTCATGGGAATGGGTTTAGTCCTGGGAACCCCCCCGGTCTGGACGCAGGCAAGCCCTCCTACGGAAAGGATCCGCACCAATATCAAGGATGCATTGGCCGTCCCGAGAACCAAAACCTCGCTGCCGGGAACCGCTCCGGGACGGGTGGTCGAGGTTTTCGATCCAAAGGCCATGCCCGAAGGAAAGCCCTCTCGGGATGTCGTCAGTTCCATGTTCTCAAGGGGTCTTCAAAAATTGACGAAAAAAAATCCTCAAGAAAGCTTCGATTCGCTTTTTCGCAAAGACGACATCGTCGGCATCAAAGTCAATCCGGTCGGCGCGGGATTTATCAACACCAACCATGAAGTCGTTCAAGCGGCGATCGATTGGCTGGAAAAATCCGGAATGCCGCGAAAGAACATCATCATCTGGGATCGATTCGATTACATGCTGACCGACGCCGGATTCACGCCGGAGCGTTTCCCCGGAATCGGCATCGCCGGACTTCAGACCATGGATGAAGCAGCCGCCGAAGGACGAAAAGACGACGACAGCGCCTGGTTGACAGCCGCCGGTCATCACGTCAGCGAAAATAATTTCGACCGTGAAGCGTACTACTGGGCGGATGTCGAGGGACCAAAAGACAAGCCCTATCTAAACCAGCACGTATTCAACGGAAAATACTCATATTTCGGAAAACTGCTCACCCGGAAGTTGACTAAAATCATCAATATCCCGGTATTCAAAAATACCGGATCCGGGATTTCCATGGCCACCAAGAATATCGGCTACGGCTCTATCTGCAACACTAATCGACTTCACAAACCCTTGTTCTTCGATGTCTGTACCGAAGTCCACGCGTTTCCGGTTATCCGGGATAAACTGGTGCTGAATATCACGGACGGGCTCCGCGGCCAGTACGACGGCGGCCCCATGCCCGCGGCCAAATTCGCCTATCTTTACAACCGGTTGTTTTTCGCCACCGATCCTTTTGCTCTTGATTCGGTATGTCATCGACTGCTCGTGGAAAAGCGCAAGGCCATGGGTGTCAAAACCAACGAACATCCTCGTTACACACAGTACCTGCGCTATGCCGAGGAGTTGGAACTCGGGATCGCAGACCCGGATAAAATCCAACACGTAACGGCTTAAATCCGGAGACACATGAACATAAGACGCGCTCTTATCGCCTGGCTGCTGCTGATACCGCTCTCGCTCCCCGCTCAGAACAGAGGCTTTCCCGAGGACGGATTCATATCAGGATGGAATCGGGAAGGGCCGGTAAAACACTTTTCACCGGCAACTCTCTTCAATCATATCAACGGAGGCGCCGAACTCTTCCTGGAATTCGGATTCGAAGAACTGCTGGTGCAGAATTACAAAAGCGGTCCCCATGAAATCGGGATACAGGTCTACAGGATGCGGGATTCCGAAGCCGCTTTCGGCATTTATCTCCTCAAGAGAGGGAAGGAAACTCCCCTGGAAGCCATCCCCGCCCGCAATTCCTCGGACATGATGCAGTTCACGATCGTCAAGAACGATCATTTCATCCTGATAGATAATTTTCAGGGGAATAAAGATCTGGTTCCCGTCATGGTGGAGCTGGCACGAGTGGTTTTGGAGCCCATCGCCGCAGACGACCCCCTCATTCTGCCCGAAAGCCTGCCCCGCCCGGGAATGCGACAAGAATCCTTGCTCCTGTTCCGCGGTCCTTTCGCTCTTCAACCGCTCTTCACTTTCGGCGAAGGCGATATTCTCCAACTTCGGGGCCGAATCACGGGATTCGCCGTCGAGTACACCGAACCCGCCGTTCCCTGTACCCTGCTTTTCATCCCTTATCCCGAAATATCCGCTGCCCGGGATGCGCTGACCCATCTTCGCGCTCACCTCGATCCTTACCTCAAAATCCTGTCTTCATCCGAAAACGGATTCACTTTCAAGGATTATCGCGGCCGATACGGATCGGTGCTCATGGAAAGGAATGAGCTTCGCCTCAAAATCAATCTTCATTCTCCCGAGAACTGAATCCCATTTCTTCGATCCCGTTTTTCCCGGTCAAATGTTCGATCGACGAGATACCGTCTGCTCGGGATTAAAGCTTCCACCCCCCGGCAACGATCAGGTTGATTCCGGTTATGTAACCGGCTTCTTCCGATGCCAGGAAGGCGGCCGCCGCCGAAACGTCATCAAAGGACCCCAAGCGGCCTATGGGGACTTTCGCCTGCTTCGGAAGCACCCCCCCTTCGATAAGTCCGGGAGAGACCATGTTGATCGTGATGCCCCCCGACGCTTCGCCCCGAGCCGCGGTGCGCGTAAGGATAAGCAGTCCGGTTTTAGCGGCTGCATAGGGAGCGATGGTGGGAAACGCCGTCAACTGTTCGACCCGACTGTACCCAAGGTTGATGATCCGCCCCCATTTCCGGGACCGCATTCCGGGAAGGACGGCGGTCATGCAAGCGGCTGCGCTGATCAGGTTCTCCCGGATAACGGCATTCCATTCCGCCATTGAAAATTCCGCCCAGGGCTTGACGCGTATCGGTCCGACATTATTGACCAAAATCGCGATCGAGCCCAATTCGCCCTCTACGACCCGCATCAAATCCCTTCCTCCCGAATCCCGGGTCAGGTCGGCCTGGAAGGCGGCGCTCCGCTTGCCGAGTTTTTTTACGGCCTCGACAGTTTCCATGGCCCGCTCAAGATCGGTGTTGTAATGGACGGCGACTCCCTCCACCGCCGATTCCGCCAAACGTAGAGCGATGCTCCGGCCCATGCCGCTGGCGCTTCCCGTAACAAGTACAATTTTTCCATCCATGATATCAATCCGGCGCCTCTTCAAGTTCCAGGGAGCGAGATCTCCCTGATCCGTTGTCCAATGGTATTATAAATCAAACCGTTTCCACAATGAAAGCGCCGCTCCTCCCTCTTCGCTCCATTCTGATCCCGGAATCATCCGCCTCCATTATAATTCAGATTGATTTTCTCGGAGCCAGGATATACAATTTTTTTCTAGACGGACGATTCAGGAGAGATTCAGGCGTTTAGACGGAAACGCATGATCCTAACGATTCCGGAATCATTCCGTAATAAAATCCAATGAAAGAAAACGCATTCATATGAAAAGCCAAAATTCAAAAGTACTTATCACCGGCGCCGCCGGACAGATCGGCTCGGAATTGACGACCTCCCTGCGAGCCCGCTACGGCAGCGACAGGGTCATCATGTCCGACATTCGCACCGACATTAAAACCGAGCTGCGCGAATCCGGCCCCTACGAGATCCTCGACGTCACCGACTCGAAAGCCGTCGCGGCCCTGCTCAACAAATATGATATCGATACGATTTATCATATGTCGGCCATCCTCTCTGCAAACGGAGAAAAGAATCCCCAACTCGCCTGGAATGTCAACATGAACGGAACCCACAACATCCTGGAAGCCGCACGAGAAAAAAAAGTATCCCGGCTGTTCATCCCCAGCTCCATCGCCGCCTTCGGCCCGGAAACACCCCGAGACGATACCCCCCAGGAAACCATCCTGCTGCCTAAGACCATGTACGGCGTAACGAAAGTCGCGGGCGAGCTTTTGTGTGATTATTACGTGATGCACTACGGGATGGATATCCGCGGCTGCCGCTATCCCGGTATCATCAGCTACGAAACGCTCCCCGGCGGTGGAACCACCGACTATGCCGTCGCCATATTTTATGCCGCGATAAAAGACAAAACATACACCTGCTTCGTCAAAGAAGACACCACCCTCCCGATGATGTACATGCCGGACTGCCTTAAAGCCACCATCGATTTGATGGAAGCCGATTTCTCCCGGCTCAAACATCACTCAGGATTCAATCTGGCCGGCATGAGTTTCACCGCGGGCGAATTGGCGGCGGAGATCAAAAAGCATATACCGGAATTTACCTGTCATTACGAACCGGATTACCGCCAGGCCATCGCGGATTCCTGGCCGCGCACCATCGATGATTCCGCGGCTCGAACCGAATGGGACTGGAAGCCGGCATACGATCTCGCCTCCATGGCGAAAGACATGCTCCGGGTTCTCGGGGAAAGGCATGAGGCGGGCCTGCTTCCGGACTGACACCATCTTGACCGCCGACCCGCCCCTCCCTAGTATTAAGGAAAAAACCGTACGCAACGCCTTCAAAAATCCGAATAAGACATATGGCCCACCCTCATATTAAGGTATTTTCAGGGCCAACCCACCCCTCCC
>CAYSQW010000027.1:0-43244 GCA_964433135.1 uncultured Eubacteriales bacterium
CCAAGGTTATGGGTGGATATGTAGCTTGCCAGGATCTCTCCGACGCCGAAGCTGTCGATGAAATCAACGCTTTCGAAATTCAGCAGGATATTCCGTTGTCCTTTATCCAACTGATCCTTGACGAGTTGGTGCAGCGTGATATCCGTGATATCGGATCGGCGGATTTCTCCCTCAATGTCAAAAATGACAACGCCCTCTTTCGATCTCGAATTTATTATCATTTATCAGCCTGTTTGAAAAATCTGGTGCTTTCTCTTGTCATGAGAAAAACACCCTATTTAGTGTTTATCAAATGAAAAAATACTTGTCAATCCTTTTCCGGCGGTGAGCGGATGCTTGCCACATATGCGGAATGGCCCTATAATAAAAATGCAGGGTGATTGTTGGGGATTGTATAGGGGAAAAAAGAACACGATGAGAAATCGAACGGGGAATTCAACGAGCGTTGATAAACGATATATCGTGAGGAGATATTTCTTCTGGTTCTTCATTCTGAGCATCTTGCCTCTTTTGGGTTTGGCGGTATCTCCCGACAGTCCCAAGCAGGAGATCATTCCATGCAGATGGCAGGGTGTCGGAAAAATCGTTGCCGTGGCGGATATCCATGGAGATTACAACCATTTTGTCGAGATCCTTAGGGGAACGGAATTGATCGACGCCGATATGAGCTGGATAGGCGGTAAGACTCATCTTGTCCAGATGGGCGATGTCGTGGATCGTGGGCCGGATGCAAAAAAAGTTTTCGATCTGCTCATGAAATTGGAAGTGGAAGCGGAGAGGGATGGAGGTCGTGTTCACCAACTGATCGGCAATCATGAAGAATCCAATATCATTGGGATCGCTTTTTCCCAAGTCGGATTTATTTCGGTTGAACAGTTTCTGTCGTTCTTGCCCGAGGGGTATGTAAAAAAACGGGAAAAAAAGATCAGGACGCAGTACGGGGCTTCCAATTCTCCAGATGAGACTGAGTTGGAGAGGGTGTTAGCCGACTTCTGGGGTCGGGTTATGAAACATGAGGAAAAGGCACAGCGTCTCTATATCGATACATTCAATACAAATTATGGTGATTGGTTGCTGACCAAGAATGCCGTGGTCCAAATCAACGATATTATTTTTGTTCATGGGGGTCTCAGCGTCGAGTATTCCTCCTGGGAAATAGAGGACATCAACCGTTTGCTGCGCAAGGAATTGACCACGGTCAGAAATCTTCTCAGACATTCTTCTCTTCAGGAAATACCGTTTGTCCCCGAGATGATCTATAACAATCAGGGGCCTTTATGGTATCGCGGACTGGCGATTAATGACGAAAAGGATTTTAAGGAGGAAGTTGATTTGATCCTATCGAATCTTAAATCGAATATTATCGTGGTGGGACATACCGTGCAGGCGGGCCCTATAAATAAACCGAAAGATTTATCCCGGTTTGACGGGCGGGTTTGGACGATTGACACAGGAATATCCGATTTCTACGGCGGCAAGCAGACGGCTCTTATCATAGATGAAGGAAAATTCAATATTTGGGGGATATCCGATGCGAGATAGACGTAACATATTGATATTGGGCATCGCATTGGGGCTTTTGACTATCGGGAATACCGCCGACATTAGTGAAATCGGGCAGCACGAATGGGAGCGGGAGGAAATGGAAGTGTTTTTGAAAACGGCCCATATCATCAGCATTGACAAAGATCAAGAAGCGGGGCGTACGTCTCCCTGGGAGATTATGCTGCAGGTCGATGATAAAACGGAAAAGGGTTTTTTCAAACATGTCGACCGCCGGCGTCCCGGCTTTCTTGCTGACAGCTATATCTACGAACTCGCCGCATACGAACTGGATCGCATGCTCGACGCCAATATGGTTCCACCGGTCGTTAACCGCCAGGTCGAGAGTATTGACGGTTCGCTGCAGTTGTTCGTCGCGGGCTGCATGCGGGAAAGCGATCGTTCTCGAAGAAGTCTTTCTCCTCCGGACGAGGTTCAATTCGAAGACATGAAAAAGGAAATCTCCATATTCGAACATTTAACGTACTGCGTTCCTAATGACCCTGACGACGTTTTGATTCAGAAGGAATGCTGGAAAATCTGGAGAGTGGATTTTTCACAAGCGTTTGTACCGGAACACAACCTGATTCCCGACCTTCCTGTTTTGCGCTGTTCCCGAAAGCTTTGGAGGAACCTTAAGGCATTGGATGAAAGCGAGGTAAGGTCGCGGCTGGCGGTTTTCCTCAATCCTCGGGAGATTGAGGCCGTTCTGGACCGGCGGCTTCGACTTATCGAGAAGATCCAAGCGATTATCGAGCAAAAAGGTGAAGACGCCGTGCTGTTCATGTGACGGCGAAGTGCAACTGACAGCATCAAAAATCAGCTGGGACTGATCGTCTGAGCAAAACAAAAAATCCCATTTATTGTGCACTTTCCCGTAAATGTTTCAAAATGAATTTATAATTGAATTGACGGTGTCAATTTCCACAGGGATATTCACAGAAAAGGTGGAAATATCGGCCTGAATGAGCCATGGAAATGGCTGATGAGATAGACAAAAATCTTCTGTTGGAATAAAGGCAATATATATCATCAGCCCTTTCCACCCTCCGGGCGAAGCAATCTCACCATGTCGACTTCGTCGTGGTCCTTTCGCGGTCGTGAACTACAGCTTCAAGAACCACATCCTTGACGCCACGGCAACATTGCTCCGTGGCTCATCCAGGCTGGTGCAGTGTCAATGGAAATGCTTTTTCCTTAATACGAGGGCGGGGCGGGTCGGCCCCATATGGCACTCCTCCTCTCACACGCCATTGATAATGAGAGCTTGGAGTTGTTTTATAAACGCCATTCCTTTATTAAGGGATTTAGCCTAAAAATACATTAATACTAGGGTGGGTGGGTCGGCGGTGGGCGGGTCCGGCCACCAATCGGGCAAGCTGTTCTCACCATGGCGGCGGCGGGAAAGAGTCATTTGACTTTTGAATGGGATTGTGCAAGATTTCCAACATACATGCGGGAAAGAAGGTCCATGTCTGCTAATGATATAAAGAATCAAAAAAGCATACTTCAACCTGATTTGGGACCCGCACAGAAGATCATGCGTATGTTCACCGTGGTTTATCGCGGTGAAGGGATCACCCTGTTTCTGTTGACAATGAATATATTTCTTGTGCTGACGGCTTATTCCATTATCAAGCCGGTCAGGGAAGCATTGATCCTGGCTGGAAAAGGAGCGGAGTGGAAGAGCTATCTAGCCGGTGCGCAGGCGATCCTCATGATATTTGTGGTCAAGGGATTCAGTTCCCTGGCATCCAAGGTCCCTCGTCAAAAATTGATCAGCTGGGTGACGCTTTTCTTTATATCTAATCTGGGGATTTTCTACATCCTATCGATGATGAACGTGAGCTTGGGGACGATGGGAATATTATTTTATGTTTGGATGGGGATCTTCAACATGATGGTGATCGCGCAGTTCTGGGCGTTTGCCAATGACCTTTACTCGCATGAAACCGGCAAGCGGTTGTTTCCGATCGTGATGTTCGGATCCAATCTTGGTGCTTTTTTTGGCGCCAAGCTTGCCGGATGGTTGGTCAGGCCCATCGGGCTTTATCAAATGATGCTTGTCAGCGGTGTTATTCTCGGAATATGCATTGTTCTGACCTTGGTCGTCCACCGGCGTGAAGCCGCCGATAATACCAGTCTGAGCGAAGAAGCGCAGAAAAAAAAAGCGAACCAACCTTTAGCCAAAGGTGGAGGATTCCAACTGGTGTTCCGGAGTCGCTACCTCCTTTATATCGCTTTTTTGATTATGCTGTTGAATCTGGTCAATACGACCGGGGAATATATCCTGGGCAAGGTTTTCACCAACGCCGCATCCGCAGTGTTACAGGCAGGGACGGCGGGGGGAATGGATATGGGGCAGCTGATCGGAAAGCTGTATGCGGATTTCCACTCAATCGTCAATATCATGGCGATGGCGATCCAGCTGTTCCTCGTGTCACGTATATTTAAATGGGTGGGGGTGCGTGGAGCTCTTTTTATTTTGCCGCTGATCGCTTTCGGGGGTAACCTTCTGGTCGGTTTCGGAGCGGCCTTGACCGTTGTCCAATGGTCGAAAACCCTGGAGAACAGCACTGATTATTCTTTGATGAACACCGTGCGTCACGCCTTATTTCTGGTGACGTCCCGTGAAGTCAAATATAAGGCGAAGGCGGCGATAGATACATTTTTTGTCAGAGCCGGGGATGTCTTTTCCGCCCTTTTGGTATTTTTCGGGACGACTTATTTGGCGTTTAATGTGGAACGTTTTGCCGTATTCAATGTGGCGGTGGCCGTGATTTGGCTGTTTCTCTGCGCCTTGATCATTCGTGAACACAAAAAAATGGAATCGGGAAAAACCTGACGGGAAGTGATGAGGGCGCTTTATTGAAGTCATGAAAAAGCCGGGGAACCGGATTGCCAAAATATGATAATCTCGCTATTATTGAATCGAAGAGAGAATAGAATGAGAAGTCGATTATTTATGTTTTGGATGGCGGTTTTTATATTGTTGATATCCCCATTGGCGGCTCAGTTTACTCCGGAAGAGATCATGAGACGACCGGAGCAGGAGCGATTGTTGTTGAAAGCCGAAATCGTCAATTACGAAAAAATCGGTGAAGGTATCACCAAACCCTTCAAATTATACCTCAAACAGGATGAAGCTCACCTGAGCGCGTGTTGGAAAAATCCTACGGGTCGTCCCAAAGGCTATCTGGAAGGATGGCGGTATGAGATCGCGGCTTACAGATTGGACAAACTTATCCATCTCAATATGATTCCGCCTACGGTCTTACGTGAGCATCGTGGAAAAGAGGGATCCTTGCAGCTTTGGGTGGATGTTATGATGAGCGATCTGGACCGAATGGAGCAGGGGATTAAAATCCCTCCGGATAAGCTGGTTCATTGGAACAGGATGAAATATCTTACCCGTGCCTTCGATGGACTGATTGCAAACGAGGACCGGACCCAGCAAAATCTGCTTTATACTGAGGACTGGCGTATGATCCTGATCGACCATTCCCGCTCTTTCCGCTCCAGCCGGGAGTTCCGCAAGCGTCTCTTGACAGGTATGCATAACGAAGGACGTCCGAAGCCTTTCAGACAGCTTCCTCGTTGGTTTATTGAAAATATAAAAAAACTGGATTACACGGGGATCCAGGACGTCGTAGGACCGTTCCTGAAGAAAAAAGAAATTGAAGCCGTGCTCAAGCGGCGGGATCTGATTCTGCAGGAAGTTGACGAAATGGTTCGAAAAACCGGTGAATCAAACGTTATTTATGAATAAATTTGAGGGCTTTACCGAGGATAGGGGGGCCTTGCGAGGAGGGGAGATGGAAAGAAAGGGGATGCTTTTTTTATTGGCGGGATGGATACTGCTATGCGTTTTTCCTGTCAGCGCTCAATTCAAGCCGGAGGAAGTAGAGGAATGGGCTCGATGGGAGGAATTTCTTAGATCCGCAGATATCGTGCATGAAGAACAGATGGGAGGAAGTCAGGCCGTAACCAATCCCTGGAAGCTGACGTTGGAAAAGGACGGAATCACCAACTTCGCGTTATGGAAAAATCCGGAAGGGATGAAGAAAGGGTTTATTGAAGGCTGGAAATGGGAAATTGCGGCTTATCTTTTAGATCGACACCTCGGTTTGAATATGATTCCTCCCACGGTTGAACGCAGGTTTAAGGGAAGCCGGGGGTCGGTTCAGCTCTGGGTGGATATCAAGCTGAGCCTGAAGGAAAAAAACAAAAAGAAAATCAAAACGCCTTCGCATAAGGTTTTTTACTGGAACCGTGCATTGTATCTCCAGCGTGCCTTCGATAACTTGATCGCAAATGAGGACCGGCATGCCGGGAATATTCAGATAACCGAGGACTGGAGGGTCATCCTCATCGATCATTCCCGGAGTTTTCGTACGTCCAGAAAATTTACAAAGAAGCTTATCTATGACGCCAAGTTCAGGGAAGGACCGCGGGAGATGAAAGAGCTGCCGCGCGCGTTTGTGGATAAGATCAAGGAATTGACGGCGGATTCCATTCGAGAAATTGTAGGGGAATATCTTACGGATGCTGAAATCGAGGCTGTGCTAATCCGGCGTGACCTGATTGTCAAGGAAATCAACCGGCGTATCCGGGAGTTCGGTGAAGAAAAAGTTTTATATTGAAATTCAGGTGGCGGGATTAGTATTTTTTTTTGAGGGTAAGAATGTTTTGACCGCCTTCGCGGCGATACTCGATTCCATCCATAAGTTTTCGCGTTAAAAAAATTCCCAGGCCTCCTTTCCTGCCGCTCTGCATGATATTTTCCAGATCGGGTGTCTTCGCTTCGCGAGGATCGAAAGCGAGTCCTCCATCCATTATCTCAAGATGGATTTCTCGGTCATGACGCCAGATTTTCAGTGAAATATCTCCATCAGTATGGGGATAGGCATAGCGAATGATATTGATGCAGATTTCCAGGAGGGAAAGTTCGATGACGTAATAGTCCTCATCTGAAATATCGACGCCTTGGAAATTTATCTTTAGAAAAGCGCGGATCTTGTCAATTTCGGAGAGATTGCTGGAAACCGTAAGTGATTTCATGATGATTTCGTAATCAGTGCTTTTTTACCATGAATATGCCCCGAATTCAACCGTTTCATAAAGGGAATCCATTCAGCTCGGGAATAAATCGATCGGCTTGATTGAAAGCAGAGAAAGCATACATTGAGAATTCGATGATATATTCAAGAAATCGTTTCCGGGAATATAATCGGCATTGTAAATCATTTCCTTTTATGGTATTTTCTCAAATTAATTATTGAAGGCGGAGTGTGCTGTCCGTCCAGGAGGTTTTCCATGAGTAAAGATGGCAAGTACTTGTTTACTTCGGAATCGGTGACCGAAGGGCACCCGGATAAAATATGCGATCAGATATCGGATGCGATCCTTGATGATCTTATGAAACAGGATCCTGGAAGCCGTGTGGCTTGTGAAACGCTGGTTACCACAGGGTTGGTCCTGATCGCGGGAGAAATCACCAGTCAAGGTTTTTGTGATTTCCAGAGCGTTGTTCGAAAGACCGTGAAGGAGATCGGATATACCCGGGCAAAATATGGTTTTGACTCGGAAACATGCTGCGTGGTGTCATCTATCCATGAGCAGTCTCCGGATATCGCCCGGGGAGTAGATGAAAGCGGTAAACGTGAACAAGGAGCCGGGGACCAGGGATTGATGTTTGGATACGCCTGCCGGGAAACGGATGAATTGATGCCTTTGCCGATCATGATCGCGCACAAGCTGGTGCGGCGGTTGAGTCATGTCCGTCGAGAAAAAAAGCTTGATTATCTGCGGCCCGACGGGAAATCCCAAGTTACCATCGAATATGACGGGATGACGCCCAAACGCATCGAGGCTGTCGTCGTCGCCGCTCAACACAATCGGCTTATCAAGATAGATAAACTGCGTGATGATATCAAGCAAACCGTCATAAAAGAAGTCCTTCCACCCGATATGATGGATAAGAACACAAAAATATTTATCAATGAAACCGGCCGGTTTGAGCGGGGAGGACCGTTTGCCGATTCCGGGGTCACCGGACGCAAGATCATCGTTGATACCTATGGGGGGGTAGGAAGCCACGGCGGAGGATGCTTCTCGGGTAAGGATCCGTCCAAGGTTGATAGATCCGGGTCGTATATGGCGCGTTACGTGGCAAAAAATTTGGTCGCCGCCGGATTTGCAGACCGTTTGGAGGTTCAAATCGCCTATGCTATCGGCGTCGCGGAACCGGTATCGATCATGATAGATTCTTTTGGGACCGGGAAGATATCGGAGGATCTCATGAAAAAGTTGGTCCGCGGTCATTTCGATCTCCGTCCGAAAGCCATGATCCATCATCTCGAACTTCTGCGGCCTATTTATCGACAAACGGCGGCTTTCGGACATTTTGGTCGTAACGACGAGGATTTCACCTGGGAAAGGACCGATAAAGCGGAAACATTACGCCGGGAAGCCGGTCTGTAGACGCTTTTAACGAATATTTTCCGGGTTTCACAAGGTCAGCCGTCGATACTCCCTTTCCTGGGAGATAATACGGCATAAAAGGAGAATATCAATGGATTACGATGTCAGGGACGTGAAACTCGCTGAAAAAGGAAAAAAACGCATAGAATGGGCCGGAAGGTTTATGCCCGTTCTGGATCAGATTAAAACTAAATTCACTCAGGAAAAGCCGTTGGAAGGCGTGCGCATCTCAGCCTGCCTGCATGTCACCAGCGAAACCGCAAATTTGATGCGGGTATTGAAAGCCGGAGGAGCTCAGGTCGCTCTCACGGCCTCCAATCCGTTAAGCACCCAAGATGATATCGCCGCGGCTTTGGTCAAATACGACGAGATCTCGGTTTTTGCCATCACCGGCGAAGAAAGCGACACGTATTATCAGCATATCAATCAGGCCTTGGATAATAAACCGATGATCACGATGGATGATGGGGCCGATTTGGTCAGCACCATCCATTCCGACCGGCGGGAACTGCTTGAAGATATCGTCGGCGGTACGGAAGAAACGACCACCGGCGTTATCCGGCTGGTCAGTATGGCGAAGGATCGGGTTCTGCGCTACCCGATCGTTGCTGTCAACGAGGCCAAGACAAAACATCTTTTTGATAACCGATATGGAACCGGACAGAGTACTCTTGATGGAATCCTTCGCGCCACCAATATCCTGCTGGCGGGTACTCAATTCGTGGTCGCGGGATATGGCTGGTGCGGGCGTGGAGTTGCGATGCGCGCCCGCGGCGCCGGAGCCAACGTTATTGTCTGCGAAGTCGACCCTCTCAAGGCGTTGGAAGCGGTTATGGATGGATTCCGAGTCATGCCAATGCGTGAAGCCGCCAAGCTCGGGGATGTGTTCATCACGGTTACCGGGGATAAGAATGTAATCAGGACCGAACATTTTTTGCGCATGAAGGACGGCGCCGTTGTCGCGAATTCAGGGCATTTCAATGTTGAAATCGATATCCCGGGGCTTCGTGAGATCGCCGCGCCGCCGAAGGTTTTAAGAGACTTTGTTGAAGAATACACTCTTGAAGGCGGTAAAAAGATCATCCTGCTGGCTGAAGGACGCCTGCTGAACCTGTCCGCGGCGGAAGGCCACCCGGCCATGGTGATGGACATGAGTTTTGCAAATCAGGCGCTGAGCGCCCTGCACCTTTTCCGAAGGGGGACAGACATGAAGTACAAGGTCTATACCGTACCGGATAAGATCGATCGTGATATCGCCAAGATGAAATTGAAAACGATGGGCATCAAAATCGATCGGCTCACGGCTGAGCAGAAGCGCTATCTGGCCGATTGGAAAGAAGGGACGTGAAGAAGACTTTCCGGCTGGCGCTATTTGATCCGGTCGAGATAATGATCGACACGCTCCTCGAATTCCGGCTCCAGGGGTGTGGTTTTCAACTGCTGTAGAATCCGTTTGGCCTGTGACAAATCACCGTTATTGAAATAGGCGATTGCCAAGTCGAGGTTGAGGTTATTGTTCGCAGGCGAAGTCTTGAGCGCGCGTTTATAGGACAATATAGCCTGTGGGTAATCGTCTTCTTTTTCAAAGATTTTTGCCTTGAGGTCCCAGGCCATTGTCAGTGATATGTTGTGATTGAGGGCTTGGTCGACAAGCCGACGGGCTTCGCGTAATTGACCCTGCTCCATGTAGAGTTTTGCTAGATTGTACAGAGGCAGTTCCTTTGATTGGTAGCTTTCGTCTTGGAGGGCTCGGCGGTATTCCGATTCCGCTTTATCGATGTCCCCCATTTCCAGATAGATCGTTCCCAGGTAGTTGTGAACTTCGGTCAAACCCGGATTGACCTGCAAGGCTTTACGGAAATACTTTTCAGCGTCCTGAAAATCTCTTCTCATGGTATATGCGATCCCGAGAGAACTTAATGCGAGATCGTAATCGGGGTCCAGCAGGAGAGATTTTTGGAAGTAAGGGACGGCGAGGTCGATCTGACCGTTATTGAGATATACCAAGCCGACATTGCACTGATAGCGGGGATCTTTTTCGCGGTTTTTCTCCAGCTTTCTCTGGCTTGAGGCACAGGAAAATAAGCTCAAACATAAAATGATGACGACCGTGCGCCTGACAGACATTCTTCCTCCTCGGGCGTTCATTCGCCCTTTAATTCACGTGACATCAAATCGAACAAAGCATCTTTGGGGGCTTTTCTTTCGTAGAGGATGGCGTAAATCTGTTCGATGATAGGCATTTCCACTTGATGCTTCCTGGCCAATTGAAGACTGGACTGTGTCGTGGTGACTCCTTCGGCTACCATTTTCATCTGAGATGTTACCTGTTCCAGGGTTTTCCCCTTTCCCAGATCGAAACCAAGAGAACGGTTTCGACTCAGTTTTCCGGTGCATGTCAGTACCAGGTCGCCGATTCCGGCCAATCCCGCAAAGGTCTCTTTTCGGGAGCCGAGCTTGATACCTAACCGCGTGATCTCTGCGATGCCGCGGGTGATTAATGCCGCGACAGAGTTGGTCCCGTATTCGAGTCCGTAGCAGATTCCCGTCGCGATGGCGATCACGTTTTTGAGGGCTCCGGCTAATTCGATGCCGATGATGTCGTTGGAAGCATAGGCTCGAAAATATGCGTTGGAAACCAAGTGCTGGAGCTGTCTTGCCAATTGGAGATCGTTTGATGCCACGACCACTGCTGTCGGATGGCGGTCTGCAACTTCTCTGGCGAAGCTTGGACCGGATAAGGCGGCGATCCGAGAGCGGGAATGGGCTGGAAGCACTTCTTCCAACACTTCGCTCATGCGTTTCAGGGAGTCCTTTTCAATCCCTTTTGTCAAGCTGACGATAATTTGTGTCGGTGAGATCAGGGAGGACATTTCACGATAGATATTACGGCAGAATTTTGAGGGGACGGCGATGAATACGATATCGGATCCCTGGATGGCCGCTGATAGATCAGTATGAAATGATACCGTTTCGGGAAAAATGAATCCGGGGAGAAAAGTCTTGTTCTCATGAGAACGGATTGCTTCAAGATAAACGTCCTTTTCTCTAATCCAAAGCTTAGTGGGAATATTGTTTCGGCCCGTATGGAGAGCGAAGGCGCTTCCCCAACTTCCGGCTCCGATGACGCTGGCTTTCATTGTTTATTTTCTCCAATCTTATGTTCGTTTCCCTGGATGAGGCGTTGGATATTGCTTCTATGCTGGAATGCTATGAGGGCGAATAGCACCAAACCCAGAATAGTGGCATATCGGTTTTCACCTGATAATAAAGCAGCCGGCGGGTAGCACGCCGATGCGGCAAGCGAGCTGAGAGAGACGTATCTTGTGGCCAGCACAACAATTAAAAAAAGGAGCAGAATGATCAAAAGAGGAGTAACGGCGATGGCGGCGTATACGCCGACCGTTGTGGCCACGCCTTTCCCTCCTCTGAATCTGATGAAAACGGGGAAGCAGTGTCCGATGACGGCGAGCAGTCCGCACAGTGCGGAAAACAGGGGATCTTCGAACAAACGGTCGGCAATATAAACAGGAAGAAATCCTTTTGAAAAATCGAAGCTAACGACGAGCGCCCCATATCTCCATCCTTTTAATCGGAGGACATTCGTTGCGCCGATCGATTGGCTTCCGAATTTACGTATGTCTTTTCTTTCACTCCAGCGGAACAGAAGGTATCCTGTCGGAATGGCGCCGAAAAGATACGACAAGACTGCGAAAGCGGCGGTCATATCAGATCTGCCTCCGCAAGGGGTGAATACTGTGCACCTGAGCTGGATAATCGGCTTTGAAAGATGGTGATCTTCCGGAAAAGCGTTTCACCGAAAACGGTTTCATGATATTGACGGAAGTCTTCCGTTAATATCGCGGGCAACGGGGATTTCTTCACACGGCCGAGAGTCAAATGAGGATGAAAGGCATGGGATTCACGCGGAAATCCCAGCCGTGCGAGCCGCGTTTCAATTTCGGTATGGAGAGAAGAAAGGGTCGGACCGGCTTCGATCCCGATCCAGAGGACCCGGGGGGTGCGGCTTCTTGGCGGAAAGCTTCCTGTGCCTTTGAGCTTGATCGGGAAAGGGGAGTAATGCGAGGCGGCTTTTTCAATGGTCGCCCGGAGGAGGGGAAGTTTTTCAGGACCAATGCTTCCCAGAAATTTCAAGGTGAGATGCATTCCGTGCATTCCCACCCACTTCACCCCCGACGCCATTTTTCGCCAGCGCACGATATGTTTATTCATGTCTCTTTTGATCTGCTCATCGAAATCGAAGGCGATGAAAATCCTCATGTTTTGACTCTCCGGTCAAGGTGTCGCCGCAACATATCCAAAGCCCTTTGAGTGGCCCGAAACTTAATGGTTTTTCGGTGTCCGAGAAAACGATCACACTGGACTTCAGCTCCATTATCCCAGGACAGAGCTGTGAACACAAGTCCTACGGGTTTTTCCCGGCTTCCCCCCGTGGGACCTGCAATGCCGGTGATCGCGAGTGAAAAATCAGAGCCGGACCGATCCCGGATTCCTTTTGACATCGACAAAGCGACTTCCTGGCTCACAGCTCCGTGGCGGGCGATGAGCTCGGGACGTATGTTCAATAATTCGATTTTGGCTGGATTGGAATAGGTTTGAACGCCCATGCTGAAATAGCGGGAGCTTCCCGGAACATTGGTGATGCGATGCCCGAGCAGTCCTCCTGTACAGGATTCTGCCACAGAGAGAGTGGCATCCGCGGCGATCAGTTGAGAGCCGACAACCTCCTCCAGTTCTTGATCCGAATCTGAGAATATATTGTCTCCCAACCTTACGCATATGGGTTCTTTAAGCTTAAACAGTTCGGTCTCGGCCTCGGCCTGACTTGATCGGGAGAATGAACTGAGATGGATCTCGATCTGTCCGGGTACGGCCAGTATCGTCAAATCCGAGTCGGGATTTTTGGGATACAGATCGGAGATCTCGGTTTCGACCTGCGATTCGGGAAGCGAAGTCAACTTGAGAGCGGCTCTGGCACGGAATCCTCTGCGATACTTCCGCAGACGCGGTATAACCTGTTTTTCAAACATGGAAGTCAGTTCAGCCGGCGGGCCGGGAAGAAGGATGATGATTTTATCTCCATCCTGCATCCAAATGCCCGGAGCGGTTCCGCGGCAGTTAAAAAGGATTTCCGCGTTTTCGGGGATCAAGGCTTGTTTATTATTCGAGTCCGTCATTTGAAGGCCGCGTTTACGGAATCGTTTTTCGATTTCACTCAGTATCTCGGGCCGTATTGTCAGCTTTTTTCCCAAAGCCGCGGCGAAAGCCTCTCTGGTTCTATCATCCTGCGTCGGACCGAGGCCTCCGCAGGCTATAATGAGGTCGGACCGGGACCGAGCGTTGTGGATGCAGACAAGCAGATCATCCCAGGAATCGCCGACGATGGATTTATAGCGGATGCTCATTCCCAAATCATTCAAGCGGCGGCTCAAATAAAGCGAATTTGTGTCCTGACGGTAGGGCGACAGCAGCTCCGTTCCGACGGCGATGATTTCTATTTTCAGAGGTTTTGATTCCATCATGAGCGTCCCGTCTCAGTTCATGATGAGCATGATGAGAGTCACGATTATGCCGGAATAGATTCCCGCCAAGAGATCGTCCAGCATGATTCCCCATCCGGAGGGGAACGCTTCCGCTTTCTTGATGAAAAGTGGTTTTAAGATATCGAAAAAACGGAAAAGCAGAAAGCCCGCCATAAGCGGCAGCCATTCAGGCGGAAGAAGAAAAAGCGCTAACAGCTGACCGACCACCTCATCGATAACAATGAAACGAGGATCGTGCGTCTGGGTTCGGGCGGCATGGTGAGAAGCGCAAACGACTCCCCCAAAAAAGAGGACCGAAAGCAGCAGCAGATACCAAGGCCATTCCAATCTGAAAAGAACGTATTTGTAGAGAAGAACCGTAAGCGCGCTGGCCGCGGTGCCCGGAGCGATCGGCCAGTAGCCGACGCCCAGAAAAGTGGAATAAAATTTGCAAAAAATATTCATGATATTAGCTCGCCCAATAGATCATAACCTTCACGATGGGTGATTTCAACTTTATGTATCTCCCCGCTCGGGTCGTCTTTCAGAGAGGGATCTGATTTCAAGAGGACGATGCCGTCGACTTCCGGTGCTTGATATCGGGTTCTTCCGACAAGGGTTGAAGGATCCCCCTGAAGTTTTCCCTCTATGAGAACGTCCAGTTTGCGATCAAGATATTTGGAATTGCATTCATAAGCTATTTCGGCTTGTAGTTCCATCAAGCGGTTTCTTCTCCGCTGTTTGACGCTTTCTTTAACGGGATCTCCCATCTCGAAGCATCCCGTGCCGGATTCCCTGGAATATGTAAAAACCCCCAGGTTGTCGAACCGCGCGGCGCGAACAAAATCCAACAAACGTGTGTACTCCTCTTTTCCTTCTCCTGGAAATCCTACGATCACGGAAGTCCGCAAAGCGATGCCCGGAAGCTTCTTGCGGATGGATTCGATCAGTTTAAGGGATTCGTCTCCGGATAATCCTCGGCGCATTGAATGAATAATCCGGGAATCGGCATGCTGGAAAGGAATATCAAGGTAGGAACAGATCTTTTCCTCCTGCATGGTTTCCAACAAGGAATCCGTGATCTCTTCAGGGTATCCATAAAGAATTCGAATCCATTCGAGACCACGGATGGCGATCAGTTCCTGAAGCAAATGGGGGAGGCCGTCTTTCATCCCGACGTCTTTTCCATAGAAGGTGGTGTCCTGAGAAACCAGATCGATCTCGCGAACACCTTCGGATACGAGACGGAGGGTTTCCTGGACGATCGAAGATATCGGTCGGGAATGATAAGGGCCTTTTATGAGCGGGATAGCACAGAAAGCGCAGTGATGAGAGCAGCCTTCGGATATTTTAATATAGGCCCAGCCGGGAGGCGTGGAAAGATGGCGCGGAGATGCGTGGTCGTATAGAAAAGCCCGGTTGCGGTGCGGGTAGGAAATTCCGCGCAGGGCGTCGGTTATATGATCGAAATCATTAACCCCCATCCAGGCATCGACTTCGGGAAATCGTTGGATCAGAGAATCACGATCACGCTGTACGTAACATCCTGTGACGACAATTTTTAGAGCAGGGCGTTTTCGTTTGACCTGAACGGCTTTTCGGATTTCCGAAAGCGCTTCCTCTCGTGCGGGCCCGATGAATCCGCAGGTGTTGATGATGATAATATCGGAATTTTCCAGCCGATTCGTGAAGGCATAACCGGCGCGGTTCAGAATGCCGAGCATGACTTCGCTGTCGACTAAATTTTTCGCACAGCCCAAGCTTATCAAGGCGATTTTTTCCATGTCTCCGTATTGTAAAGAGAGGCGGATGAAGTGTAAAGCCCGTCTTCATGCATTGCGAAAAGAAGATTAAGGGTAAATACGGTAAAGAAGGCGTGGAAAAGGAATCGTCTCCCGGATATGCTTGATTTTACATATCCAGGAAAGCATGCGCTCAATTCCCATGCCGAAGCCTGCGTGAGGGACCGTTCCATATTTTCTGAGATCCAGATACCATTCATAATCCCGGCGGGAAAGCTTATGGTCCTGGATTCGTTGGAGCAAAAGATCGGGATCATGGATGCGCTGACCGCCGCCGATCAGTTCCCCATATCCTTCGGATGCAAGAATATCCACACCCAAAACCACGTCGGGGCGTTTTTCATCGGGTTGCATGTAGAAGGCTTTGATTTCCGCAGGGAAATGGGTAAGACAGACGGGCGTGTCGTAGATTTCGGATATCAGAGATTCTTCCGGCGCTCCCAAGTCATCTCCCCACTTGGCCTTAGATCCTTTCTCCTGGAGGAGAGGAAGGATCTCTTCATAAGTGATGCGGGGGAAAGGTTTTTTAACGCTTTCGAGGGGAGTTATGTCCCGTTCCAGAATATCCAGCTCATTTCGTTTTTCTTCCAGGACTCGGGAAATAACGGAGAGGATCAAATCTTCTCCCAACTCGATGGTGTCATTGAGATTGGCGAACGCGACTTCGGGTTCCACCATCCAGAATTCGATAAGATGTTTCCGGGTTTTGGATTTTTCCGCCCGGAAAGTCGGGCCGAAGCAGTAAACCTTGCCGAACGCCATGGCGGTTGCTTCATTGTAGAGCTGTCCGCTTTGACTGAGGTATGCTTTCTGATCGAAGTATTCGGTTTCGAAGAGGGTCGTTGTGCCCTCGCACGCACTCGGTGTCAGGATGGGGGTGTCCATCAAGCGGAATTTGCGACCGTCGAAAAAATCTCGGACAGCCCGAATCACTTCCGCTCGGATCTGGAGTACGGCGTTTTGTTTCTGGGAGCGCAACCATAGATGTCGGTGCTCCATGAGGAATGGAATGCCGTGTTCTTTGAGGGTAATGGGATACTCGTGTGCGACTTGGATGATGTCGATATCGATGATCGTCATTTCATATCCGCCGGGGGCGCGGGCGTCTTCGCGGATGGTTCCTTTGATGATTACAGATGATTCCTGAGTCAGCTGATCGAATTTTTTAAACAGCGGATTTTCTTTATCCGCACTGTATGCGGTAGCCTGCAGTAAACCCGTGCCGTCCCGGACCAGAAGAAAACGAACTTTTCCACTGGATCGCTTGTTGTAGATCCAGCCTCGGATCTCGACGTCCTGTCCCTTAAAGTCGGCGATGTCTTCGATATATACCCATTTCATAATGTCCAAAATTATATGTCATAACCGATAAAATGTCCATCACCGTGAGTCCGGAGGCCGTGCTTGAGGAGGGGCAAATTGACAGGTGGCGAAGAGTGTGGTAATGGAGAGAGCTGAAAGGACATTCATGGCCGGAATACTGCAACAGATTGCATTCTGTATCGAAAAAGGAAAAATCGAAAAAACATCCCCGTTCCCTCCGGAATGGGCGGGGAGGGATGGAGCGAGCGAATTAACCCGCGCGGCTCTGGCTGAAGGGATTGCTCCGCGGGAAATCTTGGAATCCGGCTTTATCCCAGGAATGAATAGGGTTGGTGAAGCGTTCAGCCGGAGCGAGATATATCTTCCAGATGTCTTGATGGCGGCGCAGGCCATGAGTGGTGGGATGGAATGTTTAAAACCCTATTTTCAATCCGGAGATGTTCAACACCGCGGAACCATACTCTTGGCCACGGTCGCGGGAGATTTGCACGATATCGGAAAGAAAATAGTCGGCATGTTTTTTGAAGGGGCCGGGTGGAAGGTGGTGGACTGCGGAGTGGATGTCTCAGAGAAAGACATGCTGGAAACCATCCGTCTTCAGCGGCCGCGGGCCGTCGGCCTTAGTGCGCTTTTAACGACGACGATGGCGGGTATGGAAAGCATGGTGGATCGGATAAAATGTGTTTATCCGGAAACGTGTGTCTTAATAGGAGGTGCGCCGGTAAACTCGCGGTTTGCCCGGCGAATCGGAGCCGACGCCTATTCCCCCGATCCGCAAGGCGCCGTGAATTATTTGATGGAGAAGGAGTCATGACTGAGGCCGGGACATTTCATCCCGTTCAATTGATCTGCGGCATCATTTCTGCGAAAGACGACGTCTTCAAATCGGCGACCGAGCGTTTGGAACATGCTTTCGGGGAACTGGATATATGCAGTGATTATTATCCGTTCGTTTTCACCGATTATTACGAAAAACAAATGGGGCCGGGGTTGAGGCGCCGATTCTTAAGCTTTAAAACCCTGATTGATCCGGAGCGTCTGAGCGACATCAAACTTAAAACCAACGCGTTGGAAGAAATCATGAGGAAAGCCGCCGAATCGCGAACGAGGTTGGTCAACCTGGACCCGGGATACCTTTCGGCTTCAGCCTTGGTCATGGCGACCGCTAAAGATTTCTCTCATAGGATTCCGCTAAAAAATGGGATTTACGCTCATCTGGAATTTCTTTTCGGAAGAAAGAATATAAAGCTGTTGGAATGGACATATCCTGATTTTCGTACCCCGGATTATCACGATTTCTTTCTGCGCGTGCGGTCGAATTATCTGAAACGGCTTCGAGATATCGATAAAGATGGAAGATAGAAGCTTTATTCCGGGCGGACCGGTTCATTAAAACAGAGGCTAGACGATTTATTTATATGTCCAGTGCGGAGATCTCCCTGAAGTTTTGAACAATATCCGGAAGAATATTCAGTACGGTTTCAATCTCTTCAGCGGTGTTGAATCGTCCAAGCGACATCCGGATCGAAGAACGGGCGATCTCGGGTTTAACCCCGATAGAACTCAAAACCTGGGATACCTCTTCACCTCCTTCACTGCAGGCTGACCCGGTGGAAACGCAAATATCCTTAGTTGCCAGCGCCAAGAGGATAGCTTCCGCTTCGATTCCCGGAAAAGCGAAATTGACCGTGGAATTGATGCGGTGTTCCGGGTGTCCGTTGAATTTTACATGGGGGATTTTTTGTTCGATCCCCTTCTTCAATGCGGCGGCAAGTTCCGCCAACCTGCGGTTGTCGTCGTCCTGCCTTTCATTTAAAACGCGGACCGCTTCTCCGAAACCGACGATGCCCGGTGTGTTTTCCGTTCCGGCTCTGAGCCGGTGTTCCTGATGGCCTCCGAAGATGATAGGCGAAATTGCGGCTCCACGGCGGATATAGAGGGCGCCGACCCCCTTGGGACCGTAGATCTTGTGGGCGGAAACGGATAGATAGTCTACACCAAGGTCCTTGACGTCGAGAGGTCTTTTGCCAAAAGTCTGAACCGCGTCGGTATGGACGGGGACTCCGGTTTTCCGGGCGATATCAACGATCTTTCGGATAGGTTGAACCGTACCGATCTCATTGTTGGCATGCATGATCGAGATGAGTCCCGTTTTGGGGGAGATGGAACGTTCGAGGTAATCAAGGTCCAAGAGCCCATAGGAATCAACCGGAACAAAGGTGACCTTGATGCCTTTTTTTTGCAGGAATTTAGCGGTTTCATAAACGGCGGGATGTTCGATTGTGGACGTGATCAATTCATTTTTATCGGGAGACGCCTCCAGAACCCCACGGATAGCGAAATTGTCGGATTCGGTTCCCGAACCCGTGAATATCAGTTCCGCCGCGCCGGCTCCCAGGGAGCCGGCGACGGTTTCACGAGTTTCCGTCATTATATCTTTGACTGTACGACCGAGGGGGTACAGTGATGACGGATTGCCGAAATGTTCTCTTATGAACCAAGCCATCTTTTCCACGACGGCCGGATCAAGCGGAGTCGTTGCGTTGTTGTCGAGATAAATCATATAGAAAACCTCTTATCCGGAAAGGCAGAAGTGGTCCGGATGTATTGGGATATCGTTATGCCTGAAAATATTCCTTCAAAATTCGGACGACTTCCATGCCGGCGCGTTTCTGGCCTTCCTTGGCCGCGGCGCCGATATGCGGGGTGGCCGTTACCGCCGGATGATCGATCAGATTATAGTTTTCCGCCGGTTCCTTTTCATAGACGTCGATAGCGGCTGCTCTCAGCTTGCCTGATTCCAGAGATTTCAGCAGGGCATCCTCGTCCACGACTCCACCGCGGGCGGCGTTGACCAACAGAGCTCCGTCTTTCATCTTGTTGAATTCATTGGTGCTGATCATATGAGCGGTTTTATCCGTTTTGGGAAGGTGGAGCGAGAAAATGTCGGCCTCGGCTAAAAGCTCGTCGAGTGAGACCTGTTTGATGTCAAGATCGGTATTAATGGGAACGATATCGAACGCAATGACCTTCATTCCGAAAGCAATTGCTCGTTCCGCAACGGCGAGGCCGATGCGACCGCTGCCGATGATACCCAGCGTTTTGCCGAAAAGTTCCGTTCCGCCAAGCGCTTTCTTCTCCCACTTGTGCGCTTTCATGGAGCAGTTTGCGGGACCGTGGTTGCGCACGAGACCCAGCATGAGACCGAAGGTGTGTTCCGCTACCGAGATGGTGGTCGCGGAAGGCGTATTGGAAACTTTGATGCCTTTGGCTTCCGCGTCGGAGACATCGATGTTGTCCAATCCGATACCCGCGCGAACAATGATCTCGAGGGTATCAGCGGACTGGATGGCGTTCTTACGGATTTTAGTCGCGCTGCGGACGACGGCGGCATGGAATCCGGGAAGCGTTTTGATCAATTCAGACTCATCCATTCCCGTTTTGATGGTGACGTCGAGTTCAGGAATGGACTGCAAGGCGTCCATGGCTTCAGGATTAAGTACATCACAAACCAATATTTTTTTCACAATAACACTCCTTTAAAATAAATTGCGCCGCTTTTACGGCTTCTCCGCCTTTGACAGGATAACCCAAGTCGCGCAGGGCCATTTCCATGGCCGCCAGGGCCGTGATGATGTCAAAGCCGGACATGAAACCCAGGTGTGCAGTACGGAAAAATTCTCCTTGATGAGGGACCTGGGCTCCTGCGATATATACTCCATATCGATTATGCATGATATCGACGAATTCTTTTCCGTCAAGACCGGACGGAATACGAACCGCGGTGAGAATGTTTCCGGGATTTTGAGAGAGCAGTTCCAAGCCGAGGGCTTGGACGCCGGCGCGGGTGGCCTCGCCCAAAATACGATGGTGATCAAACATCCGGCGGAGTCCGGCGGTGCGAATACGTTCCAGGGCTTTGCACTGCTGGCCAAGCAGGGAAATCGCGGGAGTAAAAGGCGAGGTCTTTTTTAAGAGGCTTTGCTTGTATTTGCGGACGTCAAGGTAATGGCGGGGGAGGGATGCCTTTTCAACGGCTTTCCATGCCCGTGAACTGAACGCGATATAAGATAATCCTGGGGGGGTCATGAAGGCTTTTTGGGCTCCGGAAATCAAGACGTCGATTTGCCATTCATCCATTGGGCAGGGCATGGCGCCGATACCCGATATCCCGTCCACCACCAACAAGGCTTCCGTTTTGGATACGATTTCGGCATACCTCCGTATATCGTATACGGTCCCCGTGGATGTTTCTGATAGGGTTGTGAATACGGCTCGCGCACCGGGGAAGCTTTTTAAGGAGGAGGCCAACTTTTCCGGAGGGTAATCATGTCCCCAAGCCAATTCCACTTCATGAACATCGATTCCGTAGCTGCGGCAGATGTCCCCCCATCGGGCGCCGAATTTACCGGTGGAGATGGAGATGACCCGATCACCGGGGCACAGGACATTCACAACGGCGGCTTCCATGGCGCCGGTTCCGGATGCGGCCAGAATGTAGACGTCGTTCTGCGTCTGAAAAACGTATTGAAGTCCGGAAACCGTCCGGGTGAATATCTTTGAAAATTCAGGTGTCCTATGGTGGCGGATAGGCAGGCTTGCTTCCGCCAGCACCTCCGCAGGTATTGGAGTCGGACCAGGTGAAAGCAGATATTCCTTGTTCTTCATCTTTTTTCCGTTATAGACGGGGAACCTCAAAAAGCAATTATAGTCCAATTCAAACGGCTATGGAAGAAGTAATAAACGGATATGTCCTTTCCATATATTGAATTTATCGGCTTGTCAAAGTTTCTCCAGCAAACACGTCAAGAGCGCGGTGCGCTCGATAAAAGAGGGAATGAGAACATGTTCATGTTCGGCATGAATCCCTTCTCCATCGGGACCGAGTCCGTCGATCGTGGCGATTCCCATCGAGGAGGCGATGGAAGCGTCGGAACCGCCTCCGGTTTTACCCGCTGTGAGCGAGATATCCATCGCGTCGGCTGTTTGCTTGATCTGACGGAGTAGGCGGTTCGAGCCGGCATTTCTTTCCATTGGCGGAGTATAGCTGACGATTTTAGATTCGATGGATGCTTCCGGCAGGTGCGGAGCGAGTCGATTCAAGGCATCCTTGGCCTTTTCTTTTTGAAATTGATTCCAGAACCTGACGTCAAGTGTGGCGGCTGCCGCAGCGGGAACGACGTTCGGTTTGTCTCCTCCTTCTATGGATCCGATATTCATGGTGAGGGCTGAAGTCCTGGTACGCAGAAGAGTGCGAAGCTGGAAAAGAAGCTCTTCGATGGCATTGATCCCTTTTTCTGGAGAACCGGCATGGGCCGAGCGGCCTCGTGTTTCGAGACGAACCACCAGGCGGCCTTTTCGCTGCAACTTCAAGGCGCCTCCCGGAATCGCGGGTTCCAGACAGAGAACGCAGCTGGATTTCTTAGCCAATTCTCGAATAGCGGAATAGGCGTTTTCACTTCCTATCTCTTCCGCAGAGTTGACGAAAACGACGATTCGTTTCGAAGGGACAACGCTCAATTTATTAAGAGTGCGAATGGCGAATAGCGCCATGACCAATCCGGCTTTCATATCCAGGGCTCCCGGCCCGAATATTTTATTCCGTTCAACGTAAAAAGGCATTGTCTTGAGTTTGCCGACCGGCCAGACCGTGTCGGCATGTGTCAGAACCAGTATTTGCTTCAGATTCGAGATTTTCTCACGAGGCGGGTATTCGACCAGGAGAAAATCACCGGTAACATCTTGAGGAAATATCGAAACGGAGGCGCCGGCGCGTTGAAATTCCTTTCTGAAATAAGATATGCATTTATCAACGGCTCCCTTATCCGCGGACGGAGATTCCAGATCGACGGCTTCCTTGAGGCATTTGATCATTTCGGCCTGAGATGATTTGAAATAACGCTGGTAATCCATACAGCCCTCCATTTAGTCTTATCCCCACCATATCATATTGATCACAAAACGCAACGCCTGCCTGGGACGAGGGGGGGGACGGAGCCTGCTGATCGGCTTCTCTCGGGAAAATTTGACACTCCTTCCTCATTCTTTGATAATTGAAATAACAATGCGAAAATCATGGATGATCATCTTCTGCCTTTTTTGTTTAGCGGGAAGCCGTCACCTTTATGCTCAAAACAGAACCCTACGTTTTCACGCCGCCGGCGGAATCTGGATGCCTTTGGAGAATGTTCTGGATGCGGGTACTCAGACCGGTTTTGGACTCAGTGCGGCCGTCGTTCGGCATGTCGATCTGGTGTTCGATTTTAAGATCGGCCGATTGGATGTCGTTGATGAAGAACATTCTCTCGACGGCGAGATGTCTCTCAGCCCTTTCATGCTCTCTGTTCGATTTCACCTTTTCCCGGAACGGAAATGGGATGTATACGGTTTTGTCGGCGGAGGTGTGATTTTCAGCAGGATTCAAAACCGGGAGGTTTCCGGCATCCCCGGGGGGAGCATCAGACAGTCCTCAAAAAACAGAGGGGGTATCCAGGCGGGACTGGGAGGTTCGATAAGTATTTCAAGGCGTTTTGCCGTATTCATAGAGACATCCCTCCTTCACCAAAGAGCGCTTATCACCACTACGGTTGAAGAATTGAATCGAGATCGCCGCGAAGAGGAGTGGGCTTTCAATGTCTCTCTGACCGCCATTTCCATGGGTTTGAGGTATTCCTATTGATCCGGAGGGGAGGTTCCTTCCGGAGCCCTTGATTAACAATCCAACCGAGGGAAATATATCATGACGATGTGGGAAATTGCGGGTCAGGTGGTGCTGGCTTCGGTGATGTTGTTTTTCCTTTATTTCGCTCTTGCCAGCGTATTCGAACATGAAGGTCGCGCGTTTCGCAGAAGCGGTCTCTTTTTCATCATCATCGGGTTGGGAAATGTTTTCATCTATATGCTTCCCGACGGCATTCAAAAAGCCGTTTTTGCTGCATTATCCATTTCTTCGGTCATCTTCGTGTTGGGAGTTTTGATCTCTCAAAAACCGCGTTCCTCTCAAATCATTAAGGCGAAACCCCGACGAATCGATGAACGGGATGTCATTTTTGCCCGATTTGAATATCACCCAGGGAGCGAACGCTATAAGGAATATTACCGAACCCACCCGGAGAGAAAAACGCGGGATGATACAATCAGAAAGCTGCCGGATATACTTACATCTTTTCATCGCAACAAAAGTCCGGAACTTTTCCCCTTGGCTTCGGCGGAATTCGATTTCCTGGAACACCAGCTGACGGCGGTAGACGGAACCGTGGAAGAAGATCGAACGACGTTTACAGCGGAGAAAAATTCAGAGCTGATAAAGCGTACTCTGAGCCGCCTGGGAGCCGATGTCAGCGGCATATGCGAACTTGATCCCTCTTTCCTGTATTCTCATGTCGGCCGCGGCCCTGAAAAATTTGGCTCAAAGATAGATTTGAATCATAAATACGCCGTGGTCTTTGCTCTGGAGATGGATTATGCATGGGTGGCGGCGGCTCCGAAAGCGCCCGTTATTGTCGAGACCGCAAAGAAATATGTCGAAGCTGCAAAAATCTCGATTATCGCCGCGGATTATATCAGGCGTCTGGGATATCCAGCCCGGGCTCATATCGCCGGGAGCAATTATCAGGCTGTATTGCCCCCCCTTGGATGGCAGGCCGGTCTGGGAGAGATGGGACGCATGGGGATTCTGGTGACGTTTAAATACGGACCGCGTGCTCGATTGGGCCTTATTACAACCGACCTTCCCTTGATTCCCGATAGGCCTGAAGTTCGCGGCATACTAGATTTTTGCGAACGCTGTAAAAAATGCGCGATTAATTGTCCTGGAAAAGCCATTCCCGTGGGACCCCGAATCGTTGAAAATGGAATTGAAAAATGGGTTATCGATCGGGAAGCCTGTTACGAGTTCTGGCGTCGTGCCGGAACCGATTGCGCCACCTGTCTGTATGTCTGCCCGTACAGTAAACCGGTGAATTTCTTTCACGACGCGGTTCGTTTCGTCTCGGCGCAATCGCGGTCGGCTCAAGGGATTTTCATCCGTGGGGATGATCTGTTCTACGGGCGTTCGCCGCGGCCGCGAAAAAATCCCTCCTGAAACGACAGCCGGATAGATCCTGGAATGCATCGGGGAGCCTGCAATGTCCTTGAAGGTATAATAACCGTTTTACGGGAGCTGTCCCTTATGCTATTTTAACCCCGAACATTGCTGATGGCGTTTTCAGTCTGATAGGGCGGCAAATCTTAAAGAATAGAATAAGAGGTGACGCATGCAACAAACAAGCTGGGATTTGGAACGGGACCTGGAAGCACTGAGACGCGAGTTTCCCGTGCTGAAGGGAAAAACATATTTGATCAGCAATTCCCTGGGAGCCGTTCCCAGGAATGTTCATAGGGAGTTGGGAAATTACTATGAACTTTGGGCGACGGAGGGCGTTTCCGCATGGAGAATGGAATGGTGGGATCTTTCTCGAGAAATCGGAAATCTTATCGGTGAAATGATAGGAGCGGAAAAGGATGCGATCTCCATGATGACCCATGCCACTCAGGCACATTGGACCGCACTTTCCACGGCATTCCGTTTGCAGCGCGCGGAGCGCCGGGAAATCATTATGACCGACCAAGACTTCCCATCCACCATCTATGCGGTTTCTCAAATTGCCGAAAGTATGGGGTGGCGGATTAACATGGTAACCAGTTCCGGACAGCCCGGGATTCCCGTTGAAAGCATCCTGTCCCGGATATCATCCAGAACCCTTTTTGTGGCTACATCTCACGTATATTTCAAATCAGCTTATATCCAGGATGTCGGACGAATTGCCGAAGAAGCCCGGCGGGTGGGCGCGATGACGATCATCGACGGATATCACGCTCCCGGAACCATCCCCATTGATGTCGATCGGTTGGGAGTTGATTTTTATGTCGGGGGCTGCCTGAAATGGCTTTGCGGAGGGCCCGGCAATGCCTTCTTGTATGTGAACCCGGCCGCAGCCTCACGCTTGAAACCCGCACTGACGGGGTGGTTGGCGCACCGCCTTCCTTTCGGATTTTCCCCCCGTATGGAATTTACGGAAAAATCCTATCGATTCATGTCCGGTACGCCTCCGATTGCCTGTCTTTATGCCGCCCGCCCCGGATTGGAGATCATCCGAAATATAGGTGAGGATCAAATCCGTGCCAAGTCCTTGAGGATGACGGATTCAATCATGGAGCATGCGCATAGCCGGGGATTCGATGTCCTGACTCCCGGGCGGAAAGAAAAGCGAGGCGGAGCCGTTTCACTGGGGATTCCGCATGCCTTTCAGGTGAAACAGGCACTGGATGATCAAGGTATCATCGTGGATTTTAGAAAAGGGCGGAAAAATGAACGCGATGTGATTCGCATAGGGCCTCATTTTTATACCGATCCCAACGAAATCGTCATCCTGTTCGAGACTCTGGACGATATCTATAAAGCAGGATTTTTCCGCAAATATCCTCAAAAAGTTACCCATGTGACATGATCTCCGGGAAAGTCTTTTAACGAGTGATTCGAAAGTTGTTGCGAAAAGGGACGTGTTTCCTTAAATTATTAGTGAGAATGAAACATCGATCCATGAAATGTTCCCTTAAGAAGCTTGCAGCGATCCTGCTGTTATCGTTGATCTCCTCGGTTTTGAATGCACAGATCTACTATCCGTGGAGAGATATGTATGTCGGTTCCCTGGATGGAAAGGGTTGGGGGGGATTGGTTTTGGTCCCACACCCCGAGAGCGGATTCGCTTACCGGCTGCGTGTTCGAAAGGGGGAGGAAACCGCTGACGGGATGGATCTGTTTTTTCTCGCTTCTGAAGTGGGACCGCATTCCCCCGATGGACAGTATTCTCGGATCAAATTCGATCTGGGACTTCCGTTCGGCAAAGCGAAAGAGACGCCGATCCTGATAAAACCGGCTCCCAAAGCCGGCATCATGACCGTGGAATGGTCCCGTCAGGACGAAAGAACGGTTGTGGGACGGATTCGGATTCCCGCAAAAATCGAACTGCAGCTCGTTCACTATTTCCCCTGGGATTTTCGGGGGCAGTACAGAATCGACGAGGAAAACCGTCTTTCAGGTGTAAGCGATGCCCTGCAGAAATACCATTACATCCTCTGGACGGATAAATCCCATGAGTCGATCACACCGGTTTCCGGAGAAGAGGTGGCCCTGACATTTTCTCCCAGAAAAGATAATGAGATCTATTTTATCGCCGGTGTGGGGAGCGATTCGGAAGAGCTTTCCAACCATATATACCGCTACAAAAACAAGAAGGCGATCGCATCCATTCTTAGCGAAGAAAGTCGGCGCTACGAGAAAAAGCGGGTAAAGATTGATGGATTGTTCAAAGGAATTCCGGAAGCCATCACCAATAATATCTTCTGGATGACGTTGTATCAGGCGGGACGTCACCGTCTCTATTCTCCTGCGGGGCGCCGATGGATATTCCCGAGGCCGGACGGAGAGCCCGATCATTGGACGATATTTGAATGGGATTCTTTTTTTAATGCTCTGGAAGCCGTGGTGGAAAGTACGAAACACGCGTGTGATATCGTGCGTTCCGTACTCGAGACACAGTACCCAAACGGGAATATACCCAACTGGCGCGGCCGATTCGGAGGTACACCCGATCGATCGCAGCCTCCGGTGGGTAGTTACGTGGTACTCAAGTTGTTCCAGAAAATCGGAGATATCGAGATACTCGAACATGCATATCCCTATTTAAAGAAATGGCATGATTTCTGGAAGGCCGAGACGGCATCCGGGCGGATTCGCCGAGACGGAAACGGCGATGGGCTGCTCGAGTGGGGCTCAGACAGAGGGCTTGTCGCGAATTCCGTTCCGGAATGGGAAGAGGGAGCGACCGGGAAAACGCGTGCGATGTGGGAATCCGGCCAGGATGATCTTCCAAACTGGGATGACGCGGGCTTTGATGAGAGAAGCGGTACCTTGAGCATGAATTGTCTGGATCTTAACTCTCTGTATGCTCTCGATTGCTGGTGTCTGTCGCAAATTGCGGGCGTTCTGGGGGAAAAACCGGATTCTCGTCAACTGATCGAAGAATACGAAACCATGAAAACGCTGATCAATGAACGTTTGTGGGATGACCGGGAAGGATTCTACTTCGATCGTCATTGGGATGGGCGTTTTTCCAACCGCAAAGCCGCTTCGAATTTTTATCCTTTGTTGGCGCATATTCCCGATAGAGCTCGTGCCATGCGAATGATGAAGCACCTTCTGAATGAGGAGGAATTTTGGGGAGAGTTTGTGATTCCGACGATATCGCGTGATGATAAGGACTTCAAGGATCAACAGTATTGGCGGGGAACCATCTGGCCTCCTACCAATTACCTGGTTTATCAGGGATTGAAAGCGTATCATTTCGACGCCATCGCCGCTGAATTTGCGAAGAAGAGCTCGGAATTGTTTTTGCGAAGCTGGAAAAATTATCAGCTCTGTCCTGAAAATTATGATTCACGAACCGGAGAAGCCGGGGGACAAAGATATCAGAGTTGGGGGCCTTTGTTTGGACTGGTCGCCTTGGAGGAATACCTGGATTTCAACCCTTGGGAGGGATTCAGGTTTGGTTTTCTGGGACCTCAGCGGGGGCGGCTCTCCAGGGTCTCCGTCCAGGGAAGGCATTATGACTTGGAAATATCCCGAAAAAAGGTCGTGTTGCGGGAGGAGGGAAAAGTCGTTCTAGAGACCAAGGGGCGCGCCATATTCAGGCATTTCCTTTATTCCCCAAACGAGGTTTCATTTGAGATCAAATCCTTGAAACCGCGCAAGATAAACATCAATTTCCTGGGGAAAGGCAAATATCAACTATTGATTGACGACGAAGTCGCACGTATCTTTTCCGGTAAATCCACGGAAGTGAAAGTTCCAGCGGGCGAACACTCGATCCTCATCCTCTTGTTGGAAAAAGAAAGATAAGCCCTGAAAAAAGGGAGGAGGGTGGCCGTGAAAGTGCTGATAGCTGAAAACCAATCCCCGTTTCGCCAAGCCGTTGCAGACATTCTGTCCGCCAAGGGATTTGACGTTCATTGTGTAGACAATGGAAAAGAAGCCTGGAATCTCATTCGCCGGGAAAAAGATATTCGCTTAGTGATTGCGGATTATGATCTTGCAGAAATAAAAGGATCTGATCTTTGCCAACGGATTCGCAGAGGGGGATTTCCCTTCTATATATACGTCATTCTTCTTATCGAACAGAATCAGAGAAAAGATGTGATTCAGGAGATGGGCGAGGAAGCGGATGATTTTTTGAGTCGTCCGTTTGTACCTGAAGAATTGTATTTGCGGCTGCGTACGGGGGAGAGAATCGTCGCGCTGGAAGAGGATTTGTGGAATCAGAATTTGCGTCTCCAACGGGCCAATAAAATCATGAGCCGGGACTTGGAGGCCGGCCGGGATGTTCAAAAAAGCTTAATGCCTCAGCTCGCTCCGAACTACCCGAACATCGAATTTTCGTTCGCTTTCGTCCCCAGCGCATATGTATCGGGAGATATCTTCAACATATTTCGTTTGGATGAAAATCATATCGGTCTCTACAGTATCGATGTATCCGGTCATGGGGTTCCGGCGGCTCTTTTCAGCGTGACGCTCAGTCAAAAAATGAAGCATAACGTCAGCCCTCAGGGACTGCTGAAGGTTCCCTTGGGGAATTCGCCCTGTTATCGGATCAATCCCCCCGAACGGGTCGTGGCTTTGCTGGATGAAGAGGATATGTTGGGGCGGTACGACAGATATTTCACCATGGTCTATGCCGTGATCAATATAAGGACCGGATTGGTGACGTTCTGCCGTGCAGGGCATAATTGGCCGCTCGTTATCCATGGGGACGGGACTTCCGAGTATATTGAAGGCGGAGGACCTCCCGTGGGGTTCGGCATTTCCAATATTCAACGGAACAGGCAAAGAGTGCGCTTGAAATCAAAGGATCGTTTCATCCTGTTTTCCGACGGGATAAATGAAGCCTATTCATCGGCGAAGAAGATCAATTACGGTCTTGAGCGCATTGAAAAACAACTGCGAGCAGATGGAAAGGCTTCAATCGATGAAACATTCCGCCGGCTGCTGGAGGATGTCAAGCTTTTTCTCGGCGAGGATGAAATTTCCGACGATGTGTCGATGATCGGATTCGAATGGACGGCTCCTTCCCGACGCTCTTCATCCCTTCCGAAGAGGAAATCATGAAGGAGCAGGAAATTCAGCTTCGGTGCCGAGGGAAACTGGGCAACCTTCCTTTGGTGACCGCATTGGCTCGAGAAATATGCACTCGAATACTGAATAAAAAAGTGAATAAATCCTATTGTCGTGATGTCGATCTGTGCGTGAGTGAAGCATTTACAAATGCCGTAAAATACGGACGTTCTTCACCCGCCGCACCCGAAGTGCATCTAAGCTTTCTGCTGTTTAAAGATCGGATGACGATTAAGGTCGGTGATGAAGGTCCGGGGTTTTCCTTGGAAGAGGTCCCCTTGCCAAATTTAAACGTCGCTTCGGAAAGAGGCTACGGTTTGTTTCTTATTCGAAAGAAAATGGATGAAGTCGGATATCACCGCGGCCCAGAACGAAATTGCCTTGTGATGACGAAGTTTTACTCCGATACCGGTGACTGAAGCGATGGAGAACGACCGGGAAAAGAATCCTCGGCCGAAAAGGGATTTACATGGATTTCCTGCCGGAGTGAATGGCGGCCACCCCCCAAAAAAGACTTTGGAACTTGACGCAATCGAATCCTGCGTTTTCGATCAATTCAGACAGTTCGGTAGCGGAATAGAAGCGGGGCAAGGTATAGGCGAGGTATTCGTATCCGGCTCGTGATCCTGAAAACAAAACACCGACTGGTTTGACGGCTATACGCGTATAGAAATGAAAAAGTCGTTTCAGTAAAGGATTCCGAGGCTGGCTGGTTTCGAGATTGATGAAATATCCGCCCGGCTTCAGAATACGGTGAAATTCCCTTAAATACGAGGATAGCCCCCGCCTGTCCGGATTGATGTTCCGGGTGGCGAATGAAATGGTGATCAGATCGAAGCTGCCGGAAGGAAAAGGCAGGCGGTTGACGTCGGATACGCACAGCGCGATCGGGTTCAGCGACGGCTTTCGATTCGCAGCCGCAAGCATCGAAAAACTGCCATCGACCGCCGTGAGATGGACATTTTTCGGCGCGAAGCGAATGAGATTTTCCGCCATTTCTCCGGTGCCGCTGCATACATCGAGCCATCGAGAGCCGCCGGAGCGGGCTGAAAGCCGCGCGGCTCGCCGGCGCCACGTACGATCCAATCCGAATGTAAGGACGTGATTGACGATTTCATAGGTGCCGACGACCTCGGAATAGATATGCTCGATTTCATTTAACATGATTTTGACACTAAACATAATGGACTTTTTATGTCGGGTCAAGACGCCCTCGTTTCCGGTTCTTCAGGAAGGCCGTCGAGGAATCATCGGAAAGCGATCTTCCAGATAGAGCCGCCGCCTGCGTTCTATCGTTGGACCCGGGAAAAAGGCACAGCGCGGTTTACATTTAACGGATGACTGTTATGCGGGAGGAATTCTATGACGTGGTCCAAATCCTCTGAGAATGAAGAATGCCGCTACCAACATGCCCAGGCCGGAAAGGAAGAGGAATGGTGTGTTGATTCCGAAAGTGTCGGAGAGGATTCCGGCGATCAGGTTAACTGTGGCCCCTGTTAACATCTGGATGTTGGCGACGAGGCTGAAAGCGTGGGTTTGATTACGTTTGGAGGCGTTCGTACCGACCAAGGTCTGAAAAGCGGGGAAAATAATGAAAAGAGCCCCACCGAAAAAGAAAAGGCTGACAACCGCCATGATCCGGAAAGAGGCGATCCCCAACATCAGAAGAAAAAACGAGGCTCCGAGAATCCCAGATATGGCAAGGGTTTTCCTTCCAAATCTCCGGCTTAGAATGCCGTATGCGTAATTGGTTACGGTTCCGATCCCGATCCAAAGAGCCAAGAAAACACCTGTGGCTGCCATGGAGACCTGAAATTTGTGATGAAGGAGGGAAGGCGCGAAATAGACCGTTGTTCCCCAGCAGGCGCCGCCGAAAATGATCCCGGGGATATAGCCGCGAATGGATCGCAAGGATTCTTTCCAGGATAGATTCCCGGGAGCCGGATGATCCGATGGAAGAGTCTTTGTTTTCGCGGCGGTCAGATAGCTTATCGAGCCCAATATGATGATGGTTCCCGAACAGGCGAACAGAGGGATTTTCCATCCGAAATTCTGTGCAAGCCAGCCCGAAGCGATGAAGGCAAGAAAAACGCCCAGGTTTCCGGATCCATTCTGAATTCCCATGGCCGTGTCGAGATCGCTTCCGGTGTAAGCTCGGGAAACGGTGGCAACGCCCACGGAATGATAGAAGCTGGCGAACAGACGAAAAGAAAGATAGAAAAGGATCAGAATCCCGAAAGTTCCGGAGAAGGGAAGAAGAGCCAGGGTCAATGAAAGGCCGGCGATACTGACCAGCAGCATGGATTTGTATTCGTATTTATGGGCGGCGCCGGCGATGATAATCTGGAACAGCAGAGTGACCAAAAGCCCCAGGTTCGACATGATTCCGATATGTGAATAGGTGTTGATCAAGAGTTTCTGCTTATAGAGGAGTGGAAAAATCATGGGAACGGAAACGGTAGCGGCGTCATTCAACGCATGAAAAAGCGATGCGGAGATCAGAATGCGTTTTTTCATGAATGATTAAAAAATTTAATCACAATCCAGACGGGAAAGTCAATTTGCTCGGTACGTCCGTCCATGAAAGCGGAAAAATCCTAAGCGCCGAAAAAGGAAGCAGAAAAGCGAATATACGGTCCGTACGGATTTTGTCATGGAGCCGATCGTATGAACGTGCGAATTCTTCAAACACCCGATACAACGATAGGCTGAATCCGTGTTGCAGCGTTCACTGTTCTTCGAGAAGCAGCACAGAAAATCCGCGGCGGGCAAGTCTATCGGCCAGAGCGAGAGCGTGTTTTCGGCTGTCCGCGCGGATTCGAACCCGAAAATATACTTGGTGGGGAGTGGTGAAGCGCGTGATATAAACATCACGATAAGCAGGTTCAAGGCGGCGCTTGAGTTCGACCGCGTTGCGCTCTTGAGCGAAAGATCCGACCTGGATCGAGTAGAGGGGGAGATGCAGGGGGGGGGAGATGTCGGGGAGGACTTCGATCCTGACGGGAATAACCCCGGGCTCGACCATCCCCAGTACTCGGGCCGCGGCGTAGGAGAGGTCGATGATGCGCCCCTTGACGAAAGGGCCGCGGTCGTTGATTTTGACGCGAACCGAAAGTCCGTTGTTCAGATTCGTCACCACCACCCATGTTCCGAAAGGGAGGGATCGATGGGCGGCGGTCAATTCAAACATATTATATATTTCACGGCTGGAAGTATCCCGGCCGTGGAAGCCGGGACCATACCAGGAAGCAAGACCGGTTTGAATGGGATCGGCGAAGCGTACTCGAGGATTTACGGCACAAGCTCCGGCCAGAAGGATTGAAATGAGAACGATCAATCTCAACGGTTTCATAGTCGTCATTGTGAATCCGACGATCGGAATGTGTGTGATCCACTACCTACTGAGTATCCTGCCATAAAAAGATCGCACGCAGCCATCACTGTTTGATTTGAAATCAGAGATATTTTTCCAATCGGCGGCTGAGAAAATCGAAAGCTTCCCGGGGATCGGAACAAAAAGTGATGAGATCCAGATCCTCCGGAGAAATGGTACGGTATTTTTTGAGACTCTCGAAATCAATGATGTCCCGCCAGAAATCTTCACCGTAGAGAAGGACCGGGAGCATCATGTCTTTATGGAACTTTCCGGTTTGAATCAATGTCAGGGTTTCAAAGACTTCATCCAGGGTTCCGTATCCTCCGGGGAAGGCGACAATGGCCTTGGCTTCATTCAATAGCCAGAATTTGCGCATAAAAAAATAATGAAAAAGAAATGAGAGTTCGGGAGAGATGTACGGATTGGGTTGTTGTTCATGAGGAAGAGAGATATTCATTCCCATGGATTTTCCACCGGCACGGGATGCCCCCCGGTTGGCGGCTTCCATGATGCCGGGCCCCCCCCCGGTACAGATGACGAAATTTTTTCCGTTTTTTTTTAGTTTTCCGGCCCACTCGGACAGAAGATAGGCCAGTTCCTCGGCTTCCCAGTAGTATTTGGCGAGAGGCGCATCTTTATCCTCCGGATAGAGGCGTGCCGAGCCCAGGAAGAGCACGGAATTATTGATTTTAAGGCGCTTCAGCCTCTGCAGCGGTTCAAGATATTCGCTGAGGATTCGAATCGTCCGGGCTCCGTCCGAATTGAGAAAGTCCATGTCTTTGTAAGCTTTTTCAAGTGAATCGCCGTTCATGTTTGTATCCTTTCATGGCGGAAGTCTTGAAGAGAAAAAAACATCATACCATAAATCACGGAATACTCCGACCACGGCTGTTGATTTTGACTTGAAAAATGACCTGTGTTATGTATACCCTCGTTCTTATTTATATTTATCGAAGGAGCATTGATGTCCAAAGAATTTAAGGTCCTTGCATCCATGAGATATCCAGGCCGGCTTATCATGATCGGCATGGATCCTGACGCTCATGAACTGGTTGTTTACGCCGTTACCGGAAGATCGCCGTCGAGTCAGGCGCGAAAGATCGCTCACGAAAACAGCGGACTCTGGATTAAGCCGACGGACGAGGAGGTTCTTCGGCAGGGACAGGTGGATCTGTTGATCTATCCGGCGGTATTTTTTCATAATGGAATCATCGTCAGCAATGGGAAGCAGACCATTGCCGTCAAAGAAGGCTTTTCTGATGAATATGGAGCGGCCGGTTTGCTTGCGCATACCCTGAAAGAATGGGAATATGAGCCGGATCAACCCACATATACGCCACGCATCAGCGGATGTGTCCTTTCGGGAGGGCGTGCCGCGCTTTCGATCATAAAACGAGGGGGCCGTGGATTAGCGGAAAGATCCTTCTATGAAGTGCCGCTGGAAGCGGGAAGGGGCAAGCTGGTTGCCACTTACCAAGGTGAAAACCGAAATCCGCTGCCTGCGTTTTGCGGGGAACCCCTGGATGTCGTCTTAGAGGGCAAATCCACAGAAGAGGTTGTGGAGGCCGTATATGAAGCGCTGAAACCTCCGGAGGGAGAAGCCGATTTCCGCGTCGCCGCGGCGGCGGTGAAGGCCGTCAATCTGGATGCGAATCAATACGAAATCGCCGTTATCAATAGATGGGAAAGGGAGGAAGTCTAACATGAATAAAAGCGGCAAGGTTACACGGGAGCAATACCGAAGAAAGGTTGAAGAAAACTTTTCCGATAAAATTCAATTCGGAGCCGTGAGCTTCATCAAAAAACAGTCCATGCGCTATGGAGAAAATCCCGGTTACCCGGCGGCCTTTTACCAGGAAGAGGGAGCCGAAGGACCGAACATGGGGACGTTGGAGGTTCTCCAGGAAGGGACGAAAGGCTTGGGGTATATCAACATCGGGGACATGGACCTGGGCCAGCGATTGATCAAAAAGCTCGACACCATATACCCCGACCGCCGCATCTGTGTGCTGGTTAAGCATGAGATGCCGAGCGGAGTTGCCATGGAGGGGGGAGGTAAAGATGTCTTTCTGAAAGCATGGCAGTGCGATCCTTTGTCGAATTTCGGTTCCGTTGATGTGTTCAACTATGATCTGGATGCTGATTTGGCCGCCGCCGTCGTCGAAAAGGGCAGAAATGTCGAGGTCGTTTATGCCCCCGGATTCAGTCCTGAAGCTCTCGAGATATTCGCAACCCGAAAACCGCTGCGGGTGGTTCGGATGGGAAGCCGTGTCGAAGCGCCGAGCAAAGATGAAAACCTTGAACTCAAACGGGTTGTCGGAGGGATGTTGGTGCAGCAGAGATTCGATTCCCGGATCGTGTCGCCGGAATCTGTCGAAGTGGTATCTCGGAGAAAGCCGACGAAGGAAGAAATCGAAGCGGCCATTTTCAATTGGACCGTGGCCTGTTTCACCAGATCAAATGCCATCGTGATCGGGACGAAAGATAAAGTCCATGGGATCGGCTCGGGACAGCGCAGCCGGATCGATGCGGCGGAAGACGCCGTCAAACTGTCGAAACGAGGATACGGATGTGAAGGATGCGTGATGGCATCGGATGCGTTCATGCCGTTTACCGATGTTGTGGAAACGGCGGCGCGGAACGGGATTACGGCTCTTATTTATCCTTTGGGATCGATGAGAGATCAGGATGTGATCGACAAAGCCGATGAATTTGAGTTGGCGATGATCGTCACAAAAACACCCGAGCAGACCGATAGTGAAAGGTGTTTTCTCCACCGCTGAAAAAATGGATTTTTCAGCGCCTTGACTTATCGCATAATTGGTCTATAATTATGGTTTATTTTTAAGGCATAATTTATACATTATAAAGTGTCTAAAGTGCCAAAATAAGGAGGTTTGAAAATGTCTCAAGAAGTCACAGTGGAAGAACTCCTGGCAAAAGCGGAACAGCCATCGAAAGACGCGATGCGTCTGCATCCTTTCTATAAAGGAAAGATCGAAGTGCTGCCCAAATGCCGGATTACAAGTTTTCATGATTTCGCCATTTGGTATACCCCGGGAGTTGCGGCGCCTTGCATGGACATCCATGAAGATGTCGAAAAAGCTTATGAAATGACCAATAAGGGAAATTTCGTTGCCGTTATTTCCGATGGGACTAGAGTCCTGGGATTGGGGGATATCGGACCGGAAGCCGGACTGCCGGTCATGGAAGGCAAGGCTCTTCTTTACAAATATCTGGGTGGAGTGGACGCTTTTCCGATCATGCTCGACACCAAAGATCCCGAAGAAATCATTCGGACCGTCAAACTTCTGCAGCCGACTTTCGGCGGTGTGAACCTGGAAGATATATCCCACCCGAAATGCTTCCATATTCTCGATACGCTGCGGGAAGAATGCCGGATTCCCGTGTGGCACGATGATCAGCAGGGAACCGCTTGCGTGACGGTGGCCGGATTGATAAATGCCGCCAAGATCGTGAAGAAAGAGTTGAAGGATCTCAAGGTCGCGCTGATCGGTGCCGGTGCCGCCAGTATCGCTATCGGACGCTTGATCGTCGCCGCCGGTGTAACTCCCGGAAACATCATTCAAGTCGACTCGAAAGGCATTTTGCATCGTGATCGTGCGGATAGAGACGTTCTGCAGGAAAGGTTTAAAGAAAAATGGCATGTATGCGAAACGACCAATGCCCGGGGAGTCAGAGGTGATATCCCCGAGGCCATGAAAGACGCTGATGTTTTGATCTCCGCCTCCAAAAACGGCCCCGGCGTTATCAAACCCGAATGGGTAGCCGGTATGGCGGATGATGCGATCGTTTTTGCTGAAGCCAATCCGATCCCGGAGATCTGGCCCTGGGAAGCGAAGGAAGCTGGAGCCCGCATAGTTGCCACCGGACGTTCGGATTTTCCCAACCAGGTCAACAACTCTCTTGGATTCCCCGGGATCTTTCGCGGAACGTTGGATGTTCGTGCTCATAAGATCACGGATGAGATGTGCATCGAAGCCGCCAAGGAATTGGCGAAAGTCGCCGAGGACAAAGGCATCAATGAAGATTATATCGTTCCGGACATGGATCAGTGGGAAGTTTTCCCCCGCGAAGCCGTTGCCGTAGGTTCCAAGGCCATCGAACAGGGAGTCGCTCGATTGGATCTCCCCGCAGAAGAACGATATGCCATGGCTGAAAAAACCATCAAGAAAGCGAGGGCGGAAGTTCAGCTCATGATGAAAGAAAATTTCATCGAAGATCCCGACGCCTGATAAGATTTAAAAAGAATAAAGAAAAAAACCCGCTTTCGAGCGGGTTTTTTTTTGCCTTAAGAATATCTCAATCATCATCTATAATATAACTTGACAAACATATGCTCATATTTTATAATTTATTTGAATTAATTTTACATGTATTATCTGGAGGAATGGAATGTCGAAGACAATAGGAATTGACCTCGGTACGACAAACTCCGTCGTCGCGGTTACCGAAGGCGACAAGCCTATCATCATTGCCAATGAGGAGGGTGGTCGAACCACGCCTTCCGTTGTGGCGTTCAATGAAAAAGGCGAGAGGTTAGTCGGTCAGGTTGCAAAAAGACAGAGAGTTTCAAATCCTGAGAATACGATCTATTCCATAAAGAGATTTATGGGAAGACGTTTCAAGGAAGTGCCTGAAGAAATCAAACAGGTTCCTTTCAAGGTCGTATCCAATGGAGATGTTCGGATAGAGGCATTGGGAAAAAAATATGCACCGCCCGAGATATCCGCAATGATTCTGCAGAAACTGAAAAAGGCGGCGGAAGATTATCTCGGAGAGAAAGTCAATAAAGCCGTCATTACGGTGCCCGCATATTTCAATGACAGCCAGCGAAAAGCGACCATGGATGCAGGAAAAATTGCCGGTCTGGAAGTTGATCGGATCGTCAATGAACCCACGGCAGCGGCGTTGGCCTATGGGATGGACAAAAAAAAGGATCAGACGATCGCCGTTTACGATTTCGGTGGAGGGACATTTGATATATCGATCCTGGAAGTCGGCGAAGGCATTGTTGAAGTGAAATCCACCAATGGTGATACCCACCTGGGAGGTGATGACATCGACCAGGAAATCCAGGACTGGCTGGTCGCGGAGTTCAAGAAAGACGCCGGCATTGATTTGTCTAAAGATAAAATGGCTTTGCAGAGACTTAAGGAAGCCGCTGAAAAGGCAAAAATGGAGCTTTCGACCACCATGGAAACGGAAGTCAATCTGCCTTTTATTACAGCCGATCAAGCGGGTCCGAAGCATTTGTTGCTGAAATTAACGCGGGCCAAGCTTGAACAGCTCATGGACGCTCTTATCAAAAGAACGATCGATCCGTGCAAAAAAGCTCTGGCGGATGCTGGTTTGAAAGCCTCGGATATCGATGAGGTTATTCTGGTTGGAGGCTCAACTCGGATTCCCATGGTTCAAAAGATCGTGAAGGATATTTTCGGAAAAGAAGCTCATAAAGGCGTCAATCCTGATGAGGTCGTGGCCGCCGGCGCCGCCATACAAGGCGCCGTTCTCACCGGGGATGTGAAAGATGTCCTGCTTCTGGATGTCACCCCGCTGACGCTGGGCATCGAGACGTTGGGCGGCGTGTTTACAAAGATGATCGAACGCAACACCACGATTCCCACCAAGAAAACCGAAGTTTTTTCCACGGCTTCCGATAATCAACCCAGTGTCGAGATTCACATTCTTCAAGGTGAACGAGAAATGGCGGCGCATAACCGTTCTCTGGGGCGATTTCATCTTGACGGAATTCCGCCGGCTCCCCGGGGCGTTCCCAAGATCGAAGTGACATTCGACATCAACGCCGATGGGATTCTGCACGTTTCGGCCAAAGATATTGGAACCGGAAAGCATCAAACCATCACGATCACCGGTCACAGCGGGTTGGAAGAAAACGAGATCGATCAGATGGTGAAGGATGCCGAGACGCACTCCGAAGAAGATAAAAAACGCAAAGCGGTCATCGAGGCCAAAAACCAGGCGGACCAGTTGGTGTACAGTTTGGAAAAACTGCTGATCGAGAACAAGGAAAAAATCGGTGAGGATGAAACCAAGAAAATAGAAGCTGAAATAGAAAACACAAAGAAGGCCGTTGAAAGCGACGATCTTGATAGGATCAAATCCGCCATGGAATCTCTTTCCAAAGCTTCCCATAAGTTGACCGAGATGATGTATCAGCAGGCGACTCAGCAGCAGGCTCAGGCCGGATCCGGAGAACAAGGAACGGACCGGGAAGCGCAAGCCGGTGATCAAGCCTCGGCGGAAGGTGATGACGAAGTCATCGACGCCGAAGTCGTGGATGAAGACAAAAATTGAAGCTGTTCAATATATTGTTCACTGGATGAAAAACCCTTATTATTGAAGAAGGGCGAGATAGAGAGGGCCCGGATGATCTGAGCGTACGGATATCCGGGCCCCGGCAATTTAGCAAAAAGGCGGGATGATGTCGCAAGATTACTATAAGGTCCTGGGGGTTGATAAAAAAGCTCAGGCAGCCGATATCAAGAAAGCATATCGCAAACTGGCGCGAAAATATCATCCGGATCTTAATCCCGGGGACAAGCAGGCGGAAACCCGATTCAAGGAGATCCAGGAAGCCTATGCGGTGCTCAATGACCCGAAGAAAAGGGAACAGTACGATCAATTCGGTTTCGTCGGAAGTCCTCCTCCGGGCAGCGGGCCGCAGGCACAGGGCTTCGGTGGTTTCGAGGGATTTAATTTTTCCGATCTCGGATCGTCATCTTTCAGGGATTTTTTCGGGGATATGTTTGGAGCCAGCCGGGCTCAAAAGCCGAGATCGAAGCGCGGCGACGATCTTCACTACAGCATGCGCGTCGGTTTCAAGGATGCCATCGAGGGCATAAAGACCAGGATCCAACTCACCCGCTTGGTCCCCTGCAGTTCCTGCCAGGGACATGGATATATTCAGAGCAGCGGGCAGCAGGCTTGTCCCTATTGCGGGGGGAGGGGACAAACAGAGCGTCAGATCGGCGCCATGAAATTCGCTTCTCCCTGTGGAGCTTGCGGTGGAAGCGGGGTGACGCGCGGCAAAGAGTGCGGTGCTTGCCGGGGTCAGGGCGTTGTTCCAAAAACCGAGCATATCAATGTAAAGATCCCGGGGGGGGTAAACACCGGATCCAAGGTGAGGATCGCCGGTAAGGGCAATGCAGGCCCTCACGGTACGGCACCGGGAGATCTTTTTATCTCGATTGAAGTGGAAAAACATTCGTTGTTCCGCCGGGAAGGACGAAACATCTATCTTGCGGTTCCGATAACCGTACCTGAGGCGACGCTGGGAGCGAAGATCGAAGTCCCGACTCTGCAGGGCACGACCATGATCCGCATACCCCCCGGCACAAAGTCCGGACAAAAATTTCGGCTCCGAGGCAAAGGAGCGCCGGTGCCGGGAAAGAGAGTATACGGAGATCAGTTCGTGGAGGTGACGATCGTCCCTCCCCCATTCGACGACCAGAGGATTCGCAAGTTGATGGAAGAGCTGAAAAAAATCGCCCCCGAGAATCCCCGAGAGAATATCGAGGTTTCGTGAGATGAAAAGCAAAAAAGGCATGAAAAACTTTCACCATATCTCCAATGTGGCCCGTATGCACAACATCCATCCCCAAACGCTGCGTCTGTATGAACGGGAGGGTCTGCTCAAACCTTCGCGCAGCGAAGGCAACACAAGGCTGTATTCGGATGAAGATCTTAAACAACTGGAGGTCATCCTGAGTTTGACGCGCGATCTGGGGGTCAACTTAGCCGGGGTGGAGGTGATCCTTAACATGCGTGAGAAGATGGAAAGGATCGAAGCGGAAGTGAACGATTTTTTGGAGTATGTACGCAGTAAGTTTTTTGAAGGGCGGGAAGAGGAATTCGAACGGACAAGGCAGGGCCTTGTCCACTTGCGGCCGGCCAAGATCGTAAAAATAGAGGTTTCAAAAACGGAAAAATAAAATGCATGATTTTCGGGATTCTCTGGATGCCAAGAATCTAAAGGTATACTTCAACCAGATTTCCAAGTATCCTCTGCTTGAGCCCGAGCAGGAGAAAGAGTTGGGGAGACGGATCCAGGCAGGTGACAAGGAAGCCCTCAAGAAGCTCACGGAATCCAACCTTCGTTTCGTGGTATCTTATGTGAAAAAATATCGAGGCATCGGCCTCGGTATGCTTGATCTCATCAACGAGGGCAACCTGGGACTTCTGGAGGCGGCGCGACGATTCGATCCCGATAAAAACGTCAAGTTCATATCCTATGCCGTTTGGTGGATCAGGCAGGCGATCATCCATGCCTTGACGCGAAACGCTAGGATTTACCATATCCCCCAGAAATTGTCCGACCAGATTTCGGAGATGAAGAGGATTAAATCGCAGCTGAAAAAGGAACTGGGGAGAGAACCCAACCGGGATGAGGTCGCGGAAAGAATGAACATATCACCCGGTAACGTGGAGGACATGGAGATGTTCGGGGGAAAAGATATTTCCCTCAGTGATAAATATTTCGATGAAGATATGGAAGTGGGGGACAAGATAAAGGATAATTTGTCGCCGTCGGTGGAGTACATGATCATCAAGAGTTCGATCCAGCAGCAGTTAAGAAAAATCCTGGATGAGTTGGATGAAAAGGAGGCGGTTGTGTTAAAATTGCGTTTCGGCCTGGATGATGGCAGAGCCAAAACCCTCCAGGAAATCGGCGACAAACTGCAGCTGACCCGTGAGCGCATCCGGCAGATCGAAAAAAAAGCGAAGCGAAAATTGGCGCAATCACAGACAGTCCAACAACTTCGAGGGTACCTGAACTGATGGCGAATAAAGAGTGTCCGGAATGTCGGGGAACCGGCTGGGTTCTCGAAAACAACGATGGCCGTGACGTGGCACGGAGATGCCGGTGTTACTTCCAAAGGCGGCATGTCGATCTGTTCCATAAGGCCAATATCCCCGATCGGTACGTCGATAAAACTTTCGCTAATTTCGAAACCGCACATGATGATTCCCAGCGGGACGCCTTTAAGATCGCCCGGAAATTCGTGGAGCACTATCCTCTAAACGACGTCGGACTTCTCTTCCAAGGACCATGCGGTGTGGGAAAGACTCATTTGGCCGTAGCGGTGATCAACGAATTGATCCGCACAAAAAATGTATTCGGATACTTCTGTGATTTCCGCGGTTTGATACGGAGCATACAGGGATCTTTTCAAGCGGATTCCACGCAAACGGAAAGCGCTATCCTGACGCCGATTTTTAACGCCGACGTGCTTGTTTTGGATGAACTGGGAGCCAAACGCACCTCCTCCTGGGTAGAGGAAACGATTTTCTATATAATCAACCAGCGCTACAACAACCGCAAGCTGACCATCTTTACGTCCAATTATCTCGACAGTGGTGAAGAATACGAAGATACGCGTGATTCCCATTTCAAAAAAAGCGACGATGCCCTGGTCGATCGTATCGGAGTGCGTCTGCGCTCCCGCATTTATGAGATGTGCAAGATCGTTAACTTGGATGGTGATGATTACCGCCGTAAGATAAAGCAGGCGGGGTACCGGTTCTAGAAAAGAAGGATCGTTTTCCGGCTTGAAGATTAAATGGAATTTTGATTGCCATTCCCGTGATTTTCTGCTAAATTAATTTAACTCTGCTCCTCGGTAGCTCAATCGGCAGAGCGGGTGGCTGTTAACCACTAGGTTGGGGGTTCGAGTCCCTCCCGAGGAGCCAATTTGTAACATGGGAAGAACTTCGCTTTTTGCGGTTCTGCCTTTGTTGTTTATAATAGGGATGTTATAGAAAACTTCCGCTTCCGGGTGGTTAACAACAATCCGCTCGATAAATGAACGGAGGAAGGACTTTTGCTCAACGATTGAGCCTTTGCTCAAAAGGTCGGCGAGGTCTTGAACGTACGCTTTCAAGCTCATTGCTTTAAACGGCGGGACTGTCAGAAAAACGGTGTA
>CAYSQW010000028.1:0-42443 GCA_964433135.1 uncultured Eubacteriales bacterium
CCTCATGGTTGTTGTCGCCCCGCAAGCGTCCTTCGGCACCAGCTCCCTAAGGCTGCGGGAGTGAGGAACGCCATACGGGATTTAGCCTGAAAATAAAGCTTCGGGAGGAACGCCGACGAAGGAGGCCGCTGAGCATGTCCGACCCACGGACGGGGGGAGTTGCGCAGGCGCCGACTGAAGCGCGATTTTCATGGCGTTAAAAATCCCGTCTAAGTGACGCCCTCCCGCAGCCGCTTCTTTATTTGGGTTTATGCGCCCGAATAACGAACCGCTGCTCGCCGTGCCTGCCGATATGTTTTCCCAACACATACAGCTTTTTCAGGTCCTGCTTGATAACGGCGAAGATGTAAGTAGCTTCGGCTCCGTCCAGCGGACCGAAAAATCGTGATTTGCCATAGGTAAGGAAAATCCCGTTTCCCACGGCATAAAAACCCACTTCTCCCGGAGTCCCATAAATGGAAGGATTTTCTCCGTAATCCGGAAAATTCGGAGACGGCCAGAGACCGTGCTCACGTGCCATCGTTTTCAGGGTTTCATCGTGCACCTGCAGCCCCTCGCCGCTCCAGAACTGGTGATAGGTGACCGATTCATGTGGAAGGATACCGACAATCGCTCGGCAGGTTTTCGGCGCATCCTCCCACAACAGATCCGCGATAAACACAGCGTCTCCGATTTGAATCTCTATCTGTTTGATATCCGTCTCATTGGAAATTCCAGCGGCCGCCGTATCCGCCGCGGCACAAGGCATGTTTCCCGCCATAAGAAAACAGACCAGCCCCAGAACAGCCACAAGCACAGCCGATGTTTTTTTCATGTTCAAATCTCCTTTATTCCAATCATGGCTTTAAGTAAGATTAAATGTTTTCCCCTTCGGATACCAGTCTTTCTTTCCCTTCGGCTTATAAAGGATGTCGGATGAAGCTTTCCATCGCGCCTGGAATCGTTTAAAATGTCTGTTTCGAAAGGAACCTCGACATGAAGAATCTCGAACATCTGTGGAAACAAGGACAAAATTTTCTCGATGTTGAAACACCGATCATCGCGGGCGCCATGACTTGGATCTCCGACAGCTCCTTCACCGCAGCGGTCAGTAACGCCGGCGCCTTCGGATGCCTTGCAGCCGGCAATATGGAACCCCGACAGCTGGAAGACGAAATCCGAAAAACCCAGGAATCGACCGATAAACCCTTCGCCGTCAATCTCATCACCATCGCTCCCAACTACAAACAGAACCTGAAAGCGGCCGTTCGCCGCCGGGTTCCTTACATCGTCTTCGCCGGCAGTTTTCCACGCCGCCCTGAAATTCAGGAAGCCAAGGATTGTGGAGCCAAGGTCATGAGCTTTGCCTCGACGGAATCCATGGCCCGACGCCTGATCGACCATGGAGTGGATGGGCTCATCCTCGAAGGCAGCGAGGCGGGAGGACATGTGGGGCATGTTTCTTTGGGTATCCTTCTGCAGCAGGTCCTGTTCAAGATCAGTGACGTGCCCATTTTCGTCGCGGGAGGGATCGCCACCGGATCCTATATCACGCATCTTCTATTGATGGGCGCGGCGGGCGTGCAACTGGGTACGTTTTTTGTCTTGACCAAAGAGTGCCTGACGCACCCGCGCTTCAAGGAAGCTTTCATCCGGGCCCGAGCCCGCGATGCGGTATCGACGCCGCAGATAAACTCCGCGCTTCAGGTGGTCGCCGTGCGCGCCCTGCGAAACAAAGGTTTCGATGCTTTTTCGGAGCTTCAGATCGACCTCCTCTCCAAACGGAAAGCGGGATTGATATCCCAGGGAGAAGCCCAATACACGGTTGAAAATTTCTGGGCGGGAGCGCTCCGTAAGGCCGTCAAGGAAGGTGATGTCGAATCCGGTTCTCTCATGGCGGGTCAGAGCGTCGGACTGGTCGACAAGATCCGCCCTTTACGGGAAGCTCTGGCGATGCTTACCGATGATGCCCGGCGGGAACTCGACCGCGTAAGAGGATTCCTGTCGGAAAATTCGGACTGAATAAGACTCTATTTTTTTTGGCCCACCACTTCGAGTGAAAATTCGAGATCGAAAGCCCCTCCGCCGCTCAAGCTTCCCACGACCCTGATCACGGGAGCATCACCGCGGACGGCGCCGGGGATCAGAATCAAGGCATCCTTTTTCAGAAATTTAGCGACGAACTGGGTATCTTCGAGCACATGTTCAAACGGAACGATGGTTTCCCCGCCGGGCCCGATCATCCGAACCGACGCGGGATCGATGTCATCGATCCCGGAGCCGCGCAGCTTGGCGACCACATTTCCTGTGCTTTCACCCCATGCGGGATTCCATTTTTTCGGGCTGACGGACAGAGTCATCTCTTCAGGGTCCTGTTTCTTCCCAACGATGGTGATGGTGTCGATGAGATCATAAACGATCCCATCGGCCTCGAACCGGATCGTGATCTCGTAGCTCTGTCCGGTTTGCGGATCCGCCAGCAGAGCGATGGCTTGACTCTGGAGGAATTTCGCAATCAGAGAATTCCCGCCTATTTCATGCCCAATAGGCGAGATCTCTCCGCCCTCAGGTCCCAGCATCCGAATCGATTCCGGGAGAACCAAGGCATAATCGTCACCGCAAATCCGGGCGCTGACGTCGTCGGAGCTGCCGGCCCAGCCTATATTCCATTTGTCCGGCTGGATGTCCACTTTCAACTCACCTTGTCTTATGCGGGTTCGTTCCATCTGGGCCACCACGGCTTGGCCGTTTGTCTGTATTTCGAGTCGCAGCCGGATTCGTTCTTCCTCCTGGACATTCTCGAGCTGTATCCGGGTGACAACCGCATTCACAAGCACTTGGACTGACTGATTTCCTTCCGGCAATCCCGCCAGCTCAAAATTTCCGTTTACATCCGGATGCGTTTTTCGTCCGGTTCCCTCAAGCATCACCACGATATTTTCAGGCGCGGAAATTTGGATGCCTGAGATTTCACCCGACAGAACGGCGCTTCCTGTTTGTTCCGACAGCGAAACGGCGGGCGCGGCCGGGCTGCCGCCTTGGCTGCATCCTGCCAGAATAAATATGATCCCCGTCATGAATATGACTGCCGTATATTTACATTTCATCTTAATTCCTCCTTATGGAAATTCACTCAAAGCCTTATCGATATTCTTATGTTTTGTCGTTTGACTCGCCAGATGTATGTTTTTTTCTCCGGCATCCATTTTGCCGGCTGGGAGTTCATGACAACGGTTCCCAGCGTTTAAAAACCATATCAGAAGGAAATCAGATTACCATTTTTCACGCTTTAAGGGAATCTTCCGAAAAATATCCCTGGATGTTCCATTAAACTAAATATTTAGTTGACAAACTATATCGTTAGTTTTATTATATAAACATCATGAAAGAACTCACGAAAGCCGAAGAACAAATCATGCGGGTACTATGGGACCTGGAAAAAGGATTCGTCAAGGATATCCTTGAGTGTCTGCCGGATCCCAAACCCGCTTACAATACCGTTTCCACGATCGTACGTATCCTTGAGAAAAAAGGATTCATAACGCATAAAGCCTATGGAAAGACCCATGAATATTATCCCCTTATTCCCAAAGAAAAATACACTACGCTTTTCATGCGGAATTTTGTTCGGAAGTATTTTCAGGATTCTTTCCAGGAAATGATGTCTTTTTTCGCTCGAGATAAAAATCTCAGCCTCCCTGAGCTGGAAGACATTCGCAGTATGATCAGCCGGGAGATCCAAAAACAGAAGAGAGATGACAATGAGTGAATTTCTGTTATATTTAATGGAATCGGCGTTATGTCTAAGCTTTTTCTATGGATTCTACTGGCTTTTTCTTAAAAATGAGACTTTTTTCGCTCTTAACCGCTTCTATCTGATAACGGCACTGCTCGCATCTTACGCTATCCCTCTACTCAACCTCCCTTCTCCTTTCCGAACCCGCCCCGTGACTCCCGTCACCGATGCCATGCTCAGTGAATCCGCCGGAGCCGCCGCCGGATTCGGGGCCGGCGAGATCCTGCTTGCGGTTTATCTTCTGGGAGCCGGATTCGTTTTGCTTCGGTTCGGATACCAGCTTTTCGGTCTTGCGCGCCTGATTCTCAGATCCGGCGTCATCCGTCGGAACGGGTGCTGCTTCGTTATAACTCAAGAGAACAACACACCTTTCTCATTCTTCAATCTCATATTTCTGAAGCGATCCGAGTTCGATGACAATCAATTTCACCGTATCCTCACCCATGAGCGGGTGCATATAAAGCAACAACATTCCATCGATGTTTTTATCATGGAAATCGCAAGTGCTTTCCAATGGTTCAATCCTTTTGTATGGCCGTACAAAAAATCTCTAAAGGAAACCCATGAGTATCTGGCTGACAACGCCGTCATTGCGCAGGGCGGCGACCGGGCCGAATACCAGCTGCTCATCCTGGAGCAGCAAGTGGGCATGAAATTGTTCGAATTTGCGAATAATTTCAAGCATTCTCAAATCAAAAGGAGAATAACCATGATGACCAAAAACAAATCTAAAAAAGGAGCCCGGTTCAAGCTTCTTCTGATCCTGCCGATCACCTGCTTCCTGCTGCTGGCTTTCGCGGAGCCACGGCCGGTTCTTACCTCGCCGACTCTGCAGCCCGTCGATTCCGGAGTCAACCCGGTTTCTTTCCAGGAAAAGACTCTGAGCGAAGAGCAGCAGAAAAAACCAGAACAGCAGAAGAAAATGCAAGTCCTGGAAAAGCGCAAAGCCATCGAACTGAAAATGGCCCAGATAAAGGAAGCAGCCGAGAATACCGATGACGAGGATAAACGATTGGAGCTGAAAGCCGCCTATACGAAACTCAGGTTGTCCTTGAAAGAAAACGGCGTCGAAGACGACAAATGGATCAAAATAAAGAAAAAGACTGCGGACGGTGAAGAAAAAGTCTACAAGATCAGAGAGGAAAACATGAAAGAGGTCGAAAAGCTGAAGCTCATGTATGAAAAAACCGATGACCCTGAACTCAAGAAAAAGATCAAGCAAAAGGTCAGCGACATTATGGAAAAAAACGCCGAAATCGTAACAGAAACCTATTCCGCGGACCAGATCAAAAATAACATAAAAAAGCTCGAGACCATGCTCAAAGAGACTAATGACTCTGATAAAAAAGCCAAAATCAAAGAAAAACTGGTTTCTTTATACGCTCTCTTAGAAAAGCACCCCTGAACACGATCGACGAAACAGCCGGAGGACGGATAATCCGTCCCCGGCTTCTTTTTTTCTTCACAACAAGGGCTGTTCATGCCGGATGAAACCGTTATTCAACAGTCCAGATTTTCGATGATGTATTGGATTTCCAGAGCACTCCGCCGATAGGTCTCACGATCCCGACCGAAAGGATCGATGACGGGCCGCAGGACAAGCTTTTCCGCCGGGATCATGTCCCGCTTCTCCAAAAAATCATGCACCACGGCATCCAATACGATGATCCGTTCGAAGCGTTGGGGAAACACATCGTCGATATGACGAGGCACATGTGAAGAGATATCCACTTCATAGAGATCCCGCATGATTTCAACCGCAGGCTCCGCCGCACCTTGAAAAGCGGGATAAATACCGGCGCTTTCAATCCTCACTTTAGTTCCCAATATTTTTTTTGCCAGTCCCTCTGCCATGGGGCTGCGGCACGTGTTTCCATAGCAAACAAAAAGCAGCGAGCGAAATCGATGTGCGTGCTTTTTCTCTTTCATCGGTCTTCCTGATGATGAATCATATCGTCAGATTATGGCCAAACAGCAGCCCAAATGCAATCCCTCATTTCGAAATACATCAAGCGGCATTTGGCAAACCGCCTTTCAATTTGTATGATAACAGATGATGAAGATGGTCCGAATGAAAGGAGAGCCCATGACAGCTCAGGAGACTCATTGTAACAAAGCGAATGCCGTATTCTCTGCAAGATCGCTTTATTGGCTGGTTATGGGATTATCATCCATTATTCTGCTTTCAACCTGCCGGCCGAATGTTTCATCCCCTTCTTCCCGGCGCAAGCGGGTCGAAACCGGGCTTCTTCGGATCATGTCGATCAAGGGCATCCAGGCGGAATCATTCACCCTGGAAGAGCGAATGGCGCATTTCCGAATCCCGGGATGCAGCATCGCCGTGATCAACAGCAACCGGATAGAATGGGCGCGAGGTTACGGCTACAAGGAAAACGGCCGGGAAGAACCCGTCACATCGGAAACACTGTTTCAGGCCGCTTCCATAAGCAAACCGGTGGCCGCGGCGGCAGCGCTGCATTTCGTGGAGACCGGGGATTTCGATCTTGACGCGAACGTTAATGCCTCACTCCAATCCTGGCGGCTTCCGGAAAACCGTCACACGGCCGATTCGCCGGTCTGTCTGCGCGGACTGCTGAGCCACCGTGCAGGGATCACGGTGCACGGATTTCGGGGCTATGCCGCCGATGAAGAGATCCCTACCCTCCGGCAAATCCTCGACGGAGAGCCGCCGGCAAACTCCGCTCCCGTGCGCGTCGACCTCCCGCCCGATTCCCGCTTCCGCTATTCCGGGGGAGGGTATACCATCCTGCAGCAGATGCTGATCGACCGGAGCCGGGAAACCTTTCCGGACCTTATGTGGGAAACGGTGCTGAAACCGTCCGGGATGCTGCTCAGCACATACCATCAGCCGCTGCCGGTAACGATGCGTCCTCAGGCGGCCAGCGGTCACCGCACAGACGGACAGCCCATCGCAGGACGCTGGCACGCTTATCCCGAGATGGCCGCCGCGGGACTCTGGACCACTCCGACTGATCTGGCGCGATTCGTATTGGAGTTGATGAAACGCCGCCGTGGCGAAAACCACCCTTTTCTCTCCGTTGATATGGTCAACGAGATGTGGACGATTCAATCCCCCACGGACACCGCCGCCTCACAAGGAATGGGACTCGGATTCATGATCGACCGCCGGAAGGAAAACCTCAAAATCTCCCACGGCGGCTCGAATGAAGGATTCCGCTGTGTGCTCGTGGCATATCCGGAAAAGGGGCAGGGCGCGATCGTTATGACCAACAGCGATAACGGCGGCTACCTTCTGGAAGAAGTTCTTCGCGGCATCAGCGCCGAATACGATTGGCCCGATTATAAATCCAAAGTGGTCACCACGACAGCCCTCGATCCCGAAGAGTTCGATCGGAACGTCGGAACATACCGGATCCATGACTCCTTGACCTTAACGATCTCTCGAGAAGAAAGCCGGTATTATGCCGAACCGATTCACACACCCCACCGAGGCGCGCAGCGTGTACGCATCTATCCCCGTTCGAAAACGGAGTTTTTCGACCTCGATGCGTCTGTGAAAATTCGATTTGAAACGGAGCCCGAAGGCGGAGCGCACGCTCTGATATTAGAACAGAACGGTCGATCGCTCCGCGGACTCAAACTCGAATAAGACGGATCAGAAGGCGTAGCCGATCATGATCATCAAACCGCCGTTTTTGACGGCGCCTTCGTCTTCCTCCGAATTGATGTTGGCCAGGCCGAGAACATAGCGGGCATCGAAAACCACCTTTCCGCTACTGATCGGATAATCGATCCCCGCGCCTAACACCACTCCATAATCCAGGCTTTTGGCGTCCAAAGATTCCGTTTCAGATTGGCCTGCGTATTCCACTTTGACGGAGTCATCCACTTTGAAGCCGAAGTAAGGCCCGGCGAACACGGCGGGAATCACAACCCCTTGAGCGGGAAGAGTGTATTTAAAAAGCAGGGGGATATCGATATACATGGCACTGACGTTGACGGTCAGCGTTTCATTAAAAACTTCCTCTTCGCCTTTTACACCTTTTTGAACGAGCAGCACTTCCGGTTGGAAAGCGATTTCCGGCGTCAAATCAAAAACCAGAAATCCGCCTGCGCAAAATCCCATTTTTGATTTCAGGTCCAATTCGAATGCATCTTCCAGATCCTCGGTTCCTTCTCCCGTCATTTTAACCATGCTCAGTCCAACCTTCACTCCAGTGCTTTTCACTTGAGCTTCACACAGAGGATTTAAAACCAGCAGTACCGCAATCACAGCGATCGGATACAACCATAATTTTTTGAATTTAATGCTCATGACCAGGCTCCTTAATGTAATCTTTCCCCCGGGCACTCCGGGATATGAATGAATTGCATCAGTTTATAGCATTCCTTGATTTTCTGTCAAGCCGTCGGTTGAAAGGAACGGCTCGAAGAACTCAATTCCCCCACCGCATGGAACCCATTCGTTGCGGCTCGAGAAAGCGGGATGAAGCATAGCGCGAAGGCGATAAGATTATGCGCGGCAACTTCTATCTCGCCGTTGACGACGTCATCGGATAAATCATCCCCCCTCCCCCCCTCATCTCTCATCAATGAATGGACGCAAAATAATTGGTTTGACCTAACGGAGGATAAATTTTTTAAATTATGAGGAAACTTATTTCATTTTATTTCGTCTAATATATGTAAGACCAAGTGGTTAAATCGTGAGGAAGGTGCTGTTATGGTATTGAGAGAAATTTTAAAGGAAATCGTTGAGAATGAAAACCCTATTCTGTTGTGCGATCGAAACCAGGACTGGGAAGCGGGAGCTCTTTTAGAGAAGTTATCCGAGCCCATGCTTAAACGCCAGGCGCACATGCAGCCTGGATTGTACATTGCTCTGATCAGTGAGGGTGGATACCTGGGCGAAGTTCTTTATCGAGTCAAAGCCAAGGAAACAAAACCCAATTAGCTATCCGGCACTGCGCAAATCAATCTTTATCGCGGTGACGCCGGCATCATCACCATCAGACTTTCAAGCAGAGACCTGACGGCATCCTGTTTTTTTCCCGCCCGCAGGTTTTCTTGTGCCGCCACTAGTTTCATGCCGACCGCTTCGGCGACGGCGCCGATCTCACCTGAAGGCTCCGGCATTTCCAGATCATGCCCGGTCAGCTGATAGGCTTCCCGCAAAAGAGCCGGAGTTGCGGAAGAGAAAAAATTCTCTCCTCCCCCGATCATTCTTATTTTTTCCTCGAAATCCCGAGGGAGCCCCGTTCCTTCGGCCGCCTTCATGATGGAATCAAGGACCAGCTCCACCCCCTCGGAAACCATTCCGGATTGAAACTTGTCCATGGCCACCGAGAGGTTATTGACAACCTTATCCGCCTCCGTCGTCGATTTTTTTGCACAGAAAACACACAGCAGCAAAACAGACCAAAATCCCAACCAAAGCCATTTTTTCATTCAACCCTCCTCATTTAACCGCCGATATCTTGATAATTCCACGTCGAGTCCTCCACTCAGTGCCCATGCCGCAACCGGATTCATCCATTCCGCAACCGGGCTGTAATGAAAACCGTGTCCTCGGCCCAATCTCAGGGCCAATTCATGGGTGTTCCCCAAGCTGGAACCTTGCGATGCCGCAAAAAGCTCCCGGCACGAAAACAAGCCCAAATCATCTTCCTTGTCATAAATCGATAAAACGTTTCCACTCAATAAAACCCCCTGCCGAACCATCGCCTTGATCCCCATCTCCGCGCATGTAGCGATTAACACATAATTGACATCACGGCATTGGAGCTTCGAGGAAACCATGACGGCGATCGCGCCGCCTTTTGAAGCCCCCACGACGGTTATCCGCTCGGGAGGAACATCGGCATCTAAAAGCATTTTGATCTGCTTCAAGGTTTTACGCGCATAAACCATGACATCGGCATGTTCCGCCCGGGCTTCGCTGATAACGACAAACCCATGATTCTTGAGCACCTGCAGAATCTCATCATATTCATAGACACCATAGCGCTCTGAAACCGGGCGCCGCCCTCCGTCTTCGACGATCTGGCCGTGCAGGAAGAAAAGATAACGACCCTGCGGATCGAGATTCTCCGGCAGCCCATCGAAAATCCCCTGGGCTTGAACAAAGGGAGTCAGGGTAAAGATCAACACCAAAAGAATCCATCGTTTATTTTCCCTATTCAATCCGATACACATCTACGTTCCCCCATTGCCATCTCTCAGCTACAATACGTTTAATCTTCTCACATTATTCAAGAAATACTTGACGAATAAAAGCGGCTCCATCAACAACGCCTCTAATCTAAACTGATTCTCTTGATTGAACGCATCCCGGAAAAGCCTCACTCATACCGCAGTGAGTCCACGGGATTTACACGCGCCGCGTTATAGGACTGGATGCTCACCGTCAGCACGGCCATAAAAAAAGCCATTCCCGCCGCACCTGCAAACATCCAGAGATTCAGCGCTATTCTATAGGCAAAATTCTGCAGCCAACGGTTCATGGCGAAATAGGCTATGGGCCACGCCAGCACATTAGCGACCACGACCTGTTTGGCAAGATCTTTGTTCAATAGAATCAGGATTCCATTAACGGAAGCGCCTAAAATCTTGCGAACGCCGATCTCCTTTGTCCTCCGGCCGACGGTAAACGAGGCCAGGGCCAAAAGCCCCAGGCATGCGATGAAAACGGCAAGCCCCGCAAACGCGGCGATCACCCGTCCCCCCCGGATCTCATTTCTATAGAGGGAGTTGAACTGATCGTCGAAGAATGTATATTCGAAAGGCTGATTGTTGGTGAATTCATTCCAGCGGGTTTCCAAAAGCCTCAGCGTCTCTTGAAGATCATCGGGTTTGACTCTGACGGAAAGCAGCACTCCAGGCCGAAGGCCCCGCAAGATCACGGCCGTGGGACCGATCTTCACATGCAGCGACTCCATGTGGAAATCTTTGATGATTCCGATGATCTCCATCGGCCTTCGGTTAAGGCCGACCAGGACGAGACGCTCTTCCAGAGGATTTTTTATCCCAAGCGACCTGACCGCCGTCTCATTCAGGACAACCGCCGTCTTATCCGTGGATCTTTCCCGGTCGAAAAAACGCCCCTTTAGCATTTCAAGGCCGTAGGTGTCCTTGAACTCATAGTCGGTGGTGATGGTGATCAACGTATTGTTCTGCTGGCTTCCTTCCCCCTCTTTCTGGAAAACTTTGGCCTCGAGCAGGATCTGAGGAAGCGAGTCGGTGTAAGTTGCCTGGAGAATATCGGATTCCCGCATCATCCTGTTTTTGAACGCTTCCTGCTGATTACCGAGTTTTTCCGCTCTCTGGACGACAATCACATGTTCCTTCTCAAAACCCAGATCCAAAGTGCGGATATAGTGGAGCTGACAATATATCACGATCGTCCCGACAAGAAGAATGATCGAGGCGCAGAACTGGAAAATCACCAAGATTCCGCGAAACGAACGCCCCAGGAGGAGTTGTCCCCTCCCCTTAAGCACATCGACGGGTTTAAACGACGCCATTAAAAAAGCAGGATAGCTTCCCGCCGCCACGCCGAGGCCCAGAGCCCCGAGGAGAAGAAGCATCATGTTATATCCGTTCAGGAAATAACCGGGATTTAAATCGGCACCGATCAATCGATTAAAAGCCGGCAGGACAAGTTCGACCAGAGCCAAAGCCGAAACCACGGCGGTCAAACTCAACAAGACCGATTCAGTCAGGAATTGCCTGACAAGCTGTCCTCGCGAAGAGCCCACGACTTTCCGAATACCCACTTCACCCGCTCTTTGGGATGAACGAGCCGTTGTCAGATTAATGAAATTGACGCAGGCGACGATCAAGATAAGTACGGCGATCGCGGAAAAGATGAAAACGATCGTAATGTTACCCTGAGGATCGAGTTCATTCCCCCAATCCGAGCGCAGATGGATATCGAGAAGAGGCTGTATCATGAATCCGATATAATTCCCGCTTTTCAGAAAATCCTCATAGGAGACCGCCATAATCTTTTCAATAACGGGCGCCATATATTTCCCGGAAAATTCCGGCAGTTTCGATTGCATGCTTTCCGGTGAAACATTCTCTTTAAGACTGAAATAAGTAAACACCGCGGTGTCGTAAAAATCATGATCTTTACTCTTAGGAAGGCTGGAGAAGGAAGCCAGAAAATCAAAATAGAAATGCGAGGAATGCGACCACCCTTCGGTTACTCCGGTCACCCGGTACAGAGACCCGTCTTCCAGGGCAAGCATTTTCCCCATCGGATCTTCCTCCGCAAAATATTTTTTTACGGCCTTCGTCGTGAGGACAACCGAGTTGGGATTCGAAAGAGCTTCCGATGAATCCCCCTTGAGGAGCGGGATCGTCAATACCTCAAAGATCGAGGCGTCCGCCCAAAGAAATCGCTCTTCACGATAACGCTTCTCTTCATAGCGCACAAAGACATCCCCCCCCCGGCTCTGCCGGGCAAACACCCGGGCCGCACTTTTCACTTCAGGAAAATCCCGGACTAATGCATCGGCCAGTGGGCACGGTCCCAACGCCGCATCGAATTGGTTGGAACCCACATGAAACTTCAAACCGGCGCGATAGATGCGCTCGGCATTGTCATGGAAACAATCATATTTCAATTCGCTGCCGACAAAAAGAGCGATAAGCAGACAGCTGGCGATTCCGATCGTCAAACCGGCGATGTTGATAAACGCATGCCCTTTGTTCTTTCTGAAATTTCTCCAGGCGACAATAAAGAAACTTCGAAACATATCTCACCCTTTATCTTTTTGGGAATCGATGGATGGATCGCTTGAAACCTCTACGGCGGCTCCGGCCATAATGGAAGTGAAAAGACCCAGTCCGATCTGAATATTGTTGTTGTGATGCATTTTTTTTCTGATCTTTTTCCTCAGTCGTACAAGATCCGTAAAACGCAGCGGAAAACGGTCCTGCAGGCGTTTCACATAATCCCGGGAAAAAAGCCGACGATTCCGCCCGACGGCTTCCGTGATCAAAAGCCGGTAGATCTTCACGATAAGATCGCGCATTCGATCCGCAAGCGGCTCTAATCCCCGCGACGAGAGATTTTTTACTCCACCTGATCTCTCAGCCATCGATGACATCTCCGCTGCTTCTCCTATATACGCTTATCCTCGGAAAAAGGTTCAAACTCTTCAAGCGGCTTTCCGCCTATCGCCCGATCAAGGCGAATGGAACCGGGTGGAACTCAAACCCATGATCCGCCCCATAATCAGGCACGGCGATCAAATGCATTCATCCTTCCTGACTCGGCTTTCAATCCGGAATTTGCCACGCAGCATTCATGACGGGGAATATCACTTGAATTCGATTTTCCCAAATACGTCTTGATTCAACGGTTTCTTTCCATCGACACCATCAGAGGCGCCGCCGTTTTGTCCTTATCCTGTCCCAAATATAGGGTTGTGTGGGGGAAGGGGATTTCGATATCCTGTTCATCGAAAGTTATTTTCAACCGCCGTTTAAACTCCCGTCCCATAGCCCACTGCCGGCCCGGTTTGGTCGTGAGACGCGCTCTAATGACAACGGCAGAGTCTTCAAACCGATCTAATCCCATGATCTCTATGGGTTCCAGGATATCCTGAGCGTATGGATCTTCTCTGCGTATTTCCTCATCAACCCGCCGCATGACCGCGATCACTTCATCCACATCCTCACGATAGGCGACTCCGATATCGAGCATGTATCGACTGAAATCGCGGGTTTTATTGGTTACGGTCGTGACCTCGCCATTTGGTATGAAGTGGACGTTTCCTTCCAGGTCCCTCAGCACCGTCAACTTCAGGTTGATACGCTCAACCGTTCCGCTGAGGTCGGCGATTTTCACATAATCGCCTACCCGGATTTGATCTTCGAGCAGGATGAAAAAACCGTTTATAATGTCCTTAACCAGACTCTGACCCGCAAATCCCACCGCCACTCCGACAATCCCGGCAGCCGCCATAATAGGACCGATCTTGACGCCGACTTGATCCAGGATCATCATCAAGGCAACGGCCCCGACGACAATATTCAGAGCATTGCGGATCACTGACGACAGAGTCTTCGCCCGCTTATTTAAGTCCTCCCGATCTCTTTTCTTAACGAAAAAACGAGTGAATCTCCGGGCCAGTTTTCGAAAGATCCTCATGATTCCGGCGGTCAGGAGGATAATCAGAAAAATCCTTATTCCACTGGTAAGGAACCAATCTTTCACCAATACCAGGATTTCATTCAAATTCATGCTCCTCTCCCTTAACAAAAATTGATTTAATTATACACCATGCCGCTTGAACACCCTATCTCCGGAATATGCCGACAAATCACAAACGGGCGGCGCTGGGAACTGACGGGAAAAGCCCTAAGGCAAGACACCGACGCTGCGGATCAACATCCGCTTCCTCCGGCCGTTTTTCGGAGCTGTGGGTGCCGTTGTTATCTTCTTCTTGCCGCACGAAGTCGAAACGGAGAAAGTATCCCGACCGCGTTGACCTCCCCGTAAAGAATGCTCTTTCCGTTCAGTTGGGGCCACCATCCGCCTTTTTCCATACGCGTTCCTCCGCGGGAGATCAAAATATATGCCGTCGGATGAGTGAAAAACGCTTCAGGCAGCATGTCGACCCAGATAAGAAGGGTATCGTCTTCCAGCAGCATGGATTTTTCGAAAGCTCCGTCCGTCAACACATCATCCGCATGAAGCGGAATAGGATGGATGTGTATCTTGATCCTGTGCTCCAAAGACCGGTTGTGTTGAACCGAACCGATCTCGATCGGAGAGATCACGGCATACCGACTATCCGGCATGTCGAACAGCTCTTTCCCATTGAGATACGGCCGCCGGTGTCCTTTCCACAGGCGAATATCCTGATCGGCAATCAGGATATAAATCCTGAGGTGGGCGGATTCGGACCTGGGGTCCATATCCACCCAGATCAAAAAGGTCCGGTCACTTATAAGAAGACGATCGCCGTATTCACCATCCCTCAGGCTGTCCCCCGGATTCAATACATGCGGGTGAAAATGCACATGGATATACGGATCAAGAACCTGTGATGAAAGATAAAGCGGCAGCAGCAATACCAGAAACAGCTTTATCATCTTCATCTTGCCCCCTCCTAATCAAAGCTGCAAATCATCTCTTCCTTCGTTGAGATTGCCGAAAGGACATCCTCTCCTCGAACAATCAGAGCTTTCGTGCATTATGAACCGCATTTCTTTATCAGGCTATCCAGCTCTCCGCGCTGAGCGGATGAGAGCCGCCCGGCAAAGCTTTTTTTGAAGCGATTAAAAAAATCGAGAGCCTTGATTTTGTCGCCCTTATTAAAATACGCAAGTCCCAGATTATAAAGAACCGGTCCTTGATCAGGTTGAAGTTCCAATGATCTTTCCAGACAGATAATTCCGCCCTCCAGGTTTCCGGCTTGGAGATAAGCATCCCCCAATCCCGAATAGGCGGCAGCGTATTCGGGATCCAATTCGATGGCTTTTTTATAATATTCCAGAGAAGCTTGAAAGGCGCGAACATCCTTATTTTTTTGGGCAAGCACGAATTGCATGAAAGCCAGATTATGATAAGCTTTGGGATAGCGGGGATCGATGCGCAGCGCTTTCTCAAAGGCCAGTCGAGCGGTTTCGAAATCGCCGGTATTTTGATAGGCGACCCCCAAGATCGTCCAGAGCTCCGGATCATAATCCATCTGACGCAGACGCGCAGCGGATGCCAACTCGACAGCTTTGTCATTCCGGCCGGTGCGGATCAGATAGACGATATATTTATAGAGAATCTCATAGCTGTTCGGATTGATGCTGAATCCCCGCTCCAAGACCTCGAGCGCCTCGTCCGTTTTCCCCTGCCCTTCGAAATATAAGGTCGCCAGATGCGCATAAGCGACATCGAAATCTTTTCTTGAAGAAATGATCTCCTTCAATATGCCGATCCCTTTTCCGACATTTCCTGCCTGATAAAGAAACCAGGCTTCATTGGCTCGATTATAAAAGGGCAGCAGGGTTTTGACGTCATTCCGGGGAGCGCTGTCCTCTCCCGCTCCGGCGGCCGCCGCGCCGCCCACATAACCCAGAGCCCGCAATTTTTCCAGCGATGCCCGATCCAGAGTCCTGCCCGACTGCTCCGCTTCCGGCGAAGCGTCGCGTGCGATGATATCATCGAGTTTTTTTCGAAACGGATTCAGGTCACCGGCTTCCGCCAGATTTTCTTGTTCGCTAAAATCCTTCTTCAGATCATACAGTTCTTCGATCGGGGACTTGATGAACTTGAAATCATGGCTTATAACGCCCTGCAGCGGAGCCCATCCCATACTGTAGTGTGGAGACAGGGATTCGAAATAAAAATCCCTCTGAGGGAATTTCCTCCCCCGCATGGCCGCTGTCAGCGACCGCCCCTGCAGATGCCCCGGTGAATCCAAATCCAGCAAATCGCAAACCGTGGGAAAAATGTCCAGATGGCTGACCGCACTCTCCACTTTTCGCGGCTTTATCCCCGGCTCCGCTATGATGAGGGGAATCCAGAGAGTGGTGTTATATGCGAAAAATCCGTGGGTTTTCTCCCCATGCTGTCCCAGCGATTCCCCATGATCTCCGGTGAAAATCACCACGGTATCCTCGAGGATTCGGGCGGATTTCAATTCATCGAAAAAAACTCCCAGAACATCATCCACATAGGCGACTTCGCCATCGTAGGGTGACGAAGCATATGTTTCATCGAAGGGCGCCGGAGGGGAATACGGATCATGAGGATCATACACGTGGACCCAGAGAAACCAAGGCGAGGCCTGTTCTTTGACCCAGGATAAGGCTGGAGAGGTTACATCTTCAGCCTTTCTTTCCAAATCCATTTTGACTTCCGAGCTCCGATGACCGAAGTCATCATCATACACGTCGAAGCCTTGCGCCAATCCAAACTTTCGGTCCAGCGGAAACGCGCCGACAAAAGCTCCCGTCGCATAACCTGAAGCCTTCATATGTTCAGCCAGAGTCAACAGCTCCTTCCGTACGACAAAATGCTGGTTCTCATGCACGCCGTGATAAAGCGGCGACACGCCCAGCATGATATTGGCATGGGACGGCAGGGTGGTGGAAGTGTTGGCGAAAGCCCGTGTAAAGAGAACTCCCTTTTCGGCCAATCCGTCGATATGCGGCGTCTTGAGATGAGATGCATCATAACAGCTCACTCGATCCGCCCGCAGCGTATCCACCGTGATCAGCAGGACGTTCGGCTTTTTCGGCGGCGCCGGCGAAGCCGATCGCAGGAATGGAGTAAGAATCATAAACCCGAAGATAATCGCCGGGAAAAACGCCCGCGGACATAATTTTCCCTGCTTTATAATTGCGTCTTTCATCATTTGACCCCGTTATTGATATTCAAACACATCTTTAACGATATATTTATGATAATTCAGACTGATCGATTTGCTTTTTCCCAAAAATTTATTATACCACTCTTGCTTTGGGGAAACAATTTCAGCGATAAAAATGGAAGATCATGATTTCGGAAATCCGTGCTGGTCTAGTCTTTCGTCACATCCCTCTTCACGTTTTTCCAGTAGGGATGTGACAGGTCTTCAAATATCGCCAGCGCCGCTTCCGATCCCTGTCCGGCGGCGGTAACGATCTGTTTGAATCCGCCTTCCACGTCTCCCGCCGAATATATCCCCGCGATATTGGTCCGGTGACGTCCGTCATGCCGGATGAATCCATCTTCATTCAGCTCCACTCCGGTCTTTCGAGCCAGTTCCACCGCGGGATCATACCCGATCGCAATAAAAATTCCGGAAACCGGAAAATTTTCCGTCTTGCCGTCCCGGTTGTCGATGAGTTCGAGCCCTTCCACCTGTTTGTCTCCGAGGATCTTTTTCACTTCGGTATTCAGTTTCACTTCGATCCGGCTTTCAAAGAGCGCTTTTTGCAGATGTTCCTGGGCCCGCAGGGTATCCCTCCGGTGAACGAGGATAACCTGGACGCCGATATGGTGCAGGTTGAGCGCCTCGGTGACCGCACTGTTTCCTCCGCCGACGACCACGACCTTTTTCCTCTTAAAAAGCGGTCCGTCACACGTGCTGCAGTAGCTGACGCCGCTGCCGGCAAGCCTTGATTCTCCATCGATGTCGAGGTGTTTGTGAACCGCACCGGTCGCCAGCAGAACGGCCCGGGCCGTAAACCTCCGCCGGGTGGTTTGTATGCGGAGTCTTTTTCCGGGAACGATAGAAAGAACTTCTTCGCCGGGGAATATTTTAACGTATTCCAGAGCATGACTGACCAAAAGGTCCACCAGGCGTTTACCTCCCACCTGAGTGAGCCCCGGATAGTTCTCCACCATCGGCGTGGTCGCCACCTGTCCTCCCAGCGCCTCGCCCTCGATGACGACCGTATCCAGACCGCTGCGAGCGGCATAGATACCCGCGGTCAATCCTGCAGGCCCCCCCCCGACAATCACCAAATCGGCCTCCAACTTCTCGGCATCGCTGTCGGGGATGAAGATCCGCTGTTCCTCCATCTTCTCCAGCGAGGCCATGAACAGTTCTTCGGGCTGCGCTCCGCGGGCGATCAAGACATCATCGACATAGGTTTGCGGAACACTGTGCGCGTGATATTCTTCAGCCAAATCCTGATTCACTTGAATATCGACGATCTCCAGCGAAATCATGCGGGGATTTTCAATGACCGCTTTTATGATATTGACCACCTGTTGGGGACAATAGGGACAGGTCACGCTCACGAAGATACGAACCTTTCGCGGCGTCTTGATCCGAGCCAGAATCTTTCTGGATTGATCGCTGATCCCGCTGTTTCGGAACCCCAGCATGCTTATAAGCTGAATGAAGGTTTTTCCCTCTTCCCCCAGGGGAGCACCCATCCATCGGATCCGGGTGCGATCCGGATCGAACAGCAGCGTGGGAGAACGGACAATATTCCATTTTCGTGCAAGATCATGATCAAGTTCGTATTCATTCAGGGTGATCTTGGGCGTGACGGCGCGGATGACGCCGATAACTTCCCGGGCCGCCTGGACGAAGGGATCTTTCGCGTTCTTCCTGGCAAACAGAAGCACCGGGATTTCATACGGCATATCCCGGAACATCTCCTGCAGTCCGGCCTCGGCTTCCCTGAGCTTTTCCTCTTCCCGGGTATGCTGATGATCCTTTTTTTTCATGGTTTTTCCTCCGCTGAATGAGTGGAGACGAATCCTTCCAGTCTCTCCCCCCCCCCCGTCCATTTTCTCCTTTTTAAGCTTTACCACAGGAAAATATGCAGGTCAATTGCAAAGCAGAGCGGAATCGGAGAAAATAATGAAGTTAATGAGCGGCTGTCGAGAACGATTCCAAACGGCCCCCATGGGGACGCACGCATCAAGAACATGGTCCGATATTCTTTATGGCCGATAAGGAGGGGGAAATGAAAAAAAGCATCGTCATTCTAACGGCGGTATTGTGCCTGACGCCGCTGTTAACAGGCCGGAACCAGATCCGCCCTACGGCCACCTATTCTATCGTCGCCCTGGATAAGAGCACGGGGCAATTGGGCGCGGCTGTCCAATCCCATTGGTTTTCCGTAGGATCATCCGTCCCCTGGGTGGAATCCGGGGTGGGAGCCATCGCCACCCAGTCTTTCATCGACAAGTCATACGGCGCCCTCGGGATCGAAATAATGCGTACCGGGAAAAGCGCTCCTGAAACACTGCGGGCTTTATTGGCCGGTGATGTCAATCGTGCCGTTCGTCAGGTGGCGATGATCGACTTCCAAGGAAACACGGCGGCTCATACAGGGCTCAACTGCATCCCCGAGGCCGGCCATATCACCGGTGATGGATTCTCCTGTCAGGCAAACATGATGCTTAAAGACACCGTCTGGAAAGCCATGGAAACCGCATTTCTGCAAACGCAGGGCGAGCTGGCGGACAGGCTGCTGGCGGCGCTGGAAGCCGCTCAAGCCGAGGGGGGAGACATTCGCGGCAAGCAGTCGGCGGCATTGGTCGTCGTCAGGGGAGAGTCATCCGGAGTCCCATGGAAAGACCGCATGTACGATCTGCGGGTGGAGGATCATCCCGATCCTCTGGTGGAACTCAGGCGACTTCTCCGGCTCAACAAAGCCTACAACCACATGAATAAAGGGGACGAGCTGCTCACGGAGAACAAGGTGGAAGCGGCGATGGAAGCCTACACGAAAGCGATGAAGATGTATCCCGACAACACCGAAATGATATTCTGGCCCGCCGTTACCCTGGCCGCCATCGGCCGGGTGGAGGAAAGCCTTCCTTTATTCAAAAAAGTGTTTGCCCTGGATGCGGCGTGGGCGGTTCTCCTGCCGCGCCTCCCCAAGGTAGGTCAGTTTCCGGATGACAAAGCATTGATCGAGCGGATTCTCTCCCTGGCTCCCCCGAAATAAGGTATCCGGGCGGCGGGGTGAAGGAGCTCTTCCGTACCGCGATTACGGCTGCCTGGATACGTCGAGCCATGCTCTAACCGGCGGAGCCGCCGCCGCCCCCTCCTCCGCCGCCTCCTCCGCCGCTGAACCCGCCTCCACCGCCGGAGGAATAGTGCGCCGCCGAAGTGCTGGCCGCCTGGATCGAAGAAGACATGCTGTCGATGCTTTGTATCATGCTGTTGATACCGCCGGTTTCTATAAAGGATGCGTGCCGGTATCCGTAATACCAGACCGGAACCGCCGCTTTTTCATCCTTGAGAATGATCGGCAGCATTTTGATGATCTTCTTGGCGTTGCCGAAGAGGATGCCGAAAACCAGGTAGTGTTCCCACAGCTTATAGGCTTCGGGAGGCAGGTTTTTGAAGCTGGAAAAATCATCCAGGAAATGATCCAGTGCTTTCCACAATTCATTCTCCCGCGCCCATGACAGGGCGCGCCTCTTTATTTTAGGGATGAGGATGACGGCGAGGATGAAGAGAATGACGTTCCCGGTCAATAGTGCCAACGGCCAGGTAACGGCCATGAAGAGGTTGCGTTTTTTTATGCTCGCCGGCTCGATGAACTCCTTTTTTTCGGCTTCTTCTTTGATCATTTTGCTCCATGTTTTGTACCAGACCTGAAATTTCCGTGGATTTTTCTCAAGATGTTTCTTGAAATCGTCCAGTTCGATCCCGGCGCCTTTTTCCGGAGCCGCCTGCCCCACCGTCACAAACAAATGTTGAAGAAATTCCTGCTCATAAGACAAAAGAATATCCTCTTCATCTGATTTCCGCAGGGTGATGGAAGTCTTCACTTCCTGTTTGGTACCGAAAAGCCGTTTTTTTTCAACCATTCTATCCTGTATTTCCAGGAAACCGCGGCGGGCCAGATCGAATAATGTAGCCGTAAAGGAGCGGGGCGTGATAAGGGCGCCTTCCCTGCGCAGGACTTCCACCAGCGCCGGCGGCAGGTCCGAGGGCGGTTCTCGGGTATAGTCGGGAATATCGGAAAAGCGATAATCCCTGCCGACCGCTTTCCAGGTTCGCACATAAAAGATCAGCCAGATCAGAGGGCCGAACACCAGCCACACGCCCCAAAGAATCAGCAAGAGCCGCACCCTCCGCCGGGACCTGGCCCCGGCCTCCCGGGCCCGCTCGGCGCGCTCGATGGTATCCTGGACGAATTTCGCCTCTTCCGCTTGAATCGCGCTTCGCGAAAGCCTGTCGGAGGCGATACCCGCGACCATTCCCTCCGGCCATGCCATTCGTATTTCGACGAACTGACGAGCCGGAACATTGAGCGCCGTAAAACGGGCGGTTTTCAGATCAATGATCTCCGCCCTCCCCGAAAGCGGTCCATGACCGTATACGAGAAGATCTTCCCGCGATGAGACCGCCGCCGGAAGCGACACATTGATCGTCACGATTCGGGTCGGTTTTTCCCACCCCTCTCCGATCATTCGCCAGTACAGTTCCGAGACATCCGAGTAGCTGAAAATCCCTTTCCGAATTCGGTAATGGATGTGAAAAGTGCGAAGGGTATCGCTCGCACGGTAATACCATTTCGCCTCGAAGCGCGCACCGCTTCGGGAAATCTCCGTTTTCAGTTCCCTGCCGTTCCCGTCCCGGATTGAAAACTCATCCAGTTCGACGAAGTATCGGTGTCCCATGCGATCGACTCGGAGCGGAATCCAAAGCGACGCCCAGGAAAAAGTCCCATGGAACTCGTACGTCCGGTATTCGTCCACGGTGAAAGACCCATCCCGGGCAATCCCCACATCGATCCTGACTTCGGGGAAATAGAAATCCTTGGATTGGGCTTCCACCTCGGATGGCCCTGAACCCGCGATCAGGAAAAAACCGCAGAGTAAAATTCGCCGTGCAAATCCGGTTGTTTTTTTCATGGAGTCCATCCCTTTATGTGCATTATCTCCGGGGAAAATACCACATTCCGCATCCTGTTGTCGAATTTGGGAATGGAGAAAAAGCGATAATGCAAAATAGAACAAAATAATTTTTCATCCCCATTATCTCGTTTCTTCCAACCAGACCGGCCTTGCCGTCTCGTTTCGGCTGAATTCATGAATTTCCAATTTACATCGCGACCCCAAGAATGATAGAGTATCCGGTTCGTATTGGGATATATCATCATAAACATTCTTGGTCCATGAAAGGAGAAGTAATGAGGAAAAGATTACCCGCTTTAGCTCTATGCGGCCTGCTCGCGCTCAGCATGCCGTCATTTGCCGACCAGGTCGCTCAGGTCGTTTCCGCGACTCCCGGCACAGCCGGAAACCTCAGTCGGTTCGGCGCCACGACCCAGGCATTGGTTTCATTTTTCAACGCCGAGATTCAGAGGGGACACCTGAAAACCGCCCGCAGCCAGAATGATCCTCTGGCGCGCATGGAACACCGTCGGCATAATCAATTCTTCCAAGGAATTCCGGTTTTCGGCGGCGAAATCATCTATCATTTCCGCAAAGGAATGATTGAGAGCATCAACGGCGTCTATTATCCGATCGAGAATTGCGACACGCAGGTCGTGCTCTCAACCGCCGAAGCGGCAGGCATCTTCCGGCGGCATCTGGAAGAAAAGGATTTGACGGAGAAAACGGAAGACACCCGTCTGCTGCTCTACCCCGTCAGCGCGAATGATATTCGCCCCACCTACCAGATCACGCTGGAAAAGGAACAGCATTACAGCATGACAGGGATCATCGATGCCCGAAGCGGCGAGATTTTGCTCGAATACTCCAACATCCATTTCGACGACCCCGCGATCGGCCTCGGCGTCGGATACCATGGAGCCACTTTTAAACTACCCACGACCCTGACCACCAACGGGATTTACGGGCTCTACGACGAAGCCCGCATCCGACCGGTTAAACAGTACACCGTGGACTATCGTAATATGTCGATCCCCGGAGACAACGACAACTACTGGGACCGCAACGGCGTCGCGGTCTGCGCCCATGTCTTCATCGGCTTCACCTATGATTTCTACTACGGTTTCTTCGACCGGGAGGGGATCAACGATAACAACCTGGACACATTCGTTTTTGTGCAAAACAACAAATACCGCGACAATGCATTCTGGAATGGGGAATCCTTGAATTTCTGCATCACCGGAAGTTCCAATAAGCAGTACGCGGCCGCCCTCGACATCGTCGCCCATGAGTATTCGCACGGCGTCACCAGTTACAGCTCGAATCTTATTTATTCATTCGAATCGGGAGCTCTGAACGAATCCTTCTCCGATATTATGGGCACCGTCGCGGAGTTTTATTGGTTCCCCCAAGGCAACGGGCTCTACCATGCTGACTGGTATATCGGAGAGGACGCCGGCCACAGCTATAACATCAACAAATGCCGGAACCTCGCCAATCCCAATTCCAATTCACAGCTGGGAGATTGGCGCTATCCCGACCCCTGCCATCTCCGCCAGAAAATCAACTGCTCCTCCAGTCTGGACAATGGCGGCGTTCATCTCAATATGACCATATACAGCCACGCTTTTTATCTGCTGGCCCACGGAGGAAGGAATAAGGTCTCCGGCATCACGGTTCCTGGAATCGGCATAGAAAAAGCGGCCAGAATCTTTTATCGCGCTTGGGTTTTCTACCTGACGCGGACTTCGAACTTTCAAAATGCCGCTAATGCACTGCTGACAGTAGCTTACACCGATTACGGCGCCAACAGCTCAGAGTACAATCAGACCGTTCGTACAATGCAAGCCATCGGCTGGACCGTCAACTAAGGAAAAACCCATGAACAAACGCAACACAGCACTCATCCTCTTTATCCTGCTGACAACAGGTTTTCTCTGCACGACAGCGGCGTCGGCGTCGACTCAGGTTAAGGTCAAGGTCGCCGCCGCCAATATCCGCAAAGGCCCTTCTCTTCAAAGCCAGGTGGTCCTTCAGGCTCCCAACGGATCCCTCTTCGAAGTCATCTCCAAATCAGGAGAATGGTATCTGATAGATCTCGCGCCCATGGGGAAGAAAGGCACGGGCTACATCCATACGTCGGTGGTCGTCGAAACGACCGAATATACCCCTCCCCAACCTAAAATGCGCAAAAGCTCCCCTCCCCCCCCCGCCTCATCCGCACCCCGGGTTCAGCGCAAAGCTCCCACCGGAATGAAAAAGGCCTATCTTCGCGTCGATGCCGGCATGGGACTTCAGGAAGAATCCTGGACGGCATCCTGGACGGAAACCTTCTATTACGAAGACGCCGCATCCACCATCGTCTACGACGTTGTGAAAGGATATTCTTTCAGTGGGGCTTTCGGTTATCGTTTCACGCCTTCTCTGGGATTGGAAATCGGTGCGGACATCTATTCTCACGAGCTCGCGAGCAGCTACTCCTCTTCCATACCTCATCCCCTGATCTTCCAGTCCCCACGCAGCGCGGAAGGCAGCAACTCATCAACCCTCAGCGAAAACGCCTTTTTCCTCAATGCCGTCCTGGGTCTCAATATGGGAAAGTTGGGAATCGACCTCTTTGCCGGCCCGGCTTATATCATGGCAAAAGCCCCCGTTTACACGTCTATCAGCATCAACGACGTCTATCCGTACGATACCGTTTCCATGACGGCGGAGTTGGATTCCAAATCCGTGAATGCATTCGGCTTCGATGCCGGACTCAACGCCTACTTTTATTTCAGCGAAAGCCTGGCTTTGGGCGCGGGCGCCCGCTATCTTTACGGCAAAGCGACATTCGATACGGGAACCGATCTTCCCAATCCGGAGATTATTCTGGGAGGACTCAAGGTCAGCGCCGGACTCAAGCTTTTGTTTTAATCCGGCCGGATCTGATACGACAAGGGGGGAAGCGTCGCGGCGCTTCCCTCTTCGAGATTCCTTCGGCGGTCGCCCGTACCACCGATCCTCCCAACGATCGCAAGATCAGAGAGAGACGGTGACCAGAGCGGCCAGAATCTCCTTGAGTTTTTGTACGGCTTTCGTTTCATCCTCCCGCTCGGGATCCAGGATATCATCCACCGTGATGCCGCTTTCACCGTAAAAAGCCGAATTGGCATCCCTGTCAACGCGGATCGAGGCGCCGCTGAGAGAAACCCCGGCAAAAAGCCCCTTGCTCTGGGAATAGGAATAGATTTCTTCTTCAAGCTCGAGATCGGTGCTCATTTCGGCTCTTCTGCCGACCGGACCGGCCGTCACACTGATATCGGCCCCCAGGGTGATTTTTCCCTCGGCGATATCCCTGATTCGGTTCCGCCCCACGAAAACCAGTACGATATCCGCTTTCTGCACGCCGATCTGCCATCCGACGCTCCCCCCCACAAGGGTGACAAAGAAGGGATCGCTCCAGCGCGCGCCGCCCTGCCGCGCCATGACGATCCCTTCTCCGTATTGGCCGCCGATTCCATAGGCGGCTTTGATAACTCCCGGAAAAACAGCGATGGCCGTGGCTTTACGCAGGAGGACTTCCGGAATTTCGGCGTCCGGATTATCCATCAAAGCCACGATGACATCCGCGGCTTTTTTCACCCTCTCTACGGAAACTGTCGGCTCCGGTGAAGCCCCTAAGGCCCCGCCCGGGTCACCGACATGATGAGGATCGTGCCGACACAAAATGCTTTAAATACGTCCTTTCCAGATAAAACTCCCATTATATTCGCTCCCCGGAAAACCGATCATTCCGCGCCGACCTCATATCGGCCCTTTCGATACGCGGTTTATTTTTTTCTTATTTCCGTTTTCAAGTATTGGTCGAAAAAATCCGCCATATCCAACAGCATCCGGCGCCGATTCTTCCGGCTGCGCACATAATAATTTTCTCCGGGGTAGGCCTTGTGGCGAAACACCTTATAATGACGTTCCAATTCGACGGCAAACAACCGTGACTGTTCAGAACCCGGATAGAGACCTTCTCCGTGAATCAGGAATACGGGAGTTTGTATATCCGTGACATGATTTATGGGGGAAAGTTCCCGGTACAACTCTTTATTTTCCCGCCAGGGTCCGATCTCATAATCCCAGAGCTTGACGTGCCGCAGCTCCGCGTGGGTGCAGGCCCAAATCCAATCACCGTAACCCGAACACGGCACCGCCGCCTGAAAATAACCGGGGGCATTGGTGATCGCGGCCATGGACATAATGCCTCCATAGCTGGTTCCGGTTATTCCCATGTTGTCGGCGTCTACGTACTCCTGTTTTTTTAGATATTCAGCTCCGGCGATGACATCCTGCAAATCGCAGCGTCCCCAGCATCGATTATTGGCGTCGGCGAAAGCACGCCCGAATCCGGAGCTTCCGCGAATATTGGGAAGCAGCACGACATAACCCCTGCTCACCATATATTGCACGCCGCTTTGAAAAGTGTCGGAGAATTGAGACGTAGGTCCACCGTGAATCCAGAGGATACCCGGATATTTATCTCCCGGAAGGATCTTCCGGGGCTTATAAAGATAAGCATGAATCGTCAAACCATCAGGGCTGCTGAATTGAATCTTTTCCGGACGGATCAGAGACCGCTCCAGATTTCCCGACGGCATCGATTCGGTAAGACGCCGATGGCTCCGATTTTTCTTATCCACGATATAAACATCGCCGGGTCGGGTGGGGGTCTGAAGCAGATAGCTGATCCGCTTTCCGTCCGGAGACCACCGTGGAGATGAACACACCCCCGTTTTCGGCGCGACCCAGACATCCGATTTCCCGCTCGATACCGAAGCCACACACAGATTGACCGTCCCGTTATGGTTCGAAGTGTAGACGATGGACCGGCCGTCGGGAGACCACTCCGCTTCCGATTGATCCGCGTTTTCCCGCGAAAGCGGCCGCGGCTCCCCTCCCTCGAAGGGAACCAACCAATAGTTGATCCACCCGCTTCGGTAGGATCGAAAGAAAACCAATTTCCCGTCGGGAGAAACCCTCGGGTATCCGAATTTTCCGCCTGAATAATAATCAAAGAAATTTTCGTCGCTGAGGATCACACGGGGATTCTCTCCTTCGGCGGAGATAACAACGATTTCATGATCGATCCAGGATTCATCCATCCTGACAAAAAGAATATGGCGAGAGTCAGGTGTCCAGGTGGGATAAACTTCATACACGTTCTCCCGCGTGAGGCGAACGGCCTCACCGTCCGGAATGGATATTTTCCAGACATCATAATCACCGTATACATCTCCCGAAAAAGCGATCCAGCGGCTGTCCGGCGACCAACTGAAAGCATTTATCCTTCCCCCTAATCGCGTCAGGCAAATATCCCGGCCGTCTTCGATCGACCAAGCCCACAATTCCGGGGACCCGTTCTTATTCGAGAAATACGCGATCCAGCGACCGTCGGGAGACACAGCGGGGAGGTTGGGCATAAGGAAATGCCCCGTCCCGCCGAGATCGAAGGGAAGCCGCTGCGGAAATCCTCCGTCCGGGTGGACGCAAACCATCCCCCCCGGATTGAGCCCCGAGGAAAACACGATCCGGGAACCGTCCGGATACCATTGGGGCGAAGCGGCAACGGAGTTGATCCGGAGCAGAATATCAAGCGAGGGTCCGGGGAAAGATTCCCCGGCATGCCCGATTGAAACCATCGACAGAATCAGCAGCCAAACGGCCGCCGTTCCTACAAATCGTTGATTCATTTTTTCTCCTTTCATATCACCCTCTCTCGGAAAATGAAGAGCCGTCCCGAGTGCAATCAAACCCGGGCGACAACCGCAAACGGAATCCTTCACCCATCATAAAAACTGGTATTATTCTCGCAAAAAAACCTGGAGTTATCAATCCGCAAAAAAAAGAGATGCGAAAGCCGCCAACGGAATTTCAGATGTAGATCAGGACTAATCCTTCGGCCACCAGAGCAGACTTATCCTCATCCTCGATCTCGAGAGTGTTTTCGATCCGGATCAAAGCCTTTCGGGATCCCTGAGGGATGACTTCCTTGAGCACCGCGCGATTCCGGATCCGCCCCCCCGACTTGACCGGATTGACGAAACGCACTTTCTCCAGCCCGTAGTTGATGACCATACGACTGCGCCTTTTGAATATTTCATATTGGAAATTGAAATACGGCAGCAGGGAAAGCAGCAAAAAGCCATGGGCCACGGTGGACCGTAAAGGGCTCTTCTTTGCAAGTTCCTCATCGATATGAATCCACTGCCGATCCTCTGTGCATTCCGCGAAGGCATTGATCCGATCCTGAGAGATCTCGACCCAATCCGAAAGCCCCAGTTCCACCCCTGTCTGTTCCTCAAGCCATTCTAATGTGAGTTTGTCCGTCATAATCCTATCTCGTTGGAAATTGAAAACACCTTACACTTTCCCAGCGTCAACGTCAACTCAAAGACCTCATCGCGGTAAGAATAAACGGAAAGGAGACAAACCAAAGAAATCGATCTCAGCCTTCGAGGTCGCCACGGCCGGATTCCTTCTCTTCCCGGGCTCCCTCGTCCTTTCGGCGTTTGATAACGACGAGCGTAATATCATCAATAGGAGGGGAGTTTTTTATATGGACCGTAACGGCCTGCAACACGGCCGCCTGGATTTCTCGTGCCGATTTATGAAGGTTGGCGCGAATCACTTCAATCAGCCTCTCTTCCCCAAAAAGGTCGTCGGACATTCTCGGGGTATCGGGATCGGCCGCTTCCGTGATCCCGTCGGTAAACATGACCAAAGCTTCACCCGGTTGAATCCGAACGCTCTCCTGGGCGTAATCCCGATCCGGGAGAAAGCCGAGCAGCAGCCCTCCCGCTTCCAACCGTTGGACACGACCGTTTTCCTGGAAGAGCATTGGGGGATTATGCCCGGCATTGGTGGAAGTGAAACAGGAGCGGCTCCTGTCCAGGACTCCGTAGAAGAAAGTCGCGAACATATGTATGTCCGTGGACCGGACCAGCAGATTGTTCATCCGGTCCGCTACGGCCGCCACCTGTTCCGATTTGATCACCTGAGCATGAAGCGAGGCCTGAAGATTCGCCATCAATAAGGCCGCCGGAATCCCTTTTCCGGAAACATCGGCGATGGCGATCCCGAGGTGGCCGTTCTCCACTTCAAGAAAGTCGAAATAATCCCCTCCGACCTGCTGACTGGGAAGACTGGTCCCTGCAATCTCGAAGCCCGGAACCTCCGGCATCTCATGCGGCAGGAGCTGTGCCTGAATTTCCCGGGCCGTGTCCAGCTCGCTCTCCAGGCGCTGGCGCTCAAGTTCCTCTTCCCGGCCCTTCTTTACCGCCGCCGCCATGACGTTTATCGAATGGGCCAAATCTCCCAACTCGTCTTCATTCGGAAGCACGATGTGAATATCCAGATCTCCGTCCGCGATCCTTCGGGTTCCTTTATGCAGGGCCTTCACCGCGGAAGTAAAACCCGTCGTGATCCGAATCCCGAAAAAAAGCGCGAAGGCTTCCAAAAGCAGCATGGCCAGCATCAAAAGCGTCAGGGTCACCATGACGATCAAGCTCATGGGATTGTCCTCGGAAAAGAGCTCCGAGGTTATCGTACTCAATCCCGTCTCGACCATGAGCAGGATGCTGTCTTGTTCCATGGAATCCGATTCGAGGACGATCACGTCCAGATGGTTCATGCCGAAGTACTGAGGTCGATGCCAGAATGAGAGCCCCGATTCTTCATCCGCTGAATTTTGAGTCGCGCTGCGTTCCAATCGACCGGCGATCTCGTCTTCCCGCAACGAAGATTCCACTGTCAGCGTCCGTATGGATTTTTCCGACATGCCCGCTATGCTGAGCGGATTTTCAAACGATAAACGCACATCGCTGTGGACGATCCGGGCCAGATGATCCAACATACGGCGGTCAAGGAGGACGCCCCGCACGCGGATCCGTGATGTCTCGATCCCATCCAATCGGAGCAGCCAGATCTCGGATCCTATGAGAAAATAACGAGCTCCGCCCTCATTTATATAGTCAGGAAGCCGTAAGCGATTCGATTCCAGGGACTTGAGAAACGCCGGAATCCATCGGGGGCCGTCCGTTCGGCTTTCGGATTGAATCGGCAAGCTGAAATCAACTCGGACATCCGATATGATCCGGGGGAAATCGGCGTCCGCCGCCGCCAACTCCGCCCAACTCTCCAGCACGGCGCTGGCTCGAAGCGCCCGACTTTCGCCCAAGGTCGCGTAGAGGATGACCAATCCCATGCTCACGATCAGCAGCAGCGGAACCAGGGAGATGAGGAATGCACTGACCGCCAGTTTGGAACGAAGCTTAAGAAAGTGAAGCCGCATGGAAACAAAGAGATTGAACAGGCTAAAAAACCAGAAAAATCGCAGCGACCACACGGCATATTGAGCCAGACTCATGGCCCACGTCGCGGGGGGGGGCGCATCCTCCGCGGTATGCGGCCCGATCCAGATTACCGTCATGCAGAGGAAAACGATCAATCCCGCGAGGAAGATCAACGCCCGCCTTTTGGACGTGAGGTGCCGAAAAGGAAGGTATTTTCGGAACAACAAAAAAATACCGGCCATCGAAACCGAGGCGATCCAAACCATGTCCCCGGGCGGGGCGACGAACATGAGGAAGAATCCAAAAACCAGCCAGGCGATCCAGAACTTTTTCGCCCGCGCATCCAGCAGCAGCATCCTGACCGCTAATCCCCATGTGCCCATGGCCGCCGCTGCAATCAATGCCTGGAAGATAACCGAGTTGAATCCGAAAATCAGGAAAAAGCCCCAAACCGCGGCGTTTCCCGCCAGGATGAAGCCCATAAGCTTCCACACACGGTCATTTAAAGGCGATTTCGGACGTATTTCCATTCCCGTTAAGGACAGATCGCCGGAATAAGCCTTTTTCGGCTTGGAATCGTTGTCTTCTTTCATAGGTGTTTCCGTTTTATCGGAAGGTGATATTGTACCCTAAAATCAACGGCGATAAAACAGCGCTTCGGCGAAACGGCATGATCGACGGCCTCATCCCCCCCGTATAAATCCTGATGAAGTTCGAAAATGGCTCCGGCTTGAGAATCCCCCGATTCAGGCGTGCGATATCAGCACCGGGGACCGCGCATGATTCTCGCCGGAAACGTGATGAGGGCTTTGAACAGATCCAGCACAGCCGTAACCGTTATGCCGACCATCCGGAAAGGAATCAACAGAATCCAGATGACGGGGTACAGCAAAAGCGCCAGCAGCGCAAGAGGCCAGGCCAAGACCAAAAGGATCAGCCATAATAAAAATTTCAACACGCTTCCATCTCCTCAAGCTTTCGTTCGGTTCTTTCCCAATAATATGTACGCGGATGATCATGGAAAGTTCATCGCCGTCCGGCTCGGTCCTGGAAACGGAATCATCCGCGAACCCGAACGGGACAATCATTTGGCATAAAAAAAACGGATATATCCGTATCATATGGTATAATGTTTGGTCAAAAAAACAAGATCAGATTATCTGACGCACCATTCTCCCGGTAACTCGGATAATAAAACAACAAAGGAGATTATTTTGAAACGCAAATCTTTTTTAACCGTACTCATCGCGCTGTTCATATTGAACATATTCCTTCCGGCATCCCATCCGGACACTCAAAGCCGCAAATTAAACCGGCTTTTTCAGCAAATCGACCAGAACGAAAATGATTATATCGCATTCCTGCAGCAGCTCAGCCGGGCCACGAAAGAAGGCGAAGAAGCCGTTCAAAAACTGGTGGCCGACCGATTCAAGGCCCTCGGCGGCGAGGTGGAAGTTTTAAGCATTAAACCCGCCACCCTTGAATTCAAGAATGAATTTGTCGCCGACCAGGAAGTCTCTCAGATACCACGCACCAGCGTCGTGGGAAAGTACACGGGAGCCAAAAAAGGACCCAGTCTGCTTTTTTTCGCCCATCCCGACAATCCTCCTCAAAAGGGATTGGATAAGTGGACCTACCCCGCATTCGATGCCCAAATCGACGGATCCAAGCTCTACGGCTGGGGCGTCGCGGATGATCTGGCCGGAGTCGCCATCATGGCGGAAGCCATCGCCGCCATCCAGCACGCCGGCCTTAAACCCGGGGGAGACGTCATCCTCTGCAGCACCCCCGCGAAAAAAGGCGCTCAGGGTGTTATCGCTCTGCTCAGCAAGGGGTACACCGCTGATGCCGCCGTTTACCTGCACCCCGCTGAATCGGGAGTAGGCATGAGGGAGATCAAAGCCATCGCCTCGGGAATGCTGAGATTCCGCATCACGGTTCAAGGTCAGCAGCCCGAAACCACCGAACCCGGAAAAACCGCCTTCTCGCATCTCGGAACCAACGCGGTGCATAAAGCCATGAAGGTCGTCGAGGCTCTGCAGGCCCTCGATGCCGACCGGGGCGAGCGCGTCCACCATCCCCGTCTGGATAAAGCGGTCGGCCGATCCACCAACCTGTTGATCGCCTATATGAACGGTGGAACCCCGGGTGGTTACACACAGGTTCCCGAGGCATGCACCATCGGCGCCTCCTTGACTTTTCCTCCTCAGGAAAAAATGACATCGGTTCAGAAGGAGGTGGAAGAATGTCTTCGAAAAACCGCGCAGTCCGATCCCTGGCTCCGCCAGCATCCTCCGGTCATCGAGTGGCTTTTCGGCACCCAAGGAGTTGAAACCCCGGTGGAACACCCGCTCTACCAGACCGTAAGCCGGGCGATCCAGGACGTCACAAAGGAAGAGCCTTTCGTCAATCCCATGCATTCAGGCAGCGACATCAGGAATCCTTATCTGTACAGTGGAATTCCCACCGTCGGCTTGGGACCGCTGTGCGGGAACTTGGCTCAAAACGGTTTTATTGATGAATGGGTGGATGTTCCCGACTTTATCCGTGCCGTCAAGATCACGGCCCAGATCATCCTGGATTGGGGAAACCAAAAGTAGGACCTCCCCAAACCGGGATTCCACGCGGCTTGCAAAATCGCCGGCGGTTGTCGTATGATGATTCCATCCGGATTCTAGGGGAAATGATCTTTTCCGGAAGGAGGAATCATGAAGAGACATCTATCGACGGGGAGAATTCTTCTCGCGACGACCGTCGGCTTTCTGCTCCTCAGCGGATTCACTCAAGCTCAGGAGAAAAAGACCATGTCTTTTACGGACGTGGTTTCCCTCAAACGCGTTTCCAGTCCCGCCCTGGCGCCTGACGGCGAACAGCTCCTATTCACCATCTCCACCGCCGACTGGGAGAGGAATGAGACCGTCTCCCACATCTGGAAGGTGAACACAGACGGCGGCGGCCTGCTTCAGCTGACCAACGGCGAGGGAGGTGAGCAAGGAGGGAAATGGTCCCCCGACGGCCGCTTTATCGCGTTTATCACCAAACGATCCGAAGAGCCTCAAATTCATCTTATCCATGCACAAGGCGGAGAAGCGGTCGAATTCACCCATCATAAGGGCGGGGTTCGAAGTTTCGAATGGGCGCCCGACGGGAAAAGCATCTATTTTCTCGCCGACGATCCCCTTTCGGAAGCGGAGGAAAAGCGGAAAGAAGAACAAGACGACGCCTATATCTTTGAAAACGACTTCAAACACCGTCACCTCTGGGTGATAGGAACGGAGTCCAAAAAAGAAAGCAGAATCACGGAGGGGGATTTCACGATAAGCGGTTTCAAACTCTCCCGCGACGGCTCACATCTCGTTTGTCTCGCCGCGCCCACTCCCCTCTATGACGATTCGGTCAACGCCGAAATCTGGATCATGGATTTGGCGGACAATTCCATGCGGCGCATCACCGAAAACCGCATCGGGGAGAGCAACATCGCGCTGTCCCCCGATAATTCCCAAATACTTTTCGTCGCGGAAGCCAACGCCGAATTTGTGGATTATCACCAATCCGCTCTTTTTATCGTTCCGGCGGCGGGCGGGGAGCCGACTCCGGTTCTCCCCGACTTTCCCTATGAAATTTCAACCGCCGTCTGGTCCGCCGACGGCCGATACATCCTTTTCACGGCGAATATGGGCGTTCACTCTCAGCTATTTTACGTCAATCTATCCGATCTCAAAACCGAACAGCTGACCAACGGACTGCATGCGATCTATGGATTCGATTTCATTCCAGGGATAAACCAAACCGCCTACATGATAAACACGCCCCATAATCCCGGAACCTTCTGGATGAGCAAACTGGAGGATTTTTCTCCCGTCCTCATTCATGATCCCTATCCGGAATTGAAAGCCTTCCGACTGGCCAAGTATGAAGTCGTGCGCTGGAAAAGCACGGACGATGTGGAAGTGGAAGGAGTTCTGATTTACCCGATCGATTACGAGGAAGGGACACGCTGCCCCCTTCTGGCCCATACCCACGGCGGCCCCATGGGATCCGATAAATTCACTTTCGACGGGTACGCTCATGCCCGGGCGGGACGCGGTTACGCCGTTTTTAAACCCAACTACAGGGGAAGCACGGGATACGGCAATCCCTTTCTCAGGGATATGGTGGGACATTATTTCCTTCATGCGGACGATGATGTCATCACGGGGGTTCAGGCTCTCATCCAACGGGGGATCGCGGATCCCGACAAACTGGGAACGCTGGGCTGGAGCGCCGGGGGACACATGACGAACTGGCTGGTCACTCAGACCGACATGTTCAAAGCGGCTTCATCGGGCGCCGGGGCATCCAACTGGATTTCCATGTACGCCCAAAGCGATGTCCGCATCTATCGAACTCCTTGGTTCCTTGGCAATCCCTGGCAGCCGAATGCTCCCCTCAGCACATACCGCCAGCATTCTCCGGTTTTTTTCGCGCACCAGGCAAAAACGCCTACCCTGATCCTGTTCGGGGAGAATGACCGGCGTGTGCCTCTTCCCCAGGGGGTGGAGATGTACCGCGCTCTCAAAGCCAATCAGGTGCCTACGGAGTTGGTGATATTCCCCCGCTCCGGACACGGCCCGCGGGAACTGCGGCACCGGCTCTACAAGATGAATAAAGAATTCCACTGGCTGGAAAAACATATCCGGGGAAAGGAGTTTACATTCGATTCCCCGCCGCCCGTGAAGAATTAAACCCGAATATCAACGGATCAAACGAAGTGTCAAGGGATAGCGGTATTTCTCTCCGCTGTTGGCTTTCACGGATGCGATGATTACAAAAATCACATCCAGGATTCCAATCGCGATCAGAAGGAAAACACCGATCACCACCAGGATCAATATGGATGCCGCCACAGCATAGATGACGATCGATATCTGGAAATTCAACGCCTCTTTTCCCTGATCATCCACGAATGCGGATTCGTCTTTCTTGATCAACCAGATGATCAGCGGGCCGATAATAAAACCGAAAGGAATCACGAATCCCGACAGAGCCGTCAGATGCGCCAGCATCCCCCAAGTTCGTTCCTGAGCCTCATCCATTTTTGCCATTTTCATTCCTTCACAAATCAATTGATTGAGGATAAATCATTTCAGCGCAAAAACGCTTTTCCTCATCCGCCATCAAAATATCACAGCCTCCGCCGCATTGTCAAAACCCATGCATTGTCCAAGACCGGGGACCTCTCAGGAACGGCATGACTTGGCGGCAGGATATCCGAAGCCGCATGGAATCCGGAACTAAAACGGCGTTCTAGAGCGATGACTCGAGTTCGCATGCCGCGCTATTTATAATGTCGAAAGCCTCCTCGATCTCGGCGAGATGCGTCCGAAAACTGAGAATACAGATTCGGATTGCATAGCGGCCTTTGAGCAGCGTGCTGGATAGAAAGAGTTTCCGGCTGCGGACAATTTCAGCCAAAAGATTCCGATTGAAGCTCTCTATGTCTCCTCTTTTCGGTCGATAGCGGAATGTGATTACGGACAGCTCCGGCTCAGAAAGGCATTCGAATCCCGGCGTTTCCCGAAACCAACGGTCCATCATGCGGGTCAGCTCCAATTTTTCCGCCAGATTCTCCCGAAATGCCTCCGTTCCGTACAGCTTCAAGGGAAGCCAGACCCGCAATCCTCGATAAGAACGCGTCAGCTCCGGAGAATATTCCGTCGGATTCATTTCTCCAGGAGGCGTTTCAAGATCCTGCAGGTATTCGGCCGTTACACAGTGCGCCCTTCGCAGGCGTTCGCCGTCCTTCACAAGCAGACTGCCCGTTCCATAAGGCAGGAAAAGCCCCTTGTGAGGATCCAAAACGACGGAATCGGAGCGATCGATCCCCCTCAGGATGCGGGCTCCCTCAGGACAGAGGTTGAAGAATCCTCCGTAAGCGCCGTCGACATGATACCAGAGAGAAGCGTTTTCAGCGATATCGGCAAGTTCCTCCAAGGGATCCACGGCGCCGGTGTTGGTAGTTCCGGCGCTCGCAACACAAAGAAAAGGAATGAAGCCCTGCTCGCGGTCTTTTTGAATCGCGGTTTCAAACCGCCGCGGAACGGCGTGGAATCGATCATCCGATTCCAATATGCGGACATTCCGTTCGGGAATCCCCGCCAGCATGGCGGCTTTCAATATGCAGTGATGAGCCTGATCGGAAACATAGATCGTTCCGCGGGTGATATCGTCTCCCAAAATATGCCGGCGGGCGGTAACCACGGCGCTGAAATTCGCCAGCGAGCCGCCGCTGGTCAGGATGCCGCGGGCGGCTTCCGGATATCCCATCCAGCGCGAAAACCAATCCAGGACATTGGCTTCGAGACGTACGGCCGCCGGAGATTCGAACCACACCCCTACGTATCGATTTGTGGCCGCCGCCAACAGCTCGGCGACGGCGGAGGGATACAGCCCGCCTCCGGGAATGAATCCCATAAAAGCGGGATGAGCCGTATTGACGGAGACCGGAATGACCTCCCGCATAAGGAATTCAAGCAGGCGGGAAAACTCCATGCCGTTTTCCGGGGGGGGTTCTTTGAGACCGCGGGCGATGATGTCTCCGTTTTCGAGGTTGGATCTAGGGGAAGTCGGCAGGTTTCGGATATGATCGATCACCGCGGTCAGAGCCGTCTCCCCCATCTCCCGCATCTTTTCCGGAGACAGTTCGAGATCAAGTGGAGAATATTTTATCTTTTTCGTCATCGAACAGACATGATGCCAGCTCTTCGCAGAGACCGTCGGGACTCTGGATCTTGTCCAACCCTTCGAAAAGGTCCTTGAGTTCTACCATCTCCTCCAGAATGATCAAACTGGCAAGCTCCCGGTTATCGGAAGATGTTCTCAACTCGATCAGTGTCCCTCTTTGGACCAGTGTGATCGAAATATCCTCCTTACGGATCTGGTAGATATGTTCATCGATATTCATTGCATGCACATAGAATTCCTCGTTTCGAAAAGCCTGAAGGATTCGCGCGCTTATGAACTCCGTGATATGAGCGGTTGGAAATGTCAGCCGGATATTGCAACCCTGTTCCTCCTCTTTAACGGACAGCTTATTGCGCAGCCCGCCGCCGCCCTCAAAACTTCGTATCAAGATCGGAGGAGCGATGATGCTGGCAATCAGCAGAGTCATGATCGCCACTCCGAACATATCCTGTCCGATAGCTCCGGCGGAAAGCCCGATGCCGGCGACAATCAAGGTCACTTCTCCACGAGGCAGCATTCCCGCGCCGATACGAAAAGCACCTTTGAAATTGAAACCCAAGAGGTAGGCGGGCAGCCCGCAACCGACGATCTTTCCAATGACGGCGCATGCGGTGTAAATCAAGCCGAAAAAGAAAACTCCCTTCATGGCCTTGAAGTTCACCATCATTCCCATCACACAGAAGAAGACCGGCACCAGGAATTGATACACTCCGTGCAGCCTTTCCCTGAGCTCATGCGACATATCGGTTTGTGAAAGCGAAAGCCCCATGATATAGGCGCCGATGATCATCGCGAGGCCCGCCATCTCAGCCAGCCCCGCAAGAAACAACGCCATCCCCAGAGCCACGCTGGCGATCGCGTCGTTTGATCGGAACCACTTCAGTCCCTTGGAAAGACGCTTGGCCAGGATGATACCCAGTATGGTACAGATCAACCAGAATCCGAACGCTTTGGCGGCAATCAATCCGATTTCGCCCCAATCCACGGCTGCGCCCTTCCCCGCCACCCGGCTGATCCCCACCACAACCGCGAGCAGGATGATCCCCAGAACATCGTCCAATACCGCTCCGGCCAGGATGGTGACTCCTTCGGGTGAAGACATTTTCCTTCTTTCGCTGAGAATACGCGCCGTTATACCGACCGATGTCGCGGTTGAAAGCGTCCCCAGGAACAGAGCCGTGGGTGCCATAAATGAATCGACATTGGGCAGTATCAGGACGGCGATCAAGTCCCCCAGGATGAAGGAAAGAACAACCCCCCCGATACCCACCAAGGAGCCCAGAAGAGAATAATGCAGGAACGTCGGCAGATCGGTTTCAAGTCCGGCCAGAAAGAGCAGAACGATGGAAGCGATGACCGCCAATCCATAAAGCTCGGGAGTCACGGGGAGGACATCACCGGTGGGAGGAAAGAGGGCATGACCGAGCAGCGGAAGGCGGATCGCACCGAGGAAATAAGGTCCGATCACCATACCGGCGACGAGTTCGCCCAGAACCCTCGGCTGCTTCAGATAGCGGCTGAAGATAAAGCCGAAAAACCTAACCGCTATGACGATAATCGCAAGCTGAAGCACCAGCATCGTCATAAGCTCTCCCATTTCAGCGCCCTTTTCGGCCGCGGCCAAAGGAATCACACAGAAAAAAAGAGCTGCAGATAAGACGCAAAACCGGTTTTTATTCATGGCGCGTCTCTATGAAAACACCCGAATCACATCTTCAACGGTCCGAGCCGTCAGCAAACGTTCCCGCGATGTGCTCTCTTTCAGCAGTTTGCTGACCTCGGCCAGGAACTGAATATGGGGGCCCGTTCTATTCAAAGGGGAAACGGTCATAATGAAGATCCGTGATGGATTCCCGTCGATGGCTTCAAAATCGATCCCCTCCCGCTTTAATCCCACAGCCGTAACCAGATGGTCGACGGCATCCGTTTTTCCATGCGGAATAGCGATGCCGTGCTCCATCCCGGTGCCCATTTTCGCTTCCCGATCCATTACCGCCTGAAGCGGCCGCTCTTTCTCTTTTAGTTTTCCCGATGAAACCAGCCGATCGATCATCTCTTCGATCAAGGTATTTTTGCTTTCCGATTTAAGATCCAGAAAGACATTGTTTTTATCAAGGTACTTCTTCAGGTTCATTTTCATCACTACATGTCCGAAAAGAATTAAAGTTTAAACCCTTCCCCATTCGGGGTCAAGTGAAAAGGATTTATCCTCTTCATTTGATTGGATTTATTGCTTCAAGGGGAGAGATAAATCAGACCGCGCTATGCGGATGGAACATCCGAAGCGCATCTTTTCCGGCACACCCGAAATACCGCATCAGGAAAAACTGAATCTGTTTTCCCGGAAAATCTTTAAACAGGCATCGACGACGGCGGCGTCATACAGCGTTCCCTTGGAGCGGGAGATCTCCTGGAGAGCTTCCTCAATCCCTTCGGCCGGGCGATGAGGACGATGAGCCGAGATCGCTTCGATGGAATCCGCTACAGCCATGATCCGCGCCTCCAAAAGGATGGAATCTCCGGATAATCCCATCGGGTAACCGGAGCCGTCCATCCGCTCGTGATGCTGGCGGACGATATCGGCGACCGGCCAGGGAAGCCGGATATCCTTCAATATCTCGTAGCCGGTTTGAGGATGGCTTCGGATAAGATTATACTCCGATTCCGTGACTTTTCCCGGTTTTCCCAGAATCTCAGCCGGGATGGAAATTTTACCGATATCATGTACGAGAGCGGCAATCCGAAGGCCTTCGATCCGGTCCGGCGCAAGCCCCATTTCCTCGGCGGCGGCACAGACGAGCTGTGCCACCCTTCGCTCATGTCCCGCCATATAAGGATCCCGCATCTCTGCCGCAAAACCCAGAGCCTGGATGGCTCCTTCCATGGCTTCCCGCAGCCGTTCATTTTCCTCTTTCAAAACGATCTCGCCGTTATCGCGGGGGGGCTCGGCCCGGACGGAAATCCCTATCAAATCCCATTCTTCCGAACGAATCGATTTCCCACGCAATTCAACGTCCTTGGAATTTCCGTCCCTAAGCGCCAGCGATGAAGCCAGCGGCTGATCAAGATCTCCGGCAAGGAAGTCCTCCAACTTTTTCCTCTCGTCTTGAGGGAAAAAATCGAAGACGCTTTTCCCCGTCACCATCGAGATCTCACATCCCAGCAACTCCGCCAGCACTTGATTGACCTGCTTGATCCGGCGCTGCTCCAGAATGAAGATTCCTTCGCCCGCGGCTTTTTCCAGGATCAAATGGCCCCGCATCTCGTTTCGCAGACGGTCCTCGGTCATCCGACGTTCGAAAGCCCGGCCCAATAGATCGGCCCCGAGTTGAAAATACTCGATATCCTTTGCCTGCGCAGCTCCCCTATTTTGGGGATCGTCAAAGCCCAAGAATCCCACAAACCGATTCTTTATTTTCAAAGGAACCGCGAGAAAACCGTTTTTGCCCCTATCGCTCAGGAATTTCCTTTCCGGAATCCCCTCTTCCAGCGCTTCGAGGTTGGAAACATCCACCGCATGTCCGGCCTGCAGCTGTTCAAGCCACATCGTATAGCGGTTGAAAGAAGTCCCGATGATATTCTCCAACCGCAATTCCGCTTCCGGGGCGCACCATTCAAAAGCGCTGGTCATTTTTTTCTCGCTCCCCTCCAGCATGATCGCGAAACCACAGTCCGCACCGCACAGTCCGCTCAAATCCCGCAAAACGTCTTTGACCGCCTGCTCGATCTTATAATCTCCGGCGAAATGGAGGGCCGTTCGCTGCAGGAAAGATCCGAAATGCCGTATCCTCCGCATATCGTCTTCCGACTGTTTCCGACCGCTTATATCCTCCGCGGTAATCCATGCTCCGGCAATGGATCCATCATGATCGTAGATAGGAGCCAGAAAATGCCGAATGATGACCTTGCTTCCGTGTTCGTTTTCAATCGTACATTCATAGATTTCCGCTTTTCGGGATTCCAGACATTTTTGGATTCGCTGCGCGATACCCGCCTGTTGAAAGGGCGAATAATCCATGACGCGGATATCCATGATGTCTTCCACCGAAGTCAATCCCATCAACTTCACCATTGTGGAATTGATATCTTTGATCCGTCCCTGGATATCGACGGAGTAGACTCCCAGCGGAGATTCTTCCATCAAAAAGCGGAGCCTGTCACGCATTTCCCAGCGGGACGTCGGCCCCTGGACCGACGCCCTTTCAAAGGGAGGCTCGGTTTCCGGGGGACCGGCTTCCAGCGGCTTGGTTTCCATCGGAGGATTATCCGGATCGGTTTTATCTGATCCGGAATCCCGATTAGCCTGGGTGAATTCAGCGATGTGTTGAGCGGCTTTCTGAATCCCTACCGCCAGCTTATCCTTCTGCTTGACCTCGTCTTCATTCATTCTTCCCATCCCTAAGCAGGGAGCCCATACGCTCCGGCTGCTGACTGAATCTCATAAATTCAAGATAAATCTTAAGGAGGTTTGATGTCAAATTCCCATTTCCGAAACAAAGCTTTCCCCACGCTGTTCGATTCGGTTTTCCTCCGCCCATTTGACTCCACCCCTTCCTAAAAGGGTTTTTTATACGCTTTTTCATCCTATCTCCTCCTCATGTCTCCCGCAATCGCCTTTTGAGATGAATCGAGGGGTGAGATTCATCAACTCAGTATTCATCCCGTAATTCCCTCTTATTTCAATACAAATAAAAGAAGAATGAACTCAGGGCCAACCCGATCAACACGTCTTCTCATCCGGCCGGCGGGTACAATGAGGGACTTGTCAGACAAAAAACAAGGCTTATCCGGAACCGTGTATTTAGGGAAAAGCCATGTGGCTTAAAATAGATCAGAAATCTCCTGACCTGGTTCAACGCCCCCACTGAATGCCCAAGCCGCCATTTGTCAAGGCGAATCCTCGGTCCCCTGAGAGAAAAACACTTGTTATTTTTTAAGCCACTTTTTCAGCTCATTTATTTTTCTGTTGATGTGATTCCGACCAATTTTATAGTTTTCTTCCCAATCATAAAAAGCAAGCATACGGGCGGGATCGGGCTCAAAGCGGGGGTTGAGCATGAAAACCCGCTTTTCGTCTGGTTCCTTGGCCAGCTGTTCCATCATCATGTAGAACGAATTCATCAAATCCGCGAAAAGATCACCACTCCCTGTTTTTTCCTTTCCTCTCTTGAATCCGGTAAGGTTGACTCCGATGATTTTTTTTATCCCATTCTCCAACAAAGGCTTAACAGGGACTGGGTCCAAGACTCCCCCATCGATATAAACTTCATGACCGATCTTATAAGGAGGGAAAATGCCTGGAATAGAGATAGAAGCCATAACGGAA
>CAYSQW010000029.1:0-41493 GCA_964433135.1 uncultured Eubacteriales bacterium
TTTCGGGAAAATGAAATTTCAGCCCCTTATGAAGCCCGTATTCTCCTTTCCGATAATAGGATTTCACATCGATCCGGGAAACTTCATGCGGACGCCAGAATGTGGAATCAGCCGGCGGATTCAATTTCGAGATATCCCCTCCCTTATCGGCGTATCGGCGCAGTTCCTTCTGGCTGAAAAACAAGCCGTCCTCAGGATTGACCAGATTGGATGCTTCCCCATGTCGAGATCCGTATCGAAAGATCCTGGGCGCCACCAGGGAAAGTCCCAGCCGTTCCATCACGATCGAACTGCGAAGTTTATGCCCTGATATCCTGAGAGAATAATCCAGTTCCAGAACTGCGGCGGCCTTTCGGTTGAAGGCGACCGGATCCCGCAGCCTCTCCATCCGGTCGATCAAATCCAGCAGGATATAATAAGCTTGGATCTCGCTGACTTCTTGGATCTCCTTCCGGCTCTTCTTCGCGGAATACCCCCGCTCCGATCGGTAATGCCGATCGAGGTTCCGCTCAAATTCATGAAGCCGGCGGCAAATACTATTCCGGTAAGCCTCGATCTTTTCAGAGGATATCCGACTGCCGCGATAGAAATGACGTTGGATTTGGTTCCTCAGCTCATGGTTGAAAGGAAGCTCCTGTTGCGGCATAAGCCGGCCCGGTCCCAGGAATAGAAGGAACAGCAGACACGCAAGCAATGAACGGCGTGAAGGCTTTTTACGGGTCTTTCTCATCGTATGATCATGCCTCTCTGATCTTGCGTGCGGATTCCTATGATATGTGCGATCAGCTCGGAATAGGGGGAATTCCGCGTCTTGGAAAGCAATTCCTGGACCTGCCGGGGATCCAATACCGGGTTGTTTTCATCCCACTTCCAATCGGAGGGATCGATCCGCCGGTCATTGAGATTCAAGACCTCGATCAGACTGCCGATCGAAACAAAAGGGCGAAAACGGGCGGTTCCGGCTTCATAGAACAATATCATCCTTCCCAAATTCATGTCCTCATCGATACCCAACAGGTTCAGAAAAGTCAGGTAGGTGGAAAACTCATCGACGGCGAACACCTTATGCAGCCTGCCCGAGTACCCGGTTTTAATCTCATGGAAAAGTTTTCTCATTTGATGCGTATCACTGTCCAATGTCTGAAAATAATCGCCCCGGTGGTCCCTGATCTGCGGATAAACCGTCTTCTCCAAAATGAAGATCCCGATCAGAACTTCATTGATCTTCAATTTTACGATCTCCGGCTCCGAGCTTTTCATTCCCCCCGAATCCGTGATCTCGAGAAATTCAACCAAACGGCGCCGATTATCGGTAAACTGGTAAAGGTTGTAAACATCTCCATCCACGTTCAATTGAAAATCGATGCCTCCGAGATAATAGCGGGATTTGATCTTCACCTCGAAAATAAGCTCATCGCTTTCTATGAACTCCGTATTGATCCAGTTCTGAGATCTGTTTATATCATTCAAGGCCACCAGGTCATCGGCGGAAAGTTTGAGAGAGATGGTATTTCGGACATCCCTTTCGATTTGAAAGATATTCTGATCCGAGGTGCTGATGAACGTAAAAAAGATCAGGCTGAAGAGAAGGATGAGCAGAATGGCGGAGTAGATGAAAAACTGGTTGTTTTTGATGAAAGGAGCCATGTGAGGATTACGGCCTATCCGGCGACCTCCCCTTTGTAGGAAACAATATTAACGATTGATATCTCCGCCAACTGTTTTATCTGTTCGATCATATCTTTTTCCCTGCCATCCTCGATCCGCACCTCGTATATGATCTCTGAATCCGCGGGGGATAGACTTTTCATGCGCAGATGGAACTTTTCTGTATTTACCTTTACGATATTGCGTATTTTCATTTCATCCAGGCGTTTCCCCTTGACGACGAGCAAGAAAGGGTAGTCGTCAAAAGCATTTTTCTGAAAGAGGAAAAGCATGATGGCGATGATGATCGAACCCACTCCGGCAATCACATAGGATCCGGTTCCGGCTGACAGGCCGGCGGCGATTCCCCAGAAAAGGAAACCGACGTCTTTGGGGTCCTTGATCGCCGAACGGAAACGGATGACGGATAATGCTCCGACCATTCCCAGGGACAGGGCCAGATTGGTCCCGATCACCATCATGACCATCGCCGTAACCAGTGTCGTGAGCAGCAGCGTGATATTGAAGGTTTTGGAATACATCACACCGGCATAGGTCTTTTTGTATACCCAATAAATGAAGGTCGCCACGATAACCGTGGCCAGCATGTTGGCGATCACGCGCCCCACGGTCAGGATGGCGTTTGTGGACTGGATATAAGAAAGCAGGTCCATCTTATCCATAAGTCATCTCCTTTATCTTAATTGAATACGATTTATATCCACCTGGACTATTCAATCGTCATTCTTATATGAATAAGCCCGGCTCAATAAAGCCATCGGCCGTAACAATATTTTCCGATGGCATCCCTGATCCCGTCGAAGTTTGCCAGGATGTTCCGGAGCCAATCGGGAAAAAACCGGTTATATTTGACTTCCAACACCATCATATCCGTATCGAAAACCGGGGTCATCGTGATATTCCTGTCAAACATATTAAAGTCAGCCATGCCGGCGCGAATACGCTTATCAAAGGTAAGTCGGATATTCTGAACGGGGCAAATGTAGGCTTCCCTCTCATAATCGACGATCACGACCGGATGGTAATAATCAAGCGACATGAAGTAATAAGCCTTCTCCCGGATCGGATGCGGTTCCCGCAGCAGAACGTCCCTGTCGCCTCCGATAAGCGCCTCGGCTTCCTCCCGGTTGATAATAGCCGTTTCCTTGAGCATGTACTGGCCATGTTTATTCTTGATTTCCAGCTTCACGTCCCGCTGAGCGGCATCATAGATCCGAAGCCGGATTTTCTTTCGGATCTGTGCGCCCATGATCTTCTGATAATAATCATTATTCTGAGTGGAATCGAAATACAGGCTTCGAATCCAGTATTCATTTCGGGAATCCCCATGGGAATCCGCTTGAAGGGTCCGCCGCAGGATATTGGACAAGACCGTATAATCGGTATGATTGAGATAATATTTGAGTTCATGCCGATAGACCCGGCTGATAAGCCCCCGGGCCGCCGCCGAACTTATTGATCCGTCATTGGGATTGGAATTATCCATTTATATATTTCCCGTCCAAAATATTCCCTGACTCATCGACAGCGGTTCTCATTCCTGTTTTCACGATTCCGAGAAACGGGCCATGTAGGGACGGAGATCCCGCCGCAGCGTCAGATAGAACCGGTTGTTCACTTTCTTAAAATGGTATTTGATAACCTCTTTTCGATTTTCCATCGTCCGTACGACATAGACATTCGCCATCTCTTCACCTTCATGCGAATAATAGATAGGTTTCGATACCTCGTACTTTAAACAAGGCCATCCGATGCGACGCCGTTTTCTAAGAAACTTCACCGCTTCATATTCATATCTGTTGATATCTTTGACGGCGAGCTTTCTCTCCGGCGCCAATACGGCTTTCAGGAAATTGTAAAAAACGCGCAGGTTTTCTTTCCCGGAGTAAAGTAGATAGAGATAGATTTCGATCATATGAGCCGCGGCATCGATCTGATCATCAGCGTCTTCCGATGTCAGATATGATGAACCGACATTCATGAGATGAATGCGCACGTCGGCCGTAACTTTGCCTTCAAATGAAAACCGCGAGGCTCTCACCAACTCGACCTTTTTAACCAGGAGCCCATCGTAAAGCCACCAAATCGCTCCCAGAAGCGCCAGCAGAACGGCAACCGCTCTCACGTGAGGCTTTCTCATCGACCCTCCTCCATGGCGGCGGGGTGTCCGATTCCCATGCGCTCGGGGATAACCTCGTCCAACCATTCGATCCGGCGGGCGATCCAGTCCTTCATATACTCGATCTCATCCGTGAAATCCGCTTCATCGGGATATACATCCCTCACAATCGGCCAGCGCATGAAGTTGCGCCGCGGAGAATCACCCAGATCATCGAGGTGCCGATCGATCGATTTATAGAAGGCATCCACGGATATGATCCCTTTTCCCCGCAATTCAATCCAGCGTTCCGCGAACGATCTGCGAAAAGACGGGATCCTGAGACAACGCTCGAATATGTTGTTTTTCAACCAAACGGTATGGGATCTCCGTGTCATATCATGCTTTCTTCCCAGAACCCCATCCTTGTCCCAAGGGATGACAAACCATTTTGCATCCTGACCCCGGTTCTTCGCGATATAGAAATTTTTTATCAATCCGTCCTGATCATCGATCAACTGGATCCATATCCACCAATCAACGAAATTTTCCTTATCCATGACATCGAAGACCCGGCTTTCGAAACGAATATCCGAAGACCGGGAAACAAAAAGCGACAAATCATCAAGGGGAAGCCAGTGCTCTCCGAAAAGCTCGTTTTCCGGATATTTCTGCTCAAATCCACTGTGCCACCCCCATATGGGATCCTCGGCCTTATTCATCGGCTGCTTTTTCATGGGTAAATGACGATAATCTTTTTCATAATGCGGTTTATCGTTCATATCGGAAAAATTTGCATTCTTATTTTCCGCCTGGTACAGCACCGCATTGTGGATTTCATTTTTTTCGAACTCATCCAGCCCCAGAAAGTCCTTATCGATATGCTCCATGAGCAGATAAACACCCCGATAATCATCATTCAGGAAGACTTCCACGAACCGGCTGCCGGCGGCGACCCGCCGGCGCGTTTTATCCGTACGAAATTGTTCCAAAAGATCCAGCGCCAGTTTGCTGCGCATCAGAGATCTGTCGATATAGGAACTCTCCAACACCCATTTTTTTGATGCCGGCATCCCTTCCAGCGGCAGAGGTTCTTCCAGAGTGAAACCGTATTTCCATTTGGATCTTTTTGCTCCGGTTTTACCTCTCGATTCGATCCTGGCCCGGAAAAACTTGTTCCCATAGCTTCGAGCGGACGGAGTGATGAACTGGATTATACAGGGAATCTTAGGCTCGTCTCGAATCTTTTTCAGCTCGCCGGTTTCATCCCGGGTTTCAATAACGCAAAGAGACAGTTCGTCCTTCGACGCGAACAAGTCATATTCCATTTGACAGCCGCTCTGTCGAAGCACAAGACGGCCGTAGAAAAGCCCGGTTTGAAAATCGAAATCATCCCCGTTGATCACGGAGATTCCGTTCCGCGCTTCCTCCGCATTCATCAACAACGCCCCCCGGGGATATATGGCCATCTTACAGGATCTCCCGCGGCAGCGGTAGTCGATCCGATGCACTTGGGAACTCCCACGGGGAAGCCGTGCGAAAATGACCTTATTCGCCTGATCGATCCGCGCTTCGGAACCGGCGACCCACAAGGATTCAAGAATCGGCCCGCTCTCATATTCGGCTGCGAAAACCCAGTCCCAATCCGAGAGCTGAGGTTTTTCAAAGGAAGCCGAGGTGGTTCGGACAAGCTTGCTGAGAATTTTATCATCTTTATCCAGATCGAATACGGCGGAATTTTTATCGACATCGGATATAACGAGGATGTCTTTATAATCATTATTGCTGAAGAATAACCGGCTGCTGGCATGGGTCCGCATATGGGAGAATGAGCGCACGGCGTATTTCTGGAATTCCATTCTGTTTCCCAGCAAAAAGGTCCGGCTCATATTCGTCACGGTCACTCCGACGGAATTCATTCGAAAGGTGTTCCCCATCAGCATACAGGTGCTCCTGTCGCTGAAAAAAGCCCTCGCGGCGTAACCGGAAAAAAGATTATTCTCAAGCAGCATGCGGCTTGAGTGAAGTTCGAGACCGTTACTTCCTCCGCCGCCGGTATCGGGCGCTCGAAACGAACAGCGCCGGACCGAGCCTCGACAGGAATTCAGCAAAACGTGAGCTTTCTTTCCGGTCATCACTTCACTGTCTCCAAGCTCGACCCGACTGTTGAAAACACAGAGCCCGAAAGGCGCTTCACCGCCGCTCATCCTCAGGTTTTCGATATCCACACGGCCGCCGAAAAACACCAGCGAACCGGGAGAGTCCATCCCCAAACCGACCGCCCCTTCCCCGCCGGAAAACTCCAGATGACGCACTCGGCTCATCTCCCCCGGCGACATCATCACAACCATGGAGCCGAATGGGCGATGGGGATCCTTGCCGGCGATCGAGACCGGCCGGGTGGAAACGCCTTCCACCCATATCGGACTGAAACTGACGATGCCGGCCCCTGAATCAATACGTATTTCGGCGCCGGCTTCCATTTCGAAAACATAACCGCGGGGAATCACCAGCGTTTCGGTTAATTCGTAATCGCCTTTTTCCAGGATGATCCGTTTGTCGTCGAGCTTGATTCTCAATTTCGGGTTGTGAGCCTTGAAGGCCGCGGCCGAAAACAACATCTCATCGAGATAACGGCCCCCGCGAAAAAAGTGATCGGAGGTGGACGGCTCCACGGGCGTTTCAACAAGCGCCTTCTCTTGATACGCCTTCAATCCGCTCTGCATCCTTTTCTTGTAATAACGTGATATAAGTCGAATGATAAGCCGCTCTTTCAATCGGTCTCCTGCCTGGAGATACCGCCGGCTCAATCTTTTCTGAAAAGCGGAGATATCTTCAAAAGCCGCGCCTAATCGAGAAAGGTGTACGCGTACCCGCGACTGAACGACGCCGTCCCGCACCAATCGGTTCGTGAGGCGCGACAGCTCTCTTCCCCTGTGATTGACCTGTAGATTCAGAAGGTTCGATTCGTCCAAAATCGGATAGAATTTACCATTCCTGCCGTCATAGATGAAGCGCAGATTTTCGGCAAGGATGAATCCGGGAGACACCTCGATCAGCCCCCTCAAGGCTTCGAATCGCGCCATGTAGTCGAGATCGAAGAATTTTTCCGCCACCGAGTCATCGCCCGATTCAAGCAGCCGCAAGAACTCCCGCATATGATCATCGAAAGCTGGAAAATCTCCTCTTTTTTCGAGCGGAACGGCCTCCCATCGGCGGTTCCCCCGTTTTTGAAGCATGAAAACCAGAGCGCTCGTCAATCCGCGGTCCTCGAGAAAATCTTCGTCAAAGGCCTGTTTCATGATGCATCCAGGAAACAGTATCGAACCTCGGTTGAGCCTGAGATTCACATACTCGGTCCGGGGAACATGGAGACCGAGTCGTCTTCCCAGATCATATATCAGCTGCTGTTCGAAAAATTCTATCCGCGGCGAATCGAAAATATCGAATCGCCGAATCCCGTCGAAAAGCACATCGCCCGGAATTCGTATGGATGTGGAAGGCAGCTCCTTGTCGATTTCCAAATACTTGAAGTAGTTTTCAAAGCGCGCCACCTGCAAAAAAGAGGAGCGGCCATCCATCGTCAAGCGCCCTCTATGCCAATTGAGGGTCGATCTTCCCAGACCGGGTCTGTAGGCGAAGAAGGAAACGGAGGTGTCCTGATCCAGATCAAGATCGAGAACCCGGTTATCGGAATGAACCATCAAGTTCCCGGTAAAAAACCTGGGATTGAATCGGTGACGATAGAGAAATCCCAGGAATTTTTGCGAACGCGATCCTTCCATGAGGAGAACGAGACCCGCACAGAAGAGCAGCAGCAGGCTCCATCGTGTCCGTTTCGTAAGGGGCCTATTCATAACCTTCACCGGCCTCGATTACGGGAGAATGCAACAGGACTCCGCAGCCCGTTGAAAAGATTTCTCTTCCGTCTCGATCTCCCAACAGTCCTCAGGAGCGAACGGCCCTCTCTTTCCCCGCCAAGCACACAACTTGACTCTCTTTTCGAAGACCTCGACATCCAAAAATGTAAACCCGTCTTCTTCGCTGTGAGCCGTATTCCCCGCATTGCCGGCCGTAACCTGCCACACCCGTCCCCGCGGACGGATACGTTCGTATTTGTGCTCATGTCCGCAAATATAGGCCATAACTCCATATTTTTCCAACAGCGCCCAGAATCGATCACGGGTCTCCGGAGATATCCCTCCCCGGGACATGCGGGCGAACGCCGGCTCGTGCCCAAAAACCAGCACCACGGCTTTTCGGTTCCGGGACAGATCATTCTCCAGCCACTGAAGGAGAGATTCATCCACTCGTCCGTTGCGCAGCCCCATATCGCTGCGGCCATTATAATACAGGTTCAACATAACCAGATGCGCGGATCCATAATCAACGGCATAAATTGTGGATTCGGCGCCCGGAGGTCCTTCCCGACTGATAAAGGGCAGCGAGGAATAGTGCCGGCGGATCCAGAATACAGCGGGACGCCCCAGAAAGCGGTTGACGTCATGGTTTCCCACCAGCGGAAACCACGGGACATCCGGCCCTAACTCCTGCCTCATCAACCGGAGGAGTCGCGCGGGACGCACCACATCACCCAGAGTGACATGAAAAGCCCCCGCCCCCCCTTTTTGATACCCTATCTGTTTCAAGACATGCCGCCATACTGCGGCGTTGGCATGAACATCGGATGTCACCGTAAAGCGAAAGCTCTCGAGGCCGGCGGATACCCGCCTGGACAGAGCCCGGCCTCCGGAGGAAAAGATCAAGAGGAGTAGAATCATCCCCCAAACAAATCGTCTCAAATCAGGGTGTTTTCTGTCTTTCATGTATCTCATTTGTTTACTGCGTATTATAACAACATTTCCGCCGCCTCACAAGTCCGGCCCGATTGACAAAGCAAGCTGAATTTGAAATTATATCTCGCACGACAACGCTCATGGAAATCCGGAGAAGCATACCGCAACGCATCTTGACCGCTCTGGTGATCCTTTTGCTCACCGCGGTATTTCTTCCGGCTGAAACCGAATGGAGGCTGGATCTGTGCTCTCGTTTTATATGGCGGGGATTCGATCTGAATCCGCAGAACCAACCCACGGTTCAACCTTCCATCACTCACCGGATCGCCGACAGCGGTCTTTTCGTCAATATCTGGTCGAGTTTTTCCTTCGTCGACCGAACCGTGAATGAGATCGATTTCATGCTGTTCTACGATTTCATGCTTTCCGAAGATTATACCGTGATTCTCGGCTTTTCCCATTACGGATATTATTTCAACCGGCCTTTCCGTTTTCGTCCCCATACCTCGCAGGAATTTTATGCGTCTCTGTCGCTGCCCGTTCTTTTCTTTTCTCCAAGCGCTACCGTATATTATGATTTCAATCAAGGAAGCGGTCTTTACGCCGAATTTCGTGGTGAAATTCATCTCTATTCATCACCGTCTCTATCCGCTCTGCTTTCCGCTTCACTGGGTTACAACGATAAGCAGTGGATTCCGGATTCCGGCTGGAGTGATCTGAGCCTCGAAGCGTCGATCCCCCTCTCCTTGAACGGCGTCACGATCAACCCGCGCATAGCTTATACGTTCGTTTTCCTGGATTCCGTCAATCCGGATAACGAGCTGGCCGTATGTATCGCGATTATTTTTTAATATCCCGCCGAGCATCCTGAAATCCGTCAGGGCTCGATCAGATACAATTCGCGCTGGGGAGGAATGAGATATTTCCCGCCTTCCCGGGTTACCACCGCCATTTCCTGAAGATGGATGCGCACATCCCCATTCAGCTCTTTTGAAAACATATGGATGCCGGGTTCGATGGCAAAGACTTCCCCCTCATGGAGCTTCAAGTCGACTTTTCGTCCGTAATGAGGATGGGGAGGACCGATATACGTGCCGATGTCATGCACCCAGACCCCAACAGGATGTCCGGTCTGGTACCAGTACAACTCGAAACCGGCTTCAGTGATGATTTTACGAGCGACATCGTCGACCTCGCGGCCTACGGCTCCCGGCTTCATGGCGCTCACCACGGCGTCCACCGCCTTCCGCAGCGTCAGCCACATGAACCGCAACTCGGGAGGAGGTTCGGTTTCTCCTTCACGAAGGACGTAAGCGGTCCGGTCCAGATCATTCGAATATCCCTTGGTCAATATCCCGGCATTGATGCCGAGCAAAGTCCCGGAGCGCACCAGACTTTTTTCCGGAGGAAGACCCGGGTCGGGACGGATCCCGACGATGGGACACATCGAATGCAGCCATCCCACACTCCATCCGTTCACTTTCATTCGGGTTCTGATTCGATCGAAAACATTCTGCACCGATGTTTTCCCGGGATCGACATGATCGAAGGCATCGATCATCAGCTCATGGGCCTTCTCGGCCGAATGCTTGATATAGGCCAGTTCCTTGTCCAGCTTGATCCCCCACAGAGTTACGATCACATCTTCAGCCGAAACCAGCCGAGAGGCATGCTCTTTTCCCAGGGCCTTCTCGATCAGATGCATCAATCCTACGTTAAGCCCATCGGCCACCGGTTCCGTCTCGGAAATATTGATGCCGATCTTTTCCGGACGGATCCGATCGATCTCTTCCCGTATAAATCCTAAAAGGGGGTGGATCCCGGTTTGCCGGGCGTATTTATAATGCCGAATGCGATTGTAAATTCCGGTTTCCTGAACAAAAACAAGATCACCTTCCTCGATCAACGCGATCCTCTCTCCATCGTCGGTGAACAGAAAAGCCGACGGATAGAACGTATTCTCGGCGCCCAGAAGCTCACTTACCGGATCCAGGCGGGGAGAGCGCTTCAGGAAAACATTGTCCGGATCGTCTCCGGGATCACGATTGACGGTGATCCAGGCGGAGATTCCGTATTCCGTCAAGATCCCGGGAAGTTGGGTCTCCAGTTTTTCCTTGCGAATTTCATTTCTTACCGACTCGTCAACCGTCCAGTACTGCGCATGGAGCCAGCCGCTGCTCAAGATAAGGACCAGCAGGGCAAGCCCAATCGGTTTGGCTTTATGTGACATGACCTTTCCTCCTACAAACATCTTCTTCCTCATACGGGAGAAATTATAGGAGTTTTCATCGAGGAATGGAACCGCTATCTCGATCGAGTCGCATTTCCGACAATCCCCGGCTTGATTGTGGAACATGAAACTGCTATATAATTGAGAAGAAGGAGATCTCGAGACCTTCGGGTGAAGAGACATTCACGACGATTCCGGTTTCGAGGAACACGATATGAAACAAAAGCTGTTTTTGCTGCTGTTGGCGGCCGGTATGATGGGGATGTTCTGGAACACGGGCTGCAGGAAAGAGGAGGTTTTCGACATCACGACAGGAGTCGGGTGGGCGTTCACCCTCACCCAGGATGGAGAAGCCGTCGCCACCGTCGTTTATAACTTCGAAGGCGATATCGCGTCAGGCGAGGTCCTGGCCTCCCATGAAAAACGCGGGACCTATGTCGTGACCGGGGAAGACTTCGAATTCGACGCCCTGCATTACTGGCCGGACGATCAGACCGTCACCTACAGGTATTCGGGCCGTTTCGAAAGTGAAGACTCTCTCTCCGGGACCTATTTCTTTGCAACCCCCGAAGAAATCACCATCAACGGCGCCTTCACCGCATACCGCTGAGCCGCGCAAAAGGACAACGACATTCGCTCGGTTTCTGCTTGCCGTCCGCAATATCCGATAAAACACCGCTGCCGACAAACGCCTTTCCTCTCCCCATAACGGCAGAGAGGGTCGGTGTTATTTCGTCACCGCTTTGTAGGCATTGACGCGGCCGTGTCCGTAGTAGGGATCCGCCCCCGGTTTTCCCAGGTCGTCGGCGGTCTGCGCCAGGTGGTTCCGCAGTCTCCCGACGCTCATCGGTCCGTATTTCGAAAGGATCAGCGCTGCAACTCCGGCCGCGTTAGGCGCGGCCTGGCTCGTGCCCGCCATCCAGGCCCATCCTCCCGGATAGGTACTGAAAACCATATCCAGCCACCAGGAGTCAGCGGGCCATAGCCTGTAGTCTCCTCCGGGAGCGGCCACGAAGACGGCGGACGTTCCGTAATCGGTGTAGGACGCCGGGGTGTCGAACGCCGCAAGCCCGACCGGACCGGTGGCGGAAACCGCGATGCAGCCGCTCGCTTCCGCCGGCAGCCGGATCAGGTTTCCGTTGTGGTTGTAGTCCATCCCGTCGTTCCCGGCCGAGGTCACGATCAGCACCCCCTGGGAGGCGGCCCAATTGGTGATCTTGTTGAAGAGCGTATGCAGCTGGGCGGCGTCGCGGGCCGTATAATCGGGCGCCAATCCGCTTTTGACCAAGATGCCAGAAAGGCTCATGTTGATGATATCCGCCTGCTGCACGACGGCGTGGATGATTCCGTTCAAGATCCAGGAAAAAGCCCCCGAGCCAGAAGAATCCAGAACCTTGACGCCGATCAACGTGGCGTCCGGCGCCACGCCGATGGATCCCCAGTCGTTGCCGACGGCGGCGATGATGCCCGCCACGTGGGTTCCGTGGCCGGCATCATCGATGAAATCCGCCACGCCGGGGACGAAGGAAGCGCTTGAGGCGAAATCGACGTTGGCCCCAAGGTCCGGATGTGAGAAATCGATGCCGGTGTCCAGCACCGCCACCCGTGATCCCACTCCGGTAACCCCTTCATCCCAGGCCTTATCGGCCTCGATCACCGGGAGATGCCATTGATACGGATAGGAAGGTTCATCATCCCCGATGGAATCGGCTTCGACCGTCCTTTCTCCCGGCAGCCAGTCGAGCGAGACGTCGGGCATGATCTTGAAGTTTTTGGTCTCGAAAGCGCGGGCCGCCGCCTCATCGTCGAACTCCACCACCGCGATGCCGGCGAAATCCCAGGCATGGATCAGCCGCCCTCCGGCAAGCTCCACACGTTTCTTCAGGTTTTTGGGCAGCTTATTAGCTCGGTGGTTCAGGATCCACTGATCGGCATAGGATGCGGTCGCCATCCCGAAAAGAAAAAACAGCAGAATCCCCAAAGAAAATATTTTTCTTTTCTTCATGTTCCCCTCCTTCAAAGTCGATGGGATGCACAAACGAATCGGAGCCTTCTTAAAATAGAAAAAGTCCTCCCCGATCCATTGAGCAATGATACTTCCTTCCCCGTAAATCAACTTCTAAAAAATGACATTAAAACAGATCGGGATTTGTCAAGCAGGGGACAAGCCGATATAAAATTCGATTGCCTTACGCCACCCTTTCTGATAAGAAAATCCCATGCCGCCCCAAATCACCATCATCGTCCCCACATACAATGAGCGGGAAAACATCGTCCCTCTCATCGAACGCATCCATGCATCCCTGAAAGCCCGCGATTATGAAACCCTGTTTATCGACGATGACAGCCCGGACGGAACGTCCGCCGTCGTCGAATCGATGACCTCGGATTATCCCGTCCGGCTGATCATGCGTCAAGCGGAGAGAGGACTGGCATCAGCAGTTATCCGGGGGATCGGAGAAGCCCGGGGCGCGATCGTAGGAGCGATCAACGCCGACCTGCAGCACCCCCCGGAAGTCCTGAGGGAAATGGCGGAAAGCATCGACCGGGGCGCCGACCTGACGGTGGCCAGCCGCTACATCAAAGGAGGAGGATGCCGCGATTGGGCGCTTTCGCGGCGGATCATATCGCGGATATCGACGGCCCTGACCCGCCTTTGGGTCCCCCCCGCCCGGACCGTCAAGGATCCGCTCTCCGGCTGTTACATGTTCAAAAAAGCGGTGACCGCGGGAATCCCCCTGAAAACGGCGGGATATAAGATCCTGCTCGAGGTCTTGATGAAAGGCCGCTATCGCAACCCCGTCGAAGTCCCCTACGTCTTCGTGCCCCGCCGGAAGGGACGCAGCAAGCTGGGCCCTCTGCAGTCCCTGCAGTTTTTGGCGCAGCTCGTCAGGTTCGCCTTCACCTCACCCGAAAGCACCCGCTTTCTCAAATTCTGCGCGGTCGGCGCTCTGGGAACCCTCATCAACACCGGAATCCTCTGGCTGCTGACGGAACGGCTCGGTTTTTACTATCTCTTGTCCTCGGTCTTCAGCATCGAGGCCGCCATCATCAGCAATTTCCTTCTCAACGACCGGTTCACGTTCGCCGACCGACGGCGGGAAAACTCCTCCCCTTTTTGGATCCGCATGCTGAAATACAACCTTGTCAGCCTCAGCGGTCTGGTGATCAACATGGGCGTTCTATGGCTGCTCACATCGGCGGCGGGTATTTATTATCTGTTTTCCAACCTGGCCGGGATCGCCGCGGCGACCTTATGGCGTTTTACGGTCAACTCTCACTGGACCTGGAAAGCACCGAAGCAGCCGCCCGATGATCGGGCCGGAAGCAAAGCCAGTGGATGAGCGAATGGATTTGTACATATCATGAAATCAAAAAAAATCGCCACGGCCGCATTGATCCTGCTTATTCTGGCAGGGACATGGACCCGATTTTATCACATCGGAAGAGAGAGCTTTCGGGGAGACGAGATCCAGACCGGATACTTTGTCCGCACCGGGATCGGCAATATCATCAAAGCCTCCGGTTTAGAGCGAAGCAATCCGCCGCTGTACTGGATCATCCTCTACGGATGGGCGAAAATTTTCGGATACGAGGACTCCACTCTCCGGATCCCATCGGCTCTGTTCTCGATCCTTGCCATCTGGTTCATGTTTCTGGTGGGCCGGCGTCTATTCGATCCGGCAGCGGGACTGATCGCCGCTTTGCTTACCGCCGGCTCGACGTTCCACCTGTACTACGCCCAGGACGCACGGAACTACTCGCTGCTCCTGCTGCTGACCCTGTTCTCCATCTGGGCCTTTCTACGGGTCATCCAGGAAGGCCGCCCCTGGTCTTTTTTCGTGTACGGAACAGCCTCGATCCTTCTGGCCTACACCCATCTATACGGCCTTTTCACAATCGCCGCCCAGGGACTTTTCTTCCTCTTGTATTGGAATAAACACCGTCCGTTCCGTCGGGCTTATCTCTTCACCATGCTGACCGTCGGCACGGCATATCTGCCGATGGGGTGGCTGCTCAGGGAAAAGACCATACTCATTCTGGAAAAGGGATTCTGGATCTCCCATCCCACCTTGGAAACTATCGTCCGGATTTTCTTAAAATATGCCGGTTCAGCGCACGACGGAGCATGGATTCTGATCCCTTTCTGTCTTTTTTTTCTGATCGGCATCATCCCTTCACAGCGCACACCGCAAAGCCGAATCGAGAGCCGGAATGGAAATTTATTCTCTTCATCGCCGCCGAAATCCGCCGCCGATATTAACAGCAGTCTTGTTTTAACACTCTTGTGTTTTTCCGTCCCCATCATCACCCCTTTTCTCCTTTCTCAGTTTATGACTCCGATTTTTGTTTATCGCTACACGATCGGAGCCTCGGCGGCATTTTATCTGCTCGCGGCCCGGGGAATTTCCCGTTTGAAATCCAAAGTTCTTTTACCGATCGCGATCGGCTTTTTTATAGCGGCTTCGGTTTTCAGCATGTCGGACTATTTCACCCACCCAAATAAAGAACCGTGGCGGGAATCCGCCGCCATGCTCGCCGAACACCTGCAGCCGGAAGACACCGTTCTCTTTTACCCGGAAGGCGCCAAGAAATTCATCGAGTATTACCACCCCGTTCAAGTCCCGACGGCTTTTCTATCTCGAAAAGCGAATGAAACGCAAATCGTCCGCGCCGTCGAGAGCATCAAGCCTGAGAAAGGCACTCTGTGGCTGATCATGCGGAGGCCGCGAAGTTCGGCTATCCCCGACTGCATCATCAAGCATTTCGGAGAAAATACGAGCACGGAACCGATACGGCGACAAGGGATTCATATCTATCGCTTTCGGATAAGGCCATCCGGCATGTAAGTGAGGACCTTGATAACATAGGCCTTTTCGAATATAATTATATATTCATGATCCATGCGATCAAAACCATCAAGGATGATAAGAACACATGAGCTTAATCTCCGCCAACGGCATCACTAAAGTTTATTCTCTGGGAGAAGTCCGCGTCGAAGCGATAAAAGACGTAAGTTTTTCGATCGAGCCGGCTTCATTCACATCATTCGTGGGACCTTCGGGCAGCGGTAAGACAACGCTTCTCAATCTCATCGGATGCCTCGACAAGCCCACTTCGGGGGGACTTCACGTAGCGGATGTTGACGTCACAACCATGACCCGCCGCCAGTCCGCGGTTTTTCGGGGGGAAAACCTGGGCTTTATTTTCCAGGATTTCAACCTGATCCCCGTTCTGACCGTTTATGAAAACGTGGAATACCCTCTGCTGATGGTTCGCAATGTTCCATCAGCGGAAAGGAAGGAACGTATCCTCAACCTGCTCGACACGGTCGGGATGATGGATCAAAAAGAAAAATATCCCGATCAGATATCCGGCGGTCAGAAGCAGCGCGTGGCCATCGCCAGAGCACTGGTGACCAATCCGCGCCTGGTGCTGGCGGATGAGCCCACCGCCAACCTGGACAGCCGGACCGCCTTCCGCGTTATCGACATCATGCACCAAATGAAGGAGGAACACAAAATATCTTTTGTCTTCTCCACCCACGATCAGAAGATCGTTTCCGAAGTCGAAACGATTTACACCTTGACCGATGGGCGAATCACCGGCCAGACCCGCGGGAAGAACGGAGGCCGCAATGCTTAAGCTGATTAAAATCGCGATCCGGAACCTTCTTCGCTATAAACGGCGCACCCTGCTTACAACTTCTCTCATCGCCATCGGCATCACCTTTGTCTTGGTGTTCATTTCCGCCTCCGGCGCTTTCAAGAACCTTATGATCGGACAGATCACCGACGCCATGTTGGGACACATCCAGGTTCACAAACGCGGATATGTAGGCTCGATCGACAGCCTCCCGCTGACCATGAACCTCAATCCCGGCCAAATGAAGAAGCTGGAGAAAACCTTGAATGAAATCCCCGGGATCGAAGCCTATTCCCCCCGCATCAGATTCGCCGGAATGTTCAGCAACTTCATGGAATCAACCAATATCCGCATCTACGGGATCGATCCGGAAAAAGAGACCGCCGTCATTCCCCTGCTGCCCGGCCGGGTGAAAAAAGGTAAGGCGATCCTCGAAAGAGGAAGCATTTTTATCCCGGAACTGCTGGCCAACGGCATGAAAGTCAAGGTCGGTGATACCATCGTGGTGATCGCCACCAACCGCGACGGATCCGTCAACGGCAAGCAGTTCATTGTCGGCGCCATTATCGACAGCGTCACCGGCCCCGGAGGCCGCGACGGCTATATGCATATAGAAGACGCCAAAGAAGTACTTCGTCTGGAACAGACGGAAGTCAGTGAAGTGGCGCTGCGCCTCAAGGACTTCAACCGTTTGGAATCCGTCAGCACGCAGATCGCAAGCGCTCTTAAAGATGAAACGAACGCCCAGGGAAAAACGATATTCGATGTACGCACCTGGGAGGATCTGTCTCCATTTTCAAATGTCGCCCGCATGATCGACATCATGACCTTCTTCATCAAGCTCATGTTGATATCCATCGTATTGGTCAGCATCATGAATGTCATGATCATGGCGGTTTTCGAACGCATCCGGGAGATCGGAACCATCGCCGCCATAGGGACCAAACCCGGAAAGATCCTTTCTCTCTTCCTCATCGAAGGATTGGCGCTCGGGATCGCGGGCTCCATCTTTGGGATACTTATAACGGTTCTAACGACATGGATCATCAATCTGTCGCGGATCTCGTTCAACTTCGGGCGTCAAGTCGGAATGGTTCTCTCGCCCCGGTTGGACCCGATCGACATCCTCGTGATTTCGTTGATCGTGATCGCCGTATCCGTGGCGGCCTCCCTGCACCCCGCCATCAAGGCGTCACGCATGGAGCCCATTCATGCTCTCAGACATGTATAGACCATCGATTTTCGAAATGGATACATCGAATTTCATAACATGCGACAAGGAGGATAAATCATGCGCAGGCTCTTGATGCTTCTGTTCATTACGGTTTGTGTCTCATATACATGGGCGCAGGACGGAAACGCGTTTTTAAAAAAGCTCGACCGCAACCTCAATCCCGAATCCTTTGAATCCTACCGCAAACTCATCAATATCGAGCCCAACGGCCGGGAGAAAGAGTTCGTGCTGTTCACGGTAAAAAAAGGGACGGAAAAAGTCGCCGGATTGTTTGTCTCTCCCGCCAGCGAACAGGGCCGCAGTACGCTCCGCCTGGGAGAAAACATGTGGCTGTACATCCCCAATGTCGGAAAACCGGTCCGAATCACCAGCCTGCAGTCCGTCGTCGGCGGCGTTTTCAATAACGCGGATATCCTGCGCCTGGACTACTCATCCGAATACAACGTAGAGAAAATGGAGGATACGGAAGAAGGCCTTCTTCTTCATCTCAGGGCTAAAACCAATACCGTAGCCTATGATCGCCTCAGGATGTGGGTAGACAAAAAACTCTCTTTGCCGACGAAAATCGAATGCCGCACCCAGGCCGACATGCTGATCAAAACCATCCATTTCAAACAGGTCAAGGATTTCGGCGGAGGGATTGTGCGCCCCGCCGTAATGGAAACCGACAGCCCTCTGCATAAGGGGTACCGTTCGGTCATGATCTTCGCAGCCATTAAAGCCCGAGCGTTGAAAGATGAGATTTTCAGTTTGACGTTCATGTCCGAAATGGAATCTTTACGCCGGTGAAACGATTCGTCCTCATCCTCCTGGTCCTGAACATCAGCACCTTTGGAATTTTCGCTCAGCAGGAATACAGCTTTTCTCTGGATGAAGTTAAAAAGAAAGTTTTCGATTTCGGCGGCTACCTGGAGGGCCGTCCGACACTTTTCGGCCTCGCTCCCGAGACGTCGCTTTATCGACTCCGTTATTTCAGCGTATCGCCAGGAGCCGCAACACCGACATACAATTTCAAAGCCCTGCTGGACGGCCGATTCGAAAAAGGGGCCGTCTCATTCAAAGGTCGTTTGAACGCCGACCTTTCGCACGACATCTTCGGATGGACCCACGACCTCGATCTTTACGAGCTTTATTTTTCCTGGAAACCTTCGCTCAACATCCATCTCGACATCGGGAAAAAGCGCCTCAAGTGGGGAAAGGGCTACGCGTGGAATCCGGCGGCCTTTCTGGATATGCCGAAGAATCCCAATGATCCCGATCTGGCCCTGGAAGGCTTTACGGTGATCTCCGCCGAAGCCCTAAAAAGCTTTTCCGGCCCCCTGAAAATCTTGAGCCTGACCGCCGTCCTGCTTCCCATCGACAGCGGCATCAACCGGGCTCTCGGTACGGCGGAAACCTGGAATTTCGGGGGGAAGCTTTATTTCCTGTTGTTCGATACGGATATCGATATCATGATCCTTACCGGCTCCGGCGTAGCGGATTCCATCGGGTTCGATTTCTCACGCAACCTGGCCTCGAATTTCGAAATCCACGGGGAGTGGGCCTTCCGTTCCGGATACAAAAAAATGCTTCCGGACGCCGAAGGAATCCTGAAGGAGAGCCGCATCAATACATCAAGCGGGCTGCTGGGCCTGCGCTGGCTGACCGCCGCCGACACCACCATCTTCATCGAGACCTATCACGACACCGGCGGATATTCCGTTGAAGAGATGGCGGATTACTACGGCTCCATCGGAGACGCCTTCACCCGATACCAATTGAGCGGTGATGAAACCCCGCTTCTCCAAGCCGCCGCCCCCTCAAGTTCCGGATATCGATCCTTCTCCTCTATGCGGGATTACCTTTTCCTGCGTGTGACGCAGAAGGAGCCCTTCAATATCGTCTATTTCACACCCTCTTTGATGAGCATCATCAACCTCAACGACGGAAGTTATTCGCTGACTCCGGAACTCATGTATCTTCCGGTATCCAACCTTGAACTCCGCCTTCGGGCTTCCTTCCTTTCCGGAAAACCCGATGAGGAGTTCGGAGAAAAACAGAATGACTACCGTTTGGAGCTGCGGCTCCGCTGGTATTTCTAACCGTAAATGGCAGGCATCGCAACAGGAGTCCACGGATTCAATCGGGAAGATCGGCGGCGAAAAGCTTGAAAGCTCCTCGCTGCGGCGCCAGGAAATACATGCGATTCGCGAATATTTGCACGACAGCCTGCATCATATCGAATTCCGCCTCGACGGGGTGAAAGGCTTTGAGCTTCCCCAGTTCCGAAAACCTCAGGAATCCGGTCCTTTCCCGGCTCACCAAATAGACCCACAAATCCCTCCCCGGCCCTATAACCAGGTGATGGATCATCTGGTAGTGATCCGGAACATAGGCATACAGCGGCGGCTCGATGCGGGATTTCATTTCCTGCATGCTTCGGCGGCGATCTTCAGGGAATGACAGCGGGGAGTACTCCGCGGTTAAGAGAGGACGGGAGATTCCGTCATGGTAGCGGTAGATTGTGAATTCATCGGTTGCAGCCCAGAATATATCGCCCTCCGCGTCAAAGTCATAGCGGTAGGAACGCGCATGCTCGTTGCTGAGGAAAAAATCATCACCGGGTTTGATCTCAGGAAAAAACTCCCGGATATCATAGGAAGCCAAACGATCCCGCTCTTCACCCATAGGCCCCCTGAAGCTCAGGACCATCTTGAGTTCATCGGCCACGATCAACCGGCCGACTGAACGTCCGTCCGCGTGAATTACGGGATGATCCGGAGTCACATCTTCAGAAAACTCGATCTTTTTCAGGAAACGACCTTCGAGGGAAAAAAAGAGAAGACCGACGGAATCGAGCGCCAGAATCCGGTCTTTCTCAGCCCGGATCGAGGTCAAGTGAGCAAACTTACCCGGGTCCTGTCCCTTTCCTCCGAACACGTTCAAATATTTTCCCTGGACATCATATTTGTGTATTTTATAGCCGTCGTAGTCAAAGATAAAAATCGCGCCCGTATCATCAACGGTGATACGGCGGGCGGCATTGAGAGTATACTCAGGGGCGCCCTCCCGGCTCTGCAGTATTATTTCCGGGATGACGGGTTCCCCCATCTCCACGGTGCTCCGCTTTCCCATCCCTCCGGAACATCCCCATCCGTCCATCAGCAAAATGATCAAGCCGAATATCAAAAACCATTTTTTGTGAAGCGGCATGGATTCCTCCTCCCGATATGAACCGGATGCATCTTTGACGGCTCTCTATCTAAATACTCCCACGAAGGGCGATTAGTTGCACAGAACGAACAATATGATTTCGACGGCATGGCGGTTGATCGAAACGCAGGATACACGTACACTGTAATCGCTGAAACCACGGATGGGAAGACCGTCGGCCGGTCGCCCTCCCTTACGAGACAATCCATGAGAATAAAGGAATCGACCATGAAAAAAACAATCATATGCCTGATGATGATCCTAACCGCGGCGGTGATGCTCCCCGCCCAGGACCGCGCTCTGGTGTCGGTTACGGGAAACATCCTTCAGCCGAGCGACTCGGATTTTCGCGATATATACGGAGACACGCAGTTCATGCCCGAGATCCGGGCCGACGTCAAGCTGTTCAAAGGCTTCCGTCTCAGGCTGAGTTACGGATTCTACGACGCCGAGGGCGCTACGCCTGAGCTGGATTTCGACTGCGCAACCTCACAGACCGCCCTGACCGCGGGAATCTCCTATCTTGGAAAGATCTCCCCGCGTTGGCGCTGGTCGGCCGGGATCGGCGTCAGCCGTCTCGGGTACAAGGAAGAGGCCCTGGACCAGGAAGTGACCGGTTCGGCCTGGGGACCCCACGCCGACATCGGGCTCCTCGCCTTCTTCGGCCGCCATCTTCTCGCCCGCATCGATGTGGGCTACGCCGGCGCCGAAGACATCGTCGAAGACGTCACGATCAAACTGGGGGGATTCAAGGCGGGAGCCGGCATCGGAGTGAGGTTCTAAGACCGAGTCGTAATAATTTAAGAAGAGAAATTTCTTCGGATTTTATATAGGACGAACTTTTTTTTCGGAGAAGACCCGTCAAGTGATTTCCCTAAATCGTTTTTTCAGTATGTCGCGCAAACGAAAATACCGCACTCCCCGAGCCGCAGGTGTTTTCAAGCGATGTCGGATCATCATATGGAAAGAAAGGGGAGGCCGGCACTTTTTTAGTTGCGCTTGCAACTAATTATATGTATAATCGATTTGCTTCATCATATCCATCGGAGGCTTTTGAATTCCCTTGACAGAGATAACACGATGAAAAGAACTGAATCCGTCGGCAGGTTATCCGCTCAGATCCATCGAATAAGCCGAAGCTACATCAACAAACGTATGAGCGACTACGGCATCGGGAGCGGTCAGTTTCACTTCCTGATGCGGCTTTACCGTCACGACGGACTTTGCTTGAAAGAGCTGGTTTCCGCACTTCACCTGGACAAAGGAACCGCCACTCGGGCGGTACACAAGCTGGAGGCGAACGGATTCGTCGTCAGCCGGGAAAACATCCATGACCGGCGCTCTCGAAATGTCTATCTAACGGAAAAAGCCCGGAAATTAAAACCTGATATTGAGTCCATATTCAGCGACTGGAATGAAATCCTGCTCAGGGGATTTCATTCGGAAGAAAAAACCGCCTTATATGATTACCTTGAACGAGTGATCGAAAACGGCACAGAAAACCAATGATATTGAAAGAGAAAGCAGATGCCCTTAAATCCTAAAAACATTACGCAGACGGAATCCAACCCACCCACGCGGGAGACCCAAGGCGTTAAAACCCTTTTGGGAGATCCCAAAAAAGCCATGATCCGTCTGTCTCTGCCAATGATCGCGGCCATGTCGGTTCAAACCCTTTACAACCTAGTGGATTCGATCTGGGTATCGGGGCTCGGCTCGGAATCCCTGGCGGCCATAGGTTTCGTCTTTCCCTTCTTCTTCATGGTCATGGCGCTGGCAGGCGGCCTGGGCGTCGGTGCCGGCTCCGCCATTTCACGGCGGATCGGCGCTCGCGATAAACCCGGAGCCGACAATGTCGCCGCTCACTCGATCCTGCTCATGTTCATTTTGGTCATTTTAACGACCCTGCCGCTGCTTCTGTTCGCGGAAAAGATCTTCACGCTCATCGGAGCCGCAAAGGCGGTTGCGCCGGCCGTCGCTTACGGACGCATCATATTCGGAGGATCGATTTTGATCTTTTTCAACAATTTGGCAAATTCCATCCTGCGAAGCGAAGGTGACGCCAAACGGGCCATGCGGGCCATGGTGATTGGTGCCGGACTGAATATCGTCCTCGATCCTCTTATGATCTACGGGCTTAAAATGGGAATATCGGGGGCGGCATGGGCGACATTGATCTCCCTTGCGGTAAGCTGCCTGATTCTTCTCAACTGGTTGATCTGGAAGAAAATCACATATGTATCCTTCCGTTTCCGCGGATTTCGTTTCTCGAAAAACATCCTGCGCGACATCCTGGGCGTCGGGCTTCCCGCTTCCCTGTCTCATCTTTCCATGTCGATCACGATGCTGATCGTCACCGCCATCATCGTACGCGTGGGCAGCACCGACGGTGTGGCGGTTTACACAGCCGGCTGGCGCATCGTCAGCTTTGCGACACTGCCTCTGGTCGGAATCGCCACCGCCGTCGTTTCGGTCAGCGGAGCCGCTTTCGGAGCCCGCGCCTACGACAAAGTGGATATATCCCATGTTTTCGCCGTGAAGATGGGCCTGATCATTGAAGGCGCCGTCGCTCTGTTGGTCATGCTGGGAGCTCCCCTGTTCGCCGCCCTCTTCACCCATTCCGCGGGGACCTCCCATCTGGGCCCGGATCTGGTCCGTTTTCTCAGGATCACCGCCTTTTTCTACCCGACGGTGGCCCTGGGCATGTTCTCTTCAGCAATGTTCCAGGGAGTAGGAAAAGGAATAAACGCCCTCATGGTCACCTTTCTCCGGACCGTTCTGCTGACCACGCTGCTGACGGCCGGGCTGGGAATATGGTTGGATTTCGGCCTGCCCGGTATCTGGTGGGGTCTCGTCGGCGCCAACATGTCCGGTTCCGTAATCGCTTTTATCTGGGCCAGAAGCTATGTCGCCGGGCTTCGCTCCCCCGGAAAGAAGATGCCGGAGACCGCTTTTTTCGCTCCCTCCGAGGAATAGATCTTTATTCCGGAACGATCTCTCGAGTTTACGCCGCATAAAAAAAAGATCGCGCGGGCGGATTCCTCCCGGCAAACCGATCCTCTGGATGCGGATCCGTCTCCGTGCAATATATTGTTGCTTCTCGAACCCGAGAAGGTTATAATACCGCGTTTTATATGAGGGTTTATCCGGCGGCGGCTTGATGCCGCCGCATGATCGGCATAGAGAAGAGCGGAAGGCTGAAACGACATTGATGAAAACAGCCGTTCTTCGATTTCCCCCCGCGATATTCCTGCCGTACGGCTCTTGACTCTCCTTCAAAAAAGGACATGAACAAATGAAAATAGGTTTGATCGGGCTGCCCAATACCGGGAAGACCACGATCTTCAATGCACTCACTCAACAGGAAGCGGAGGTCACTCCCTATGCGGGCGCCCGAACCGAGCCTCATATCGCCGTGATCGAAGTTGCGGATCCCCGCCTGGATCGGTTGACCGATCTCTACCATCCCCGCAAAACGGTATCCGCAAGCGTGAATTTCATCGATTTCGCCGGTCTCTCCGATGGAGCGGCCGACGACGGCAGCTTTTCAGCCAACGCAACCGCTTTGATGCGAAACACGGATGCCCTGGCTTTGGTGCTGCGCCATTTCCCGCTTCCCGGCATGCCTTCCCCGGATCCGGTTCGCGAATTGGGCCGTCTGGAGGAAGAGCTGGCATTATCCGATCTCATCCTGGTGGAAAACCGGTTGGAACGTATCGAACATCAGCTCGGCCGCGGCCGCCGCACACGCGAGATCGAGCAGGAACAGGCAACGCTCAAGATGCTTCACGAACATCTGTCCAACGGCCTCCCCCCCGGAGAACTCGAGCTTTCACCCGATGCCGCTAAGCTCGTTCGCGGCTTCCGGCTGTTTTCGCTCAAACCGTATCTGGCCGTACTCAACTCCGATGAATCCCTTTTCGGCCGCGATCCCGAATTAACAGCCGAAATCCGTTCCCGGCGCCCGGTCCTGGAATTCGCCGGCAAGTTCGAAATGGAACTTTCCCGGCTGGAAGAAGCAGACGCCGCCCTATTCAGGGAGGATATGGGGATCCCCGCCGCCGCTCGGGACCGGCTCCTGCGGTTGGCCTACATGACCCTGGGATATATCAGCTTTTTTACGGTCGGTCAGGACGAAGTCCGCGCCTGGAACCTACATCACGGCGATACAGCACTCGATGCGGCGGCCGTCATCCATTCCGATCTGGCCCGGGGATTCATCCGGGCCGAGCGCTTCAGCTATGACGACATCATCGCCTGCGGCTCTGAAAAAGCGTTGAAGGAAAAAGGCCGGATATCCCTGGAAGGCAAAGAATACACCGTAAGCGACGGCGACATCCTCAATATTCGCTTCAGCGTATAGCGCTCGGCACTTCCGCGGGACCGCTCCATTCATTGTTCGGATTTCACGAGCGTTACCCCACCTCTTTCTCATGAAATTCTTTACTTCCTGGTGATGCGCACGCGCCGAACACTTTTGGCGTCCGCATCGAGCACCAGGAATTTCATTCTTCCGGAGACCAGGTTTTCTCCCTTTCTGGGGATCTTCTGCAGCTTCTCGATCACGAATCCCGCGATCGTGACGTAATCGCCTTCGGGGATTTTCATGTCATAATCATGGTTGAGCACCTGGACTTCGGTTTTGCCGTCGCAGTCCAAAACATGTTCGCTGATCCGATGAATTCCCTGCTGCGGTTCCAGATCACGCTCATCCCGTATATCACCCATGACTTCTTCCACCAGATCCTCTATGGTGACCAGGCCGACCACTCCTCCGTATTCGTCCACCACAAACAGCATCGGGCTGCGGCTCCGAGTGAGTTCCTGCAGAAGCGGGAATACCCGGCGGGATTCGGGCTCGTGACGTATCCGCCTCCTGATAAAAGGCTCCAGGCTTTCCGCGGGAGATTCCGCATACAGCACATCCAGAACATTCACCAATCCCACGATATTGTCTATCCGATCCCGAAAGACGGGAATCCGGGAATATCCGCTTTCCACGACTTTCTTGAGAAAATCATCCGGATGCGCGTCTTCCTCTATGGCTACGATCTCCACCAACGGCGTCATGATTTTGGCGATCGTTCTTTCTTCCATATCCAGAATACCCTGAACCATACGGAGCTGGGCTTTTTTTTGCGCCCCTTCTTCTCCCATCTCCGCCAGCAGCACCAGTTCTTCCCGCATGATGCGGGCCTGCCCTACCCCCTCCTCACCACGGTTCAAACGAACCAGCTTTTGGGAAATATAGTTCACGGCGGCGACGGAAGGACGTAGAGCCACGTCCGAAAACCGGAGCAGGGGCGCACTCCGGAGAGCCAGCGCATCCGCCCGGGCACGGAAAACCGTCTTGGGAAGGATCTCGCAAAAGATCAGAAGGATGAACGTCATGACCAGGGTATTGATCAATCCCTGGATCCCGGTTTTATTCGGGATTATCCACCGCAACAGCTGCAGGCCCGCCACACCCGCCGCTGTTTCCATCAAATTCGTTCCCACCAATACGGTGCCCAACATGCGCGCCGGATCCCGGCGCCATTGTCTAATAAAAAGGGCCCGCTTGTCGGACTGCTGGGCGAGGATCTCGATCCTCGCCGGCGATGCGGAGACGACACTTGTTTCCGATCCGGCGAAAAATGCCGTCATGGCGAGTGAAAAGATCAAAAGAATCACGAACGCGATCAAATCAACATCATTCACATGAGAGGCTCCCCCCGAAACCGAGGCGGCTGTCGATATTCCCATAAGACCGAGCGCACCCCCCAATAGCCCATTAAGGGGGGGTGGATTATGAGAGCGATTTTTCCCGGGGCAGATCCGAACCCGGTCTATTCGATTCCCGGCCATCTCGAGCACTTCGAAAATGAGGCCATGCGGTTCATCCTTCAGCATATCGCCGGCTTGGGGGATGGTTCCGGCAAGAAACGTGACATATCCGTTCACCGTGTCCGCGATCCCGATATCGAGATTCAATCCTAAGTGGCGGTTTAAAGCCCGCAGACCGGTATCGCCTTTCACAAGATAACATGCGGGTTGATCGGGATCCGGCATCACCTTTTTTTCGGGGATTTCATCATATTCGTCCTCGATCTCCCCAACGACTTCCTCCACGATATCTTCGGTCGTCGCCATTCCGGCCACGCCGCCGAATTCATCGAGCAGCAGAGCGACACGCTGCTTCTTATGCGTCATCTCCCTAAGCAGAGAACCGATATCCCGACTTTTATAGACAAAGAAAGGCGGTCGAACCAGAGTGTTTTCCTGGCCCGGATTCATCGTGTGCAGCATATCCTGATGCGCTAAAAATTCATCCAGCGTCAGATCTCTCACATTGTGTTTTCCCAACCTGTCTGTATTGATCTTATTCCAGCGTGGAAGGTCCTTGACGTTGAAAATCCCGCAGATATTATCCAGATGCTTGCGGTATATCGGAAGGCGCGAATATCCCTCCGCTTTTCCCTTGGTGAAAGCTTCCTGGATGGTGGAAGACACCTCGACACACACCATCTTCGTCCGCGGGACCATGATCTCCGTCACTTTGGTATCGGGAAGGTCGAAGATATTCGAAAGAATCTCGCCTTCCTGCTCGTCGATGGCGCCGCCTTCGGCGGTGGCCCTTACGGCAGCGCGAATTTCTTCGCTGGTAATGGGTTTCGTATCGACCATGCTGCGAACGCCGAAAAGCGGAAGGAATATATCCGTAATGAAACGCAGCATCTTCCGGAAGGGATAGATTATCCGGGAAAACGTCCACAGGAGCGGCGCCGCCCGGCGGGAGAAACTTTCGGCATTTTTTATGGCGAAGGTTTTGGGCGTGATCTCCCCGAAAATCAAGAGGAGCATGGTCTCCAGAAAAATGGCGGTCACATAGGCCGCGGCCGGGTGTTTTCCCTGAAATACCTCATCGTATATCAAAGCACCGGTAATCGTGATAAAGGCCATGTTGACGAGAGTGTTTCCAAACAGGACCGTGATGAAGAGTCGTCGGGGGTCATCCATGAAGCGGACAATGGCGTTGTTCCGACCTTTGGTCTTGCGCCGGATCCGCTGAAGCTGAGGCCTTGTCAGCGCGGACAGCGCGGTCTCCGAACCGGAGAAAAAGGCCGAACAGAGCAAGAGCAACCCAAGGCCTATAAAATAAGAGAAGAATCGCGTGATATCCATTAAATAAACGGTTCAACCTGAAGTATTCTTCAAGTTCAACGACATGGGCCTTATAGAAAAGAGTGGCCGCTCCATCAGACAACTAATAACACACCCCGGAAAAAGGGTCAACGTGTGTTCCTGAATGGGTAACGACACAATGTAATGCGTTCCCCCTTCTTTCACTCACGCCGTATGGAGAAGCTCCCGGCTGTCTCCCGCCCAAAAGAGACAAGACGAGCGATCAGGGATCGATCCGTTTCTTCTATTTCAGATTAGCCGCGTAATCCTGGGACTGCTGCATGACGCGGAAAAAATTACCGCCCCAGATTTTTCGAATCTGCTCCTCGGTATAGCCGCGTTTAACCAGCTCCAGCGTGATATTGCCCATCTCACTGGCATCCCAGCAGTCCGCCAGTCCGCCGCCGCCGTCGAAATCCGAACCGATTCCGATATGATCGATACCCGCGACCTGAACGATATGGTCGATATGGTCCACGGCATCGGCCACGGTGGCCATTTTAGGCGGGTACATACGGTCGATTTCCTTTCTTTCTTCACGAAAGGCGGCCTGATCTTCTTCCGTCTGCATCCGATCGCTGTATTTTTCTTCAAGTTTTTTCAAAGCATCGATCCGCTGCGGATCCTGCTCCACAACTTTGATATATCCGCTCAGAAGACACAGCTGTATAACACCTCCGTTTTCAGCCAGTTTGCGGAGCATATCATCGGTCATGTTTCGGGGATTGTCGCACAGCGCCCGTGCGCTGGAGTGCGTGGCGACGATGGGAAGCTTAGTGACCTCGAGCACATCGTAATAGGCCTTATCCGAGATATGGGAAACATCGATGACGATTCCCAGCCGATTCATTTCCTCGATCACCCGGCGGCCGGCTTCGCTCAATCCGTTGTGTTCGGGAACATCGTTGGCGGAATCGCAGATCTCATTATTGCGGGCGTGACTCAAACCGCATACACGAACCCCTTCGTCATAGTACTTTTTGATCAGGCTGTTGTCCAATCCAAGGGAAAAGCCGTTCTCTATACTGAGAAACACCGCCCGCTTTCCGGTCTGCTCGATTCTGTAAGCATCCTGAGGCGTGGTGGCCAACTCGGCCAGCTCAGGATGGCTGTTGACCGCTTCCTTGATCATCTTGAAAGTCGCCATCGCTTTAGGTATGGATTCTTCGAAATCTTTCTGGGTTCTCTCACCCTGGGAAAGAAAGGTGGCGAAACAGATGGCATCCACTCCACCCATTTTCATCCGGGGAAAATCCACCTGCCCTCCGCCTTCGGCGAAATCATTCACCTTGCTGATATCATAATCGGGATTCATCAGCAGGTGGGGCGAATCGACATGCGTATCCACGGTTAAAACCCTCTCATGGATTCCCGCCGCTTTTTCCGTGATGTCCACGGTTTCCTGGGAACATCCTCCCAGAACAAGCAGGAGAAACAACACCAAAGAGAATGAAACCACATAATTTTTAAAATTCATAACGCCTCTCTTTTTAGGTCTTGGAAACTCGAACGATTCCTGATAACGAGTTCCTCAGCCGGATATGGAAATATTTTTTGCGCGGATTCGGTTGATATTTTGAATAGCCCATATGCTTAGATATATCATATAAAAAGATACCATATGAAAAAGAAACAGGTCAATCACAAAAGGACTTGCTTTCGGTGACGACAGCCCTCACTCCGATTTTATCAGTCAACCGCCGTCGTTAAATAGGTCGATCATGGGGAAAATGATTGTTCCGGCAGCACGGAAGTCAAGAGAGAAGCGACCGCCCTGCTCTCCCCCGAATTTGACGCACGATAAATTATTCTTTATGGTATGAAAGCATCATTTCTTTTTAATATTTTTAAGAGGAGAGTTATCGACCATGGCGACAAGAAGGGAATTTATCAAAACATCGGCCCTGCTTACGGGGGGTGCGGCACTGTTCGGCAGCTCACTTATGTGTGGAGGGGGGGGGGAGATTCCTCAAAACGGGCTCGTCGTTTCCACGGCCGCCGACGATATGCTCATCGACCTCAACTACAACCCCGATGCCGTCCGTCGGGCATTCACGGCCGGACTGAAGGAACTCACCGGAGAAAAATCTCTGGAAAACGCATGGTCTTCCATGTTTACTCCGGAAGACGTGGTGGGCATCAAGATCAACTGCATTGCGGCACCGAAAATTTCTTCTTCCATCCAATCCATAAACGAGACCATCGCCGGCCTCAAGAGCGCGGGCGTCAAGGAAAACAATATCATCATTTGGGACCATATGGACCAGGCTTTCCGAAGGACCGGACTCGACATCAACCGGGGATCCAGCGGAGTCCGCGTCTACGGGAGTTCGGACAAGAGCGGAGTGACCATCCCCTGGACGGAAGGCTTCGACCGCGACGTCTACATATCGCTGGAAGACGGAACTCTGAAAAACTTTCGCCGCCTGGTGGAGCAGAACTTCACCGCGACCGGCACCCACCGCGAAATCTTCAATTCCTGCACCTGGTTGTGGATGCTCATCAACATGGGGAACGAAAAAGCTCAAAAATACCGTGACGATATCCGCCGGCTTTACATGGATTATGAAGACCGGGAAGGCATCAAACGCATTGCCGAAGAAGTGGCGGATAAATTCAACGACGTCGTCATCGAGGATGAAGAGAAATCCTTCTTTTCCAACATCGTAACCAAGGACATCACCAAGCTGATCAACATCGCCGTGCTCAAGCACAACGAAGACAGCGGCGTAACCTGGGCCGCCAAAAACATCGCATTGGGCGTCACCACCAATAAGGTCCGATTTCACATCGATTACTGCGCCACCGCCATTCCGGAGATCATAAATCATCCCTGCATCAAGGATAAGACCGTGCTCCACATCGGAGAATGCGCCAAAATCTCCACGGTAAGCGTTGCCGGCGCCCAGATGGCATTCGATAACCGGATATTCTTCAGCCGGGATCCCGTGGCCATGGACCGCATCGGACTCGACATCCTTGAGGAGAAACGTCTGGAAATGGGATTGGAGTCGATCCGGGACATCGCCACCCATGTGGAAGCCTGCGCCGAGAAAGGCGTGGGAATCGGCGACCTGAGCAAGATTGACTGGAGAGCTCTGAAGGTTTGATCCGGAGTCCGATCTCTCTTTGCGACGGGAACACGACCCGGTTATCATGTCGCGAATAACGCCGGCTCGAGGTTAAGCAGGCGAAAAACCTTGTCATCCTTCTCTCCTCCTCGCCGCACTAAAAAAACGAGAATCAAAAACCGGAACGCCATAATATTCTAAGACCGAAAAGGGAAAAACGGCTATAATAGGAAGGAAAGAGAATCAGAAATGTCACATATCAGAAATTTCAGCATCATCGCCCATATCGATCACGGAAAATCCACGCTGGCGGACCGGCTCATCCAGGCATCCGGTCTGGTCTCCGACAGAGAGTTCCGCGACCAGATCCTGGACACCATGGATCTCGAACGCGAACGCGGCATCACCATTAAAAGCCAAACCGCCACCCTTCCCTATACGGATAAAGACGGGACCACGTATTCGCTTAATCTCATCGACACCCCGGGACATGTGGATTTTTCCTATGAGGTTTCCCGGGCCCTTGCCTCCTGTGAAGGCGTGCTGCTGGTGGTGGATGCGTCACAGGGAGTGGAAGCACAGACCGTCGCCAACCTTTTCATGGCCATGGAGCATGATCTTACGATTATCCCGGTTATCAACAAGATCGATCTCATCTCCGCCGACATCGAACGGACAAAGGAACAGATCGATCAGGAACTGGGCCTGGATCCGGAAACCGCGTTGCTGTGCTCCGCCAAGGAAGGAACCGGGATTCGGGAAATATTCGAGGCCATCGTCAACACGATACCTCCACCCGAAGACAAGTCCGAAAAACCGCTCAAATCCCTGATTTTCGATGCTCACTATGATCCCTTCAGGGGAACCATCATCCACTGCCGCATTTTTGAGGGAAAGGTGTCATCAGGTGACGTCATCCGCCTTTACTCCACCGGCGCCACTCATAAGGTGGAAGAAGTCGGGCTCTTTCAGATCACGAAGAAACCTCAACCTTCCCTTGCCGCGGGCGATGTCGGGTACATCATCGCCGGCATCAAGCAGCTCAAGGACACACGAATCGGAGACACCATCACGCTGGATGCCGATCCTACGACCGAGCCGCTGGCGGGATTCAAGGAAGCCAAATCCGTAGTTTTCTCCTCGATCTATCCCATGGCCTCGGATGAATACCAATCGCTCCGCGACACCTTGGAAAAGTATGAACTTAACGATGCGTCCCTAACCTACCAGAAGGATTCTTCAGCGGCGCTTGGCCAGGGATTCCGCTGCGGTTTTCTGGGACTGCTCCACTTGGAGATATTCCAGCAGCGTCTGGAGCGTGAGTACGACCAAGCCATCATCATGACGGTTCCCAGCGTCGAATATCGGTTCCAGCTGCAAAGCGGAGAGAAGGTAACGATCGACAACCCGCAGTACTATCCCGATCCCGCCTCCATCCAAAGCGCGGAGGAACCTTACATCAAAGCCTCCCTGCTCTTCCCGGAACGCTATATGGGCGCCGTCATGAAGCTGTGCCTTTCGCGCAGAGGCTCAAATCCCCGTACGGGTTATCCCACGCCCGGGCGCATTGAGCTGACGATCGACATGCCCTTGGCCGAAGTGATCTACGATTTCTACGATACGCTCAAGACCATCACCCAGGGATACGGCTCCTTTGATTATGAACTCACCGATTACAGGAAAAGCGATCTGGTCCGGCTGGATACGCTGGTCAACGGGGAACGGGTCGATGCCCTGTCCCTGATCGTGCACCGGGACAAAGCCCGTGATTGGGGCGTCCGCATCTGCAGCCGCCTGAAAGACGAGATCCCCCGTCATCAGTTCAAAATCCCCATCCAGGGTGCGATCGGCGGAACAATCATCTCCCGCTCCACGGTCGCTCCTTTCCGAAAAGACGTAACCGCCAAACTTTACGGAGGAGACGTCACACGCAAACAGAAGCTTCTCAAGAAGCAGAAAAAAGGCAAGAAGCGGATGAAGATGGTCGGCCAGGTTATGATCCCTCAGAGCGCATTCGTATCCGTTCTCAAGACCGATGACAGATAGCCGCTTGGAATTGCCTTATTTTTCCGCCGTCAGATTCAGGTAGATCACTTCAACCAGACTTTTCCAGCGCTGTTCCTCCAGGGGGATATCGAAAGCTTTTTTAACCTCATCAAGCGATTTCCCGTCCGCAACCATTCGCTTTATCGCGGCTTGTTTTTCCTCCAACGATTTCAATAGTCCGCGAATCTCCGTTTTTCCCACCGGTTCGGAATGTCCGCTGAGGAGGATCTCGGCATCCAGCTCACAGATCTGCTTGAGGGTTTTCGCCAATCCGAAGGAATTGCCGTTTTTGTGCATATGGATGAGCGGATCCCTATCGGTAAAGAATAGGTCCCCGATGATGGCGACCTTGTCCTTGGGAAGAAATATGACAACATCACCATCGGTATGGGCGGGGCCGAAGTGAAAAAGCTGGATCCTCGTTTTTCCGGCATGGATCTGCATACGCTTGGTGAAGGTCATTGAAGGCAGTGGAAGGTCGGAATCGCTCTCGTCGTTGGCTTTCATCATGTGCTTTCGCGTATTGATATGAGATATGATGCGAACGTCCTCGGGAAATCCCGGCAATCCCTGGACATGATCCCCGTCGCTGTGGGTAAGCAGAATGTCCGTAATCGGTTTGTCGCTCAATTTTTTGATCTCAGCCACCATCTCGCCGGCGGACTTCACATGCATTTTCCCATCAACGACAAACACCCCATCGCGGGTGAGGATACAGGCGGTATTGGCCCCACTGCCCCCACGGAACTCGTAAACCGCATCCGTGATCTTATGAACGCTGATGGGCTTGGGTTCCTGACGATACTGTGGAGGCTGCTGCGCCAGGGCTATGGAAGCCGACAGCGCAATCAGGATTATTCCTAAAAAAATGTTTTTTTTCATCACGGCCCTCCTTTTTATTTCTTGCCGTCTAATCGGGGATAGGGAGCAATTCACATCTATTTCCCACGGTCCCCTTTTTTTAAAAATATCATAGACGCCTCGAACAAAACAAGGCGGTTCATAAATCCGGCTCCTGTCAGCTCACCGTCGTAACGGGATGCGGCGGCAATTCATGATTTATCGGAAAAAGGTCTTTTTTCTCTTCCGGCCAGAAGGATCCGTCCCAATCCGACCCCCAGGATGATCATGAAAAGGAGTTGAAAAAAAAGCATCTTCCAACCCGCGGAAACCTCTCCTTCCCCGATCATGGTGAAATCGAGCAGGACGAAAAAATTCAGCAGGACATACCAGAGAACCGCCAACAGCCATTTCCACCACCTCATTTTCAGACGCAGATCCCGTGCCCACACGATCGCTCCGGCCACCACCAATCCCGTAAGCGCCCCGACGACAAAAAATCTAACCACTATATTGGATATCATCGGTTCATTCCCCCTTGGTAGGATCCAATGCCCGCAGGTCCAGGTAATTCTCGACCTTCAGCCATTCGGGAGCTTCCCGAAAAGTGGCGAACCTCCCGTCGGGAGGCGGAAGATATTCCGAGGCCGCTGGTGATTTGAAGAACGTGTTCTGCATCCAGGTGAATCCGTTGTTGAGCAAACCGGTCGGATCGTTGGTGTCGAGTTTCCGGGCCATGGTATGCGCCCAATTGGCCTTGCGGCTGTAAGGACAGGCGATGAGACACAGCCGGCATCCGAGCCCGCCCATGCTCTGTATCCAGAAATTATAGCAGGAAGTCTGGTTGATCTCCCAGTGGCGGTAGCCTCGGTTCGTCATATTCCGATTGGTTTTATCGAAACTTATGGAAGCCGAGGGACAGATCTCGGCACAAATCTTACAATCCTTACAGAACTCACTGACCCCGAAATCGATCGGTTTGTCGATCTCCATGGGGAGGTTGGTGGTGACGAAGGCCGCACGAAAATTGGAACCGGTCTCGGGAGTGATAACGATCCCATGGCGCCCCTGCTGGCCCAGCCCCGCGTCCACCAGGATCGGCACCGCGATCAAATCATACCCGTCCATGGGAGAATGCCGGCGGGCGGGATATCCCAGTCCCTTGATGAAGTTTTCCAGTCTCTGCGCGGCGATGGTCGCCCGGGAGTAAGCATCGAAACTGGTCCCGCAGTTCGGATTGGACTGCACCTGTTCCCATTGATGCGGGACACCGAAGGCGATCACGTATTCCCAGTGTTTGGGAACCGGATAGCTCCCTTTATCCGGGGATCCTCTCAAACCGTGGTTGTAGCACCAGTCGGGATTCAACTTGGCGATCCCCACCATGGCGGCTCCGAAATGATGCGCAACCTTTTTGATCAACGCCGAAGCCAGCGCGGGGCTCTTAAACGGCACGGGATCACGAAGCGTCCTTCCTCCGCCCGTCTGAAAATCAGATATTTCAGGAGGATCCGTGATGCGTTCCGAGGTCCGCCAGGAACCCGACCAGGCATCGATCAGCGTATAGTACTCACCGTACCTGGCTGTATCCCGCATCTTTTTAGGCAGGATGGATTCCATACGGAGTTTGTCCAACGCATAGATGTCGGGATGCTTCCGGTAGTATCCGGCCAGGGGCTCGGAAAAATTGTCCAAAGGAGGATACTTCATTTCCCGGGTTTCGAAGGGGCTCCGGCGCTGAGATTCGGGAGGGATGTCCCCCACCGCCTCGGGAGGCTCTTCCCTTCCGTCCGACGGAGAAGGGTGAGCATCTTCAGTCGTTTCTCTCCCATATGACATGATATCCCGCATGGCCAGGCTGCCGCGCTCGAAGACGGATTCCACTTCCTCGGGGCGGTACGTCTTTCCGGCAATCTCATAAGGCGGCCCTTCGAATTCAAGCCGTTTGCGGTTGACGAACTGGGTATTGTCCCCCAGATGCTGCCATCCGGTATGGGTTGAAGGATCTTTTCCCGCCGCCAGGCCGGCTCCAGCTACGGCTCCGATCTGGGCGGCAGCGGCGGCTGTTCCGCCGAGTTTGAGAAATTCTCGCCGTGACACACGGGCCAGCGGCTTTTCTTCCTGATCGGGCATACACCTCCTCCTTCATATAAGCATCATGAATTGAAATACGCCGAACCCGCATACGCTGAAAAAGGCTGAAAGCCGACAGCGAGCGGCCCGCGATATCCGTCTTGCTCTCGTTTCTTTAATTATTCGCCAGATCGAATGCGGTCAGATACGTGATGCGGATGATCTTTTCCATCAGCTTCGCACTGACTTTTTCCACCGTGTCGCTGGGCTGATGATAATCTTCGGTCATGGCCGCGATCATAAACGCCCAGGGGATTCCGGACATCGCGAAGGGGGCATGATCGCTTCCTCCACTTGCTTCCTCAGAAGCTGTAAGACTCATATGCAGTCCGACATGTTCATTGTTCTTGCGCATGAACTCGCCGATCATAGGCGTTTTAGCATCATACGAGAGGGTGACGTATTTTCCCGCATCGATCTTATCCAGAGCCTCCTTGCTTACCTCGGCTCCGAAACGGCGGGCCATCATGGCCAAGCGATCCTTGGTGTAAACGCGGCTGATCATATCCAGGTTGAGGTTGCAGTAGGTTTTCATAAAGGGATGGGCGACATAATAACGCGAACCCAAAAGTCCCTTTTCTTCACCCGTCCAGAGCGCAAAGATGATCGAGCGCTTCGGCTTGACGGGATTCATGGCGAACGCCTGGGCGATCTCCATCACGCCGACCGATCCGGAACCGTCATCATCGGCTCCGTTGAAGATGTAGTCACCGCGCTTGCCGAGATGATCCAGGTGACCACCGATGACGATCGCTTCTTTCTTAAGCTCGGGGTCGGATCCCTCGATATAGCCCAGCACATTCATGCTGTTGATCAATTTGGATTCGACCTCATGCTTCACGGTTAAGGAAACGCCGGAAAGCGTCATGGAGTGACTCTTGCGCGTTTTTCCGATTTTGGTTTTGAGGTCATCCACTTCCTGTCCCACCATCCCCAGAATGGCATCGGCCATTTCGCGGGAAACGGTCAGTGTCGGCACGGCTCCTCTCATGAAGGAGGGGCCTTCGGCACCGATAAGCGATACGCGGCGGCGCGGTCCGGGGAATATCGGCCTCTCGTCGTTGATCTTGCGGCCGTCAAGCGTACGGCGTGCCACATCCGAGTTTTCATCCGGGGAATTTTCGACCATCAGGACACCTATGGCCCCTAAATCCTGAGCTGTTTTCAGCTTGGGATCCGTCATCCGGCGCCGCATCATGTTGCGCTGAGGATAGTACTTCTTTTTGAGTTCACCCTTATTGAAAGGCGAATCGGGATCCCCTTTCCCCGGAGCTTCCGAGAGCATCATCACGAATTTCCCTTTAACATCCAGATCCTTATACTCGTCGAATTTGAGGGAAGGCTCCTGAATGCCGTACCCTACGAACACCACCGGAGCCGTCAGGCTCTGCGCTTCAGAGGCACGAAAAGCATAATCCATATCCGGATGAAAGGTCCGGGTCTTGGTGAGGGAACCTTTTTGCCACTTCACCACCGACATACCTGTGCTGCCCAGAATCTCGCGAAACGCGATGTTTTGAAGGTATCCGCGTTTGACCCTCGCATCGGCCGGAGGTCCGCCGCCCATCATCATCCTTCTGAAATCCATCCGCGGCCGCAGAACATCACCCGCGGGCTTGATTCCCCAGAGTTCGAACATGGTGGCCCCGTAAAGCGCCGCAATATCGTAACCGCGAAGACCGGTGTCTCTTCCCTCCAACAGGTCGTCGGAGAGGAACTTGAGATAAGTCACGGCATCCCTGCCGGTGATGGATTCGAATCCGACTTTGACATCTTCCGAAACCGGCTTCGTCTCCGACACCAGCGAAAAATTAAGCAGCGGATCGGACTTCTGGTCGGCTTTTTCCTGCGGCCCGGCCGCTGATGAGAAAACCAACAGGCACAGCATCGTTAAGACCAAAAACGTTTTTTTCACCCTTTACCTCCATTTGATAGTTAACATACTTATTTTCCCGGTGAAATCCGGTATATTCAAAAGATCGACCACAACGGGCATTTTAGGTAATGTTTAACCCACCCATAGAAACATTAGACGAAATCCATGCAATGATTCTTCCTCTTCCACCGCATTAAATAGCATGCATCCTGTCCCATCTCATAATAAAAGGATTCATCAAATATATCCTATGTCAAAACGGCTTTTCGATAAACCCCAAAAAAATAAACCCGGCTTTGACTTGTCCCCTTGGACTGTGCTATTTGTTGAGCATATATAAGCGAATCTACGGTGATCCGATCCTATATGATCCGCCTGCTATAATACTGTAAACATATAAATGGAGGAGGATCATCATGAAGAAGACAGCTGTTCGGGTTCTCATCGTTTTTATGTTTTTTTTCTCTTCGTGCAGCAGCCCTTCGGATACCGACGGAGAGATTCCTCCCGATACAAGCCCCCCAAGGTCAGGTGAATGGTCGGCGGTCAATACAGGCTTCGGCGGGTTCGATTTTACGATCAATGCCGGAAGCTCCTACATAACAAGCATCACATATAAATTTTCAGATTGGCGCTGCGGCAGCGGCTCCTTGATATCCGGTAATATCACGATCAGCACCGACCCGGGTTGGCCCATCACCAACAATACGTTTCAAATTCAAAGGACTCTGGATCCCGGCGGACAACAACAACTCACGATCAGGGGCACTTTCAATGACACCGGAGATTCGGTGTCGGGAGAGTGGGAAGGAAACGTAAGCGGCACCAATTGTATAGGGATCTGGTCGGGATCTCCGAAAAACTAGCCCATGAAAAATCCGGAGTTCAGACTTATTCTGGCTTCATGCCTGTGTCTGGCTCTCTTCTTCGCCTCTTCGCACTCCCACGATCACAAGGACAGCTGCTGAGGAGGGGAGTTCTTCACGGGAGATGTGCTGATCTCCAACAACTCTAAAAATGAGGAACAGGTCCACTTCTACTATTCCGGCCCGGAATCGGGATCGATCTACAATATCAATCCGGGACGCTCGAGGACGAAACAACTCCCCACGGCGAATACACATTCTGGATTAAGGTAACGACGTATAAGACTTCAACCGGGTACGGTGATCCCACATCCATTTCCAAAACAATCCTCGGCAAATCAGGAAAATTCGTCATTTACGAAGGCAGGTCCGTGGAGATAACCTGGCCTTAAACACCTGAAGCTTCTATTCCTGCTTTAACAAGGTTCATGCACGGCCCGTCTTCGACAGACAAACAGTCCTTTTTTGAAAAAATCCGACACCCATTGCCCGATTCCGGACAGACATTGTTCTATTCCGGACAAACAAGGTCGGTCAGCCGCCGGGTTGATTACTTTCCCCTCCTGGAAAGCCTCTGGCACGTTTGATGCATACTTAATATTGTTAGGTATTATACGATGTGAGGCAAAAGATGATTGCAAAAACACTGGTCGCGGCCTCCACCCGGCCCCTGGTTATGACTATTTTAAGGAGTGGAGAAAATTACGGCTACCAGATCATCCAGAGCGTCCGCCGGTTCTCCGGAGGCCAATTGGATTGGTCCGAACCCATGCTCTATCCGCTTCTCAAACGGATGGAACGGGACGGCCTGGTAAAATCAAGCTGGAAGATGACCGACAACAAAAGACCCCGCAAATATTATCGGCTGACCGAAAAAGGCCTCCGGCAGCAGAGTTTGGAAGAGGAACAGTGGTTCATGATCAGCGGACTGTTCAAAAAGCTGCTGGATACCAACCCCCTGCCCGAGCTTCCATAGGAAGAGCACCATGGTCCCCAAAGAAATTAAAGACAAGGGCTCTTTTGATCTTGAGCGGGCCATCGCCCGCTGGAAAAAAGAAATCCGCAAAAGAGAGGCGTTCGAGGATGGAGACATTGTCGAGCTCGAGGGATACCTCAGAGACAAGATCGAAGACCTCGCAGGTCGGATGGAGAGCAGGGAAGCGGCATTCCGGCAGGCCGCATCCGAATTCACCGCCCTCGAAGAACTGGATGCGGACTACTTCCGCGCCCGCAGCATTTCCCGCTTCAAAGGCCGGCCGACATGGCGGCCGCCACGATTCCTCCCCGCTCTTCTCTCAAATTATTTCAAGGTTATCGCTCGCAGGATCAGGCGGCAGAAGGCCTATTCATTCATCACATTGATCGGTCTGGCTGTCGGTATGACCTGCTGCATCATGATACTGTTCTGGATTCTTGATGAGCTGAGCTATGACCGATATCACGAAAAGGCGGATCGGATCCACAGGCTCGTATACTCGGAGGAAATCGGTGGGATAACCTATGATTATGCTCTCCCCTCCTTTGCCGCCGCTCCTGCTTTTTCAGCCGAGCTTCCTGAAATCGAAACCTATACACGTTTGTGGCCGCGAGCCGGATTATTCAAATACGGTGAGAAGACTTTCGACGAGCGAAATATTTATTATGCGGATAAGGACTTTTTTCAGATCTTCTCCCATGCTTTCATCGAAGGAGACCCGGCCACGGCTCTGATGGAACCGGGATCTGTTGTCCTGACCCGGAATTCCGCCAAAAAAATCTTCGGCGACCGAAATCCCATGGGCCAAACGCTCAACCTCAACGCCGACGGCGATCTCAAAGTGACGGGCATCGTGGAAAATACGCCCCGCAATTCACATTTTCATTTCAACTACCTTGTTTCCATCAATACCATTCAAGGAAGAAGAGCGGAGATTCTGGAAAACTGGCTCCTTATAGCGGGGTGGTCATATATCCTCCTCGACAGGGGCGCCGATGCCGCCCAGGTGGAAAAAAAGCTGCCCCCCCTTACGGACAAATATATCGGCACCAAAGCCCGGGAAGTGGGGCAGAAGATGCTTTTCACCCTTCAGCCCCTGACCGGCATCCACCTCCAATCCCATCTCGAAGGAGAAATCGAAGCCAACGGGGATATCCGCTATGTCTATATCTTCTCGTTGATCGCCGCTTTCATTCTTTTGATCGCCTGCATCAATTTCATGAATCTTTCCACGGCCCGCTCCGCCGACAGGGGGAAGGAAGTGGGCCTGCGCAAGGTGCTGGGCGCTCACAGAAAACGGCTGATTTTTCAGTTTCTAACCGAATCGATCGGTTTTTCGCTGCTGTCCCTTGGGTTGGCTCTCTGCGCCGTTTGGATCATGCTTCCAATTTCCAATAGGATCGCAGGCAAAGACATCCACATGACCACACTCATGAGTCCTTCCGTCATCATGGGATTGTTCCTGCTGATGGTCTTTACGGGATTGGCGGCGGGCTGCTATCCGGCCTTTTATCTCTCCTCCTTCCAACCCATCGATACCATCCGGCGAAAGCTTCAAGGCGGATCCCGCAAATCCAACTTTCGCAGCATTCTGGTCATTCTGCAGTTCTCCATTTCCATAATCCTTATCATCAGTACGCTTGTTGTACTCAAGCAG
>CAYSQW010000030.1:0-40238 GCA_964433135.1 uncultured Eubacteriales bacterium
CACCGCCGTTCCTTCCGACCCGCCGCCAACCCGCCCCGCCCTTATATTAAGGAAAAAGCACCAGTATAGGATCCAGCAAGAACCTGGATGATCCACGGGTCAAGATTGCCGTGGCGACAAGGAAGTGGTTCTTGAAGCTGTAGTTTACTACCGCGAAAGGACCACAACGCAGTCGACATGGTGAGATTGGCCTGCCCTCAGGGTGAAGTAAACTGATAATTCTTACAGGATATTGGAGATGAAATCCTCAACGATATTATTAATAATCAATATCTTTGCACTACTCTGATTTTCTTTTTTTTTTAGTATCAGTTTACTTCATGGATCATTCAGGTTTTCTAGTGGCCGCGGTATGGGATCCCGTCGGAGAGCCATCCCGCCGCCGGCATCCCCTTGCAGTAATGATCCATGTATTCCTTCATCTTGATGGCGTAATCCAGTTTGTTGGCGTACTTCTGGGGATGGTGCGGTTCCCCCCGGTACTGCAGGAACACACAATCTTTTTCCAGCCGCCGCATCGCCAGATAGAGTTCGATCCCCTGGTACCAGGGAACCGCGCCGTCCTCATCGCCGAACATGATGAGCAGCGGAGTCCGGATGCGGTCGGCGAAAAAGACCGGAGAATTCTCGATATAGCGCTCGGGATATTCCCACAGGCTTCCGCCGAGACGGCTCTGGGTCTTTTCATACTGGAACTGGCGGGCCAGGCCCGAGCCCCAGCGGATGCCGCTGTACGCGCTGGTCATGTTGGATACCGGAGCTCCCGCTATGGCGCAGGTGAACAGGTTTGACTGGGTGATCACGAACGCCGTCTGATAGCCGCTCCAGGAATGCCCGTGCAGACACAATCCTTTCGGGTCGGCCACACCCATATCGACCAGTTTCTGGACGCCGGGGACCAGGCACTTGGTTGCGGCATAGCCGGGATGTCCGATATCGAAGCGGATGTCGGGAAGGAACACCGCGTAGCCGTTGCTGGCGTAGAGAGGAAAACACGGACGATGGTTCACGACCACCTGGTTGAATTCATACAGCCGCTGGCTGAAAAAACGGTAGTAGTAGATAAGAACCGGATAGCGCTTGCCCGGTTCGTAATTTCCGGGTTTGATCAGGATTCCCTGCAGCGGGATCCCGTCGATGCTCTTCCACTCGACCAGCTCGGCTTCTCCCCAGGCGAACGTGTCAATCTGGGGATTGACGTCGGTGACCCGGCGCGGGGACCGCAACCGCATGTCGCTGATCCAGATGTCCGGGAACTCGCGGTAGGTTTCGCGGGTGAAGATCACGGCGTCGGCTTCTTCGGCTTTCGCCAGAAAGGTGAACTTCTTCTTGCCTTCCAGCAGGGGAGCCACCCCGGGTTTCCCGCACACGGCCCCGTGAAAACCGTCGTTCTTCTTCAGGTTGTGATAGGAATGCAGCAGCAGATCCTGTCCCTCCGTGAAAAATTTGAACTCGGGATCGGTCCGGACGACGCGGAAGGTCGTATCCTCTTTTCGCCCCCGTCCTGCCGTCAGGTTAAGCGGCTCTCCGCCGCGGGTGGGAAACATCCAGATATCATACTTGTCATAAATCAAGACGGATCGGTCGCCCTGCACCCATCCGGCCGCGCCGTAGCCCGGGACAGATCGCGGGTAATCGTGATCCTCATTAAAAAAGGGAACCGTCATTTCCCCGGTCAGACTGCGGGTGGTTTCGCCGCGGCCGTCGTAGAGATGCCAGTGCTTGTCCTTGAAGTAGACGACGTAGCGGCCTTCGGGAGACAGCATGCAGCGGTCCTCCAGACGTGAAACGACTTTTCGGCGGGAACCGTCCTTGAGACTGACCAAATAAATATCCTCCTGCGGACCGATCCAGGTGACTTCCTTCCTGTAGGGAACATCCGACCTGCCGAGAACGTAACCGGGATTTTCGGCGACATCGACGTCCGGCATGTCTCGATCGGCCAATCGGACGATACGCTTGGAATCGAGATGATATACGGCCCGATAAAGATGATCCTTGACCTTCGGCCAGAGGATCTTCTGGTGAGAATTGATGAAGGGATCATTCCAGTGCCAGACATCGACTTCCCGCTTCTCCAGGATCGCCTCCTCATCGAACACATCGATCTCTTCCTCAGCTTCATCTTTCGTTTCTTCGGCTTCCAGAAATTCCTCGGGTTTGAATCCGAAGAAAAGCCTTCCGCCGTCCTCGGTCCAGGTAAGTTCGTTTTTTTCCGGAAGAACCCATCCCGCGGGAGCGGAGGCCGCGGGCACCGCCGCCGTCGCTTTTCCCGTCATCCCGTCCCAGATCCACAGAGAGCCGGTCGTATCCTTTCCCTTCCCGGAAGCTTCGATGAACGCCAGGCGGCTGTCCTCACGGCTCCAGGACAATCCCGTATAACGGCCCTTTTCCTTTTTTCTTACGGACTTGCGGGCCCAGCCCTCACGGCTGAGTTCCACGAAGTACAGTCCGTTATCGCTCCCTTCCGGTTCCGCCAAGGCATACGCCAGAAAACGGGATGAGCGGTCGAACACGAATGACGCCACGGAAGGGATCTGGATCTCTTCCCCTGAATCCAGGTTTATCAGGACCAGCGGAGCACCGGTTTCTTCGCGGACGGAACTTTCTTTTTCCTTTTTTTCATCAGCGGTTTCCTTCTCATCCGCTTTGAACTGAAGAGTGCCCAGCCAATGCGAATCGTCGGAAAAAGCGAACCGCTGTATTTTTTCGAACGATTTGATTTTGCCGCTCGCAACATCCACGAGCGCCATGCCCGGTTTGGGTTTGTCTTTTCCCGATTTTTCCAACTCGGAAGCCGGAGGCTTCACCACGGTTCCCACCCATCGCGCATCCTTGGAGATCACCGGTTCGGCTCCCCGGGGAACGACGATCGTTTTCCCGCCGTTGAGTTCCCGGATCCGCACCTCGCCGTCTCCACGGTCCGGCTGCAGACCGAACGCCAACCAGGCTCCGTCCTCGGAAATGACGGGGCGGCGGATGTGCTTGAACCGCATGACGTCCTGCATCGTCATCGCTTTTTTTTCAACCCTTTCCTGGGCCTGAGAAAACAGCGCTATCCCCAGGATCAAAAAGCAGAACAGTCCCCATCCGCGATTTTTTCTTATAACCATGGATATCCCTCCTTCATGGATTGCCGTGGAAGTTGATGGAAGCCGTAAGAAGAAAACCCCTCTGTGTGCCAACAGGCCGAATGAGTCATCCTCTCTTTATGTTCCTTGAAATAATGCTTATATCACTTCTCTTCCCTGAAGGCAAGTTGGGGAAAGAGCAAAGCCTGAATCACGGCCTGTCCCCGCTTCAACGTTTGCATCCCTGGTTCAATTTAATTAACATAAAGCCTTATGCAGTCAAAATCGCACCCGAACATGGGCCGCTCCCCCACCAAGGATTTCTACCTCCTCCAACGGAGGCAGTGGCTTACCAGCCTTTTTCTGCTGCTGGTGCTCATCCTGTTTTACGTCTTAGCGCTCGGTTTCGTCGCCTTCGTCTTCACGCTGACGCTGGGGATCTTCATTCCCGCCGTTATTTTTCCCTCCGTGAGCCTGCTGGCAAAGCTTCTGCTGGGTGTGATCGCGGCCGCCGTTCTGATCGCCTCATTTCAATTTTATGACGCCCGGAGATTCGGCGCCCGTTTCATCCGCCGGCGGCTTCTCGCACAGGAACCCGATCCCGCCGACCATTACCACAAGCGTTTTATCAATACCGTCGAGGAAATGCGGATCGCCGGGGGACTGCCCAAGGTGAGGTCCTATATCATCCCGGCCTTCGCCATCAACTCCCTGGCTCTCATCGAGGCCGACCGCGTACCAAGCGTCATCGTCACCGAGGGACTGCTGGCCGAGTTCACCCGCGATGAGCTGCAGGCCGTGATCGCGCACGAACTGGCTCACATCACCCGGGGAGACACTTTTTACATCACCCTGGTTTGCTCGCTGGCAAACTTTTTCGAACGCCTCCGGCTCGCCTGCGAGCCCGATCCCCATGCCCAGGGCCCCGGCCGCGGCAAAGAAGCCGCCGCGGCGGGCGGACCGGCGCTGCTTTATCTGGCGCTGACCCTATCATCCGCGGTCATGCACCTGCTCAGCACGCTCATCAGCCGGCAAAGAGAGATCCTGGCGGATGCCGCAGCCGTAGAATTCAACCGCAATCCCCGGGCCCTGGCGCGTGCGATCTATCAGGCCCACGTCAAAAACTCCTTCGTCGGAGATTTCAATCTCACCTACAGCCCTTTGTTCATCGTACCTCCCCGCTCCCGCAGTACGGGCGACGGATTGTGGAACAGGATTTTCAATTCTCACCCCCCCGTGATGAAACGGGTCAAACTGCTGGCGGACATGGTCCCCACCCGTCCGGCGAAGATCATCGAGGAGATCTGGGATATCCGACGCAAGCGCCGTGATGCGCGCAGGATCCTCAACTCCCCGGAGGAAACAGCCGCTTCCGATCCTTCCCCTTCTCTCGTGGAGGATCCCCGGGACGAAGGGCGGATCTGGAACGCGCGCGGCGCTCACGGCCGTTGGGAAGGACCGTATACTCTAAGCGAACTCCTCTACCTTCCCATGTTTTCCCCCCTGATCCGCATCATGAACACGCAGGAAGGCATCGAAGCTCAGGCCCGCGAATTTCCTCAGATCAATAGCGCCCGACAGCAAATGCTCAAACGCAAGCACCTGGATCCCGCCCGGAAGAACAGCTGCCCGCGCTGCAGGATCCCCCTGCGGGAAATTTTTTACGAAGGCGTCACGATCAAAGCCTGCCCCCGCTGCAGGGGAAAGCTCGTCGACACCGCCCACATGGAACGGCTCATCGCCCGCAAAGAAGTCGCTTTCTCCGAACACCTGATGGAAAAAGCCCAAAGATTCAAGCGGGAATTCATGGACAATCCCTCCCGGGCGGCCAAAGAGGGAACGAAAGCGAATTCAATCATCCTCTGCCCCGAATGCGGGAGCAAAATGCTTCTCCGCCCTTACAGTTATCATTACATCGTGCCGGTCGACAAGTGCTTGGGCTGTTACAAGATCTGGTTCGATACCGATGAACTGGAGATCCTGCAGGTCTTGATCGAAACCCGCGGCGCCGCTCAGCCCTCGCGGGAAGCCCGGTAAAGGATCCGCAGATAGTCCTCTGCTTCCATCTCCCTCGGATTCGAATGATTGGAGTTGTTTTCAAAGGACTTCCGCGCGATATCGGGAAGCCGATCTTCCGGGATCCCAAGTTCTTTGAACGTGGGGATCCCCAGGTCCCGGGAAACGTTCCGGATCTCGTCGATCAGGTTCCGCGACGCGGTTTCGTCATCCTCTTCGCGGATTCCGACCATCCGCGCGATATCGGCGTAACGCCCCTTGGAAACCGGCAGGTTGAACTCCATGATATACGGCAGGCATATCGAATTGGCCACTCCGTGGGGGGTATCGAAAACCGCTCCCAGAGATTCGGAGAGGCAGTGGACCGATCCCACATCGCTGTTGCCGAACGCCACTCCGGCCAGCGTGCTGCCCAACATGAGTTTTTCCCGTGATTCGAGCTGTCCGCGGACATCCTCCCAGGCGGGCTTGAGGGAGGGGAAGATGTACTGGATCGCCACGCGGGCGAAGATATCCGTGATCAGGGTGGCGGGTTTGACCGTATAAGCCTCCACGGCATGGGTGAGGGCATCGAGCCCGGTGGAGGCGATCAGTGCGGGAGGCAGCGTGAGGAGAAAATCCGGATCGACCAGAGCCACCGCCGGAAACATGGAGGATCCTTTGATGCTCATTTTAAATTTCCGCTCGACGTGGGTGATGACCGCCACCCAGGTCACTTCGCTTCCGGTTCCGCAGGTCGTTGGAATCGCCAGCACCGGAAGCGGCGGCTGCCGGTACTTCTCCCGGCCTTCATAATCGGCGATGCTCCCGGGATTCGCCGCCAGCAGGGCGACGGCCTTGGCCGCATCCAGGGCGCTGCCGCCGCCCAACCCCACGATCACGTCGGGCCGGGTTTGCCGAGCGAGCTCTCCGGCATTATCGACAGTGGTATCTCGGGGATTGGCTTCGACGCCATCGAACACTTCCGCGCCGGGGAGAAAGGAAAGAACCTTGTCCAAAAGCCCCGCGGCCTTCACTCCGCGGTCCGTGACGATCATCGGGCGGGAGGCGCCCAGATCTTTGTCCATCACGACCCCGAGCTGACTCAGAATACCGGAACCGAAAATGATGCGGGTCGGTGCGTTAAACCTCATGATTCACTCCTCAATTGAATAGAATGTGGATCCGCCGGATTTCTCGTTCCTCCCGAGCCTGACCGGCGGTCCAAACCACCGCCAACCCCCATATCAAGATCATGACCCGGAGCTCTCATTTCCTCATCGCAACATCCTCAACGGATTCTCAACTACTATTTAATAAAATGCCGTACGGAAAAGCAAAACATATGTTTCGAATTCGGTCAATCCGGAGATTTTTAAGCGAAGGCCTCAACGACATCTCTAACTCCCATAAAAACGGTTTGCGGCGCCAAATCATTTTCATGAACGGATCCCTTAAGGAAGAGATTTCCGCGGCATGAGATGTCCTGAGTCGGTTTTTTGGATTTTCCGGCGCTCTCAACTCCCGCTCAATCCGCCCGGCTCGGCTTCGACGGATCAAAGATTCTCGTTCAGCGGGACCTCGGGAAAACCAAATCTATATATTTTAATCCTCAGGCCTTAGATCTTCCACAAATGAAGTGTCGACCCAGTAGATACCCTCATTCATAAAGAACAGGTATTTCCCATCGGGGGAAAGAGCAAAAAAGCCGCCGCAATAGTAAGGGACTTCCATTCGACCGGACCAGGACCCGTCCGCTTTTTTATAACTGATGCTGAATTTCACATCCTGATGTTGCGTGTTTTGATGAGAGATCAACATATAGTCCTCATCCGGCGCAATGAGGATCGCAGCCTCATATTCATCAGAATTATAGCTTTTATCCAGTTTTCGGGGTTCGGCGAATTCCCCGTCAACCCATCGCGAAACGAATATCTCTTCGCGTCTTGTGAAAGGATCTCTCGAAAAATAGAGAGAGCCGTCGGCGGTGATACAGTGGAGGCGTTCCATAGCCGGAGAATTGATCAAAGGGGAAACCGGTACCGGTTCAGACCAACCATCCCCTATTCTCTCAACAACATAGATGTCACAATCGCTTTCACGAGTGGGGTCACTGCCGTATTCGATATAAAGCTTGTTACCATCCGGTGAGAAAACAGGCCTTTCGACCCTGATATTCTTGACAAAGCGTGCGATTCGGGGAGCGGTCCATTTCCCTTCCATCATTTTCATGGTATACAAACGCAGGTTTCCGACAATCCGTTGATCAGTATGGGCACCGACGTTGGTACACCAAAATACTTCTTGACCATTGGGAGAAAACACAGCAGCGCTGTGCTCAAAATTCTCCTCGACTGAAATAATGCCGGGAGCGAACAACTCGGGGATTTTCCCAGGCGGTTTCTGCCCGAGGTAAAGGCCGGCGAGTTTTGGAAAATCGCTTTGCTGTGGAAACGAAATGATTCCTGTTAAAACAAGCAAGCTGCAAATCAACAACGATCTTTTCATTTTGATTTCTCCAGAAATATATACGATTGCCAAGACGTAAAGTTCAAATCCAGAGACGTTGAGTGCGTTTCTGGGATGGGATAGGATGCAGCGATTTCCCTCACTGGATGGAGGGCATATCATCATGAATGCATGTCAGGAGACTTAAGCGGAAACCTTGTCATTTCTATTCCGTATAATAAAAGGATAACGCCTACCGATGTTTTCCGAAGGGGGAGTTTGTTTTTAAAGAAACAATCTTTAGTCATGCCGTCAGCCATAATGCTTTTATTCACGGCATTATCCATGCCGGCTCAGGATAAAGATGAGGCGCTTTGGAAAAAAGCATGGAAAATCCGCCAGGAAGCCATCGTCATTGATGCCCATGCCCATCCCATGACAACCCAGGGCATGATATCGGATGCGGTCCTCGTCAATCTGGATCTGAGTCGAAAAACAAAATACAGTGTCATCGATTTTATCACAATGAAAGAAGGAGGGCTTGATGCCGTTTTTTACTCCGCTCCCTTCCCGTGAAATAAAGCTTCTATGATGCATAGATGAAAAGGAGAACACGCATGAACAGACGGGATTTTTTCAAAAAGTCATCCCTGGGGCTGCTGGGAGGAGGGTTGCTGGGCCGATCCGCGCTGTCCGGTCCAGGAGAAACCGGAGAAACGGAGCTCAAGATCAAAGGCTACCGCACGCTCGGACGGACCGGCTTCCGGGTCTCAGACATCGGCGCTGGGGATTTCAATGATCCCGGCCCTTTCCGCGGACTGCTGGACGCCGGCGTCAACTATATCGACACATCGGAGACCTACGGGCAGCACGCCCGCAAGATCGGGGATTCCATTCAGGGACGGGACCGCGGTTCATTGTTCATCACCTGCAAGCTGCAGGCGGATACTTCCAGCCGACGCATCGCCTCCATCGGTATAGACAAGGCGGGATTTCTGCGGCGTTTTCATGAGATGACGGAGGCTATGCAGCTGGACTATCTCGACTGCCTGATGCTCTCTTCTCCGGAAACGCTGGAGGATCTGGAATGCGAGGGATTCCATGCGGCGATCGATGAGCTGAAAAAAGCGGGAAAGGTTCATTTCGTGGGGGTTTCCCACCATGGCTCGCAGTGGTTCTTGAACAAACCGAAAGTTCCTATGGATAAAATTTTAACGGCCGCGGCTGAGGACGGACGTTTCGATGTGATGCTGCTGGCCTACAACTTCCTCAAGCAGGACGGCAGCGAGCGCCTGCTGGAACTCTGCGGCAAGAAAAAAATCGGCGTCACCTTGATGAAAACCAACCCTATCAGATCTTATACCAACAATATGCAGCAGTATCTGGAGAGAAAAGAAAACCGGAGAGAGGAATTGACCGCGACGGACCGGGAGAATATCGAGCGCATGGAAAAGAAACTGGAGGATGCCCAAGATTTTATTCGCCGCCATAACCTGAAAAGCGAAGGGGAAATCCGGGAGGCGGCGGTCAAATTCGTGCTGAGTAATCCCCACGTCCACACTGTGTGCGCCACGGTGTTGAATTACGACGAAATGCGCAGCTTCATCAGGCTTTCCGGAACCCGGCTCAAGGGTCGGGACGAAGAGCTGTTGGCCGTCTACCGCCGGGAGTGCGGCGGCCTCTACTGCCGCCACGCCTGCGGACTATGCGAGCCCGCATGCCCGCATGAGGTGCCGGTCAACACCATCCTGCGCTATGATCACTATTTTGTGGCGCAAAGCCGGGAGAAGCACGCCATGACCAAATACGCGGAGCTGAAGGATCACTCGGCGGCGATCTGTCAGGACTGCGCAGGGTACTGCGAGAGCGCTTGTCCTTATGGAGTGCCGGCCCGGGCCCTCTTGACCGCGGCTCACCTGAATCTCAGCCTGACATGAAAATGGACCGCGGAAACGGTTCCGGCCGGGCGTTGTGTCACGGAGCAAGATTGCCACGGCTTCAAACCGGAGGTGGTGAGGCCAACCCCCCCAGTATTAAGGTATTTTCAGACTAAATCCCTTTTGAAAAATGCCTGCACCGATATTGCGATTCCCGGCACCAAGCTTCGAGATGGCTGTGGGGAGATACCACGCCATACGGGATTTAGCCTGAAAATCGAGCTTCAGGAGGGTAGCCGCGGATGCGGCCGCTGAGCATGTCTGACCCACGGACGGGGGGGGTTGCGCAAGCGCCGACTGAAGTGAGATTTTCATGGCGTCTAAAATCCCGTCTAAGTGGCAATCCCCTACAGCCGAAATTCCGCCCTCATAATAAGGAAAAAACCATACTCAGGGCCCAGCACCGGCCTGGATCAGCCAAGAGTCAAGGTTGCAGAGATGTAATAAAACAGGAGATAAACGAAACAGCACGTTCATCCCTATCTGCAGGGAAAATTGATGTATTTACGGCGTCAAGATTGCCGTGGCGGCGAGGAAGTGGCTCTCGAAGCTGTAGTTCTCTACCGCGAGAGAGCTGCAACGAAGCCGACGGGGTGAGATTGGCCCGCCCATGGGGTGAAGTAAGCCGATAAAATCTTGCGATTGATCAGCTCACTCAGAATATAAGAGCCGCCTTCAATAAAAGTATCTGCTTAAATCAGAGTATGGTTTTTTCCTTCATCTCTCGGCTGACTTCATAAATACTTCAATTTTAAAATCTATAGGAGAAGCCTCCTCGAAAAAGGATGCCGTTAAACACCCCCGCATCCACCAGCAGGTTCAGCCCGTCGATGATCTGCGCCTTGAGCCCCAGGTTGAGCTGGATGAAGGGGATGAATCCAGGCAGGAGGAACTCCTCTTCTTCATCCTCCATCTCTTCCTCGAGTTCTTTCAGCGTCATGCTGTCCTCTTCCTGGTAGTATTCGCGCGGAAATCCGAAATAAGTGAGCGACCCGGTAAACTCATAGCTGAAACGGGCTTCCTCCAGGGCGGTTCCTGTCGCGGCCCCCACGCCCAGGGTGATATAGGGATGAACCCGGGAACGTGGAGAGATCTCCCAGCGCAGGCTCATGTGGAAAGACCAGGGATCGAGTTTGAATTCCCCCATGGTATTCCCCTGGAAAACGGAACCGTCCGAGAGCGCCATCCGCACATCCGCCCTGGGCAGCGCCAAAGTCATGCTGGTCTTTTCCACCGAGAATCCCAAACTGAAAGATCCATACGCACCGCCGGGAAACCAGCGGACTTCCAATCCGAAGTTTCCTCCGTTGGAATCGAAGCTCACGTCCTGTTCGTAATCGGTCACCGACAGGGAAGGATAATCCTCCTGGATCACGTCCAGGATGCTGGACTCGAACGAATCGCTCACGCCCTCTTCAATGAGCGACCGGAGGAGGTTGACGTTCCAGGTGCCCGCATGAAAGCCGAATTCGAAATAGCCCTGAGCCGAAAGCACGGGAGAAAAGGCCAACAGACACAATCCCGCCAGTCCGACCATCATTCCTCTTCTTTTTAACTGCTTTCGCATGATGATTGCCCCCTCATTTAAATTGTCCGGATGGAACCGAGACCGTCCCGACCGAATCAAATCGCCGTTTTAAACGGCATTGGATGAATTATACCTGTTTCATCCGTTAAAGACATCCTCTTTTCCGATGAATCCGATGGTGATTTTTAAAAAAAAGCCGTTATTTACCGCCAAGGGACCCTCATCGCTGTATTTCTTTGCCCGCCTGTGGTATTTAATTAACGGCATGAATCCATTTTTACCAAACAATCAGGAGGAACTCGTATGAAGTTCAATATCGCCAAAAAGCTTTTAACCGTTGTTCCGATTTTATGTCTCGCCGCTGTTCTGATCACCGCTTGCGGCGGAGGCATGAAGAACAACCTCAAATTCAGCATCTCATTTCCGGAATCCGTCTCCCAGGAAGCCCTGGACGGCCGGGTACTGTTGATGATCGCCAAAGACGGCAGCCGCGAGCCGCGGTTCCAGGTCTCCCCCGGCCCCTCGGCCCAGCCGTTCTTCGGGATCAACGTCGACGGCCTTCAGCCCAACCAGGCCGCCGTCATCGACGGAAGCGTTTTCGGATTTCCCGTTGAAAGTCTCAACGACATCCCGGCCGGTGAATACTGGGTACAGGCTTTGCTGCACAAATACGAAACGTTCAACCGCAGCGACGGCCACACCGTCAAGCTCCCCATGGATCAAGGGGAAGGTCAGCACTGGAACATCTCGCCCTTCAACCTGTACAGCACCCCGCAGAAGATGAAGATCGATCCCGCAAAAAAGAGCACGATCGCCATCTCCCTGGACAATGTGATCGAACCCATCCCCGAACCCGAGGACACGAAATACATCAAACACGTCAAGATCCAGAGCAAGCTGCTCACGGAATTCTGGGGACGCCCCATGTTTCTGGGAGCCCATGTTCTTGTCCCGGAAGGCTTCGACGAACATCCCAATGCCCGCTATCCGCTGGTCGTCAACCACGGACACTTTCCCCGCGACTTCGGCGGATTCCGCACCGAACCGCCCGATCCCGATCTCGAACCGGACTACAGCGCGCGCTTCGACTGGGAGGGCTACAACCGGACCCAGCAGGAATACGCCTACAAATTCTATAAATACTGGATCGCCCCCAAAACCCCCCGGATGCTCATCATCGAAATCCAGCACCCCACGCCTTACTACGATGACTCCTACGCCGTCAATTCCGCCAACAACGGACCCTACGGCGACGCCATCAACGAAGAGCTGATCCCCTACATCGAAGAAAAATTCCGCGGTATCGGAGAAGGCTGGGCCCGATTCATGTACGGCGGCTCCACCGGCGGCTGGGAATCCCTGGGCGTGCAGATCTTTTATCCCGATTTCTATAACGGCTGCTACGCCGCCTGTCCCGACCCCATCGATTTCCGGGCCTACACCCAGGTCAACATCTACGAAGACGAAAACGCCTACTATTATCCCAGCGACTGGAAAAAAACCGAACGGCCGGTCAACCGCAACTATCTGGGCCGCATCAACTTCACGGTCCGCGACTGGAACCTGAAGGAATACGTCGTCGGCGACAACACGCGCTCCGGAGACCAATTCCATGTCTGGGAATCCGTATTCAGCCCCTGCGGGGACAACGGGTATCCCAAACCGATCTGGGACCCTCTGACAGGACAGATCGATCACGAAGTGGCAAAATACTGGCAGGAGAATTACGATCTGAGCTATATCCTTCGCCGGGACTGGGACAAGATCGGCGAAAAGCTTAAAGGAAAAATTCACATCTACTGCGGGGATATGGACAACTATTATCTCAACAACGCCGTGTACCTGGTGGAAGAATTCCTGGAAAGCACCACCGATCCCTACTATGAAGGAGAAGTGGATTACGGCGATCGCGCCGAACACTGCTGGAACGGAGACCACAGCCAGCCCAACGCGATCTCACGCCTGCGTTATCATCAGATGTTTGCGCCCAAAATGGTCAAACAGATGCTTAAGACAGCCCCTCGCGGAGCGGATCTGAAAAGCTGGCGCTACTAAATCACGACTCGATTCCCGGCTCCGGCAGCGTACCGCCGGAGCCGGGAGCTTTTCCCTCACCTTAAGGAGGCACCACCCATGTCAAACCATAAATCTCCCCCTGTTTTCCGGATCCGATGTCTTATCGGAATCGGTTTGGCGGTCATGCTCGCCGGCACCGCCTGCGGACCGCGAACCGGATCGGCTCTGCGATTCGGTCTTTCCTTTCCGGCCGATGCCGCCGAGGGGCCCCTCGACGGCCGCATGCTGCTTATGATCTCCAACGACGGCGGCCGCGAACCTCGGTTCCAGACCGGATCCCGAAGCTCAGACACCCAGCTCATTTTCGGTATCGACGTCGAGGGACTGCGGCCCGGGGAAAACGCCGTCATCGACGCGGGCGTCTATGGATTCCCGCTCGAGAGCATCGCCGAAATACCGGCGGGCGACTACTGGATCCAGGGCCTCCTCAACCGTTACGAGACCTTTCACCGCGCCGACGGGCATACGCTCAAGCTTCCTCCGGACAAAGGAGAAGGACAGAAGTGGAACCTCAAGCCGGGCAACCTGTACAGCCCCCCTCAAAAAGTGCACATCGATCCCCGGCGGAACCAGCTGATCGAACTCAGCCTCGCCAACGAGATCGAGCCGTTCCCTGAGCCTGAAGATACGAAGTACATCAAACATATTCGAATCCAAAGCGAGCTTTTGTCGGAATTCTGGGGACGTCCCATGTTCCTGGGAGCCGTCATCCTGCTGCCCGAGGGCTTCGACGAACACCCCGATGCCCGCTACCCTCTCATGATCTATCAGGGACATCACCACCGCCAGTTCTATACGCCGGTGGAGTTCCGCGAAACGCCCCCGCCCCCCGGGCACTCCAGCGTCGACCGCTCGGACCGGGAAGGCTACGCCCAATTCAACCGGGAAATGGCCTATAAGTTCTATCAGGAATGGACGGGTCCTGATTTCCCCCGTATGATCCTCGTTACCATCCAGCACGCCAATCCCTATTTCGACGACTCCTATGCCGTCAATTCCGCCAATCTGGGGCCCTACGGCGACGCCATCACCTATGAGCTGATACCTCACATCGAAAAAACCTTCCGTGGGATCGGTGAAGGCTGGGCGCGCGTCCTCTACGGAGGGAGCACCGGCGGCTGGGAAGCTCTGGGCGTGCAGATCTTTTACCCCGACGAATACAACGGATGCTGGGCCTCCTGCCCCGATCCCATCGACTTCCGCGCCTACCGAACCGTAAATATCTACGAACACGAAAACGCCCACATCGTCGACAGTCCCTGGAAGCGCACCCCCCGTCCCGCACACCGCAACTACCTGGGAGAGATCCTGGACACCATGCAGGAGCAGGACCATTATGAATTGGTGCTGGGATCGAAATCCCGCTCCGGAGGCCAGATGGACATATGGGAAGCGGTTTTCGGTCCCGTGGGCCCGGACGGCTACCCGGCAAGGATCTGGAACAAAATGACCGGTGAGATCGACCGCGAAGTCGCCGCTTACTGGCGGGAAAACTACGATCTTCGCTATATCCTGGAAAGGGATTGGAAAACCCTCGGCCCCAAACTCAAGGGCAAGATCCACATCTATACCGGCGACATGGATACGGGCTATCTCAACAATGCCGTTTATCTCATGGAAGAATTTCTGGAGAGCACGACGGATCCCTACTACGACGGGGTCGTCGCTTACGGAGACCGGCGGGAGCACTGCTGGACCGGAGACCCCGAGACGCCGAACTCGGTGGGGAGGCTGACCACCAACCAGCGGTTCGCCCCGGAGATGATGCGGCGCATGCTCAAGACCGCCCCCCGCGGAGCCGATGTTACGAGTTGGCGGTATTGATCAGGCCGGGAAAACACCCGTTCCGCTTGATACGGCATGGAGATCAAAAGCGGCGGTCACCGCTTGATTTCCTTTTCATGCCATAATATATATTATATATCTTGAGACATCAGGCCCGGCACCGCAGATCAGGTCCCATCCGGATCAAAATCAGAGACCGGTTCCCCAACCTGTCCGTCTCAAAAAATCACCTGGAGGTACATGCATGAAAAAACTCAGATCAACCGGCTTGATGCTTATTCTTATTCTCGCGCTTTGCATCGGCGCCCAAGCCCAACTCCAATGGGAAATGGCGGATGTTCGGGATATCGACAACATTCTCCCCCAGGAGGAACAGGCCAACATCTTCAATGAATGGCTGGAATGGCGATTGGACAATATCGTGCCCATGCTCATGAAACGCGAGGGCATCGACATGTGGATCGTGATGAACCGGGAATACAACGAAGATCCCCTCTATCTCTCCATGGTCCATCAACCCAACCTGAACGCCCGAAGGCTTTCCGTCCTGATCTTCCACGATTCCGAACAGGGCTTTAAAAAACTCACCGCCAACTGGCACGGCACGTCAACCTGCGGTGATTATTACACTCCCATCTTCAAAGACAGATCCAACGGATGGAAAGGCCAGTTCACCGCTATCGCGGATTACATCAAAAAAAGCGATCCCCGAAAAATCGGACTCAACTTCTCCGAGCACTGGCAGTTCGGCGACGGACTGAGCGCCGGTCTCCGGCACGAGATCGAAACGGCGCTGGATAAAAAATACCGGGAACGTATCGTTTCCGCAGAAAACCTCTGCATCGGGTGGCTTGAAACCCGGAGCCCGGAACAGCTGAAGATGTACCGCAACATCATCGGGATCGGACACGACCTCATCAAGGAATTTTTCTCCAACCAGGTCATCGTCCCTGGAGTCACCACGACCAACGACGTGGTATGGTGGATTCGCGACCGCATCGCCAATCTGGGCCTCGAGGCCTGGTTTCAGCCCTCGATCAGCATCCAACGTTCCCCCGTGGAAGAGGCCCAACACCCAAAAGAAGACCTCGTCATCCGCAGAGGAGATCTGCTTCACTGCGACGTCGGCTTCAAATACCTCGGACTCTGCACCGATCAGCAGCATAACGCTTATGTCCTCCGGATCGGCGAAACCGCGCCTCCCAAAGGACTGCAGGAACTTCTGCGCCGGGGCAATCGCCTGCAGGAGATCTTCATGAATGAGTTCAAGGAAGGACGGACCGGAAACGAGATCTATCTCTCCGCCTTGAAGATAGCCAGAGCCGAAGGATTGAAGCCACGGATCTACACCCACCCCATCGGGGTCCACGGCCATGCCGCCGGACCAACCCTCGGGCTTTATGAGGACCAGGACGGAGTCCCCGTCGCGGGCGATTATCCCCTCTATCAGAACACCTGTTATTCCATCGAGCTGAGCGCCGGTTACGAAGTGCCGGAGTGGGGAAACCAGCTGGTGAACATGGGTTTGGAAGAAGAGGCGGTCTTCACCAAAGACGGCTGTCAGTGGATCGACGGATATCAGACGGAACTCTACCTTATCAAATAACCTCAGGTCCTATATTGCTTTGGGGCTTATTCAACGGCCCGAATTCGACGCCGGGGCCCGAGGATTCATCCTTGGGGCCTCGGCTTTATTTCATGTGAACGGGGAAACGGCGGACGGGTCCGGCAGGAAGCGCCCCGAAGTGAATCCATAAACTCCGGAAAAAAGCTGTTATCCCCCCTCCCCGCCACGGCGATTCACCGCTTGACACGGAAGACCCTTCGATTGATTTGAACGCCGGTTTCTGCTATCGTGCGGATATGTCATAACCAACCAGGAGGACTAAAGAACCATGAAAAATCTATTGATTATCGGAATCAGCTTTCTCTTCTTATTCGGAATCTGCAAAGGGACGGCTACGGCTGAAAACCCTAAAGTCCTGATGAAAACCTCCAAGGGAGACCTCACGATCGAACTTTATCAAGACAAGGCGCCGATTTCGGTCGAAAATTTCCTTAACTATGTGGACGAAAAATTCTATGAAGGCACCATTTTCCATCGGGTCATCAAGGATTTCATGATCCAGGGAGGAGGGTTCACTCCCGATCTTCAGAAAAAGACCACCAACCCTCCCATTAAGAATGAAGCGACCAACGGATTGAGCAACAAGCGCGGCACCCTTGCCATGGCGCGTCTGCCGCAGCCGCACAGCGCTTCCGCCCAGTTTTTCATCAATCACAAAAACAATCCCGGACTCGACCACAAAGGCACGGCCGACGCGGATTACGGCTACTGCGTCTTCGGCAAAGTCATCGAAGGCATGGATGTCGTAGACGATATCGCCAAGGTCAAGACCATGACCAAGAACAACTATCGGGATGTCCCCAGAGAAGACATCCTCATCATATCGGTGGAACGGCTTTAACCGCCGGCTTCAAGGCGCCGCCGGCGGACGGCCGGCGGCACTTGATATCCGGGATTTTTCAAACACCCATGTTCGAGCTGTTGTTCGCCATCCTGCATTTTCTGCTCTTTATCGGAGCTTTCGGTTTTGCCTTTTACACTCTTTTCACGGGAGATCCGCTCCGCTTCGGGATCATGATCGCCTGTTTGACCGCATATTATTTTCTCGTCCTCCATAAAGCAGTAAAAAAGGAGATCAAGCGCAAGCGAGACCAGCGCAATTCTCCCTGAAAAATGGATCTATTCGACAAGATAATCCGTACGATCGCATCCATCGTATGGGGACCCCAAACCGCTGTTCTGCTGTTGGGAGCCGCTGTTTTTCTGACCTTCCGTCTGCGTTTCGTGCAGCTGAGGAAATTCGGATTATCCTTCCGCCTGCTTTTCGGACGGAAAGGATTCGGAGAAAGCGGTAAAGAAGGCCGGGGGGACATCTCCCCGATCCAAGCCTTGACGACCTCCCTGGCGGCAACCATCGGAAACGGAAACATCGCGGGCGTCTGCACCGCCATCGCCATGGGCGGCCCCGGAGCCGTTTTCTGGATGTGGGTATCGGCCACATTCGGGATGGCCACCAAGCTGGTGGAGGCCGTGCTGGGACAGACCTTCAAACGGACCATGCCGGACCTGAGCATTGCGGGCGGCCCCATGTATTATATTCGTGACGGCTTGAAACTCCCCTGGCTCGCCGCCGCGTTCGCTTTTTTCATGGGCGGAAAGGCTCTCTTCTCCACGACCACCATCCAGTCCAACTCCATAGCCCTGGCGCTCAACACCCAGTTGGGACTGCCCTTTTGGATCTCCGGACTGGGACTGGCTGTTCTGACCTGGCTGGTGATCATAGGCGGCATCAAATCCATCGGAAAAGTCACCGAATACCTCAGCCCGATCATGGTGGTGCTTTACATCCTGGGCGCTTTTCTGACGATCATCATATTCGCCTCCCGCGTCCCTCACGCATTCGGATTGATATTCATCGGGGCCTTCAAGCCCGGAGCCGTCACCGGGGGGATCGCAGGCGCGACCATCGCGCGCGCGGTTCGCTACGGATTATCGAGGGGCGCTTATTCCAACGAGGCGGGAACCGGTACCGCCGGGGTGTTCCATGCCTCCGCCCGAACCAGCGAGCCCGTCCGGCAGGGATTGATCGCCTCCCTGGACGTATTTATCGACACCATCGTCATCTGCACCCTGACGGCGCTTGCGGTTCTGGTCACGGGGGCCTGGACGGAGGGAACCAGCACCGGCATGACCACCGCCGCCTTCAACACCGCCGTTCCCGGCATCGGAGGATTGATCGTCGCCGCCAGTTCCCTGCTATTCGGATATTCCAGCCTGATTGCGGTTCCCTACTACGGCGAAATCTCTTTCGGCTACCTCTTCGGAGTCGGCGTCAAACGTCCCTTCCGCTGGATTTTCTGCGGTGCGATCTTCATCGGAGCCCTGCTGGAAGTCGAGGTCGCCTGGTCCATCGGAGACGTGTTCAACGGGATGATGGTGATCACCAACCTGATCGGAGTTTTGGGATTATCGGGATTAGCTGTTGCATCCATACGAAGATACCTGAATAATATAGAGTCTTCTTATGCACTCAAAAATAAGCCGGGAGGTTTTCATGACCAAGAGTAAGGTGTTTTGCATCTTCGCCTTGATGAACATTCTGTTTTTCGCTGTCTGTTCTGATAGGGAGGACGGCATCGATGTGGGGCTTCGATCCATCGAACCCATGGATGTCTATCAATACTGCAAGACCATGGCCTCACCCACATTCGCAGGCCGACTCACCGGTCATGAAGGCTACACGGCCGCCGCCCAGTGGGCGGCGGCGCATTTTAAACAGTGGAAACTCCAACCCATAAGCCGGGAGGAAGGGTATCTGCAGGCTTATGATTCTCCCTATACGCTGATCGATTCCGCCAAAATGAGCCTGCTGATACCGGAGAAAAGAGGATCCGCCTCCGACTTCAAAGAGATCGGTTTGAAGGGAGAGGAGGATTTTTTGCCGATGCTTTTCAGCGACAGCGGAGAACACACCGCGAATCCGGTCTTTGTCGGCTGGGGCATCTGCGCTCCCGATCTGGATTACGACGATTACGCCGGGCAGGATGTCCAGGGAAAATACGTTCTCTGTTTTCGAGGAACCCCCGATCCGCAAGACAAGCGTTTTCAAAGGCATGACGAACACCGCACACGCATGCGAACGGCCAAGGAAAAAGGATCGCTTGGACTCATCTATATCTACCCTTCCCCCATCGCCAATCCCAACGGCGATTGGATCGAAGGCTTCACGCCGGCTAAAATCAGCGAAGATGTCGCCGATATACTTTTTCAGGAAAAAAATCTCACGGCTTCGGATGTGAAGCGCGCGCTTCTCAAAACCAAAGCACCCGCTTCCTTCTCATTGCGGGCCCAAATTCGATATCAGGTCCAATCCCGCCACTTCGCCGACGGCGTCGGTTATAATGTCGCGGCTTACATCGAAGGATCGGACCCGGAACTTAAGAAGGAATGCATCATCCTGGGAGGCCATTTTGACCACTGCGGACAGCAAATGGGCTTTCTTTTCCCCGGCGCCAACGACAACGCCAGCGGCAGCGCGGTCGTCATGGAAACAGCGAAGGCGTTCTCCCGTCTCAAACGAAAGCCCAAGCGCTCGGTGGCTTTCGTTCTTTTCGGAGGAGAAGAAATGGGTTTGCAGGGCTCCACATACTTCGCCGATCATATTCCAGCCCCTTTCACCAAGGTCGACGCCATGCTGAATTTCGATATGGTCGGAGAAGGCGACGGCATCCGATGCTCGGTGAGCCCGAAACCGGAAAACCTCAAGGCCATTCTGGAGCAAGCGGATGAAGCCCTGCATGTTCTGGGTCCCATTCGCTTTTTCAGGGGGGTGGGTGTCAGAGGCTCCGATTTCGCACCCTTTTTCAGTAAAGACATCCCCTGCATCTCTTTTTCGTCCAACGGCCCGCACATCTCCTATCATCAGAGCGGAGACACCATTTACCGCATAAATCCGGATATCATGGCCGACACCGCGCGCCTGGCCTTTCTTACTGCCTACAAGTTGGCCGATCGCTGAAAAAAGAAAATATTTGATGCCGCTTACGCTTTCTGATATACTATATATCCCCTATGTTCAATAGTCGGAATACTGCTGTCCGCTCCCTAATAAGCAGGGGATTGTATGGAATATTTTGTTGATAGAAGCCGCACCGGAATCCGAATAATAATCCTGCTGTGTCTCATACTGACAGGCATGCCGTTTTTCCTTCCGGCCTCGCCCTCACCGGAAACGGATCGCTTCGACGCTTCCGGAAAAGCACGCCCGGCCGCCCGTTCCGCCACCGCGGCCATGCTGAAAAACGAAGAGATCATCATCGACGGCCGCTTGGACGAGAGGGCTTGGTCCGCGGCTTCGCCTCTGTCGGATTTCATCCAGAACAGCCCGGACGAAGGAGCGCCGGCAACGGAAAAAACAGAGGTCAAGGTCCTCTACAGCCAGACATCGCTTTTCGTCGGCGTCTCCGCGTACGACTCCAATCCGGAGTTGATCACATCCATCCTGGCACGCCGCGATTCCCGTCTTCCCTCGGATTGGATAAAGATCTACATAGACAGTTACTTCGACCGTCGGTCCTCCTTTGAATTCTCGGTCAATCCGGCGGCCGTCAAGCGCGATGTCTTCTGGTCGAACGACCGCCGCAGGGACAGCGACTGGAATGCGGTCTGGGATGTCGGCGTTTCCCGGGATGAAGAAGGCTGGTATGCGGAATTCCGAATCCCTTTCAGCCAGATCCGATTTCCCGATAAAGAGTTCCAGACTTGGGGTTTTCAGGTCGCCCGCGTGATCGCACGCCGGAATGAGACCAGTTACTGGAGCCACATACCCAAAGGGGTCGCCCAGTTCTGCAGCCTCTTCGGGGAGTTGAAGGGCATCCAAGGGATCCCCGCCCCCAAACGCCTGCAGATAAGCCCCTACGTCGTCGGACAAAGCGCTTTCGAACCCGCAGAGGAAGACAATCCCTTCAATAACGGTTCCGCATATACCGGCGATCTCGGCCTGGATATCAAATACGGGTTAAATTCCAACCTCACCCTGGACGCTACTTTCAATCCCGATTTCGGTCAGGTGGAAGCCGACCCCGGCCAGGTCAATCTCAGCGCTTACGAAACTTATTTCCCCGAGAAACGGCCTTTTTTCATCGAAGGCAAAAACATGCTGAACTTCCCCCTGGGGAATTCATGGGAGAGGGAAACTCTTTTTTATTCCCGGCGCATCGGACGCCACCCTCAGGGCTATCCCACCGACGCCGAGTACTACCAAACACCGGAGAACTCGACGATCCTGGGCGCAACCAAACTCTCCGGGAAAACCGCGGACGGGTGGTCGATCGGCATTATGGAAGCCCTCACCGGCCGTGAACACGCACAAGTTCTCACCAGCGACCGGCAACGCATCACCGAAGCCGTGGAACCGATGACCAATTATTTTCTGGGCCGGATCGAAAAGGAATTTCGGGAAGGTCGAAGCGCCCTGGGTATGATCATCACTTCCGTAAATCGAGGCGACGACCAGCCCGACAACCTGGATTTCCTGCACAGAGCCGCCTACAGCGGCGGATTGAACTTCCGGCACCGTTGGGCGGATGACAGTTTTGAAGTGACAAGCTCCTTCATCGGCAGTCATGTCCGCGGAAGTCGGGAATCCATCCTCGAAACCCAGACCTCTTCCGGCCATTATTATCAGCGCCCCGATGCATCCCACCTGGAACTCGATCCCACACGCACATCGCTTTCAGGAGCGGCCGGCTCCTTTTCCCTCGGAAAGATCGGCGGCGGCCACTGGCGGTGGTCGATCAGCGGGAGAACCCGCACTCCGGGATTCGAGATCAATGACATGGGATATATGCGGGAAGCGGATTCCATCAGCCAGCATGCCAACATCAGCTACCATGAATACAGGCCGGGGAAAATATTTCGCGATTACAATTTCAACGCCTCATTCTGGAATTCCTGGGATTATTCCCCGACCATGACCGGACAGGGCGGCAGCCTGCGCGCCCAATTTCGCATGCTCAACTACTGGAACATCTCCCTCAACGCCAACCGCATGCAGGACCGGCTGTCCACCCATCAGCTGCGCGGCGGACCGGCCGTACTGCTTCCCGGCAATTGGAATATGGGCGGACATTTTCGCACGGACTCCCGCAATAGCTTTCACATCAATCTGGGGGGAAACCTCAACATCTCCGACAACGGAGCAAGGTCCTATTCTATCTCATCCGGTTTCAACCTGCGGCCTTCGGACAGGCTCCAGCTCAGCCTCTCTCCCTCCATCAACGACGGCAACCGCATGCTCCAGTATGTCGCCGCCGTAGATTCGGACGCGCAATCCCATTACATCCTCAGCCGCATCGATCAGAAGACGGTATCCATGACCATCCGGCTCAACTATACGCTCTCTCCCACCTTCAGTATCCAGCTTTACACCCAACCCTTCGTCTCAGCAGGAAATTACAGCGAGTTCAAGGAGGTCATCGATCCCCGCGCCTCCGATTACGATCAGCGCTGGCACGTCTTCGCCCCCACGGATCTTTCTCTTCAGGACGGAGATTATCACTTCAATTCACCGCTTGAACCCGACGACACGTTGAGTTTCTCAAATCCCGACTTCAATTATCGGCAGTACCGTCTCAATCTCGTCGCCCGCTGGGAGTATCTGCCCGGATCCACGCTTTTTTTGGTCTGGACAAACGGCATCAACGACAGCACCGAATACGGCACCTTCGCACTGGGAGATGATTTGAGAAGCCTTTTCAGCACCGCCTCGGAAAACATCTTCCTTGTCAAAGTCAGCTATTGGTTCAACCTCTGACCCGCACCTTCCCCTCCACCAACGGACGTCGGCCGGAGGTTGACTTGAATCCGTTATTTCGGTATGTTGCCCTATTGAGAACGGCCGCATCCTGTTAGGACAACACAGATCCAAGGACCCGCGGCAAAAAAACGTATCGGTTCATATATGCATGTTCGAATGAAAATCCACCGCCGCACGGCCGGTCCTTCCCGGTTGTCTTATCTCATATATATGGGGACCTGCCTAGCGCTGTTCTTTCTTCTCGGATTCATACGCCGGCATGAATCCCCGCCCCCCAACCGACCGCTTCCGCCGACGGCAAGGACCGCCGCCCCGGAACCACCGCCGCCCCTGGAATCGATCGAGATCGTTCAGGCCGGGCAGACCCTGTCCGACCTGCTTTCGGCCCGCGGCTTCTCGGCCGCCGAGATCCACGACCTGCGCGCTGAAATCAAGCCCGTCTACGACCTGGCCCGCATCCGCGCCGGTAAGGAATTCCGTTTTTATTCGGATCCCGGGGGAAGACCGCATCACATGGAGTACGATATCGACGGCGAGACCTATCTCCATATCGAGCTCGCTTCAGGGGCCGTGAGAGCCGATATCCGGGATATCCCGTTCAACACCAGCATCCACCGGGTGCAGGGCGTGATCCGCGACAATCTGATCCATGCCGTCCACGAGATCAGGGAAGGCGACCAACTGGCCATTCAGCTCGAAGAGCTTTTTGCTTGGGATATCGATTTCTACGCCGACATGCGCCCCGACGACTCATTCGAGATATTGTTTGAAAAGAAACACCTGCGCGGGGAATTCACGGGCTACGGGAACATCCTCGCCGCTCAATTCACGAATCAGGGAAAAACCTTCCAGGCCTTCCGATATACCCATCCTGAGAACGGCGAAATCGATTATTTCGATTACGAGGGCAATTCGCTTCGCAAGGAATTTCTCAAGTCACCGATCGGATCCGCTCGAATCACTTCACATTTCAGCCACAGCCGCCTCCACCCGATCCGCAAGGTTTACCGCCCGCACTACGGAGTCGATTACGCCGCGCCGGTCGGAACCCGCGTTCACGCCACCGCCGCAGGAACCGTTGCCTTTACGGGGTGGAATGGAGGGGCGGGACGCATGATCCGCATCCGACACAAAAACAACTATGAAACCATGTACCTGCATTTGCGCCGATTCGCCCCCGGCATCCGCCAGGGAAGCAAGGTTCAAAGCGGGCAGTATATCGCGCAGGTGGGATCATCAGGGGAATCCACGGGGCCGCACCTGGATTATCGGATCAAGTACCGGGGGAAATACATCAATCCCCTGGCTCACCGCTTCAAACCCGTGAAGCCCCTGGCAAAGGAATTCATACCTGATTTTCAATCGAATGCCCGTCGCTACCGAACGGCGCTCCTCATTCCCAGCGGCGTCACATGTCGGCTTCCGCGGCCCGGATTGTGATCTCGGCTAATCTTTTCTTCTGACTCTGCTTCTGGACACGCGTCCGCTCGAGCGGCCTCTGGAGGACCGGGTTCCCGATGAACGGGAAATCCGCCCGCTGGACCCGGAGCGCGTCACGCGCGTGCGTCTCACCGTCCCGGATGAACGGGATGTACGCGAAGTCCCCGACCGCCGCAGAGATTTTTTTGATACCCGAGTCCGCCCGTATATCCGGCTTCCGTAATAGGGGGAATATCCGTAGTAGCCACCGTAGTAGCCACCGTAATAGCCCCAATAGGTCCGATACATTCCGTAGTACCAGAGAGGGCTCCACCATCCCATACCGAATGAAAACATGGGATCGTAGTAATAGAACGGAGACGAATAGATCCAGGGATTGACATCGGAATAACCGGATGTATAGACACGATCAGGCGCAGTCCTGATGCCGTGTTCGGTATATCGATCATCGATAACGATACAGCTTGAGGCAAAGACGACCAATAACAGAATCAAAAATATTTTTTTCATGTCTTCTCTCCTCTTATTATTGTATTATACTCTTTTGCAATTTTAATGCCAAGTCGACCAGGGGGGGGTGCCCGGCAGCCGCTTTCGCGCTGTCCTCTTCAGAAGGCATCTGATACCTGTAAAGATCACCCCCTCCCTTTTGAGAGTGTTGACACCCGCGGGTTCAAATCACTACAATAAATCCATCCGGAAATCCTTTTCCATTCCGGTTATGGATCCAAACGGCGCAAGCACTGAGAGGACGGCCATGAAAACCTATCGGAATCCCATCCCCACCGTAGATGTGATCATCGAAATCAGGCGGGATGACGGAAGGACCGGCATCATCCTCATCGACCGCAAGAATCCCCCATACGGCTGGGCGATTCCGGGAGGTTTTGTCGATTACGGGGAATCCCTCGAAGACGCCGCCGTCAGGGAAGCCAAGGAAGAAACCTCCCTCGACGTTCACCTCAAGCGTCAGATGCACTCCTATTCCGACCCAAAACGGGATCCTCGCAAACATACCATCACCACCGTCTTTATCGCCGTCGCCCAAGGCCGTCCCCAAGCCCGGGATGACGCCGCGGATATCGGAATCTTCAACCAAGCGGAAATCACGTTCCCACTGGCGTTTGACCACCGCAAAATCTTGGATGATTATTTCGCTCGATCCGGATCGACGCAAAATGAACAGGAGTCATAAGATGTCGGATAATCATGAAAACACCCCGGCGGGTGCGGACGCCAAATTGAAAGAGGTCCTGAGCGTTTGGGGACCGGTGGAAGCCGAAGTGATCAAGAGTCTGCTGGAAAGCCACGGCATATCCTGCATCCTGAAAGGCCTGGTGGTTCAATCCGTCCATGCCTTCTCGGCCGACGGTCTCGGCGAAGTTCGGATAATGGTGCAGGAGAGTGATTATGACACCGCCAAAAAGGTGATTTCCGAGAGCAAGGTAACCTGAATCAGCCATGGAAACAACTGATGAACTCAAAATAAAATCCTTCAGCGGTTTAAAATACATTTTCATCATCAGTCCTTTCCACCCTCCGGGCGGGCCGATCTCACCCCGTCGGCTTCGCCGCATCCGGTTCGACGTACCTCAGTACGCCTCACCACATGACACCTCGCCGCCACGGCAATCTCGACACCGTGTCTGATCCAGGTTCCTGCCATGTCAGCAAGATGTGCTTTTTCCTTAAATAGTGAAATCAAATCAACAAACAGACGTCTTTCAGCACCAAATCCAGGATAAGGCGGTGTGAGAGGAGGAGTGTCATACGCGATTTAGCCTGAATGTCGGATTAGCCGAGGGAAGCTGCGACGGCAGCCGCTGAGTATGTCTGACCCACGAACGGGGGGAGTTACGGAAGCACCGAGAATAATCCGATATTCATGGCGTTTAAAATCTCGTCTAAACGACGATCTCACACCGCCGTTCCTTCCGACACGCCCCACCATAGTATTCAGTAAAAAGCATTATTTAACGCCCTAGCACATGATTGCGGGGAAAGACCTTGCAGCCCTGATTTTTCTTGAATGCACACAAAGGCAAATTTTTTAGAGTGCAAGCCTTAAAAAGAGATTAAGATGATAGATGAAAAAAAATAACAGACTTCATTAGTAAATTAATTTGCCTTTTTAAATGTTGGCAGTATTCGATTTCTTTGGATCCCTTTCCAGCGTCACCCGCATCTGCGGCAGGCTCTCATGGTAATTTTTCTGAATAAAGAGTAATAATTTCTCCCTCACCTCGCACCGTAAATTCCAGGTCGTCGGAGAATCCACCGCACTCATCAAGGCGCGCAGTTCTACAATTCGGTCGGTGGTATTGGTCACCTGCAATCCCTTTACCTTACCATCCCAGTACTCGCTCTTTTCCAGAATACGGAACAACTCCTGTCGGACGGCCTCAACCGGGACGGTATAATCCGCATACAGGTATACAGTTCCCAGTAAGGCGGCTGAGATCCTGGTCCAGTTTTGAAAAGGATTTTCAATGAAAAAGGAGATCGGGATAATCAGCCGGCGTAAATCCCAGATACGCATCACCACATAGGTAAGGTTAATCTCCTCGATCCAGCCCCATTCATTCTCAATAATCACCACATCACCCAAGCGGATGGGTTGGGCAATGGCAATCTGGATTCCGGCCAGCAGGTTGCCCAGGGTTTTCTGGGCGGCAAAGCCCAAAATGATGCCGATTATTCCCGCGGATGCCAGAAGGCTCATACCGATTTGTCTTACCTTGTCGAATGTAAGCAGCATAATGGCCAGGGTTACAAAGAGGATGATCACAATCAGAATGCGCTGGATAAGCAGGATCTGGGTATAAACCCGGCGGGCTTCCAGATTATCTTTTACGTCAATCTGATATCGGCCGAGCACCCGATCCCGAACAATAAACACGATCCTGACCAATAACCATCCAATAGTACCAATAATCCACAAATTAACCAGGTGGATCAGCAGGGATAAGATCTGTTGCGGCAGTCTAACAAAGGGAAGCACAATGGCAATACAAATTGCCGGTATCAGCATACGGAGCGGTGCTTTTAAATGACTGAACTTAAGTTTTAGTCCTTTAAGGCTGGACTCGCGGCGCTTATGCCAGTTTTTCAAAAATAGATCAATCATAAAATGAATCACAAATCCAACCAGAGCAGCGCCAAGAAGAATGATTAGGGAAAACAGGAAGTCATTTAAAGTTCCTTTACCGGTTTGAAATATTTCAGTTAACTTGTCCATGAACGGGCCAATCTTTTCCCCAATTTGAATGGTCATATTTAGGTGAATATTTCGGGTCAAGCTAATTAAAACAAGTTCAATTGCTAGAATTTTCCTCTAAATGTCTAAACAGAAAATCGATCAAACCCACAAAAAAAATTACCCACCGGTTCATTTTCTGAATTTATGGGAATTTCGTTTTTTTGCGGGCGGAAAACCTTTAAAAAGTTCTCTCAATATCCACCTGCTGACATCTAAAAATAACAATATCACACCGAAATCAGCAAAGTCAAAGATATAAAAACAAAGACAGAGGCCCCATCGATAGGCGCTCTCGGTTCGAAAAAATCTTCAAGGCTCACAGGTATGTCGACAATGCCCTGCCCCCCCCCTCAAATCAACGGAGCCTCACCCAAAAACTGCATCAGTCAAAAATATGGTTTTTTGGCCTTCATGCTGTTCGGCAAACTGCCGTGGGGGAAAATTAAAAGGCATGAATAGTCATTCATAATATCCAGTTGCTGTTTTTCAGCCTTTTTCTAGAACTGCTAATATCAATTTATCATCCGTCCTGACATTCTTAAAAATAGTGTTGGTATTCCCCCGATAAAATGGACACATCGTTAAGGTTGTTCTTCAAGATAGGACTCCAAGTCGATCTAACAGATAAAAGCTTGGCCGGTCACGGACCAAGGTTGCGGTAGCGGCAAGGAAGCGGCTCGTGAGGCGTGCCCTCCCACCCGGCCCTTATATTATAAGGAAAAAGCATACTCATAGAACAGCACTCCTTAATGCTTACTGACACGGGAAATTGGTGTATTTACGGGTCAAGATTGCCGTGGCGGCAAACTGGAAATCAGTGAGGCATACTTAGGTATGTCGAACTATTTTCAGTACAGTCGACATGGTGAGATTGGCCCGCCCGGAGGGGGAAGTGAGCCGATAATTAAAATATCGAAAAATCGGATATTCACCAAGTGATCCGAATTCTCTGCTATCTTTCGTCTATCGCTACCAAACTGAAATTTTTTTTACGTATCGGCTGACTTCATAAATACACCAATTTCCACGAAAAATGCTTGACAAGGCCCTATCCATACCCTATATTTTAAGTAAAAACGGGACAGAGTGGGACGAATTGGGAAATTTTCTTATTGGAAGCTATACGGCACGCATCGATAAGAGCGGCCGAATAAAAATTCCTGAAAAATTCAGAGGCATCATCGAAGAACGCTACGGAAAAGATCTCTTCGTCACCTCTCTCACCGATGAATCCATCCAAATCTATCCCTATCCGGTATGGGAAAAACTCGCCCAACTCACGGACGAGGGGCTGTTCCTGCTCAAGCCGAATGTCAGGAACTTCATGCTGCAGGTCAATCTGAAGGGAAAACATTGCGAGATCGATACTAAAGGCCGTGCCCTGATTAGTCAAGTCCTGCGCGATAAAGCCCGGCTGGAAAATGAGATCGAAGTCGTCGGGATGAATAATCATCTGGAAGTCTGGAATAAAGAGGTTTTGGAAGCTGCGATTGCGGAAAAGCCGCTGACGAATGAGGATTTTGAACGCATATCTGAGATATCCGTCAGAGGAAAATCGGAATGACCAACCATGGCCATATTCCCGTCCTACTGGAAGAGGTCATGCAGTTCCTGGATATTTCCCGGAAAGGGATCTATATCGACGGCACCATCGGGCTCGGCGGGCATAGTCATACGATCCTCTCAAGAAATCCGAATGCCGAGCTCATCGGATTCGACCTGGACGAAAGCTCCCTTCTCGAGGCCAAGGAAATCCTGTCGCCCTTTGCGGACAGGCTGGAGCTTTTTCATTCGGATTTCCGCTTCTTCCCGGATCTGAAGATCGACTTCTCACGGGTCAGGGGAATCCTGATCGACCTCGGTTTGTCTTCCTTCCAATTGGACGATCCGGAGAGGGGATTCAGCTTCAATCGGGAAGGACCGCTCGACATGCGTATGGATCGCCGGAGCCGGATCACCGCGTCAAAAGTCATCAACGGCTATTCCGAATCCAAACTGTCAAACATATTTCATACATACGGCGAATTGAGGCAGGCCCGAAGGCTGGCGCGCGAAATCGTATCCCGGCGCAAGAACCGCCCTATCGAAACCACCTCAAAGCTTTTCCAGATCGTTGAAGAGGTATGCCGCTGGAGAGCCCAAAAGGGGAAAACGCATCCGGCGGCCCGTGTTTTCCAGGCCATTCGCATCGAGATCAATGAGGAACTGCGATTTTTAGATTCTTTTCTGGAAAGGGTCGCGGAAAAGACCAGCCCGGGGACACGCATCGTCGTCATTTCCTTCCATTCTCTTGAAGACCGAATCGTCAAACACACTTTTCTCAGATTAGCCTCGGATACCGACTCCACGCCGAAGTTGAAGATTCTGACACGCAAACCCGTCATCCCCGCTTCCGATGAAACCGAACGTAATTTCCGGGCCCGCTCAGCCAAGCTGCGGGCGGCGGAAAGGATATAAACGAATGGTCAGAAAAAGATTCAGCACGAAAGAGATCACCCTGGCATTGCTGGCGGTGCTGACCGTTATCGGATTTTTGACCTTCTATATCTGGCATCAGGCCGAGTCCATTCGGCTGGGTTATAAAACTCGGGATCTGGAGCACCGGATTCAAATCCTGAAAAAAGAGGTGGAAACACTGGAGGCCAAAAAGACCTCACTGCTTTCACTCCATCGGGTGGAAAGGATCGCCACCACCAAGCTCACCCTAGTCGAGCCTTCCGAAGATCAGTTGATCCACATCCCTACGGATCAGGAACCTTGAACGCATCATGAAAAGCTATTATCACACCAAGGTCAAAAAGCGCATCATCCTTCTGCTGCCTTTTATCATCATCTGGATAGGAGGCCTGATCTACCGGCTGGTCGACCTGCAGGTGATCCACCATTCCCATCACCGAGAGATCGTTGTCGATCAAAACCAGAATATCGAATTTATCATCCCGGAACGCGGAACCATTTATGACCGATCGGGAAACATCCTGGCCCGGAGCCTTCCCCGCCCTTCGGTTTTTTATACCCCTTTCAAAGGAGAATCTCCCACTCTCCAACTCAAACGCATCAAGCGGCTCCAACCGATCCTTCATCTTACCGACAGCCAGATCCGACGCATTCGGTCACAGATCGAAAAGGATGCCCGCTTCATATGGATCAAACGAAAAATCGAGCCGAAAAAAGCCGCCGCGATCGAGGGGCTCGACCTCAGCGGTATCCATTTTTTGACCGAAAGCAAGCGTTTCTACCCCAACGGTTCCTTAGCGGCCCATATCCTTGGGGGGGTTAATATCGACGATGCCGGCAGCGGAGGAATCGAACATCTCTACAATTCCCTGTTGGCCGGAAAAAACGGGGAAGGATTGATGCTCCGGGACGCCAAGAGACGCAGCTATCGCTTTGAAACGCTCAAAGAGCCCAAACCGGGAAAAGACCTGGTCTTGACGATCGAGGAAACCATCCAGTATATCGCTGAGAAGGAACTGACCCGGGCGGTCCGCGACAGCCGTGCCGAATGGGGGACGGTGCTCGTCTCCCAGCCTTCAAGCGGAGAAATCCTGGCCATCGCCAACACTCCCAGCTCGGATCTCAATTACTCCCAACCGGGGCGAAATTTCGCCATTCATCACACCTTCGATCCCGGATCAACCTTTAAGATCGTCACCGCCTCAGCCGCGCTGGAATCCCATAAAATCCAGATGACCGATACTTTCGACTGCAGCCTGGGCTACGCCCGGATCGCTGGAAAAACCATCCGCGATCACCACCGTTTCGATATCCTGACGTTCCCGGAAGTCATCATCCACTCCTCCAATGTGGGGACGATCCAGATCAGCCAACGTCTGGGGGTTCAGACACTCCATGACGCCATATCCGCCTTCGGATTCGGCAGAAAAACCGGGATCGACCTTCCGGGTGAAGAGAAAGGCATCTTTCGCGCCGTCAAAGACTGGACCACCATATCTCCCGCGTCGCTCTCCATCGGCTATGAAATATCCGTCACTCCGATTCAAATTCTCCAGGCCGTCAATGTCATTGCCAACCGAGGCGTCGTCATCCCTCCTCACATCGTAAAATCCAGCTCATTTCAAAGCGATTCCGGATCTCCATCCACGGAGCCGAGACGCGCGATCTCTTCGTCCACCGCGATGGATCTCTCGCATATACTGCACGAGGCGGTCCGGGAAGGAACCGGGAAAAAAGCCCAAATCGAGGGGTACGCCGTCGCCGGGAAAACCGGAACCGCCCAGATCTTCGATCCGAAAACTCAACACTATTCCTCACGCGCCCATCGGTCTCTTTTCGTAGGATTCGTCCCCGCCGACAATCCGGTTCTTTCGATCGTCGTGGTGATCGAGAATCCACAAGGGGCTTTTTACGGAGGAGATGTCGCGGCTCCGGTTTTTCGGGAGATCGGATCACGGATACTCCGCTATCTGCACATCCCCCGGCGCCCTGAAAATCCGCAACCTTTAATCACCGCCAAGGTTTGGATGCAGCCAACGCCATGAAGATAAACGATTTGATTCAGGATGTTCCGATCCTTCGATACCGGGGAGAACCGGACATCGATATCCGCGGGCTTTCACTTTCATCGCTCACCATCGATCCCGGATTTCTTTTCGCCGCCATCAAAGGATTCAAGGCGGACGGGCATGATTTCATTCCCGATGCCGTCGCCCGGGGCGCCGCCGTCGTGCTATCCGAACGCTCTCCCGACGCTTCGGGAATACCCTGGATACAGGTTGAAAACGGCCGCCGAGCCCTGGCGCTGTGCGCGGCCAATTTTCACCATCACCCCTCTTTCGAGATCAATACGATCGGCATCACCGGCACCAAAGGAAAAACCACCACTTCCTATATCCTGGAATCCATTCTGCGGGCATCCGGACACCCCCCCGGAGTCATCGGAACGATCGCCTACCGGGGACCCGGCCTTGAACAGCCGGCGCAGCGTACCACTCCCGAAGCACCGGAGCTTCAAGGGATGCTGCGTACTCTCATCAGACATGGCTCGCGATACTGCGTGATGGAAGTGTCTTCACACTCCCTGGACCTCCACCGCGTCGACGGGATCGAATTCACGGTTTCCGTTTTCACCAATCTCAGCGGAGATCATCTGGATTATCACATGTCCATGGAAAACTATTTCGCGGCCAAAAAAAAGCTCTTCGAAACCGGCCGGCGGAAAAAGATCGCGGTTGTCAATATCGACGATCCCTGGGGGCGAAAGCTCCAAGCCGACACACGGCTGGGTGCGATCAGCTATGGGCTCAATGCTCAAGCTCTGGTGCACCCTGCGTCATATGCGTTTTCAAGCCGCGGGATCGAACTCGATCTGAAATACCCGGGCGGTCAGCGGAAAATCACATCGCCGCTCCTGGGCAAACCGAACCTGTACAACATCCTGGCCTCCGCAGCCACGGCTCTGGCATTGAAGATATCCCCCCTGGATATCGAAGAAGGCGTCCGATCCCTGCAGGGAATTCCGGGACGATTCCAGAGCATTCCCAACACTCGGGGTCTCCAGATACTTGTTGATTACGCCCACACGGACGATGCGCTCCGCAATCTTCTGGAAACGGCCCGCGAGCTGGAACACCGGCGGCTCCTGTTGGTTTTCGGAGCCGGAGGCGATCGGGATAAATCCAAACGACCGCGAATGGGAGAAATCGCGGGAGAGCTGGCAGATTGGACCATCTTGACTTCGGACAACCCGCGGACCGAAGACCCCGCGGCCATCCTCACCGATATCGAAACGGGGATCAAGCGCAGCGGCAAAGACCGTTATGAGATCGAACCCGACCGCAGACGGGCGATCGCACGCATCCTGGCACGGGCCGAATCCGGAGACACCGTTCTGGTGGCGGGAAAAGGACACGAAGACTATCAGATCCTCAAAGATAAAGTGATCCATTTCAACGACAGTGAGGTCATCACCGAAATCCTGGGCGATGGGGAAAAGGGCAAGACATGACGGAACTGCGGTTGGATCAAATAAACCGAATGACCGGCGGTACCCTTGATAAGGGAGATCCGTCCCTCTCTTTTCATAAGTTCAATATCGATTCGCGTCTCACACAGCCGGGCGAGCTGTTCTTCGCCCTGATGGGCGACCGCAACGGCCATGATTTCATTGCGGCCGCCGCCGCCCGCGGAGCTGCAGGCGCCGTCATCTCACAAAAGATCAAGCCGCCTCATTCCCGCTTCGCGCTGGTGCGCGTCAAAAACACATTGACGGCGCTCCAGGAGCTGGCACGCAAAACGCTTATCGAACAGCGCCTCCGCGTCATCGCCATCACCGGCTCCGCCGGCAAGACCACGACCAAGGAGTTCACGGCATCCCTGCTTTCGAAACGCTTCCGGATTTTAAAATCGAAGAGTAATTTCAATAATCATATCGGCCTGCCGCTATCGCTTCTGGAGATGTCCCCGGATCACGATATCGCCGTGCTTGAGATGGGGATGAGCGCTCCGGGCGAAATCGAGGCGCTGACGCGCATCGCGCCTCCCGATATCGCCATGATCACCAATGTTCTCCCCGTGCACCTCGAATTTTTCGACAGCATCGAGCATATCGCACGCGCTAAGAAAGAAATCCTCACGGGGATGAAGCCCGAAGGCATCGCCATCTTGAATGGAGACAACCTTCTGCTGCGAAAGATCTCTCAGGAATTCAGGGGGAAAACCGTATTTTTCGGGCGGGGAGAGGCTTGTCGCATTCGGGCCCGCGACGTACGTCAGTCGGGGCTGCGCGCCCTATCGTTCGAACTGATATACGGATCTGAGAGAAGACAAATCAAACTGCCTTTTTACACCGAAAGCAACCTCTATAATTATCTAGCCGCCGTCGCCGTCGCCTATGTTTCGGGCATCCCGCTTTCGGACATCCCGGCCCTTACGACCGAACTGAAGCCTTTCTCCCAACGCGGAGAGATTCTTCGCTTGAAGTCGAACATCATCGTCGTCGACGATTCCTACAATTCCAATCCGGCGGCTCTTGAGTCAGCCCTGATAAGCCTTCCAAAGCCCACGGCGGGGCGTAAAGTGGCCGTTCTTGGAGACATGCTGGAGCTGGGTTCCCAGGCCATCGAATATCACACGCGCGCCGGAAAACAGGTCGCCGCTTGCGGATTCGATCTCCTGATCACCGTCGGCCCTCTCAGCCGCCATATCGCCGATGCCGCGTTGAAAGCGGGAATGAAACCCGAACAGATCCACATGTACAAGGATGGAGATGAGGCGGCGCGGAAGATCTGGCTGCATATCGAACGGGGGGACTTGATCCTGGTCAAGGGATCTCACGGGATAAAAACCGACAAGGTCGTCACTCAGCTCAAAAGCAGGGGGAACTGATATGTTGTATTGGCTGCTGGTCCCGCTCAAGGAAGCATTCGGTTTCTTCAATGTCTTCCGCTATATCACCGTCCGCACGGCACTGGCGGGTATCACCGGGCTTCTCATCAGCCTCGTCCTGGGTCCTTGGCTGGTCAAACAGCTGAAGAAATACCAGATCGGAGAAGAGATCCGCCCCGACGGCCCCAAATCCCATTCCGAAAAACGCGGCACCCCCACGATGGGAGGGATTTTAATCATCGCATCAACCCTCATTCCGACATTCTTATGGGCGGACCTGAGCAACAAGTTCATATGGCTGGCGATGCTGACCATGACCTGTTTCGGTTTGATCGGGTTTTGGGATGATTATCTGCAGATCAAAAAAAACAAATCGCGGGGGTTGGTGGCCCGGCACAAACTGATCTATCAAATCCTATTTTCCGGGATCATCGGATTGATCCTGCTCTATATGGGCTATCAAGGTGATTTCAATCTTCACCTGAGCGTTCCCTTCCTGAAAAACTGGATTCCCTATCTGGGATTCTTTTATCTTCCCTGGATCATCTTTATCCTGGTGAGTTCCTCCAATGCGGTGAATCTCGCCGACGGCCTCGACGGACTGGCGATCGGCCTTACTTTCATCTCAGCCAGCGCTTTCACCGCCATCTCTTATATCGCCGGCCATGCCCTTTGGTCTCAATACCTGAATATCACCGCGGTTCCTCAGGCTTCCGAACTCACGATATTTATCGGAGCCATGTCGGGAGCTTGTTTGGGATTCCTCTGGTACAACTGCCATCCGGCCCAAGTTTTCATGGGCGACGTAGGAGCTCTCTCGCTGGGCGGATCGTTGGGAGTCGTCGCTATCCTGACCAAACAGGAGTTTCTCCTTTTCATGGTGGCGGGAGTTTTCATCCTGGAAGCGCTTTCCGTGCTGCTGCAGGTTGGATATTTCAAGTTGACCGGGGGGAAACGCATTTTCAGAATGGCCCCCCTGCATCACCACTTCGAACTCATGGGATGGTCGGAGCAGAAGATCGTGGTCCGATTCTGGATTCTGGCTATCATTTTCGCTCTTTTCAGTTTGACGACATTAAAGTTGAGATAACATGCAATTGCATAATAAAAAAGTTCTCGTCGTCGGTCTCGGCCGTACCGGCGAGGACGTCTGCCGCTTTCTGCTCGACCGGGGCGCCGTCATCACGGTCAGCGAACACAAGCCGGCCGCGGATCTTAAAGAAAAACTCCGGACATGGAAGGAACGGGGTGTAACCGTGGAAGCCGGCGGCCACCGGGGTCAATCGTTTCTCGATACGGATTTGATCGTCCTCAGCCCCGGCGTTCCCCTGATACCGGAGTTGAAGGCGGCCCAAGCTCACGGCATTCCCATCATCGCCGAAATCGAACTGGCCGCCCGATTCCTCAAAGGCGATATCATCGGGATTACCGGTTCCAATGGGAAATCGACCACAACGACCTTAACCCATAAGATTTTAAAAGAAGGAGGACGGCGGGCCTTTCTGGCGGGAAATATCGGAGTGCCGTTGATCCGCTTCGCGCTCTCCAGCCGTCCCGATGATCTCTATGTCACCGAGCTCTCGAGCTTTCAACTGGCCCACATCCGGAATTTCCGGGCCCGGGTGGCGGTATTCCTGAACCTCTCGCCCGATCACCTCGACTGGCATGAAGGATTCGAAAACTATATGGCGGCCAAGGTGCGCTTGATCCGCTCCCAGTCCACAGACGACATCGCCGTTCTCAATCGGGACTTTCCGGATATCTGGGCGTTGAAAAGCGGCAGGGTTTACGGATTCAGTCTGAAAGAAGAGATCACCCCGGGATGTTTCCTGCGCGAAGGACGGATCATCCTCTCAGATCGCGAGCCGGAAACCCTGATGTCCGTTGATGAGATCCCTCTGCCGGGTGCTCATAATCGGGAAAACGTGATGGCGGCATCCCTTGTGGCCCGTATTTATGACATACCGCTTCCCCGGATCAGACAGTCCATCCTGAGCTTCAAAGGCCTGGAACACCGTTTGGAAGAAGTGCGCGTCCTGAACGGCGTTCTCTTCACGAATGACTCGAAAGCGACCAACGTCGATGCCACGATAAAATCCATCGAAAGTTACGATCGGAAAATCATCCTGATCCTGGGAGGAAAGGACAAGGGCGAGGACTTTTCGCGCCTTCAACCCGCGATCCGAAGCCGGGTGAAGGAGATTCTTATTCTAGGGCAGGCGGGAGACCGGATCGCCCGCTCCATAGAGGGTTCGGCCCCGATCCGCCGGGTTGCCGGCCTCGAGGATGCCGTCCGGTTCGGAGCCGCATCGGCGGTTCCCGGCGATGTCGTGCTGCTGGCCCCGGCATGCCCGAGTTTTGATATGTTCAATAATTTTGAAGAGCGGGGACGACTGTTTAAAGAAGAGGTACGGGGGCTGGAAGAGACCGAGGGTGAAGAGAATGGCTAGAGAACCAGAGATATTCCGGGCCTACAGCTTCGACAAGTGGCTTTTTATCGCCACCATCGTGCTGATCGTATTCGGACTTATCATGGTTTTCAGCTCTTCCGTCATTCTGGCCAGTGAAAAATATAATCAGGCATTTCACTTTCTTTTCAATCAGGCCATCGGAGCGGCGTTGGGGCTCATCGGCATCTTCTTCATGCTGTCGATCAAAAAGCCGTTTTACCAGAGCCCTCACGTTATCTACGGCATGCTGGCGTTTTCGGGAGCCTTACTGAGCGTTTGCCTGGCGATGCCCGCCATCGAAAAGACCAACCGCTGGATTCAGATCTCCGGCATCAGGTTCCAGCCCTCCGAGATCGCCAAACTCAGCCTGATCCTTTTTCTCGCCGATCATCTTTCCCGGAAACAGGGACGGATCAGCGAGTTGAAATCTCTCGCCTTCCCGCTGGGCGTTCTTTTTTTCCTGATTCTTCTGATCATACGGGAGCCCGATTACGGAACCGCGATCCTGATTTTCGGGATCGGGACCGCTATGCTTTATCTCGGAGGCGTCAAATTCCGGTATTTCATTTACCTGGGCGGCGTATCCGCGGCGCTTTTCGGGTTCTATCTTTTTCAGGCCAGCTACCGTCTGCAGCGTATTCTCGCCTTTCTCTCCCCCACCAAGGATCCCCTGGGAAGCGGCTTTCAGATCATTCAGTCCAAGTTGGCCGTCGGCGCCGGCGGACTGCTCGGAGTCAGTCTGGGCGAAAGCACTCAGAAGCTCTTCTTTCTGCCCTGCGCCCACACCGACTATATCTACGCCATCATCGGAGAAGAGCTCGGACTTCTGGGAACCCTATCCATTCTCATCCTGTTTTGCATCATTCTGTGGCGGGGGATCCTCATCTCCTTGAGAGCACCCGACACATTCTGCCGCCTGGTCGCCGCGGGTCTTACCCTGGCCATCCTCGGGCAGGCGCTTTTAAATATCAGCATCGTTCTGGGACTGGGCCCTCCCACGGGATTGCCTCTTCCCTTGATAAGCTTTGGAAGGTCATCCTTGATCTGCACCCTCCTGAGCATCGGCATCCTGCTGCACATATCGCAGCGGAAAGAAAGCACACGGGCACGAATATGAGCGGAAAAAGAATTATTTTCAGTGGAGGCGGCACAGCCGGACACCTCTTTCCCGCTCTGGCCGTTGCCCGCAAGATCCGCGAAGCAGCGCCGGACACCGCCATCACCTTCGTCGGCGGAACCCGGGCCCTGGAAAAACGATTGATGGATCACTATCAGGCCGATTTCATCCCCTTGAACATAGAAGGCCTCAAAGGGCGGGGGATCAAAAGCCTGAAGTCGCTTCTTCTGCTCCCCTTCGCGTTCGTCAACTCCCTGACGATCCTGATCCGGAAGCGCCCTCACCTGGTCATCGGCGTCGGAGGCTTCAGCTCAGGGCCGATCGTACTGCTGGCATCCTGGCTGCGGATCCCGACGCTCATCATGGAACAGAATCTTCATCCCGGGTTCACCAATCGGATGCTGATCCCCTGGGTCAAACAAGCCGTGGTGGCATTCGAGGAATCCCTCGTCCATTTTAAAAGAAAAGCCCGATTCATCGGGAATCCCGTAAGAGAAGAATTCTATTCGATAAGCCCGAAGACGCACGGCGAAATCCTCACCGTGTTCATATTCGGGGGGAGCCAGGGCTCACGCATTCTCAACCGGGTGGCGACCGATGCCCTTCCGATGCTCGAATCCGTCCGGGAGCGACTGCAATTCATCCACCAGACTGGAGAAAGCGACCTGAGCTGGGTTCGAGAACGTTACGCCGATGCCGGCTTCCTTGACTCCGTTATTGAGCCCTTCCTGTTTGATATGCCGGAATATTTCCAGCGCTCCGACCTGATCGTATGCAGGGCCGGAGCCACGACCATCGCCGAATTGATCGCGGCCCGCAGAGCGGCGATCCTGATCCCTTTCGCTCTTGCGGCGGATAACCACCAAGTCCTCAATGCCAGGGAACTCGAAAAGCATGCCGCTGCCGAAGTTATTCTCGAGGAAGAGTTTACTCCTTCCCTTTATGCGCGTAAAATGCATTACTTCGTTTCAAACATCCCCGCTGTTTCGAAGATGGAAGAAAATCTGGCGGCGCTGCAACCCGAAAAACCCGCGGAAAAGATCTCGGATCTTTGCTTTGAACTCATGAAAATGCGCCCCAAGGAGGACCTCATTGGTTAAACGCAGCTATCAAAAACTCAAACACATTCACATGGTCGGGATCGGGGGAACCGGCATGAACGGCATCGCTGAAATCCTGCTCAATCTCGGATATAAGGTTTCGGGCTCGGATATGAACGCGAACCAATCCACACGCAGACTGGCTCGTCTGGGCGCCGACGTCTCCCTCGGCCACAAAGCGGAAAACAGCATCGGAGCCGATGTCATCGTCATTTCATCCGCCATCAAAGAAGACAACATCGAAGTCCAGGAAGCCAAACGCAGCAAGATTCCCGTGATTCCACGAGCGGAAATGCTGGCG
>CAYSQW010000031.1:0-39854 GCA_964433135.1 uncultured Eubacteriales bacterium
TTCGGCGCTTGCGTAACTCGCTCCTTCGGAGCTCAGACATACTCAGCGGCCGCTTCCGCGGCTTCCCTCATTCACCGCCATTTTCAGGCTAAATCTCATATGGCACTCCTCATCTCACACCGCCTTATCCGGACTTGATGCTTATAGGTATCTATTCACTGATGGGATTTAGTCTGAAAATACCTGAATACGAGGGAGGGACGACCCTGGTGCCAACCCATCCTGGTATTTATGATAAAACATACAGCACGCTCATCATGTACGGCACGGGAAATGGGTGTATTTACGGGTCAAGATTGCGGATTTACATTATAAAGATTGGAAATACATCACGATACATCCTTCTGGGCAAGATAAATTGATGTATTTACGGGTCAAGATTGCCGTGGCGGTAAGCAAAGGACGGGGAGGCGTACTTATAGGTACGCCGATACGCCCTTTGTACAGCCGACATGGTGAGAATGGCCCGCCCGAAGGGGGAAGTCCGCCGATAATTAAACTGAAATAATTGCCGGAACTGTAGAATTATAACCTCTTTCTGCTCTTTTTTTATTCTACCGAAACAAAACTTGTCTTTTACATTTTGTATCGGCTGACTTCATGAATAATCAATTTATGGTACGTCGAACGGGACGCGGTGCAGCCGACGTGGTGAGATTGGCCCGTAAATACACCAATTCCATATTTTAGTAGCCTTGGGCTAGACCTACGCCCCGCGGATCCGCCCCCCCCTCGAATCCCTTGAGACGGCCTTTTTCGTCATAGACGAGAGTCAAACCATGCGCATTGCCCAATCTCCCTCCCCTCACGACGTGATGCCCCATCCGTATCAGCTCTTCCTCCACTTCCCGCGTAATCCCCTCTTCCAAAACAATCCGGTCGGGCTCGATAAAAGAGATCCGCGGAGCCGTCAGCGCTTGCTGGATGTCCATCCCGAAATCGATGATGTTCATGACCATTTGGGGCACGGTCTGACCGATGGTGTGCCCGCCCGGAGTGCCCAAAGCCACCCAGGGCCGGTCGTCCTTGAAGATCAAGGTGGGGCAGTCTCCCGACAGCTTCCGGTGCCCGGCATGCGCATCCATAGGATTCCCCTTGGGCTCGAACGTGCAGTAAGCCAGGGAATTATTCATCCATATTCCCGCATCCCGCACCAGGATCCGGCTTCCGAACGAATTCCCGAGTGTTTGGGTGGCACAAACGATGTTTCCCCACCGATCGGCCGCAACAAAATGTGTGGTGTCGGTCCCCGAACTCATCCTCTGCTTCGGCGGGACGAATACCGAAGCCTCGTTCATATCCATTTGGGATGTGGTTTGCGCCCAATATTCGGGAGAGAGCAGTATCTCCAACGGAGGCGGAGCGATATCGGGATCCCCCGCGTAAGCCAATCGGCACCAGAAAGCGTGCTTGGTGGCTTCGGCGAACCGATGGAGGTATGGAGCGCTGTTATGCCCGGTTTCGGCGGGATCCCATTGACTCATCAAGCCCAAGCGGATCAGGGAAGGGAACGCCGTCGAAGGCGGAGAGGCGGTCATGACGACATATCCTCTGTATTCGATTCCGATCGGTTCCCACCATTCGGCCCGGTCACGCTTGAGATCCTCGAGCGAGAGAAAACCTCCGCCTTCCTTCATCTCACGGTCGATCGCGGAGCCGATCTCGCCGCGATAAAAGACCTCGGCTCCCTGCTCGGCAATGAGGTGGAAGGTCCGTGCCAGGTTGGATTGAACCAGGAGGTCCCCGACGGCGGGCGCGCCACCGGAAACGCCATAAATCTCCTGAGCATGAGGAGGGAACGCGTCATAAGCATAGGCGATCGAATCGGCGGTGCGCTCATCCAACGGAAAGCCCTCTTCCGCCAGCCTCACGGCGAAATCGAACAGCCGGGCCCAGGGAAGTCTTCCGTACTCCCGGGACATCGCTTCCCACGCATTGACATTGCCGGGAGTCGATACCGCCTTGGCTCCCTTGCGGTTTTCCAGATAGCCGGGCGTAGGTGGGCGGAAAGCATCCGAATCGACGGCGGTCGGGATCCTTCCACTGGAGTCCAGATAGCGCGCCCGGCGGCTTTCCGCGTCATAAACCATAATGGTTCCATACCCTCCCATCCCCGACGACATGGGTTCGACGACATTCAAAGCCGCGGCCACGGCGACCGCCGCATCGAAAGCATTTCCCCCCGACTGAAGAATATCCAGCCCGGCCTCGGTGGCCAGGGGATGAGCGGAGCTGATCATACCGGAAGGAGCCTGAGCCGGCTCTTCAACGGATCCTTTCTTCATTTCCAGACTCGCTTCCTTCGCGCAACCGAAAAGAAAGATCAAGGCCGATACCCATACCACCCGTTTTCCCGCTTTCATGCATCCTCCTTTTTAATGAGACCCCTCGCCGCCGATTCATAAACATGACGGCGTTCATGCCTCATGCTCTTTCCGCTATTTATCCAACACGTGGTAATCCGAGTATTCTTCTTCCGTCAGCATCCGGATTCTTTTGACGACGACCGCGGCATCGAGTTTTATGCGGGTTTTTTTTAATACCAGATAGCCTTCGGGCAGCACATCGAACCAAAAATCCATCTCTATCGTTTTAAGAACCCGGGGGACCTTGGAAGGCTTCAATTCCGCTCGTAATACCACCAGATTCTCTCGGTCCAGGTAATAACGACCTTCCAGCCGTTCTCTTTTCGGCGTTACGGCACGACTTTCAAGCACCAGGACGGGGATCCCCTGCAAATCGGAGTCCTGCTTCCGGGTGAACTCATAATTTTTCCTGGCTTCCTCGGAGAACGGAAACAGGTTCTCATCCGTCAATGTAAAACGGCGGTTTCCTTTTCGATGATCACGACCCGAGTCACTCCGGGACTCCGCTTCGGCATCGGACTCCTCTTTCCTTGCGCGTTCGCGATATTCCACGGTGACGTCCCGAGTGCTTCCTTTTTCGGTTTCCAGAGCTTCGAGGATTTCTTCCCGGCGGCTCTCACCGGAGATCCGGATATGCTTCCGTACGACCAGCTGTTTCTTGGGCTCCCATCGCCTGTCCATCTGAATCTGAGAAGACGTCACCAGCGCCTGCCAAAAATCAAGTTCGGGGAAAGCTTCGAGCCGGGCCGAAGCCTGATTCAGGATACGCGTTATATCATCAGACTGAGCGAAAATCCCGGAAGCCGCCAATCCCGACCAAAAGAAAACAAGGCTCCATCTTGCAAGAATTTTCATGTAAGACCTCGTGCTCCCGACATCATATCACAACCTCCCTTTTCGTCCCAAATAATTCCCCCTATTGCTTTTTGCCTATAGAATAAAGGCTCCGAATATTGCAATCCCGTGCGGAATTTGATAAGTACAACCCATATGAATTCAGGAGTCATTCAAACGTGAAAAAACATTTTCAAATCCTTGCTTGCCACCTGGCTTTTTTCTCTCTTCTCCTTCCGGCCGCCGCTCAGGACTATGAAAAACAGGTCGCGGATACTTTTCACTCTCCCAGGATATCGGCCTTGCTTTCCGATTTCGGCGCACACCGGGATGAACTGCTTTCTGATTGGAGAACCCTGGCGGGAACGTTCGCTCCTTCGGGGCAGGAAGAGCCCCGCGCCCGTTATCTCGTGGAACGCATGCGGGAGATCGGGGTGCCGCTCGCATCCATAGACCGCACGGGCAATGCCGTCGGCATCATTAAAGGGAACGGAAGCGGACCCGCCGCCGCTTTTCTGGGCACAATGGACGACCTGGCGACCGTGGCGGATATGGTAAAAGAGAGGAACGCGCTTCCAGCCGTAAAAGAGGGACGGCTGCTGGGCCCGGGGACCAACAGCAGCGCCTCCAGCGTCAACCTTCTGGGACTCGCCCACCTTTTTACGGCGCCCGGGATCCATCTCCGGGGAACGATCTATCTTGTGGGAGTGGTTCAGGAAGAGACAGGCTTGACGGGAATCAAAGGCTTCCTGGACGATCACCCGGGAGAGATCGATTATGTGATCGATGCCACCGCCGGCATCGGACATATCAGCTACGGCGCGATCGGCATTCACTGGTTCAAGATCCATTTCAAAGGACCTCGAGGACATACCCTCCGTCAAAGGTTCCCCAACGTCACCCGTGGGATCGCCAAAGCCGTTTCCCGAATCTCCGATTTACCCGTGTCTGAAACCAAGGAAACCCAAACCTTCCTCAATATCGCCATGATGAACGCCGGCCGTGTATACAACCACAAACCCGACGATGGTTGGTTTTCCGTCGATCTGCGTTCCATCGACAATCCCACGCTCCTCGAAACCAAAAGGGGAATTTTTTCCATCGTCGAAGAGGTCGCCGTCGAAGAGGACCTCGAATGGGAGTTGGAGACGTATTCGGAATCGCCCGCCGGCCAGATCCCCGGCCATCGCGACTCCCCCCTGGTAAGGATTGCGGAAGAAACCGTCAAAATTATGGGATATTCTCCCAGTCTTTCCAATCGCGGCTCGTCCAATATGAATGTGGGGATCAACCGGAACATTCCCTCCATCAGCGTCGGCGGACAGCGGGGAGGGAAACGCGACCTTCCGGACGAATTCGCCAATATAGAGCCCGTATTTGCCGGAATGAAGCTCAACTTCCTGGTCGGATATATCCTGGCCCGTTAGTTAACGCGACGCATACCGTCGGAGATAACGACAAACCGCGCCGCCGCCGGTGATTTTCGCTGTTAGGTTCCGAGACTTTCCGGCGAATAGAACTTCAGCTGGGCTGCCTGCAAAAAGATGAGCACCCAACCCCGGGCTGCAATAAGAATCTGCCCGACGATGAATGCCATCATGACGACCGGCAAGGATTCAGCGGGCAGGATGGTTTTTAAAATATAAAGAAATCCACAGATCGCCGCCCCCGTGATCAGAACCAGGTAGTATAGGACGAGGGTCTTTCCGAAGCGGCGGAAGACGAAGCCGACGGCCCACCAGAGCGATTTGAACACGTGTCCCGTATCCGAGACGACGATGCGGATCCGAGCGTAGTCCAGGATCATGCGCAGCAGCAAAAACAGGAACACCCCGATCCCTATCCGCACCCACAGAACGGTCACCGCCAGTCCTTCTCTGGCCCCCCCGGCGGTCACGATCTTCCCCAGGGGGTGAAAAAGAGCGTTCAGCAGCAAAAACACCAGCCACGGCAAAAGCGAATAAACGCACAACCGAAAAAACCGGCAGAAAAACTTGCCTCCCCCCTGAAAGAAAGTCCCAGCGAAACCGGCGCGCTCCGCTTCCGTATTTGCCGGCTGCATCAGCGTAAAAAGGATCCCCCCCTTAAGAAAAAGCGCGATGACGCTGAAAGCCGAAAGGACCAATCCCGCGGCGAAGACGATCGTCCTCACTTCTTGTCCTTGATGAACCAGCACATCGGACAGGACGCGGAAATCAAAAGACGCGACCAGATCCTCCGCCAGCACGGTTCGTCCGACGGCCCCCGTAATCATGCGCGAAGTCAGAAAATAGACAATCGATCCGAATAAGATATTTACCAGCCACAAGAGGGATACCATTTTCGATGCGCGCGTGGCTTTTCCTATACCGAAAGCATAACTTTTCAATATTTTCACGGGTACCTCCTGCTTCAAAATGAAAAGAACGAAAGCAGTTCCTGAAAAGTGAACATCAGTCCCAGCCCGTATTTGAATCCCGGAGCCTTGTTCTCTTTGATGGTGCGCGAATTGTTGAGCAGATTTCCATCGAGCACCACCTTGTTTTCAGGATCGATCTGCGCGGACACGACACGCGAGGGAAGGCGGTAGACGAATCGCTTCCAGCGCTCCCTACCCTCCCAACTTTCGATGATCTCCTCTCCATTTTCGAACACGACCTTGATCCGCTGGGGAAAGACGATCTCTCCCCTCCGCACCACCGATACTGCACTGCGAAAGACTTTTTCCTCCTCGGCGGCAGCGGCAGCCAGCCCTTCTGCGGGTTCTCCGAAGAACCCCCGCCGCACCGGTATCTCCCGGCAGCGGAGTCCGCCGATCCCGTAATCCAGTTTGCCCGTACTGTTCAACAACGGTCCGAAAAACCAATCCAGGTCCCGTCCACTGATTTCCTCCGCCACCGCGATGAAATCCCCCGTCTTCGGGTGTTTGAACCGCCAGCGTTCGAAATAGGTTTTCATCACCCGGGACATCACGTCCTCTCCCAATACATTTTCCAGCATCAGGAGTACGAATGCGCCCTTGCCATAAGAATTGAGACTGTAACTCCCACCGTTGAAATAATCCCAGCTGTTTTTCAGCACGGGATCCAGATTTCCGGATGCCGCCAATTGAAAGCGCTGGAAGGCGAAATCGCTGATCTTGATCCGGCCGAGATGGATGAGAGACGCTTCGTCTCCATAATATTCCGCCATGGCCTTGATCTCGGAGTAGGTGTTGAATCCCTCATCCAGCCATGCTTCCTCGAATTCATTGGATCCGATCATGCCGTACCAGTAGTTGTGGCCGAACTCATGGATGGTCACCATCTCCGGCATTCGGAGTCCCGCCGGAATGCCTACCATGGTCATGGATGTGAAGAGAGTGGGGTATTCCATGCCCCCCGCCCCCATGGCGCCGGGAGCCGGATCGACAAGCGTGATCGCGGCATACGGGTACGGACCATAGTTCCGGCTGTAGAATTCGAGGCCGTTCTTCAACGCGCTCAGGTAGCGGGACTTGAACTTGAGGTGCTCGCGGTGAACCAACAGGATGATCTCCGTATTCACCTCAGGATCGTCAAGATGATACTCTTCCCTGAATTCCACAAAATCCGGGCAGGCGGTCCAGGCGAAATCGTGAACATCCTCCTGATAGTAGGTGGCGGTCTTGGTGCCGTCGGAATTGTCGACGACATCGATCCGCTCCCCCGTCGCCCCCACCACATAGTCTTCCGGCGTCGTGATCTCAACCCTGTAGACGCCGAAATCAGCAAAAAATTCGGAATTACTGTGATATTGATGACAGTTCCATTCTCCATCTTGAAGAACCCCGATCTTGGGAAACCACTGCGCCACCATATAAAAGTCTCCGTGGAATCCGGAGCGGGAAAAAACCTTCGGCAGTTTGGCGGTAAATTCTATTTCAAGCGTAATCCACTCCTGAGGAGGAACGGGTTCCGGAAGAAGAACTCGCATCACCGTCTGATCATCGGGATTGTCGTCATCAGGCTGGATATACTCGATGGATCCGGTCAGATCGGCACCGCCGCGGACCTGGATTCCGTGAATCTGGGTGTATCCCCAATGACTATCGTCATGCTTGAATGCTCGATTTCGACCTCCACTCTCCAGCATAAAGGTGGATCGATTGTTCTTGAAAGCGTTCAGATAGAGGTGAAACTGCAGTTCGGATATCGGAACATCGCTGTCGTTCAACCAGCTCAAGGCCTCGATCCCGCTCACGGCTCTTTTTTCGGGAACCAGTTGAGCCTGGATCCGGTAATCGACGACATGACGGCTCCGGGCGCCGAACGCCAGGGCGCCGAACGCCAACCACAACACTCCCGCGGCACAGAAGAGCTTTTTCATTGCATCCCTCCTCAATACGGATATCCTTCCCCGGGAAAACGGAAATGCTGCATGCCGAATTTTTCCGCCGGTCAGGTGGAAATATCTCACCGTCGGCACGGACAATCCCCGGTGGAGAGGTATTCATCCCTTCGAAATTTATTCTAGGATTTTCCCGCACCGATTGCAAACCGGAAAAATTTCCCCGTATTCTTTTCTCCTCGCGCAAAGATTTACAGGTTTACACCCGGACTCGAAACATTCCCCCCCTGCTTCGTGATCACAAAAACCCGAACGGCATATCCAAAGTTTTTTTCGGAAAGCCGGCTATCCCGGGTTCCCCACACCGTTATTCCCATTGCCTTTCCCTGAGAATCGTCCATGATGCTTCCGGTATCCCAAAGGACCTTCCGCCGGCCTCTCCGAAGCCGGGATCCGTACGGTATGAATTTTGCATATATTATGCCGAGAGGTTTCATATATGAAAAGAATCATCAATAGATCATTTATATGGATCATCGTGCTGGGACTTTTATCCCCGACTCTGACCGCTCAAAATCCCCTTCGGCGGCAGGGGAAAACGGATATCCGGGGTCTTTTGGAAAACGAGCCGCCGCACACCTACGACGTGCTTCACTATCGCTTCGACTGGGACCTGGATCACGCCGGACGCCACATCCGGGGGCGGGTTACGGTCGAAGCCCGGAGCATGAAGCCCGAACTGCGGTCCATCGTCCTTCACCTCGACCACAACATGACCGTCACGGCCATCAGAAGCGGCACGCAGGCCCTCGGCTTCACCCATGCCGGCAGACAACTCACCATCAACCTTCCCCGAGCCGTCCCGGAGAACGGCCTTTTCGAAGTCACCGTCGATTATCACGGCCACCCCCGAGCGGGACTCAACTTCTCCACGCATGAAACATCACCCATCATCTGGAGCCTGGACGAACCCGCCGATGCGCGCTATTGGTTTCCCTGTTATGATTTCCCCTCGGATAAAGCCACGGCGGATATCCGCATCACCGTGCCTGCCTCCATGGTAGCGGCCTCCAACGGGAACCTCACCAGCATCCTCGTCAATCCGGGGGACACCGTCACTTACATCTGGCGGGAGGAATATCCCATAGCCACATACCTGATCTTCGTGGCGGCCACCGACTATCAGATCCTGACCGACACCTACACCCGATACGGCGACTCCATGCCGCTTTGTTTCTTCGTCTATCCCGAGCACATAGATGCAGCCCGGGAAGATTTTTCGATCACGGTTTCCATGATCGAATATTTCTCGGATTTATTCGGGGATTATCCTTTTTTCAATGAAAAATACGGAATGGCCGAGATCCCGGGACGCACATCCATGGAACACCAAACCTGCACGTCCCTAGCCGATCAACTCGTATTGGGAACCCACGCGTACGATCATATCATCGCCCACGAGCTCGCTCACCAGTGGTGGGGAGACCTGGTCTCCCCCAAGCAATGGGCGGACATCTGGCTGAACGAAGGTTTCGCGTCCTACTCCGAAGCTCTTTGGGAAGAACATCTGTACGGCTTCCCGGGGCTGCGAATAACGATGGCTGATTTCAAGGAGCGATACTTTCACGGTCATCAGGGAAACGAGCACCCGATCTACGATCCCCCGGAAGGTCACCTTTTCTGCCTTATCGAATACAAAAAAGCCGCTTGGGTCCTGCACATGCTCAGACGCCTGACGGGCGAACAGGATTTCTGGGAAATCCTGCGCACCTGGGGAGAAGAATTCGCCTATGCCGCCGCCGATACGGAAGATTTCAGGACCGTCTGCGAAAAGATCACCGGAAAAGATCTGAAGGGATTCTTCGACCAGTGGATTTACGGATACGGTTTCCCGCAATTTCTTGTGGGATGGGCATCGCGGAACGGCGTCACTCAGGTTGTCATCAACCAGGATCAAAACAATCAGACATTCAGCATGCCTCTGGATATCCGATTCGAGCTCCCATCCGGCAGCCGAACCGAAACCGTGTGGGTGGACGAAAAGACGGAGACCTTCTCCTTTCCGCTTTCGGAAATCCCTTCGGATGTTCGGATCGATCCGGACGGCTGGGCCCTCTGCAAAGTGACGAAATTCAGGAAAAAAGGCGGCGCCCGCCGCTGAATAAGGCGTATCCCTCAGAGAGCGCAGCGACCGGAATATACGGGGATTTTTCCCCGGATCCGCGATCAGGGCTTCATGTACTTTTCAAACCAAGCCATCAGATAAAGTTGCTGCAGGAGCTGGTGGGAAGGGCGACGCCAGCCGTGATATTCATTCGGCATCCTCACCAACAGCGTTTCCTTTTTCAATACTTTCAATGCCCGATAGTATTCCTCACTCTGGGTAATCGGCGTGCGCAGATCGGATTCGCCGGTCATCACCATGGTCGGAGTGGTTACGTTCGCAACATAATGAAGCGGGGAACGAACCGCATATTCCATGGGATCTTCCCAAGGATATTTTTTGAACTGTCTATACCAGGCCGGGCCGTCTGTGTTCCCCACGAAGGAGTGCCAGTTTATCACCGGACGCATGGATACGGCGGCGGTAAAACGCCGGCTGTGTCCCACCAGCCAGGCCGTGAGCACGCCTCCGCCGCTGCCGCCGCATACGAAAAGATTTCTCTCATCGATAAATCCCCGGGCCAAGGCGGCATCAATCCCTGCCAACAGGTCTTCGCCGTCCTTGCCGGGGTAAGAATACTGAATGCCGTTGACGAAGTCCTGTCCGTATCCCGTACTGCCGCGGGGATTCATAAATAGAACGGCATATCCTTCGGCGGCGAAATTCTGCCAGGCCCAATTGAACCGCACCGAGTACATGGACCAGGGCCCGCCGTGGATCCAGAGCAGCAGGGGATATTTTTTTCCCGGTTCGAAGGCGGCCGGCTTGATCAACCATCCCTGCAGATCCAGACCGTCGGGAGCTCTAAAGCGCAGCTCCTCCACCTCTCCCAACCGGATTCCCGCCAATACGTCGCGGTTGACATCCACCAACTCGCTCATCTTCCCGGGTTGGTCGAGATCGAAGGTCACGAGAACTCCGGGACGATGAAAGGTAGCCCGCGTCGTGGCGGCCCGGCCGTTATGGGAAAGCGTCAATCCCGAAAGGTAATGCACGCCTTCCGTGACCTTCTTCCGCCGACCGTTGAGATCGACGAAGTTGAGATTGGACTCCCCTTTTTCCGCCAGCAGGAAATAGACCCCGGAGTTGTCCGCCGCCCAAGTGACGGAATTCGGTGAATTGGGAAGGTCTCCGGCCAAAATCCGTTGCTTGCCGCCGCTTGAATCCATCAGGTACAAGCTGGAAAGATGGCTGGTGTAATTTTTGTCGTCGTATCCCGTGTACGCGATCCATTTCCCATCGGGAGACATTTGCGCCCCCCGGTCCGGCCCTTTACGGTCCGTCAAGGCCTCGACGTCAAGCGTCTCAAGATCAACGGCGTAGATCTCCGTGTCTCCCCGCAGATATTCCGCGTCCGGTTTGCGGATGGCGCTGAAAAGGATTCGCTTCCCGTCCCGCGCCCACTGAGGATCACTGTGAGAGTAGTCGCCGGAAGTCACCTGCCGGGGGGTTCCTCCCAATGCGGCGTCAATGACGAAGATATGACTGTATCCCTTGGGAACAGGCCCCCGCCCATCCCGAGCCCAGGTCAGACGGTCCACGATAACGGCGGGCTTCGCCAGTTTCGCGCCCCGGGGAAATGCGGGTAGTTTCACATCCAGGATAGGCCGGGTGTCCGGAAGGAAACAGGAAAACGCCAGCTGCTTTCCATCGGGAGACCAAACAAAATCGCCGGGAGTCCGCTCCATGCGGGTCAGCTGAGCCACCTCATGCGTATCTGGCCAAAGCACGTGGATCTGTGTGGAACCGTCGCGGTCCGAAAGGAACGCGATCTTTTCCCCGTCAGGCGACCAGACGGGCGAAGAGTCCTGCCAATCTCCATGGGTCAATTCCCGCACCCGGCGCCCCGCCGTATCGGCGATCCAGATGTTGCTGCGGTAACGGTCGTTCGCCTTATCGATCCATCTTCTCGAAAACAGGACCTGCCGCCCATCCGGCGAAATGCTCGGGCCGCCGACGGATTCCATCTCAAGGAAAAGCTCCTTTTTCAGCACGCGGAAGGATTCTTCCCCTCCCGACAGGAAACCGCAGCCGAGTACCGAGACGATCAGAAAGATCGTACCCCATGCAATGATTTTCCCCTTCATGATAACCTCCTTTAGCGATTGAGGCAGCGCCTCTTATATTATCCCCCCGATAGGGGGGTTGGGTTTCGGCGCGGATTCACCCGCGGCTTCGTCTTTTCTTCCGCTCTTTCCGATCCCTGGCGTAGTATTCGGGTTCGGTGAAAAATTCCCTTGTCGCGGCCGCTACCCGGGGGGACAGGCCCAATACCCCGATGAGATTCGGAATCACCACCAGAGCCAACAACAGATCCAGAAACAGCCAAAGTACTTTCAAACCTCCTACGGCCCCGATCAGGCAGGCGGCGATATACACTCCCCGCATCACCATCGAAAACCGATATCCGAACAGATACATCGCGAGCTTTTCTCCGTAAAAGGCGATAACGTAAATCGTGGAGATCACGAAAAGAAGCAGCGACAAGCTCACCAAAACGCCGCCGGCGGTTCCATAGAACTCGGAAAACGCCCGGGCCGGCATGGCCGCCGCCTCCAGCCCGGAACGCTGCCAAATTCCACTCACCAGGAGCACGAGTGCGGTGATGGTCCCGATGACCACGGTATCGAAAAACACACTGATCACACCCCAGAATCCCTGGCGCACCGGATGATCCGTGATGGCTGCGGCATGAACGATGGGAGCGCTCCCCATTCCGGCTTCATTGGAATACAACCCACGGGCCATTCCCCAACGCAGCGCCAGCATAATGGAGCCTCCCGCGGTCCCGCCCAATGCGGCTTTTCCTGAGAAAGCATCCCTGAATATCAGCGCAAATACGCCGGGAACGGCATTCAGGCGGCTCAAAATGATGACCAGACATCCCAGAAGATACAATCCCGACATGAAGGGCACGAACTTCTCCGAGACCTTTCCGACGCGCCGCACGCCGCCGAAAACGATGATTCCGATAAAAAACATGATCACGAGTCCGGAGATAACCGGATCAATGCCCAGGGTCCGAGCCGATCCCGCGGCCGAATTCGCCTGCACCATGATGCTGGAAAAGATCTCCAGCATGAAGACGAAGGCGAACACATTGGCCAGAAACGGGGATTTCAATGCTTTTTTGAGATAGAACATGGGACCGCCGACGAACTCACCCTGTTCGTTCTTTTCCCGGGTGAGCTGGCTGAGAACGATCTCGGAGAACTTTGTCGCCATCCCCACGAACGACGTCACCCACATCCAAAAGATCGCGCCCGGCCCCCCGAAGAAAATCGCCACCGAAACCCCGATGATATTGGAGGCCCCGACTGTGGAGCCCAATTCGGCGGTCACGGCTTGAAAAGGAGTGATGGTCCCTTTGCGAACGTCTTTATCACTCTTGCGCCGGAAAAGAGATCCGACGGTCTGGCTCCAGATATAGCCGAACCGCCGAAACTGGACGAAACCGGTGCGGAAGGACAGAAACAGGCCGCCTCCCACCAATAGAGTGAGCATAAAAGGTCCCCAGAGAAGGCCGGTAAGGGCATTGATGATTTTTTCAAGAAATTCCACGGATTAATCTCCTTGCTTTATCCTGCACGGATCGCCGTTTATCCTTCTCTTTTCCAACGCGATATAGAGAGTGAAACGGAATCAGATAGGCTTTGACGCCGCATAATACAGGGAATTGAACAGCAGCTTAAACGTCGCATGAGGTTGAGCGCGGCTCTGCACACCGAATCCCAACAGGATGACCTTTCCCGCCCCCAACGGCACTTCGACGGCCGCCGTTTTACCTGTCAGGTATTTTTCTCCCTTCAAATAGCCGCTCATCAACAAATCGGTCTTCGCATACCGCGCAATGACGTCGGGACCGACCTCGTCCTGAAAAGCGGGGAGAAGGGTAAAAACCGGGCTGCGGCTGAAGAGTCCGGCCGCCTCTTCCGGCATGCCGAAGGCCACCGGATGGCTGACGTCGAATTTCATTTTGAGCAGTGATCCGGGGCAAACGAATTCCGCCGGGGAAGCGGATCCGGAGCGACCGGGGACTTGAAGATTTTCAAGCGCGTTCCGGACGGGAAGCTCCAGGGTTTCCAGGGCGAACGCGCATCCCGAATTCAAAGTCACCAGCATCCCGCCGGAGTCGATGAATTTTTTGATGTTCCTGACCCCGGCCAGGCCGATTCCCCCCGCGTATTGCGGCGGAACCGTTCCTTTCTTGTGCCCCTCGATAATGGCGCTGCTGGACATTGCGGGGATAATAAGAACGTCGAAATCATCGCGCAGAGCGCCGGCCCGGATACGCGCATCTTCCACTCCGGTGAAAGGAAACTCATATTTTTCAAGCAGGAAACGCGTCCATCCTTCATCCATGTTGGCGGTCCAGGATTTGTACAAAGCCACGCGCGGGGTTTTCAGCGAAAACGCTTTCCCGATCGACCGCTCCGATGTTTTTTCTATCCGCAGATTCAGATCCCGGGCCAGAGATTTCATGAAGGCGGGCTTCACGGAACGCGCCGAGATCAGGAATGTTCCGGGCTCGCAGGTTTTGCCGGCCAACTCCAGAGGAGCTCGGGTTCGTCGTACCATCCCTCCCTGCTTGAGGATACGATTGACGGCCGTAAAATCGGCATTGCTCTTCGTGCCCAACACATAAAAAGTTCCCGATCCGGAAGCGATCGCGCCTTCCGCCACATCGACTTCTTTAACGGGAGCCAGTTCGGCGTTCAGGGGAGACTGCGCACCGACGACATCGACTCCCATCTGATAAGGCAGCGTCCATCCGGCCATATCGTAAGGCGGCAGGTATGCTCCGGAAAATTTCTGAGGGCGGGAGATCCCCTGCCACAATGCGGGGTATTTCGTCATATCCGGAAATCTCTGTTCCTCGAACAGATTTTTCACGAAAAGACCGAAGGCCTGGTCCATGGGAATCACCCAGGTTCCCGCGGGGTACTCCACGGAATCGCTCCGAAACGGGGCCGAGGTTTCAAACACATTCACTCCCATCAGGATCATGCTTTCGAGCAGCTGAACCGCCGACGACGGATCCCTCTGTTTCCGCGGTATGATCCAGGCATAGGGTGCTTCCTTGCGAAAACGGGCGATAACATCCCGCCCCATCTGATATCGGTCGTAAAGCATTTTTTCCCGGTAGACCGCCGCGGTGTGAAGCACCGCGATCGAAGCCGTCGTGCAGTAGTCGACGGCATCCTTAAGCCTCCACCAGCCCCCCTTCCAGGGACTGGGATAAAAGGCTCCCAGCGTCAGATCCCGATAGGCTTCGGGAAAGTCCTCCACGGTATAATGGTGGGGCGTGGCATAACGATAGAGGGCGGTCTCCGTGAGGATGGAGATCATATTGCGCGAATCCACCGAATGGGTCACATACCCGGGGAACCAGCTGTCGAAACCGATCCGGGAGATGGCGCCCGGTTTGCCTTCACTGTCGAAACGTGTCCCCATCGCGGTTCCGATCAAGTTCTGCCATCGGATCATGAGCGGATGCATGTTGGGATTAAAAGGATCGGCATGGGGCGGAACCCATATCCGGGCCGGGAAAGGGGCGGTCTGATGTTGATTGAAGAGAATCTGAGGGTGCCATTCCCGGCCGGTCAACCGGGTGATGTGACGGGTTTCCAGAAGATTGTTCATGAAAGAATCGCGATTATTGTCATGGCCCGCATATTTATGATAGAGCCAGGGCATGGGACTGGTTTCATAAGGCGTTCCCACATTCGGATGATACCACTCCGCCAGCATGTCCATGCCGTCGGGATTGGCGAAAACCAGCAGCAGGATAACGTTATCCCGTATCAATCGAACGTCCGGATCTTCCGAAGTCAGCATTTCATAGGCGAGATTGAAGTTATGCTGGGCGGGAGCGCATTCGCTGGCATGCAGCCCGCCGTCGATGTAGACCACCGCCCGCCCTTCTTCAGCCAGACGCCGCGCGCTTTCATCGTTCAAACCTTTCGCTTGGGCCAAACGGCCGGATATCCCCCGGTATCGGTCGAGACGCTCCATGTTCTCTTCCGAAGAGATGACGGCGCAGATCATATCCCGCCCCATAGAGGTCTTTCCCAGATCCGTCAGTTTCATGCGCGGGGACGCTTCATCCAGAATCCGAAAATATTCAAGGGCCTGTTGGTATGTGGCCAAGTGGTAATCGTCACCGATCTCGAATCCCAAATATTCTTCGGGGGTCGGTACGTGTTGGGCATGGACTCCTACCGCAAAGCCGAGCCAAATCAAAAGCGCGGTGAGCGCACAACAGACGGTTTTTTTAGCTTTAAAGGGCATAATCGATCATCCTCTCATGATATTGATGAAAATCACCGTGGCTCGGCGGCGTTAGCAACAAGCCGCCGGAAAAGAAATTGACGTGCCATCGTCGTGGAGAAAACATTTGAATGCTAACCTATATCACATGGGAAAATTCAAAGTCAACCGAAGGCTGAAAAACCGGTATCGCAGGCCGGGAATTTCAGTTTTTGGGCTCCGATAGAGGACGCCCGAAAAACTGGATCTCCGAAAGCGCGAAGACGTCGCCGCGAACCCCGTATATCCGGATAAACCTGGCGGCGACCGGGAAAAAAGCCAACCCGGGAATGAACTCGGGATCATCCCCCGCCGAGTTCATGGTATCCATGCCGTAGGCCATCTCTCCGTCATCTCCGGTGATCTCCACCAGGGGGAAAAATTCCACACCGTCGATCGACGTGTCGATATGATAGTCGTCGTCATGATCGACCTGTATCCGTATCCCGCTGATCTCGCATTCCATTCCCAGGTCCACGGTAAAGATAGTATCTCCGGCTTCCCAAAAAACCACCTTGGCGGACCGGGCATCGCTTCCTTCCGGGGGGATGACTCCGTCTATGATCTTTTCCGCTTCGATTTCCACACCCTCACCCGGATCCACGGAGACCGGACGCAGGAGCGCAGCCGGGGATTCTTCACCGGTCTTTTCCTCTCCGGCGATCGCATGTCCCATGACTTGAAACTCCGCCAGCGCATAACCCGAATCGCTTCCGGCTCCCTGGATCCGCAGGTACCTGGCTTCCACCGGTTCGAAAACCATCCCTGCATCGTAAGCCGGATCGACTTCCCCCGAACTCCAGGTCTCCATGCCGGTCTCATCGCTACCCCATGCGCCGTCGATCCGCAGCAAGAGTCCGAACTCATTTCCCTCCCGGGAAACGTCGATACGGTAATCGTCATCTCCATCCACCTGAACGAGCAGGCCCGTAACCGAAAACGGCCTTCCCAGATCGATCGTAAAAGAGGTCGCGGCATCATCCCAAAAGACACAGGCATCGCCGTCCCGGACGCTTCCGGATTCAGCGATCCGTCCGTCGACGATCAAAGCCAGAAGATGGGAATAGATCCCATCGCCTTCCACCGCACGGGGGATGACGATCTCGCTTTCCATCTCTTGCCCCACTCCCCTCCCGACGGACAGAAGCAGCATAAGCAGTATAAGGGACACATGCCGTCCGCTCTTAAAGCTTCTCATCATGACCTCCTTGGTCAGTAACCTGCGGCGGTACCTTGAGAGCGCTTGTCCGCGGCTCCGTGATACGCGCCGGTTGCGGGATCGATCCAAATACTGTGAGCATCTCCCTGTCCCCCCGCGATATTACGAACATCATGTCCCATCGACTTGAGCATCGTAAAAGTTTTTTCCGGGATGTCCCCTTTTTCCATGCCCAGGATGTCCGGCATCCACGGATGGTGCATGCGGGGCGCATCCACGGCCGCCTGCACATCCAGTTTGAAATCGATCATCTGAACGATCACGCAGAACACGGTGTTGATGATGGTCCGCCCTCCCGGGCTTCCCGTGATCAGCCAGATCCACCCGTCTTTCACGACGAACGTCGGACACATGGAGCTGAGCATGCGCTTATGCGGCCGGATGGTGTTCGGGGCCGTACCGATCAATCCGGTTTCATTGGTATATCCGGGTTTCATGTTGAAATCCGCCATCTCGTTATTGAGCAGGATCCCGGTTCCTTCCGCCACCACTCCGGAACCGAAGCCCCCGTTCAGCGTATAGGTGGTCGCAACCGCCAAGCCGCTCTTATCGATGACCGAATAGTGCGTGGTCTCCGCCGCCTCGTCCAGGACCAGGATGTCCTCACCGATCTTTGCGGAGGGGGCCGCACGATTCAGGTCGATCTTCTCGCGTATCTCCCGCGCGTGCGCCTTGGATATCAATTTCTTCACGGGAATCTCTTCAAAATCGGCATCCCCCATGAAACGAGCCCGGTCGAGATAGGCGAATTTCATGATTTCCCCCATCAAATGAAGTGTATCCGCCGCGGTGCGTTCCATTCGGTCGAGTCGGTAGCCTTCCAGGATGTTCAGCATTTCGATTAAAATCGATCCGCCTGAACTGGGAGGCGGCATGGAGATGATTTCAAATCCGCGGTAGCTGCCGAAAACCGGCTCTCTCTCCCGGGCTCGATACAGATTCAGGTCTTCTCGGCTGATCAGACCGCCGTGTTTTTGCATGTCCGCCACGATCATGTCAGCGATCTCCCCCTTGTAGAAAGCATCCGGCCCCTCATCGGCCAAAATCCGAAGCGAACGGCCGAGATCCGGCTGCGTGAAGACATCACCCGCCTTGAAGGAAGAGCCGTCGGCCTTGGAAAAGACCTTGAAAAATTCCCGGTTCCCTTTAAATCTTTTTTTCAGGCGGTTGAAGGATTCGGCCCGGGCCGCGCTGAGCTGAAATCCCTCTTCAGCCAAACGGACGGCAGGCATCATGACTTCTTTCCAATCCAGACAGCCGTATTTTTTCAGCGCCGCCTCGAAGCCGCGAACCGTTCCCGGAACCCCCACGGCCAAATGGCCGAAATAACTCCGATTCCGAACCACTCGGCCTTTTCCATCCAAGTACATATCCGGGGTTGCCCTTCCGGGGGCTTTTTCACGAAAATCCAAGGCGATGCTTTCTCCGGTATCGGGCATCCGGATCATCATGAAACCCCCGCCGCCGATATTTCCCGCCGCGGGATAGGTCACGGCCAAAGCCAATCCCACGGCGACGGCGGCATCCACCGCGTTCCCGCCGCGCTTCAGGATATCCAGCCCCACCCGCGTGGCATACGAGTCCACTGAAACGACCATACCACGGCTGCCCTTTACAGGGGCCGTGCCCGGCGCCTCGAAAGACGCTAAAAACGTCGACATGAAAAAAACCAGTCCGATGCATATGACCTTGGTTATCGGGCGCATGTTTGTCTCCTTTGAGAATACGCTTCGTTTATCCGGAATGTCGCCAATCGCTTCTCGGCTTGTTCGCCCCCCCACGCTATAATATATCGCATTGAAAAGAAGTTTGAAAGTCCTGTACGGCGGGGCACGGTTCTGAGCTCCGAATCCCAAGAGGCCTGCCTTGTCCGGCATGGAATCGATATCCTTTTTTCATATTAGAAGGCTTTCACATCCTCCGCATATCAGAAAAAGCGGAGGGCCCCGCCGGCTCTAATCCTCTGTTCTTCCCCGTTGTTTTCGGGAGAAGGCGTCACCAGGCGATCCCGTAATCCTCTCCATGGTTGCTGGAACCGCCCCAAAAGGTCCCGTGCTCCCGATCGAAAAATATCGCGTTGATCGGACCCGAGGTTCGCTCCCTCAGGGTGATCCGGTATCCCATTTCCGATAAGGTATCCCTGACCCAGGGAGGAACAGCGGACTGCAGCGTCAGCCGTCCGGGTACGGCGACATGGTCGTCAAAAGAGCTTTGCATCTGATAGCTGACGATATTCGGCGCTTCACATGCCTGTTGGACATTCATCTCGAATTCAACCATATTCAGGAAGAATTGAAGCAGATTCTGATCCTGGGTGTCTCCGCCCTGCACGGCGAACGAGAGGTAGGGCTTTCCCTTTTTCAGGGCAATTCCCGGGGTTAAAGTGGCCCGCGGGCGCTTCCCCGGAGCAACGACGTTGAAAGGATTCTTTCCCGCGTCCAGCACGAAGCTCTGCATGCGTTGACTCATGCCCACCCCGGTATTCCCGGCGATGCAGGCGGGGATCCACCCGCCGCTGGGGGTTATCGAAACCACCCAGCCCGAAGCATCGGCCGCCTGAATGGAAGTTGTCCCGGCCGTGAATCCTTCCAGTTGGGCTCCCCGCTTTCGGGTTTCGGAATCTTCGGCTCCCACATTGGACCATTTCTCCAGAAGATCCTTAAAGGGATTGACTTTGCCCTCATAGGGATAAGGATCTCCGGGCTTGGCGTCGGCGTCGTTTCGTTCCGGATCGATGAACTTGACCCGCTCGGCGGCATACTCTTTTGAAAGCAGTCCTTTGATCGGTTCTTCGGGGGGGAAATAGGGATCGCCGTAATAGAAATCACGATCCGCAAAGGCCAGATTCATGACTTGATAGAGGGTGTGTATGTAGCGGGCCGTATTGAATCCCATGCTTTGGAGATCGAAATGCTCGAGCAGGTTCAAGGCCTGAAGCATCACCGGGCCCTGCACCCAACTGGTCAGCTTGTAAACTTCGATGTCCTTGTAGGTGGTCATGACCGGTTCTTCGATATAAACCTTCCAAGCATCCAGGTCCTCGGCCGTAATCAAGCCTCCCTGTTCCCGACAGCCGCGCACGAACTCCGAAGCGATATCGCCCCTGTAAAACCGATCGTAAGCCGCATAAATGGCCTGCTTGCGATTTTTCCCCGCCTTCAGAGCCGCCTGTTCGGCCTCCACCAACTTTTTCAAGGTTTCCAGCAAATCCGGCTGCCTGAAGATTTCCCCGGGATGCGGAGCTTCTATATCCTCTCCCGGGTGCGGCAGCAGCACCTTTGCGGAATAAGGCCATTCCTTGATTTCATCCTTGTTCCTTTCGATGCTGCGGGAAAGCGACGCTTCCATCGGATAGCCTTCCGCCATCTGCATGCAGGGAGCCAGGACTTCTTTCAAACTCAACCTTCCGTACTCGGCCAACATGACCATCAACCCGCCGGGGGTTCCCGGAGTCACCGCGGCCAACGGCCCGTATCGAGGAGGAAATTCCAAATCGCGGGACTGGAAGAATTCAGGGGTCGCCCCGGTAGGGGCGACGCCCAGTGCGTTGATACCGATCACCTTTCCGGTATCGGGATTATATATAAGAGCCTGAGTTTCCCCTCCCCAGCTCAACACGTCGTACATGGTGCAAACCGCTCCCAGCATGGCGCAGGCCGCATCCACCGCATTTCCTCCTCGCTCGAAAATCATGGATCCCGCCGTTGCACCGAGCGGTTTCCCCGTGATCGCCACCCAATGCCGACCGTGAAGAACCGGCTTTTGCGTGCGCTGCGCGACAAGAGGAACCGCTCCCAGCCCCAGAATCAGAAATACGATCCATGTCCGGCGCCTTCCGTGGAATTTGTATGCCATTTCACTCATAATAAATCCTCCTCCAAAATATTCATCAATCCGCCGCGAAAATCCGGGCGGGAAATCGGCCGCATGATATGGTATTCCTCCGGTCATTCCCAAATCGACGCTTTGGAACACGCACTCTTTTCCAGACGAAGAAAATCATTCAAGTTCCAAAATGTGCAGCAGACGCTCCGCATCGTGCCGCGCCAAAAGCGCACTCGCACTCTCCAGTGCCGTTTTCCCGACCCGTTCACGATATTCCGGTTCCATCGCTTTTTCCACGGCTTCCACCCACGTTCGGATCGAACCACGGGGATCGACCAGAATTCCTCCTTCTCCCACGGCTTCGGGGATGCCTCCGGCCCGGCTGGCTACGCTGGGAACACCGTAGAGCGCGGCTTCCACGAAAACCCGGCCGAAGGGTTCCGGGATCTGAGAGGGTCCGAGAAGCACGGCGGCTCTTCGGTAAAGCGCGGGCATATCATCCACCCAACCGCGATATATGAGATTCCGGATCCCGGCCATGGCCCATCTGGTTCTCCGTGAAGTCACTCCCACGGCCACAAAACGAAGATGAGGCAGCGCTCGCGCGATCTGCATCATGACGTGAACGCCTTTTACCCGATAGGGTTTGACAAACAGGACGAGGTCCCTGTCGGGCTTCGAATTCCCGGGATAGACGGCTTTAAGATCGATAACGGGATAAAGGACTTCGGCGCCGCGGTGAAAGAAGCGTTCGATGACCCGAGCGGTATACCGGCTGTTGGCAACCACAATATCCGCATCCCGGTAGGCCTCGGCATAGAGATCCAGGGACTTGTGCACCAAACGCCATTTTAAACGCCGGCGCCAATCAAGGGAACGAGCCCCGACGGGCGGAGCCGTCAGCGCATCCTGACCCATGAAAAAGGTCGGCGACATACATCGATATCCCCGGAACAAGACGGCGCTCCGGACTCCCGCTTTCCGGGCCGCGGCGATCGTGCCGGGAGTCAGCACGTTCTGGGTCAGCACCAAGTCGGGACGGAATCGTTCGATCTCGCCGCGCACCAGAAGCTCCCACTGCCGGTTCCAGATGAGCATGGTAAGCTCACCGTCACGGATAAAGCGCAGATCCTTGAGCGGAATCGCGAATAAGTCGGCTCCTCCGTTGCGCAGCTCTTCCCGCCGCCGTCCCACTTCCATGACGCGCACCCGGTGTCCGGCGTCGGAGAGCGCCTTTACGATGCCGCGGGCGCTGCGGTCTGCTCCTCCGGCCCGCTTTCGATACTTATCGAGCGCGAATAGGATTCTCATCCCTCCGCCTCCCTTCCTGCCATCCGCAACCGGTCCCGCCGTCGGCGCCTCTGTTTGCATTGATGGTAAAGCGGGGTCGTCGTATACCGCAGACGCGCCCCTGTATGACGTTTCCCCAGACGTATACGGTGCAGCCGGTATCGATCCGTCGGGTCTTGCGTATTTCCCCTCAGGGTGGTGCACGCACACGTGTATCCCGCTTCTTTCGCCGCTTCCATGACGCCGTCGTCGAATCCGCCTCTAGGATAGGCAAAACTGTCGACGGCGCTGCCGGTCACCTTCATCAGCAAGCGGCGGCTGTCAACCAATTCATGCTGCAGATCCGCTTCCGGCAGACCCGACAGCTCCCGGTGCGTCATCCCGTGACATCCTATTTCATGCCCTTTTTCCACCATGTCCCGGAGCCGACAGGGAGGCAGCGGCTTCATTCTCTCGGAGACGTTGAAAAGTTCGACGCCGGACAGGGTGCCGGCGATGACGAACAGGGTTGCCGGAACTTTTTCCTCTTCCAGTACCGGCAGAGCATTCCGCATGAATTCCTGGTCGACGTCATCGAAGGTCAAACACACGGCCTTCGGATGCGATTCCCCGCCGACGATGCGGCTCCATGACTGGCCGAGTGTAAGAAAGGCAAAGCCAGCGGATTTGAACCATCGGATCTGAGTCCCCAGGACCTTCGGAGGCAGACTCAGATGAGACTCATAGAAGGGATCGGAAAAGGGACGGATGTAATGATACATATAGATCGGAAGCACGGTGGACATCGGCATTAGCTTACACAAAACGACCCTCGGCCTTCAAGTTTTCCATTGCAGGGAAGCTCCGTCCGGGTCGAAAACATACCTCTATACGGATCAGCGAAATCCGATGAGCACCCGGCGGAATTTTCCAGATTCACCGCGTCATGACCTGCCGGACCGCTTGCCGCCAGCCGGCAAGCCGCCGCCGTCTTACGGATTCAGGCATCCGGGGCCTGAACTCCGCTGCGATGTTTTTTCTTGCCTTCAGGTCCCGCATATCCTTCCAGACACCCGCCTGCAGACCGGCAAGAAGAGCCCCCCCCAAAGCCGTGGATTCGATCACCGACGGCCGCAGCACGGGACGGTTGAGAAGGTCGGCTTGAAACTGCATCAAGAAATCATTGGCGGATGCCCCCCCGTCCACGGTCAATTTTTCGATTCGCAGCCCGCTGTCCTGCTCCATGGCCCGTATCACGTCCGCCGATTGGAAGGCCATCGACTCCAAAGCCGCACGGACGATATGAGCGCGATTCGTCCCCCGCGTCAAACCGACAAGGGCGCCGCGGGCCTTCATGTCCCAATAGGGCGCTCCCAATCCCACAAAAGCCGGCACCAGATACGCTCCCTGGGTATCCTTCACGGATCGGGCGAGGGCCTCGCTTTCCGCCGCCTGCTTCAGAAGTCCCAGTTCATCCCGCAGCCACTGGATGGCGGCGCCGGCGATGAAGATCGATCCTTCCAGAGCATAGCAGGGCCGATCATTCATGGATACGGCCGGCGTCGTGATCAATCCTCGGGAAGAAAAAACGGGTGTCTCTCCGGTGTTCATGACCGCGAAACAGCCGGTCCCGTAAGTGTTTTTGGTTTCTCCCGGGAAAAAACAGGCCTGACCGAAAAGAGCGGCCTGTTGATCACCGGCGACTCCTAAAATCGGGATCCCCCGGATTTCGCGTATGGCACGGACCGTGCCGAAGCTTCCGGAGGAATTCCGAACCTCGGGAAGGATTTCGAGGGGGACGTCGAGCAAACGGCACAATCCTTCATCCCAGTCCTGCGCGTGGATATCGTAGAGCATGGTCCTGGATGCGTTGGTGGGGTCCGTGGCATGCACGGCTCCTCCGGTCAGGTTCCAGATGAGCCAGGCATCCACATTGCCGAAACACAGCGATCCCGGATCCCGGTCCATAAACCGATCCAGTATCCATCGGATCTTGGTCCCGCTGAAATAGGCATCCAACGGCAGGCCGGTTTTGCGGCGGATCAGATCTTCGTGCGTTTTCAACCGCTCACAGGCATCGGCGGTGCGCCGGCACTGCCAGACAATCGCATTAGAGAGCGGGGTTCCTTTCTCCCGCTCCCACACCATCGTGGTTTCCCGCTGATTGGATATCCCCAGGGCGACGACCTTGCCGGAGAACCTTCCCATGATCTCCCGAACCGTTTCCCGAACCGTTCGCCAGATCTCCAAGGGGTCATGTTCCACCCAACCTGGCTTCGGGTAAATCTGGGGCAGCTCACGGTACGCGCGATCCACCATCCGGAAGCGGGAGTCAAAAAGAACGGTCGTGGTGCCGGTCGTTCCCTGATCGACAACGAGTATATGCATATCGAATATTCCATTTAGTCCGACGGCGGCAGACTAAGATCTTCCAGGGACAGATAAAGATTTCTCCCGGCACTCAGCGGCAGCGCTGTCCGAGCCACTCCAGGATATCGCGGATCACGACATCCTTCTCCTTTTCATTCAAAAGCTCATGGTAGAATCCCGGATACAGCTTGTACGTTTTATCGCGCGATGCCACGCTCTCGACAAGAAGCCGACTTCCTTCGGAATCGACGACCCGGTCATCGCTCCCATGGAGGATAAGCATCGGAAGCTCGATTTTTTCCATATGCCGGCGGATCAGCCCGGTAGCTCTAAAGATCTCAGCTCCGGTTCTCATACGCAGACGGCCGCGGAAAACCAACGGGTCCTGTTCGTAATCCCGAACGACTTCGGGATCACGCGACAAGGCCGTGCTGTCGAGCCTGAGCACCGGCAGTTTGGGAAGCAGAACAGCCGCCAGCACGGAAAGCTTTTGAAGAAAGACGGGAACCAGCGTACTCACCATAACGGTCGGGGCCGACAGGATCAAGCCGCGGATCCGGGGCTGCCGGGAGATGGCGTAAAGCAGGGCGATCGATCCTCCCTGGCTGTGGCCGAAGATAAAAACCGGGGTGCTGTCATACCGGCCGCGGACCCGGTCCAGGAGAAGGTCCACATCCATCAACCAGTCTTCAAAGAAACGGGTATAGGCACGCGGGCCTTCCGATTTTCCGTGTCCGTGAAAATCGAAGCTTTCCACGGCGAAACCGAGCTTCGTCAGCGACTCGGCGAATGCTGCGTATCGGCCGCAGTGTTCGGCGATTCCGTGGAGGATGACGATCACCGCCCGTGCCTCTCCTTCGGGATGCCAGCTTCGCACCGCCAAACGCAGCCCCCGGGAAGTCATAAGGAATTGATCGGACGAATCCCCGGGAATATTTCGATTCCCCATCATTTCGATCTCATATCACAAGTGCCGTAACGGTGTCCAGAACGTATTTTCATCGCTGTTTCCGGATTACCGCGTTCGGTATTTTTCGAACCAGGCGATCAGATAGAGCTGGTTGAGAATGCGGTGCGAAGGCCGCCGCCAGCCGTGAAATTCACCCGGCATCCGAACCAGCAGCGTCTCTTTTTTCTGCATCTTCAAAGCCCGGAAAAATTCCTCGCTCTGTCCCATGGGGGTCCGCAGGTCGATCTCCCCCGTCATGAGCATCAGCGGAGTATTGACGTTCCCCACCGAGGCGATGGGAGAACGTTGGTACCAATCCAACGGATCTTCCCAGTGGGGCTTGATAAACCAGCTGTATTTGTCGGTGGGATCATCGGCCGTCCCCGCCGCTGAGATATAATTGACGATCGGACGCATGGCGCAGGCGGCCCGGAATCGATCCGTATGACCTACGATATAAGAGGTCAGGATCCCTCCGCCGCTGCCTCCGCAGACGAAAAGGTTCTCCGAATCGACAAATCCCTTGGCAAGGGCGGCATCCACTCCCGCCATCAGATCATCGAAATCCTTTCCGGGATAGGAATGCTTGATACCGTCGACAAAAGCTTTTCCATAACCCGTGCTCCCTCGGGGGTTCATATACAGCACCGCATAACCTTCCGCGGCAAAATTCTGGAAAGCCCAATTCCAACGGACCGAATACATGGAATAAGGGCCGCCGTGGATCCAGAGCACGAGAGGATATTTTTTTCCGGGCTCAAAATCGGCGGGTTTGATCAGCCATCCCTGCAGATCCAGGCCGTCGGGGGAAGTGAACCACATTTCCTCCACCTCACCCAGCTTCACATCGGCCAGCACATCGGCGTTGACGTCCACCAGGGTTTTGAAGGTCTCCGGCTTATCCACGGAAAAAGCCACCAAAACATTCGGTTGAGAAGGCGTCGAACGCAACGCCACGGCTTGTCCGTTTTTAGCGAGTGAAAGCGAGGAGAGATAATGCGCCCCCGAAGTGACCTTGCGCACCGCTCCCTTTCTGGAGACGAAGTACAGATTGGACTCGCCTTTTTCACCCATCAGGTAGAAAACGCCGCTGCTGTCCGAAGCCCAGGTGATACTCGAAGGGGAACCGGGAAGATCTCCCGCCAGCATCCGTTTCCCCCCACCGTTTATATCCATCAGATAAAGGCTGGAGATATTGCCGTCGGCATAATTCTGATTGTCGAATCCCGTGTATGCGATCCACTTCCCGTCAGGGGAAATACGCATGCCCCGGTCAGGGCCTTCCCTGTCGGTCAATATTTCGATCCTGCCCGATTTCAGGTCCAGGGAATGGATTTCACATTCATTGATTTCCATCTCGACCTCATGATCCGGTTTTAGAAGCGCGGCGAAATAGATCTTCTTCCCGTCCCGGGACCACTGAGGATCACAGGCTTGAAATCTTCGGGGATCATTGAACGTGAAATCCCCGGAAGTGATCTGCCGAGGGGTTCCTCCGATGGCCGCATCCAGGGTGAACATATGCATATGCCCTTTGGGCAGATAGCCCATTCCGTCATAGGCCCAGATGATGCGGTCGACGACCTTGGCGGGTTCGGCGAGTTCGGCGCCCGCGGGAAATTTCGGCAGCTTCACCGGAAGCGGTGATTCGGTATCCGGAAGAAACATTCCGAAAACCAGGGTTCTTCCATCCGGAGCCCAACGAATCCCCACGGGGCGGTGCTCCAGGTGCGTGAGTTGGGCCACTTCCCGGGTTTTCAACCACATGACATGGAGTTGAACACTCCCGTCCCGGTCTGAGAGAAAAGCGACCTTTTCTCCATCGGGAGACCACACGGGAGAAAAATCGGACCAGTCGCCGTGCGTGAGTTCCCGCGCCCGGTTCCCTTCGATATCGACGATCCAGAGGCTGCTTCGGGTCCTGTCCTTCATCTTATCCACTCCACCTCTGACAAACAGGACGTTTTTTCCGTCTGGGGAAATTTGAGGGGCGCCTATGGTTTCCATCTCCAGATAAGTCGCGGTGTCCAGCAGACGAACGTTTTTATCCTCCGCGGCGTACACGGTAAGGAACACTCCCAGAATCAAAATCAAGACGGCCGATAATCTCCGCATGTCACACTCCTTAAAATAATTTCGTATCGGTACGAACGGCCCTTCCGGAACCCATATCCTCCGGACAAGCGCCTTCATCCCGGAAATCTACTCTATTACGCGTTTGAAACGTTGTCAATAGAAAGGGATTCGATCATTTCGTATTCCCGCGGGTCAGTCCAGGAGTCCAAAAATCACCCGGGCGATATCGGTATTGTCCAAATACCGGCCGTACACCGGATCCACCCTAACGGCACGCGCACGCAAGCGCTCGGAGGCGCGGCCGCAAGCAAACAAGGGCACCAGCATGTTCGTATGATAATCGACACGCCATTCCATGCCGGGCAGGTTCCCACGCCCGTTATTGATCAGCGGCCGCAGCAGCCCACCGCTGAACTCGACCGGAATATTCCTTCCATCTTCCGCCGGGCCCGTGATTCCCCCCGTTTCATGGTCCGATGTCACGATCAGCAAACTCTCCTCCCATCCCCCGTGGCTCTCGATCCAGTCCGAAACCGCCTCCACGGACCGATTGAAATCCACCATTTCCTCGATCAAGCGACCGGATTGATTGTCCTCGGCGGCCCAATCCACAGCCCCTCCCTCGACCATGAGGAAAAAGCCCTGGGGATCATCATCCAGGACATTCAGAGCAGCCCGGGTCATTTCCACCAGGGTGGGCAAATTTTCGTTTGCCGGAACAACAAAGGGAGCGGCGAATCCATCACCTCCTCGATTCTGCTGAAGAGTCGAATGGGCCGGGGCCAACCCGAAAATCCGCGGCGGGACCGGACCTTCGGCCAATGCCTGAAAATCCGCCCGCTCATCCACCAAGAACCAAGGCTGGGAAGAGACCTCATCCCCCGGGCTGATGCCCAAATGCGGATTCCGAAGCCGGCGCCAATTCTCCTCTCCGCTGATATAACGGTAGTTCGGTTCCACCAACCGGTTTCCCTCGTCATCGAAATCGGGATGCCCGCATCCCATGATGACATCCGCCCGGCTTTCAAAAAGCAGCTGGTCCCCGATCCGATGGTAATCATTCCGCCGCGGGTGATGAGCCCAAAACCCGGCGGGCGTTGCGTGGCTGAACGGCACGCTGGTTACCGTTCCGGCGGCTTTTCCCTTCTTTTTGGCCTGTTCGCAAACCGTTTTCAGACGAATCCGGTAAGCGTTCACTCCGACAAAACGGTTGCGGGTTTTGTATCCCGTGGCGAAAGCCGTCGCCGCCGACGCCGAATCCGTGGGGTCCCGGGTCACGTAATCGAAATCCGACCAAGCTTTCCGGGGATCATAGCCTTCCGTATCCAGAGAAAAAGTGCTAACGGCCGCTTGCACGGGAAATTTTTGATAAACTTGAGCATCGGATTCGCCGAACTGGTACAGACTGGCGGCTTCCACGCAGCTGTATCCGCAACCGTCCGCTATCATCAGAATGATGTTCCGGGGCGAGTCTTCCCCCTTGCGGCATCCGAAAAGCAGCAGCAATCCCAGTGACAATCCGACAATCCTCCACAAAGCCTTTTTTCTGATCAACATATTTTTATTTTTGGCAAAAGAAAGCGGTCTGTCAAGATTCGTCCCTTCCTTGGTGAAACGCTCAAGATCGGGGATCTCCATCTTCGCTTTCAGCGCGGAGGCGACGATGGCGCCACCGGCTCCCTCTTGCATGCCGGACGCCTCGGAAACCTGAAATCCATCAAGCGGACAGGAAGGCCGCTCCGATCAGCTTTTGAAGCTTAGGGCCGTGTCTGAGCTTTCTCCAAAAGCGGAAGCCATTTTTCCATGAGATCCTTATTCAACTCGACCGGAGGTTCGGCGTCATCGGGTAAAAACGATTTATACGGATTTTTTTCACTGTAGGCTGCGAATTCCGCCCGCGCTTTCTCCATGGCCTTGGCGTCAAGCATGAGGTCGACCGCTGTGGCGGCCATGACTTTCGCGCCCGCATTGAGTCCTTTCCAGGCCGTGGAGCCGTAGGTGCAGGCCACCAGCGACCAATGGTGTCCGATGGCTCCCGGAACCGTTCCGGGAAAACGAACCGACGCGGAAGGACAGACACATGAGACCTCGGCGGCATCCGATGATCCGCCCCCGACGAAAGTCTTCTCACGGTGTTCGAGTTTTCCGACCTCGGTAGGCATCCCTTCCTCGGGCTTACCCAACTCCTTCTGAAGATCTTTGGCGAAAGCATGCTCTTCCTCGGTCCACTCCGGCATCCCGACGATATCGATATTCGCCTGGATGATCTCGGCCATCGCCTTGTTCCCGTTTCTCTGATGGATGGCGGAAAGACAGCGGATCTTTTCCAGCTCCGTATCCGTGGCCAGCGCCGCGGCCTTCGCGCAATTGATGACCCGCTGGTACATCTCTTCGACCCGTTCGTTGCTGTTTCTGACATAGTACCAAACACTCGCGTGATCGGGAACCACATTGGGAGCCTCTCCGCCTTCGGTGATCACATAATGCAGACGGTGTGTATAGAAAAGGTGTTCGCGCAGGTAATTCGTGGCGATATTCATGAGGTCGACGGCATCCAGGGCACTGCGCCCACCCCAGGGAGAAGCCCCATGGGCGGTCTTCCCCTTGAAAGAAAAGATCGTCGAGAACATCGCGTTTCCGCTTATGCCGTAGCTGGTTGAAAAACCGCTGCTGCTGTGATTGTCGATAACCGCATCCACTCCCTCGAACAATCCCGCGCGCACCATATACGGGCGGCTGATGAGGGTTTCCTCGGCGGGGGATCCAAAAACTTTGATGGTGCCCTGAAAACCGAATTCGTCCATAGCCTGTTTGACGGCGATGGCGGCCGCGGCCGCGGCCGTACACATGGTATTGTGACCGCAACCATGACCCGGGGCGCCCTTGACCACGGGATCCTGTTTGGGCGTCCGCCCCTTTTGCGAAATCATCGGCAGGGCGTCAAATTCCCCCAATATTCCGATAACGGGATGCCCTGAGCCGTAGGAAGCGACAAAACATGTCGGCATCCCCGCCAATCCTCTCTCAACCGTAAAACCCGCTTCTTCCAATGTATCGGCCAGCAGTTTCGAAGACTTATACTCCTGCATGCCGAGTTCGGCGTAGGACCAAATGCTGTCCGAGATCTTTCCGAACTTTTCCACCACTTCGGATTGGCTGAGCCAGTTGAGGATCAGCTTTTTTTCCTTGCGTGCTTTGGGAGCGGCGAAGACCGAAAGCTGAAGGCTGAAAACGGCTAAAACGATCCCAGCCCGGACAGCGGGTTTGCCGCGAAACGATCCGATGTTCATAAGTCCTCCTTAATAAACGGAGAGCCGAATATTCAGCGCTCCTTCACAAATAAAAACCTGCCAGAGCCTGTCATTATTATTCAGGAGCGTTCCATGGTCAAGCATGTTTTCGAGAAACGGCGGGAAACACCCTTCGATATATCCCCAAACCCCTAAGATCAATTTATTTTTCCTATAAATATTATATATTATATTTTTTTTATAGGTTTTATGCTATAATGAACCTGTTTGTCTGTCGCGCTGGCTGGGCAGGCTCATCCCATCATAAAAACCCCCCTTTTTGCTCAATCCCAAAACAGCCAGCCTTTCCTCCCCACGCTGAGATGTCGACGCCCGCATAATATCATCGCATGGACCTGCCGCGGGTCAAGAGCATGGGATCTCCTCCGGCACGCCCGTGATGAATGGATAAGGGGGATTTTTTTCCCCGAGTCCAGGATCAAGAAGACATCCGGTGGATCACGCGCATGTTTATCAATTTCTTTCCGGAAAACAGCTGAGGATCTCTTCCGGATGCCGCAGAACTTTCATCGCCCCGGCGGCCGTCAGTTCTTCCGCGGAGCGAAATCCCCAGAGCACCCCCACCGGATTCATTCCGGCCCCGCGGGCGGTTTTCATATCGACATTCGTATCGCCGAAAAACAGGAATCGTTCGGGAGGAAATTCGAGGACTTCGGCAATCCGGAGGGCGCCGGCGGGATCGGGTTTGGCAGGGACGGAAGGCCCCACGCCGAGAACCTCCTGGAATCTCTCTCTGCCGAAAAACTCATCGACGGTCAGACGCGTGAAATCTTCGGGTTTGTTGGAAAAAACGTTCAGTTTGATCCCCCGCCGGTACAGCTCTTCCAGAATCCCTGAAATCCCGTCATAGGGATGCGTCTTCTCCCGCCAGCGAAGCCGATATTCCTCCCGCATCTCATGCACGCACTGCCGTATCGTCTCTTCCGGAGAGTCATTTTCCGGAAGCGCACGCCGAACCAGGGTCGCGATCCCATCGCCCACGAAATATCTATAGGAATCGAGGGGATGGGCGGCAAAACCGTGTGAGCTCAGCACGGCGTTCATGGAATCGGCGATGTCTTCCAATGAATCGATCAAAGTGCCGTCGAGGTCGAATATTGCCGCCGGATAATCCTGTAGCGTCGTGTTCATAAAGTCAACCACCTGCCATTTAATCCTTTCGGTTCCTAGGTTTCCCCGCTGAGCTTCTAATACTCGGACGATCATCGCCAAAAGTCAACCGGAATAAATCGAAAAAGACGTTCACTCCGGGCGCCGAAATAAAGGATGCGAACGTGCCTCTCCTGAATGAAAATAAATCCGATGAGGTCCAAAGCGAACCTTTTCGTTTTTTTTTCGTCTTAACTAGTAAAACACGGACCGAATTATCGATCCCCTTGACAAGAGCCGCAACACCGGCCGGTCGAAAAGATATCGGATCCTGACAGGAGGAAATGATGAAGATTGACGAGAAAAGAGGCCTCGGGATATTGTTGTCCATCCTGATGCTGACGGCGGGAGCGGAAATCGCGGCTGCCGGCCCTCAGGAAATTATCCGGGAATCTTTCGATGTCGCCCCTAACGGAACCCTCAGACTGGAAAGCGATATCGGTTCCATAGCCATACGGACCCACATGAGCGAACGAGTGGAAGTGACCGTAAAGCGGGAAGTACGAACCATGAACCGCCGCCGGGCCGAGGAAATTCTTAAGGATTTCCATGTTGCTTTCGACCAAAAGGGAGACGATGTTATCATCCAAGGTGATTTCCCCAATGATCCCTGGCAGCGATTTTGGCGAAACATCACAAATTCTCTGCGCGTGAAGTTCGAAATCACGGTTCCCGAAATGTACAACTGCGATCTGTACACCCGCGGAGGGAAAATCGAAATCGAGGGGATCGAAGGCAGCGTCACCGCCAGGACTTCAGGAGGAGGCCTTTATTTTAGGGAGATCGCCGGCCCTATCAACGGCAGAACATCCGGCGGCCGGATCGAAATCGACTCGGCGGCCGGACCTGTGGTTGTTAAAACGTCGGGAGGAGGCATCCAAGCCCGGGATATTGAAAACGATATCAAAGCGGACACGTCTGGAGGACGTATCGTCATCGCACGCGTCAGAGGCATCGTGGACGCCGACACATCGGGAGGAAGCATCACCATTGATGAGGCGGAAGATGCGGTCAGAGCCCGTACTTCGGGAGGCTCCATCACCGCGACCCTCATTTCGCAACCAAGCGGCGAATGCAACCTGAGAACTTCGGGGGGGTCCATTACGGTGAATATGACGCCCGAAGTGAGCATGGATGTGGACGCCCACGCTTCGGGAGGAAGAGTATCGACGGAATTCCCCGTTACGCTGCGGGGCGAAATCAAAAGAAATGAGCTGAAGGCTCAACTCAATCGAGGAGGCCCACTGCTTTTTCTGCGAACATCGGGAGGAGGCATCCGAATCAAGAAACGGTAACCTCTCCGCGAAAAAACGGAAAATTTATTTCAGTTTATCGATAATGGCAGCGATCATTTCGATGATTTCGTCTATTTCCTCCGGAGGAAACATTTCCCAATCTTCGGCCATGCATTCTTCTTTTCCCCGTTCCAGAGCAAAAACCGCTTCCTGGAGCGCATCGATGACCCGTTCACATGCATCTTCATGATTGCTCATTTCCAATTCCTCCCCGATTTGGGATTTCAGACAACGGAGATAACATCATCATCCAACGAAATAGAACCTAAACCAAATGACGATCAAATTCAAGCCCCCCTCTAAATTTTTCGGCGGTATTCCCCCCCCGCCCTCATAATTCAGGAAACGGAGGACAGCCTATAATTCCCGGGAACACATGAATTCCATGCCGACGGACGACAAATCATCCCTTGACAGCACTTTTTCCGGCTTGCAGCCCATCTGTCAAAATAATATGATGACTATTCCTCCAGGAGGGAATATCAACACAAGGAGCCGTCCATGAAAAAGATCGTATGGATGTTGTCTTGCATTCTGCTCATATCTCCGTGTCTTCCGGCTCTGCAGACCGATCTCAGGCCGATGACAACGGATGACGCCTTGAATTTGGCCCGGGTGGGCGACGTATTGATCTCTCCCGACGGGAATCAGGTTTTTTTCTCGCGCTCGACATTGAACTGGGAAAAGAACAAGCGGGACGTGAAATACTTCATGATCCCCGCCGTCGGCGGGAATGCTTTTCAATACATCGGTGAATCGGGCGGGAGCGGATTCCGGTTTTCCCCGGACGGAAATTATTTGGCCTTCAAAAGAAAAATCGATAAAAAAAACCAGATTTTTCTCATGCCCAACAGCGGCGGCGAAGGCATTGTCCTGACCAAGCACGAAACCGAAATCGGAGCTTTCATATGGGCTCCGGATTCCCGAAAGATTATCTTCGCTGCCCCTGAGCCCCGGAGTAAGGAGGAAGAGAAAGAGCATAAGGCTGGAAATGACGCTTTCTTCGTGGATGAGGGCCCCAACGGTCAAACCGAAGCCCGCTGGCGAAATCTCTGGACGGTGGACATCGAAGATGGGGAGATCCGGCGCCTCACCGATGAAAATCTCATCATCGGTGAATTCGCCATGGATCCGCGGGGCGATAGGTTGGCGTTTTCAGCCCGACGCTCCAACCGCCGCAACGACGGGCGTTTGAGCGAAATATATCTATTCGACATCACGGATAAAAAGATCGTACGGCTTACGGACAACCGGGCGCCGGAAAGCTCCCTTACATGGGCCCCCGACGGCGAAACGATCGCCTTCACCGCGGCCGATGCCCATGATTTTCTGAACCGAAACCCGAAGATATTTCTGCTCGACCCCCGGACAAAGACATCCCGCCTCCTATCGACGGATTTTGAGGGCGGCATCCGCGGTCTTTTCTGGACGCCGGACAGCCGTTCCATCCTGTTCAACGGACAGCAGGGAACCGATACCAACCTGTTTCGCGTCGACGCCGTATCCGGTGAAACCCGCAAGCTCACCTCTATCGAAGGAACGCTTCGCGTCCATGGTTTCTCACGGGACCGGAAAACGATGGTTTACACCTTTACCGACTTCGATTCTCCCCCCGACATTTATGCTTCTCCGGTGGATGCATTCAATCCCGTAAGACTGACCGACGCAAATCCCTGGGTGGCGGAGGAAATCGCTCTGGCGTCAATGACGCTGATAAAATGGAAAAGCAAAAAGAACTTCGAGATCGAAGGGCTGCTCCACCTGCCGGCGGATCATGCACCCGGCCGAAGACATCCGCTTATCCTCAATATCCATGGAGGCCCCGCCGGTTGTTTTACCAACAGTTTCCGGGCCTCCTATCACGTATACGCCGGACTGGGATACGCCTCGCTATCCCCGAATGTCCGCGGCAGCAGCGGGTATACGGATAAGCTTCGGGAAGGCAACTCCATCCAGGGCGGCGACGGCATCGGATACGGCGACTACGATGACCTCATGAACGGAGTGAACCACGTCATCAAATCGGGAGTCGCGGATCCCGAACGAATGGCCCTCAAGGGATGGAGCTATGGAGGGATTTTGGGAGGATGGACATTGACCCGGACCGACCGCTTCCGGGCCGCTTCCATCGGAGCGGGGGTATACGACTGGGCTTCGGAATACGGTCCCGGATTCAATTACGACGTCCGGTTCTGGCACATCGGAGGAACCCCGTGGGACAATCCGCGGGCCTACCGCGCCCAATCGGCTTTCACCCACGTCGCCGACGTCGTAACTCCCACCCTGCTCATCCACGGCATGAACGACACCACCGATACCGAGGCCCAGAGCATGCTTTTTTTCACGGCGGTCAAGGATATCGGAAAAGCTCCCGTCCGCTACCTGCGCGTCCCGCGCGAACCGCATGGATTCCGAGAGCCGCGCCATCAACGGATGCGCGATATCGAGGAGATCAGGTGGATGCAGAAACACGTTCTCGGATCGGACTGGGTGCCTTGGGAAAGGGAAACCGAGAAGAAGCCGGATGAGGAAAAGAGCTGAGGGCGCGGTTTCTTTCGGATCGTCTTCAGCGATAATTCCAGGCTGAGGTGTCCTCCCCGGACGGAGCGTTCTTCATGATCTGTCGGGCCATGGCTTCCATCAGCTCACGGCCCCGAATCCCCCAGCAGTGCGGAGCGCGGTCGCCGTATTTTACCTCTCCGGCATAATAAGGATCCGAGGTGTTTTCCAGGAATTCTTCCAACAGGACCACGGCGCAGTTGAGGTAATAGGTGTCCATATCCCCCGTGTAAATATGGAGTTTCCCCTCCAGTTGGGAGCCGATCCGCGACCAGTTCTCTTCCAGATAGTGGCGAAGATCGTAAGGTCTCCACAATTCAGCCGTTTCATGATCGATCTCTCCCGTCTCCCAGTCCCAGACCTGGCGCGGATAGCCGTCTTCTCCTACTGGAGAATACACCGCCTCCCAGATCGCCATCTGTCCGCCGGAGCGGTTCTTATCGCCGATGACGAGTTCGTAATGCTGGCGGTCCTTCATCATATACAAAATCCCTCCGTCCGGAGTACGCGCATAGGGACGCTCGACCCGTTTCCAATCGTAATCGGTAAAATATGCGTTTTCATCTTCATAGATATTGACGATCTGGTAATAGCGGAAGTCCACCGGATCCGGGCAGGTCGAAAAGGTCCCCCCAAAAAATTCCGGATGGAAAATCTGCAGGGCCAGACTCTCCCACCCTCCGGTGGAACCGCCCGAAAGCATCCGCGCATAAGGCTTGCGTATGATGCGAAACCGCTCTTCCACGGCCGGGATCAGCTCCTGCATCAGGGCATCGCCGTAAGGACCGACGTTGGCGGAATTGACGGCATAGGAATCGTCGAAATAGGGACAGGGATGCTGGAAGGTAACGAGGATCATACGCGGACAGCAATCGGAAATCCAGTATTTATAGAATTCGAAGCCGCGCTGGGCCCTCGGATTATCCGGTCCCGGATCATCGGTGCGGAATCCGTTGGGCGCCCGCAGAGAGAAATGTCCTTGAATGTAATCGACCGGATAAGAAACCTCGGGATGATCGTGGTACCCTTTCGGAAGCAACACGGTGGCGCCAAGATAGATCGGCCGGCCCCAAAATTCCGACAGCAAACGGCTCTTGAATTTGATCCGCTGCACCCACTCCGTATCAGGCGGAACTTCGACGGGAGGGATCACGTTCCCGCACGGAATATGGATCGTCTGGCGCCGGGCGGGATTCAGACGAATTTTTTTCACATCGCTGTAGAGATTTCCCGGTGACATGTTCCAACGCTGCCCTTCCCATTGATCATCATGCAGCCAGATCGTGTGTCCGTCCGCGCGTTTGAACTCGGAATAGACATTGACGAAAGCCTGAACATAATAATCTCCCGCCGGCAGCTCCGTGACATTCCGCAGAGGATAGCCGACGGCGCGGTCATCGATGAAAATCTCTTCTCCCGGATTCAATGCGGATACGTTTTTTCCCCAGATAGGAACGCCCGTAAAACCGGTTTGAAAGCGCGGTTCCCGATCGTAATCCCGGGATAGGATAACATATACCCTGCCTGTGATCGCTTCGGAATGGACCTCACCCGGAAAGGAAACCGCAAACCGAAAACCGGAGGGACCGGATTCCGGCGGACTGCATCCGATCAACATCAGTCCCAAGGTACATAAACAAAATATCCATCCCAAAATCCGAAAAACATGCATAGCGCCTCCTCACCATAAATCGTTCGTGTCCACTCGCCCCCGATCCGGGCGGCACGGTTTCCGGTTATCGCGGTCCGTACGAACCATCTATCTTAACCTTATCCGTTTTTTTTGGACAGCGGATTTTTTATCGCCCGCCCGGTGGGGATTCCTCCCCGGAATCCAAAAGCGCGCCGATCCTCCGATTCCGGGTGGCCGCTCTCTCCACTTTCATCTTGACGAGAGCCCGGGCATATGCCACCAAACCATTTAAAATCCTCCCAAACACCATAAGACCGTCCGGTCCGGTTTCACTCGGACGGTTGACATTTGTGCGGCGGAATCCTTAAGATGCAGGTTCGATTCGATGGAATCCGAGGACGAAGCACATAAGATCATGAAAATCGAAATCCTGAAGAAAAAAACGGCACCGCTTCTCGATCTCCGTGCGGGGCGCCGCAAATGAATTTTCCCGTGGATCTTTTGACCGCGATGCTGGCGTTCTCCATTACTGCCTTGGGAGCAACGCTGCAAGGATCGATCGGCTTCGGTCTGGGATTGATCGGCGTTCCGCTTTTGGTCATGCTGGATCCGGTTTTCGTCCCGGGTCCGGTTCTGCTGGTTGCGCTGTGCCTGACGACGCTGATCTCCCATCGTGAACACCGGGCGATCAATTTCAGGGAAATCACTTGGGCTGTAGCCGGCCGCATCCTGGGTGCGGTGATCGGAGTGTGCCTTTTAAGCCTCATCTCGGAAAACGGACTCTCTCTTTTTTTCGGATCGATGGTCCTGTTGGCGGTTTTGATCAGCATCTCCGGATGGAAGCTTTCCCTCAAGCCGTTCAATCTCCTGGGAGCCGGAACCGTATCCGGAGTCATGGGAACCACTTCGGCCATAGGCGGCGCCCCCATGGCTTTGGTCTACCAACACCAGGAAGGTCCCCGGCTGCGCGGATCCCTTTCCAGCATCTTCATCTTCGGGACCATCATCTCTCTGACCTCGCTCGTCCTGGCCCACCGCTTCGGCCTTCGGGAACTGCTGCTGGCCCTGGTTCTGCTCCCCGGCACCCTGCTGGGATTTATAATGTCCCGAAAAACCGCGCGTTTTCTCGACCGCGGCTTCATCCGCCCGGCCGTGCTGATCGCATCGGCGCTGTCCGGATGCATCGTCATCCTGCGGGTATTGCTGAGCTGACACCACCCGGCTCCTTCGGGATTCAGAAACATTTTAGTAATTCTTTGCTTGACAGTTAAGGATAAGGCGGTTATATTTACTTTATAATTTAAAGTACTTTATGTTCTCCAAGGAGGATCAATGAATAAATCGGACGCTCAAGGAGATATTCGTCTTATCAAGGACATGATCGACCGGACAAGGGAAATCGCCGCCGGTTCCTGGGTGTTTTTTTTAATATGGGGAACAGCGATCATCCTGGCCGTTTCCGGCATGTATGTGTTGATCGGTCTGGGAAAACCAGAATGGATCTGGATCAACTGGACCGTTTTTATGCTTGCCGGCGTCCTGGTATCGGTTGTTTATGCCCGAAATTTCGAGCGATCGACAGGAGCAAAAACGTACTCTCAGGTTGCCATTGGCCACCTCGTCATCGCTTGCGGGGCGGGGTTTTTTCTGGCGGGCTTCATATTTCCGATGCTCGATCTTTATGCCTGGGGATTGATTCCCATCCTCATAGCCTTGATCACGGGAATCTACACCTTTACGCTTGGTGGAATATTGGAATGGAGCTTTCTCAAAGGGTGTGGAATTTTATGGTGGTTTGGGGGGCTGGGGATGGCTTTTGTTCATGAGCACTACCGTGCGCTTCTGTTTATCCCGCTTATCCTGATCGGTTACATTACACCGGCCATGCTTCTCCGAAGGATGGTTCGAAAACAAAGAGAGCAAAATGCCGCTTGAGGCCCTTTCTCAGCTGGATCCGGTCATTCACTCCAAAGTCAGACTGGCTGTTATGTCCATCCTGGTTTCCGTCAAAAACGCCAGCTTCATTTATCTCAAAACAGCCGTCGGAGCTACGGATGGAAACCTGAGCATCAGCCTGTCCAAGCTTGAGAAGGCGGGGTATATCAAGGTTAAAAAAAGCTTTCAAGGCAAAAAGCCATTGACGACGTGCGCGGTTACGGTCAAGGGCAGAGATGCCTTTTCACGCCATGTAAAGGCTTTAGACCATATTATCCATGGGAAAGAAGATCGACAGTGATCA